>NZ_FNYT01000036.1 GCF_900109135.1 Trichococcus ilyis | reverse complement strand
GATTTCAATCCACGCACTCACGAGGAGTGCGACGGACATTGAACATTGGATTGTTGACTTGAACGAAATTTCAATCCACGCACTCACGAGGAGTGCGACTGCGAATTATAGCGATAATCAATGAATTTATGTATAAATCAACAGATTAACTCACTATAACTCGTTTTTACAATAAATATTAAAACAATCAAGTCAATTATATTACATCATCGAGGTGCGAAGCTTCTAATACTTTTATGTTCACTTCAGGTTCGCACTAGAAGAATAATACATCTTCCAAGTTCATAGCTTTTTTCGTTCCAAAGTGTTCGACTTTATTTTTGTAGTTATTACCGATGATGTAGACCCTCAAACTATCCTCATTCGTATCAATAATATCCAACAACTTAATTTTTAATTCGGTAAGTTGAGTATTATCCACAATACACTCAAATACAGAATTTTGTACCCTTTGCCCATAATTTTGGCAAGTTTTTGCTACCTTGCGTAATCTAGTTCTACCTGCTTTATCCGATACGCTGACATCATAGGTTATCAATGCTAGAATAACATGTCACCTACTTCCCCTACTTCCATAGAAATGGTGGATATTGATCCAAATCTCCTCTTAAAGACCGCGCAAGCAACAGACTTTGAGAATATGGAGCTAATCCCCAAGTTATTTTTTCATCCAAAAATGGGTGCATAATGGGCTCTTGTTTTTTACTTTGCCAAGCTGATATAAATTTTTTTCTACCCTCATCGGTCATAATCACAGAGCCATTTTCTTTTTGGATAAAATCTTTTTCATTAATGACCTTCAAATTAATTAAAGAAATTACAAACCTGTCTGCCATGATTCCGCGAAATTCTTCCATCAAGTCCAAAGCTAGCGATGCTCTTCCTGGTCGATCACGATGAAAAAAACCAACGTATGCATCTAACCCCACCTGCTCCAAAGCTCCAGCAATATCAATCGACAATAATGTATACGCGAATGATAACATTGCATTTACATTATCGAGTGGAGGCCTTCTATTTCTCCCATGAAAATAAAAATGCTCTTTCTGTTGCAAAATCATTTCGTCAAACACACGGTTATAACAGACTGCAGCTTGCCCTTCCAAGCCCCTCAATGATTCAAAGTTATCGCAGACCTTTATTTCTTTCAACAAAAAAGCAAGCTGTTGCGATGCATTTTTAAAAGATTTTATGTCCACTGACAAAGGGTGATCTCTAGTTGCTCGTTCCAGTATCCATTTGTGATTATAAACTTTCCCGATAATAAAGTTTCGAGCGATTTTCACTGATTCACTCTCATTTTCGGAAATTTGATACTGTTTTTTTCGAAGAGTTACATTTCCTCTTGAAGGACCGATCACCCTTGCCATAAATTTCCCACTCTGTCTCATGAAAGTCAAGGATACATTGTGCTCCACGCAGTATCTCATCAAAGCTGGACTTGCACCTGAATAGCCAAAGGTCACGATAGATTCAATATTATGCATCGGGACTCTACCAATTTTTGTATCATTATTTAATACTACAAGATTATCGCCATCCAAAGAAAGATAGGAATCTGGCGTGGTAACGTAAATTGTATTAAGTAATTTTTTCAAAACCAAGCCTCCTTTCCAAATAGGAACTGACTGATTCCTTATTCATTAGCTTAGGAAGGCAGATATCCTTTAATGAACAACGTTCACAATGGGGACCTGTTTTCACTTTGGGAGTATGTCTTTTTAGGTATAAATCATGCATCTCGGCAAACATCTTCCTTACTCTATCGCGTAATTCAGGGGTAATTTGTATTTCGGATCTTCGTTTGGTTTCATTATAGAATAGATATCCTACATCAATTGAACATAAAAGCATTTCCTCTAGACAAAGGGCTTGAGCAACCATTTGCAGAATATCCGCATCATTTTCTTTGGGTTTTCCGTGTTTATATTCAATCGGAACAGGAAGATAAAGTCCCTCCTCACCATGTATCGATACGCCATTTTTATTCTGAATAAATTCAACAACATCACAAATACCTGATGTGCCTAAGTTATACGATTTTACAGGCATTCCTCGAATGATGAGTTTGTCTTTCCGTTTTTCTCTGATGAATGGCTCGTCAGCTTTTTTATGAAGGTCTTGCCCTTCAATCGTCAAATCATTTTCTTCCCATTGCTGTTCAATATGAATCAATGCCCACTGTCGTTTACAAAATACAAAATGTTGAATTCCTGATAATAACAGAAAGTCATCTTCATCATAAACCATCCAGAATCTCCACATTCAAATTATCCAACGAGCCAAGTGCTACCGCATAATCTTCAAAAGAAGCTGGATGCTCGGTTTTCTTTTCAAGCGATAGCAAGCGATGCACTTTTGCTGAAGAATATTGCCCTAGCTTGGACGTATGATCCCACCAGTAAACTTTATTCACCTCCATGCTGCCATCGGGTCTCGCCGAAGATACATCGTTAGCAAATAACGTTTGAAGTGCCATTTTGATTTTCTCAGCATCTTCGTTTGTAAACCCAGTTTTTTCAGCTAACTGGGTATTGATGCTACCTTTTAATACATAAACACCGAATTCTACAAAATGCTTCATCCCCATTGTATCTGATCCTTTTGTATCCGAAGTTGTAGAATTAACGCTTTTTGTGATCTGCATGCTTGTCACATCTACGGGATCTACGCTGACGGCAGTCTGTATCGAAACTGGTCCTCTTACGCCAACTGAAAGTTCAGAGCCTTTGAATGCAAACACTTGACCAAAACTTCTGACATCTACCCATTCAGAGCAAGCAACCGATGCAAACTCGTCCGACGTTATTTTAGATTTTTTATCACCTAGTGCCTTCTTCAATGTTTCATTAGAGTCCGCACGATCTCTTAGAGATTGGAAACCATCATCTGTTCGATCCTGCGATTGTACGAAAATTGAATCCCCCATATCCTGAAGTCTGTTGCGTATTTTTCTTTTGATGCACACATCTGACATTTCACCTTTACCATCATAGTTTTGTCTTGGCCGATTACCATTCAATGGGTCTCCGTTCGGATTGGCTTTTGTCACCGAAATGATTGCTGCGAAATCAATTTTGTGGTCTAATACTGCCATGTTTGTTTCCTCCTTTTATTTATGCTTTTATTTATTCATCGTCTGATGTTGTTTCAGTTAAAATCTCAACTTTCTGTTTTTTTGTATATAATTCTTGTCGTTGGCTGGAATAACCTAATAAATATACACTCTTCAATGGTTTATCATTGAAATCTTCAAATTCAATTTTGGAAAGTATCTCATCTATTTGTTTTGTATAGAAAATTGATTTTTCTCCTAGCCTTGCTTTATATGGCTGAATTGCTTTTTGGATGATTTCCCACGTCCGACTAGGGTGTTGTGAGAACGCACTCATATACCTCTCCGCATTCGTAATTCGTTTTTTCTCGTCGGTCCGTAACGCAGTATTTTCAAGGACATCCGCCACTGCCAATAATCTGCCGAATAAATAGCTCCTATCCTTAATGTTATTATCTAATCCCACACCGTCCGCTCCCTTCTCATTTACCAAAGCACATGCAATGCTTAATACTTTCTCCCATTCCCATCTCTCCATAGCAACCGGATTACTCGCTCTTCTGACACAAGAATCTATTATGTCCTTGGGAATCGTTCTTCCATCAATGATACAAGGAAGCAGTCTTTCCATTACGGACTTGATAACTTTGTTGTTCGCTTTCTCGCCATGTGCAGCTACTGCAATATTTTTAATTGATGGTGCACCAAAAAATACTTTCTTTTCTTCACCAATCTGTCTCCAAGTATGGTTGTAATGCCATTGTTTTATCTTGTCCAGATATTCTTCAGCATCTATTCGCCTATAGTAGATTACTGCCATCCTTCCTGTTGTAGCAGCATCCAATACTAGAATGATTACCTTGGAGTCTGTTTCTAAATCATTTTTATAACCATCGATAGCCTTGGATAATTCAATAGAAAATGACTGTTGAGTTTGGGCATAACCAGCTACTGCTTCGCCCCCTGCCAAGGGATCGACATAATCCAGTTTGTCATTTCCCCACACCAGAACCACTCTTCCATCTATATCCTTCCCTTGCCTATTTATGAGCCATTTCAATGCATTATGCGCTTTCTGTGAAACTTCGTAACTTATTCCTGCCACTTCATTGGAGGTATTGAATCTACCCCGAAATGTAAAACCGCTCGTATCATTCCCGGAGATCAGCTTTGCTTTATCTGCAGGATTACGAATTTTATTGGCATGTCTTTCCGTACCTGGCTGCATTTTCCCGGTCACAAAACAGAGAACATCATTTTGTAGCTTCGTGTTGTAAAAATCAATGAAACTCTGTTGCACCTCTTGATCCATCCATATTTTTTTACTGACTTTATCCGGATAATAAACATCGAATCTGACAAAGGCTGCATCTTGATCCCCGGTAACCACACTAAATATTTCAGGTCTGTCTCCTAGAGAACTGTCCCACTTTGTCCGCAATTTGTGGTTTTCATCTGCCCAAAGTTTTTTATCTTTTACCAAATCAGTAATCAACTCTCCTTTAGACAGATACCTGTATATACTCTCTATCTTTGAGGTCACAAATGGCGACTCGCTCCAGTCTTGTAGTTGCTTGATGTACACTGAATAATCATTTACTTTTTTAGGGTCTCCACCGAACGAATTATAGTCGCCTGCCACATAACTCAACTTGTCATGCAAAGGATAGGGGGCTGTTTTTGCACCCGCACGACTGGAAGACTCTTCTGTAGTAGGTATAACCGTAATGGCATCGTCTTTAGGGATTACTGAAGCTGAGTGAAAGTTTCCATCTTCTGTTACAAGAACTTCTATGTGTGCGGACTGAGTGGTATGAGAAATGGGAAGCAGCATAAATGATTGTCCATTCCTTTTCTGTTCAGTTATCCCTACGTAGTCCCCATTATTTTCATAAGTTTCATATAAATCCAATAGCCAACTCATTGATTTCTCCTTTCTTTATAAATCTAGATCCATCTCAAAATTTACATTTGATTCATCGAATTGCTTCGCCTTCATCTTTTTGATGGTCCTGACATTCTTACAGTCTTCCGGCCTAGTAAATTTGATAACACCATTCTCCATCACCGGATTCCATAATCGAACCTCCAACAGATTTTTACCCGTTTCATCGGGATAATTAAACCCGTGTACCATTGTCCCGAAATGCATTTCTTCAGCTTCGTCATAATACCCCTTATTTTCACCAAATTTTACTGGTTCAACATATGCCTGACATTCCCTTGTGCCCAGGAAGATATCCCTTCTTCCTCCCATTTCGATTGACCTTTTTAGAATATTATGGTGTTTGTGTTCATTGCGATCAGAAATCAAGTCCGGGCGATACGGATTGAATTCAAAGTGAGCCTTCACTTCATACTTAACGTCCCGAAGATATGTATAGTTTGCAAGTGTGTTTCCACCTCCATAATTGATAGGCCTCATTCCTTTGGATTCCATTCTTATGGGATTCATTATCCTGATTTCATCGATATAATACATAATAGTAGGCTTCCAGTAAACGCTTTCAATTATACCTTTAATCGATTGGTACGTTGGTAACTGATAGGATAATTTTTCCCCGCCCATCCTAGTCAGAGGGTCCGTGAACAAAGCATAGGGTCCGTACACAACAAATTCGACGCTATTTCTCATTTCTACCCTTCTCTCATTTTGTTTACGTTCATTATATTCCTTTAATTCGTCTAATGCAAATTTATATTATAAAAGATATTACATGAACTTTAATATTCAATATTTTATTCAAAACCAAAAATATGATATACTCCTCTTGTCGCTTAAATGCGTGGATTGAAATATGTACTATGTGTTATAAGAGATGGGCTTATCTTTTGGATAAGCCTATTCTTATGGCTATAAACACATTATCAGAATTGGATAACATCTACTACGCTACTATTATCAAAATCGATTCCATAGAATTTACTATATGCACTAGGTACAACTGTATATATTGAACCGTCATAAAGATAACGTAATGCCTTACTTTCGCTCAACTTTTTGAAATCATTCTCGTACACATTCACCGTGTACTGTTGCGCCTTTTTTAACAAGGCTGATAGCTTTTCTATACCATACGGCCGATTTAGATCAGCAATTATCTCTTCACCGACTTTATCATATGGTACGATGATGGACTTTGTATTCTGATCTATCACGAAAAATTGTTCCGCTGCATAACTATGCGCCGCTTGTAGTAAGGTTACCTTACTTCTATTCTCTTTTGATTTGCTGATGTATTCGTTCATAAAAGGACAACTCAGTAAAACATTCACCATTGTTGTATTCACATTTCCACCTATAATTTTAAGTGGGTAGTCCAACAACGATTCGATTTCATTATAGTATTTTTCAAAATATAACTTTATGACTTCTGGAGACAACAAATCTACTTTTTTTCCACCTTGCTCGGCCGCTAAATCAATCAGTTTTTGCCGGGTAACTTTTTGTCCTTTTTCTATTTCTGATAAACTACCTAATTTTTCCTCGCCATAATCAATGACGTAGACATTTCCTATTTCCTTTTCTCCGTTTCTGTTGCAACGGCCTGCAGCTTGAGCGATAGAGTCTATCCCCGCAAGTGATCTAATGACACATTCAAAACTTACATCAACTCCAGCCTCAATCAATTGAGTACTCACACATATAACTTTTTTCCCTTCCTTCAAATCTTTCCTAACCTTTTCCAAAATATCCATTCTGTGTTTTGCACACATTGATGTGCTGAGATGATAAACAGTTGCATCTACATTGGATGTCTCCAGCTCTGCATATAATTCCTTTGCAACTCTTTTTGTGTTCAAGATGATGAGTAGGCTCTGATTTACATTCATAATATCTTCTACAAAAGATTTCAAATCCTCTCTACTCATCCTACCGTCTTTTACCTTATCGATTATTTCAGTTCTTTTGAAAGCTTTCACCACATCTGGTAAATTCTCCACAATTTCATTTTTTACGTGTATTTTCCGCTTGATAGTTTCTAAACTAGGTTGGGTTGCCGTGCATAGTAAAACTGAGCTATTTCCCATTTTATCCAAAAAATTCACTGATTCCGTAAATAAAGAGAGGCATTTTGAAGGAACTTTTTGAACCTCATCAAAAATGATGACGGCATCCGTCAAATTATGTAATCGTCTTGTGTATCTGTTTCCTTTTGCATAAAAGGCATTCAGATATTGGACCATAGTAGTAAAAATAATCGGTGCATCCCAGTTGTCTGTCGCTAGCCGAATTTTTTCAGCTTTATTTACCAATATTTCATCCAATTCTTCAGACAATTCATCATCAGTTTGTGGACCGAAATCGACATTGGAATGATGCTCAATAATATTTATGTCATCGTCTAGAATTTCTTTAACCAACTTTGCATTCTGATCGATGATAGAAGTATAAGGAATGACATAGATGATTCTTTCCTTGTTGTGTTTGAGCGCATGCTTTAGTGCGTATCTTAAGCTTGCCAGCGTTTTTCCACCTCCTGTGGGGATGGACAGCGAATAGATTCCGCTCTCATTCCCAGAAAACTTATCACACTGATCTGACATCTCCATTCGCAGTTGGTTGATTTCAGATTTCGCTGTAGAGCTTTGCTGCAGTTCAACCAAATGGTCACTTAATTTTTTTTCGTATAATTGGAACAATTCACGATTACTTATTTTTTGTTCCTTTATTTCATTTTCAAAATGACGGGTATTTGTCCTATCTGCGTCCACTAGCGTACTGAATACAAACGTCGTCAAATAATACAAACTTGTTCGCAATGTAGTTGGTTCCGATTGTGAAATGTACTCGCTTAATTCGACCAATGCTTTGTTTATATAATTTAAAAACGATTCTTCATCCATTACTTTTTCATAAAAGTAACCGCTAAATTCATCATACTTAGCGTAGACTTCTTTTTTCCCTTCCTTACTCACTCGTTCCAAATATTTTGATTCTAAAGAAGGATTATTGAAGTCTTTCAAAAAACCATGATGGGAAATGATGGCATTACCCACCAACTCAGCAAGTATTTTTTCGTTTCTAGAAGAATCTTTTTTATGGAATAATTCATACAAAAACATACCTCCTGCAGTAGAATGATCCACACTGCCTCTCTTCGGAGGATTATCCGGATTTTCTGAAGCAGTTTTAATATAAGTTGAAAATTCTTGGGTAAATTTTCCTAAATCATGCAGCATCCCGGCTAAACCTGTAATATGACTCACTTTAGCTTCTTTGCCATACGATTCTGCTAAATTCTTCACTTCCAACAGATGCTGTTCGACTGTCTGAATTTTTTTATCTTTCCTTCTAATATGCGCAATTGATTCCACTTTGATAGCCACCAATCTATAATATTAGATTTTCTGCCGATTATATTCTCAACTAGTAATATTCCGAAAGTTCGTTGTTTAATATTTATTCATTAATAGTATAATTTTTTTCTTATTATTACAAATATTATTTAATTGAAAATTCTAATCAGATCATAGTTTCGGTATTTCCTGCTCGCAATTTCGGTTTTTTCCGCATAAAAAGACCCACTTCAGATAGTGACTTCAACCTTTTCTAGCAGTTACAGTTGATATACGCAAATTTTCTGAAACACGCTCAGCAGTGGTATAAGGAATGTAAAAAGATACAACCAGATTTCCATCTCAAATTCTAATGTACACTGTTTCAGTCCATTTTCAGCTAAATCTTTTACAAAGCTTTTACAATTTTCAATTTACGGAAGAATTTATCAGTCGCCCGACCACATATTAGATGTTCCTCATATTTACTCCGTCATATTTATCACAAAAGAGCCTCCAAGTATGGACGCAATATTTTATCAACCTTAAGGATTTTTGCGTAATGCATTAATCTGGAGAGATTCTTATCCTTCCGCTTCATATATCTTTTTAAAGCAGTCAATTGTACATCCTTATCCGTTTTATGGCGGGTATTGTAAATATCGCAAAGGGTTTTTTCAACATCATATACTCGGATGATATTTCCAGAGGGACTCTGTTTCTCGATAATACCGAGATTGTATCGTTCAGGCACAGCATAAGAGGAAATAACGTCGGACTCAGTGAGACGTTTATTGTTGTATCCCTGCGGAAATGTCATGTGATAATCAAATGGTGTTACATCAGTCAAATCATGCAAGAACAGGGCTGTTTCGTACGAGAAGATCCCTTTATTGAAACGGGTTTGCAGCAATTGAAATTTATCAGTGAATTCGTCAATACGCACATACATACCATATGCAACTTTTTCGATTTTTCCACTTTTTTGAATGTATCGCTTAAATTGTTCGGGATGGATCCCCTGTGCAGTCAAATCTTTCACTTGAAAAATTCCACTTTGTTCGTTTACGACATCTTTCACTGTCTCATCAATTTGTTTATTCCTAATTATTGGTTGTAGTCCCATTAAATTCTTGCTGTTGTTGCTTGTTTTTGATTTCGAATTTCCGTCTTTCATGAGCAGCACTCCTAAGTGAATTTCATACTATAAACAATACACTTATATAGTTTTATTATCAAATCATATCACTCACTATTTACCGGCATTACCTCGTTTGATTCCACCCATATCATTTCCCCGCCCCATCTAAAAGTGCTACACTTTAGTTGACGCAAAAGCACTCATCCATCATAGCATCATCAGATCCAACTGAAGGTCATCACAGCAACCGTCATATCAGATTCATCGTCAGAAATGGGGGAGAAAAACAATGGATACGCTAAGCAATTATGTAGAATCCGTCTTTGCGACGGTTCCGGATTCGCCGGAACTGCCGGACCAAAAGAAGGCAATGTTAAGCAAGCTGCAGGACAAATACCAGCAACTGAAAGTTGACGGCAAGAGTGAACACGAGGCGATCAGCGGGGCAATAGCGGCACACGGAAATGTCGCTGAATTCACCCAAGCAGCTGCCGCTACGGATTCGGCTGCGCCTGCAGATATTCCCGAAAATGAGGTCTTCCTTACTCCCGAACAAGTCGACGAATACATCGATCACCGCCACCACTTCGCCTGGGCGATGGCTACAGGTGTTTTCCTGTGCATCATGGGCCCTACCAGCCTGTTCCTTGGCCAATACCTTACCGGTTTCAGGGGAGGCCGCACGAGCGAGCTGCTGGAAATACTGACGCTCATACCGCTGTTCATCTTTGTCGCAGCCGGCGTTGCGCTGTTCATTCTTTACGGCATGAAGGAACAGCAATTTGAACTGGAGGAAAAACGGGTTCAGCTCGACTCCACAACCTATGCCCGCCTGAAAGCTGAACACAAGGCTTTCAGGCCGCGTTTGGCGGTCGCTGTCGCAATCGGGGTCGCGCTCTGCATCCTGGCGCCCGTCTCGATGCTGCTTTCCGTCGTCCTGCTCGGCGAGGATAATGGCCTGTCGCTTGTGTTCCTGCTCAGCTTTATCGCGATCGGCGTCTTCCTGTTCATCTTCTACGGCATCCAGGACGAAACGTACGAAAAACTGCTGTCGATTGGTGAATTTGCGAAGGACAAGGCCGAGCAGAACAAAGTGGTCGGCATCGTCGCGGGTGTCGTCTTTCCGCTGGCCGCTGCCATCTATCTGATTGCCGGCTTCGTCTATTTCGCTTGGGCGACCGCCTGGATCATCTTCCCGATCACCGGTATCCTCTTCGGCATTTTCGCGACTGTCTACAACGGCTACACGAATCTGAAAAAGAAAAAATAGAATGGCAATTCCCTATCGAAAGCAGCTTCCGAAAATAATTAAAGAGAAGGAACAATCACCTCCGCGGGTGGCTGTTCCTTCTCTTCTTAACGCTTCATGCGAACTTGTCGGCATAGCTGCCCAACACTGAAAGGCTTCGTTTTGGATACCGCTTTTGCGTTTGTCTATCCACTGCAATCAAACCGAACGTCATTGAGTAGCCTTTCTGCCATTCAAAATTGTCCAATAAACTCCAGTGCATATAACCATGCACAGGAATACCATCAGCGATACAATTTTTGACTCCGGCAAGTGCCGTTTCAATAAATTGAACGCGACGCTCATCGTCAGCAGTTCCGATTCCATTTTCCGTTACCAGTAATTCCCCTTTAAATGATTCGGCAACTTTACGTATGACATTTTCCAACGCTTCCGGATAATACTCATAATTCATTTGAGTCAATTCAGCATTTTCTGGCGCTTTTTGAATGCCATCCACTCCGATAATCTCCCGCGTATAATTTTGGATCCCCAAGAAATCATCTTTTTCGATGTATGGCGTATAGTGTAAAAATTCTTCTTGCCATTCTTTTTCCACATTTTTAATCGTTTCTGGCGTATCATCAGCAGCTTGCAAATCATGCAGACTGAGTGAAAGACCGACTTTTAGATGAGGACAAACCGCTCTCATGGCATCCCGTGCCGCTTCATGAGCCCGCATAATCAATTCATCCCCAAAAGATGTTCTTTGTGACAAGAAAGTATGTGCATTTTCACCAGTACTCAAGTCAAAGGCCCTCGTAGTCTCATTCATTTGTAGCTCATAGTCCTTCATCACCGGCATATTTATCCCAACTTGTATATTATTGGATTCCATTTGTTTTTTGATACGCTTAATGATGGCTGCCAGTTGGATTCCCATATTCGCTTCATTGATTGTGCATACATACGTGAACAGTTCGCCAAGATTCTCCGCAACGTATTGGCAATAATTCTTAAAATATGCGACAGTATGCTCAGATTCCCAACCGCCTTCAGTGATCAACCACTTTGGACTCGAAAAATGATGCATGGTAACAATCGGCTCGATGCCGTTCTCATGGCAACTTTCTAAGACCTTTCGATAATGAGCAATTTCATTCTCGTCGAATTTGCCCATTTCAGGTTCAATACGCGCCCACTCAATTGAAAAACGGTAAGCATTCAGACCTGCTTCCTTCATTAATCGGATATCTTCTTCAAAGCGATTGTAGTGATCACAAGCATCCAGTGAGGGTTCCACAAAAATAGTGTGTTCCATGTTTTCCTGAATCCAAAAATCACTGTGCGTATTATTTCCTTCCACTTGATGGGCAGCTGTTGCCGTTCCCAGTAAAAATGTCATCTAACTCGCTCCTTGTAATGTAAATTTTATTCTTACAACTTTCACTTTTAATCATCCATCACCTTATGAATACAGAATATCATAATAAAAAAGCGCATTCTTTCTCTTTACAAAGAAATATTATACTATTCAAATATATCAAAAAAAAAAGCCCCGAAGCAACTCCGCTTAATTGAGTCATTTCGGGACCGATTCAGATAATCAAATTTCCTTTATACTTTAAGAAGTCCCTTGGTTCCTGAAGCAATGCATCCACCATCGCAAAGAATATCGATGCCAGTAAGATAGCCAGCTTTCTCATTTGATAAAACTTTAAATAGATAAGCGATCTCTTCCACCCTACCGTAGCGTTTGATTGCACATTTTTCTACAAATCCTTGGCTTAGCTCTCTTTCTGCGTCAGCCATAGGAGTTTCAAAAAGCCCCGGCGAAATCGAGAATACTCTGATTCCTCTTTCAGCAAATTTTTCCGCATGCATTTGAGCGTACCAAATCACAAAATTTTTGGATATGCTGTATGAAATCCCGGATTGATGTTTCTTTGGAAAAAGGGAAACCCTATTCATCATTTTCTTCAAAAATAATTCTATATTTGTTGTCGATAATGAATACTTTTCTGAAGGCATGACCATCTTTGGAACGAGATGACCCGACATGGATGAGACGTTGATGATACAGCCATTCTGGATTACTTTTCCGTAAAAAACCTCATTAACATTGACGGTTCCGACAGCATTTATCCGCATGATTGTTTCCGCAGAGCCCATATTTGGCGACAGCCCCGCTGCATGTATAACTACCTTGATATTCCCCATATTTGACGCATATTCAGCTAATCTTTCAACCGCTATGCGATCAGAGACATCACAAGGAAATCCTTCTGCTTCTATCCCCTTCATTTTCAAGTCTTCCACCGCTGCTTGCAACTTCTCGATTGTTCGGCCGGTAATCAGAATTTGATACTCGTCACCCAACTCTTTAGCAGCTGCCAGTCCCATACCGCTGCCTCCGCCAGTTATCACACATATCTCTTTCATCTTGCACCTCTTTACCTTTCTAGTTCACTCGCAATACTTTTCCGATAAGCTTTATTGCCAACTTAGGGCTAACTTTATACAAAACATTCATAAGCTTGGCATCTTTCCCGATAAACATGCGGAACTTATTCTTTTCTACACTTGAAATAATCAGTCTAGCCGCTTCTTTAGGCGTTAAGAGAAATTTAGTGGTTTTTACATTAACATCCTCAACATTGATTCCTAAATCTGAATTTTTCATTATATTAGTTGCTATACCACCAGGGATTACGACAGAGACACCCATATTCGTACCCGCCATTTCGGCGTAAAGCCCTTCCGTCAAAAGTTTTACAGCCGCTTTGGAAGCACCGTAAATACTTTGACCAGGGACCGGGAAAAAACCTCCCATACTCGAAATATTTGTCAGATGAGCCTCAGGTCGTTTTTTTAGCTCAGGTAAAAAAACTCGAACCATATTCAGAGTCCCATGCAGATTCACATTGATAATTTGATCAATCTTCTCTTTTCCGATTTCATCTACATTAAGAAAAGGCTGAATGATACCAGCATTATTTATGAGAACATCTATTTGACCATGCTCAACCAGGACATCCTGAAGTAAAGCTTCCACTTGTTCAAGCTCAGCGATATCCGTTATATGTATGGACATTTTTTGATTTTTTCCAGAAATTGTAAATGTTTCTCTCAGTCCAATTTCGTCGATATCAACAGCTGCCACCTTTGCTCCTTTGCTTAATAATGTCAGTACCAACTCCCTTCCCACACCATTTGCTCCACCAGTTACCACGACTACCTTATTTTTTACTTCCATGAAATCGCC
The DNA here is from genome assembly GCF_900109135.1 of Trichococcus ilyis. Taxonomy (GTDB): domain Bacteria; phylum Bacillota; class Bacilli; order Lactobacillales; family Aerococcaceae; genus Trichococcus; species Trichococcus ilyis. Next base: position 15,158 of record NZ_FNYT01000036.1, on the reverse strand, counting down.
TCTCCTTATCGTATTGCTCTTCTGCTTAATTTTATTATAAGAGCATTGAGATGAAGTTGATATTGTACCTTTGGGAAGTTTTCACATATTTGAAACGATTATTATTTTCTTAACCAGAGCCATCGCAACAGCTTCAGTTCTGGAATTTACGCCTAACTTCCTGTAAATATTTGTCAAATGCGCCTTGACAGTTCGCTCGGTGATGCCCATGTCCATCGCTATTTCTTTGCTCATTTCACCCCTGACGACATGAGTCAAAATCAACCTTTCTCTTTGAGTCAAATCCGTTCCTAAAGAGTGCTCCGGATTGATCAGCTTATGCGCATCCCTTTCAAGCAATTCTGTTATTTCCTTTGGAAAGAATGCTCTATTCTCCAGACTTTTATTAATAACTTCCAACATTTCCTTTCGCGAAGAATCTTTTATGATGAAGCTTTTTACGCCATAGTCAATTGTTTTCCGAATAACGACTGCATCATCTGACATGGTCAAAACTATTACCGGCACATTACACCCTAGTTTCCTTTTTTCTTCCAAAAATTCTAACCCTCCCATGACAGGCATTTGAATATCCAAAAGAATCAGGTCGTACTGAACGATCTCAAGCATTTCCAACGCTTCTTTCCCATTTTTGGCTTCATCAATATCCGAAAATTCTTCTTCCGCATCAAAAATAAGTCTAAGACCTTCTCTGACAATAGTGTGATCATCTACTAATAAGATTTTAGTGGGTTTCGTTCTCAATGTTCTCCACCCCTCATATCGTGACAATCAGAGTTATACAGGTTCCGCACTGTTTTTCACTTTCAATGATCAGCTTTCCATTAATTGCTTTTGCTCTTTCTTGCATACCAAGAATCCCATAATGTCCATATATGCTGTGAAAGTGTTGATAGTCAAAACCAATCCCGTTGTCTTCCACACGAATGATTACTTGCTCATACTCCAATGAAACAATAATGTTAACTTGAGTAGCTTTTGCGTGCTTGGTGATATTCGTAAGAATTTCTCTGAATATGTATGCGATATTTTTTTCAAATACGATAGAACTATAGCTGCTTCCTGTTTTATTGAGTTTAATTTTAACAGCAGCTTGTCGCCTGAATATTTCTATTTCTCTTTCAATTGCTTCCCCTAGGTCATTTCTGTTTGCGTGATGCAATCGTAACCCTTGAATAATCTCTCTGGATTCTTTCAGTGACTCACGTGTATGATCTGCAATTTTTTTTGCGATCATTTGACTTTTTTCCATATTGCCGTTTGCAAGATGAATATCTAAAGCTTCCATTTTCATCAAGATACCTGCCATTCCCTGTAATAAAGTGTCATGAATATCCCTCGCTATTTTTTGTCGCTCACTCTCTCTTGCCATTTCTTCTAATTTGTCATTGGCAGTTTCAAGTTCTACAAGTAACCGTTGCGTTTTTTCAAATGCTCTGACCTGATTTGAATAGAGATGTCCGTATACTAATATTGAGAATGATATGAGTAATAATAATGAAATTGAATGCAATAGCTCCGTATATCCATTATTAAAGATGATTGTTGCGCAATAGATAAGATAAAAGTAGGAAGCAGAATAGAATGATTTCCGGATATCATTCCATAATTGGATGCTCTGGGCAATAATCATAGGAATCAAGCCCAGATAGGCAGCTTGATAATTTCCCTTAATGACAACAGAAAGTGAAAATATGATTATTCCTTGCAGGAAAAGATATAAGGCTGTCTTTTCTTTGAAAATTTGTTCTCGAAACAAGTACATTACTGCATGCAAAGAAATCAGTAATGAGAAACTAAGTACAGATTTTACATTCCAATTTTGCTCACTTTGAAAGAAAACAGTCGCCGTATAAACCAAGAGAATTCCTCCGATGACAGGAAATTCCATAGATAGTGCTTCTCTTTTTTTATTTTGTCTAATTATCATAATGACTCCTTCTCTCAAAAACATCTTTACGATAGTCATTCTGGATTGTAATAAAACAGAAAAAAGTTTGGGAGTCCCAAACTTTTTTCTGTGTTTTATACCGCTGAATCAACTTTATCGTGACTGCTCCATTTCTTTTTCTGCTTCTCTTTTAGCAATTTCTTCTTTCATGAAAGGGATTTGTTTTTCCAATTTATTGAATCTGATCATGGCTAACAGCAACAGCATAAACATAAAGCCTGGAATCAACGAATTGCCCGCGCGTATAGTATTTAAAACAGCAGAACTTTGATCGGCCAAGGCGCCATCATAACCGATTGCTCCCAGAATGATTCCCATCAAGCCGGCACCTACACCACCGCCTATTTTATTCAAAAAATTTGGCATTGCAGCTACCGTGGCTTCCATGGATTTGCCGCCTTTATAGACGTTGTATACAGCTACGTCCATAGCCATCATATTCAGAAAACTGCTGATTGGGATAATCGGCAGCGCCGTGAAAGCGGCACCAATAATCAACAGGGTTATATTATCTTTTGCAAACCAATTGAGGATGTAACCAATAATTGCAAAAAGCGTACATCCAATGATAATTTCTGAAATTGTAAACTTTTTCAATAATGCAGGGACAAGAATCATGACAATAATTCCAAGCAGCGAAGCTATCGACAAAATCCCTAGCAACGCAACATTACCCACAATATATTTAAAGTAATATGTTCCCATTCCGAGGTTGGCAACTAATCCTTTCAATAGAAAAATTACAGCCAGGACCCAAACATATCCATTCTCTTTAAGCATTTTCAGCATGTCCACTACTTTGACACGCTCTTGATTATCATCATCTACTTGCGGATAAATTTCCTTTACAAAAATGAAACGCATAAAACCTATCAGGGATAATGGAATCGCAAATATCAACAACAAGCGCGTCCATCCAGCGCCATTAATTGCAATACTTGCCATTAACACAGGAAATAGTACAGATACCACAATTCCACCTATAGCGGAAAATATTGCTACCAAACTGGACACTTTACCCATTGCTTGAGTATTGGGAAAAGCGCGCATCATATATGGGGTTTCCGAGGCTGCACCCAAAGTCCCGAAAATTGATTGGACAAATATATACATCACAAACACCCATGCTGCTTTGACGGGTAAGCTGAATGATTCCGGCGTGCTGAACAGCAACACCGTAGAAATCCACATACCGATAATCGCAAATTCATAAGGTCTACCTTTTCCGAAACGCGTTAGCGTGTTATCGACAATGTATCCCGCGATGAGATCGGTCACCCCATCAAATATTTTACTGACAAGCAGGATCCCCCCCACCAGGGAAATAGGAAGACCCAGGGTATCCGTACAATAAATGGATAAAAAACTAATAATTGTAAAAACGGAAGCTGTACCTAACGACCGACTTGCCCATGCTAAAGATTTCCCGAGGCCTACTTTTTCTAAATTTGACTCTACTTTCTGCTCAACATTGATCATTGTCAATTCTCCTCACTTTCATCAGGCATTATGCTTTTCCGATTTTGATTAATTTCTTGTTCAAATCTATTACCATATCTTGCGTAACCGATCCTCCTGATTGTTTCGCTAATTCAAGAACGGTCATCCGATCCATTATTTTTTCAATTTCAGGACCAAGTTGTACATTTTTGGCAACATCACCTCTGGCTTCAATAGCCTTTGCCATCATTCTGCCAAGCAGCATTTTACCTTCGGGGTGCTCTTTGATATCTGCCATAGTATCCTGAACGGAATAGTATCCGGGTATAAAACCAAGGTTTTCATCCTCAAACCAGTTCTGAATCATGGAACTTTCCAGATAATAGTCTGGATTGGCCTGATCAACTCTGCAGATGCTGATTTTTTCTGAAAGCTCGCCAGATTTGGCTTCAAAAATGTGTTTATCATCAATTTCCGCTTCGAATGTAAAAATATGAGCGCCGGTTTTTTCTTCCAGGAACACTCCATCTTTATATAAGGAGATTCGATTCAGATTACTGTATACCTTTATCTCTGTTCTATCTTCAGTACGGTCTACATAACGACTACCGCAGATATGAAGAAATGCTGCTTTGGACCACCAAGCTTTGTAAATATAATAGGCATCCTTCTTGATTTTGCGGTCAAAGCTCACCAAGCCTTTATGATTAACGCCGTTATCGTCAGCTTCATTCCTTCCGTCAGCGCCAAAGTCAAACATGTTCCAAGCATAGGTGGACCACAGATATGGTCTTTGCGAGAACATTTCCAGCATGTGTTCATGATAGATGCTCTGATATTGCTCAGAATAATCACCTTTATACGGGTTTGCTGATTGCAGCTTGTACACTGCATCAGCGCCATATTCAGATAAGCCAATCACTTTTTCCGGATACTTTTCATGGAATTCATCAAAGAAGCGATCGTTGTCTTCTAAATCACCGATATACCATCCGTAGTATAGGTTATATGACATGATATCAGCAACTTCAACCAAAGGATGGTCCGTTTCCAACATAAATACATTTGCAATGACCGTTACCCTTGACGGATCCAAACGATGAACTAGATTGTTCAATTCCCTGTGGTTATCTACTATATCCTCGCTTACGCCAGCAGCAGTTATTTCATTGGATAGCGCCCAGCAAATGATTGATGGGTGGTTATAATTTTGAACAATCAACTCGGTCATTTGACTGATTGTATTCTTTCTGGCTTCTGGAACATGTTCCGAAATATACGGAATTTCCGCCCAAACAATAATGCCTTTCTCATCACAAAGATCATAAAAATACTGATCGTGCTGATAGTGCGCTAATCTGATTGAATTTGCTCCCATATCAAGAATGATTGTCATATCTTCATCATGCATCTCTTGTGTTAGGGCATTTCCGACACCTTTACGATCCTGATGCCGCGATACGCCATGCAGAGGGTATGAATTCCCATTCAAGAAAAATCCTTTTTCTGGATCGAAAGCGTAGCTTCGGCACCCAAATTTTGTTGAGATTTCATCGACACAAGCGCCATCAATCATCATTTCTGCTTTAACATTGTATAGATAGGGATCTTCGATGCCATTCCATAAATGAACCTGAGGAATTGTGAGGATTCCCTCAGCCTGTTTTTCATCAGGAATGATGTCAATCGAACCCACACCTTCTATCGAGAATTTTACATAATCGCATACACCCTGCGTATAAGCTTTGATGTTTACGCTTGCATTTCTGCCTTGAATGTCGGATGTCACCTGAAGGCCCGGAGTCCCAAAGTAGTCCATTTCAAAATGATTTTTTGGAACACCGATCAGATAGACATCTCTATAGATTCCGCCATAAAAGGTGAAGTCCGCTTTTTGGGGATAAACTTCTATGTTAGCTGAATTATCCACCAAAACTTCAATCTTATTCTGATTCCCATCTCTTTTGAGAGCATCTGTAATATTAACCCGGAAAGTCGAGTATCCACCATCATGTTTCCCACAAAGTTTGCCGTTCACTTTTACTTCAGCTGAAGAGTTAACACCTCTGAATTCAAGATATATCTCATCCTCATCCCTAAAATTGCTTGGGTAAGGAATCATTTTCGTATACACACAAACGCCTCTGTAATAGTCGTTGCCTCCATCTTGTCCATCCTTCGCGTTCCACGTATGCGGAAGGGTGACTGTCTCTTCCATATTCTCTTTTTTGAATTGCCAATTTTGATTGATACAGACAGCTCTACGCATTAGTTTCTCCTTCTCTTTATTAAATATTTTTTTCATTCATTTACCGAATGCACTTTTCCGTATGTAATACCGTTCTCGTTAAAAGCATCCACTGCAACATAGTACTTTTGCCCTTTGTTCAATCCATTTAATGTGATAGATGATTGGTCATATATTAACCAACTATTGTACAATTTACCAGGTTCGATACCATAGCGAACGTTGTAGCCCTCTGCACTGCTTTGGTTTTCCCAAGATATAATGATAGAGTTATTAACGTCGAGTCTTAGGGTAGGACTTACTTCCTCGGGGTACTTACCGTTACCAGTTCCAAAAATACGTATGTCACTTACGGAAAATTTCTGGTTGTAGGGCATTTTTAAGCAAGTCAAGCGAATGTATCGAAATTCCTTTTCCGTATCCATAAGAATGAAGTCATTACATAAGCTCAGATCCGTTTCACTCTTATCCACTATCATTTCCCAGTCTTTCAAGTTCGTTGACCCTTCCAAATAATAGCGGATGTTTCCTGAATCCATATTGATGAACCGTTTTGAATGTTGGTTGCGGAAGTACTCACTTTCAATCCTTTTGACAAATGGAATTTGAAAATCAGAAAAATTAACTTGGATTGCTGAAACCTTCATCAATTCCCCTAAATCCACATAAACATTTTCACCAGGATTATTAGTGTTCGCTACCCAGATTGAACGAATGTCTTCATTTGTAACATTTAATGCTGGAAAATTATCCGTTTCAGAAGAAGCATGAACCGGCTTATTATGAGAGAGCAACATGAATTTAGGATTTATACATTGAGGATCTTTCTTATAAGAAGGGATTTCGAAAGGATAATCAGCAAAATTTTGGTTACAGAACAATATTCCATCCTGGTCAAATCCTGCAGGAAATATTCCGATTCTTCGCTCCATTGTATGGTTAATTCCTATTCTCATAGTAGCGGCGTGCCACCAGTTCCCAACTTTATCTTTAAACGTACTTCCATGACCCGCACCAGTAATGAATCCGCCAGGTTTTGATGAAAAAGGGCTATGACTACAATATGTAAATGGCCCTAACGGCCCTTCTCCAATATAGACTCCATCTGCATATGTATTTCTTTCAGTTGCGGGGGCTGCATACTGTAGATAGTATTTCCCTTCATACTTATTCATGAATGCGCCCTCAATAAATGGGGCTGTTCCAACATGATCTGCAACCATTTTTGAATACTCATCCTCAAACCAATTTGGGTCGTTATTCACTCCGGTCCTCTCCCAACCATGATTCTCAGTATCCGCTTTAATAAGGCTTATTTTTTCTGAAACAGGCTGAAAAGATTCATTGTCTAATTGTATTCCATATATTGGTTCTTTGTTAGAACATCCCCAATATAGATAAACACTCCCATCATCGTCGCAGAATAGATGAGGATCCCAAAATGGGAATAATTCAGTTACCTCTTCGAAAGGTTCATTGATTGGATCTTTACTTCGAAACAAAGAGCAAGTATTTAAATTACTGGAAGCGCTGAAGTAAATATACCCGTTTAGCTCTCTCACATCAGGCGCATAATCGTAAATAGGTAGTTCACTTCTTTCGACAAATTCCCATGTCACTAAATCGTCTGACCACCAAATCCCCCCAGTCATGGATGAAAACAACAGATAACTGTTATTGAAAAGAACGACTGTTGGATCTGCACTCTCCCTAAATATTACGTTTTGTATATCGCCTGTAGAAAGTTCCTGATATTTATAATCCAGATTTAGTGGATTACAAATGATTGACCTTGGCATCTTCATCTCTCCTTGTTCGATAATTTCTTGGCTCGTTTTGTATGAAAATGAATTATCTTCTGATTAACAGAAAAAATTAGTGGCTGTTCACCAACATAGACACCATCTCCATAAATATTTGATATCCTTCTGTTCATTCTAATTGTATGAATATAACTTCATTCTTAATAATGTCGGCTTTTCGTAACGCATAATGGCAACTTCATCCCCATTCAGACGCCTGTACGCTTTCCATACACCATCTTCGTAGCTTCCTTCTTCCAACGAAAGAATTCCGGAATACGGCTTTTCTTTGCTCAGTGAGAACGGATGGATAATACACCCATTTGCTATCAGATAAAATTCATCCTCAGCAATTTTAAGAGCTAAGCAAACTCCGTCCCGTCTCGAAATCATTTGTGATTCCGTCATAACCTTGATACCATATTCGCCGAACAGCATGATGTCGTCATCTTTTCTTTCACAACTGACCGCCTGCAAATCCGTAGTGCCATATTTTGTCAGCAACAGCGGACTCAAATCATCCAATGTCTTCGTGATCCAATGATATTCTTGGATGTCTTGCGGTACTTCAAATAAAGGATCCGCTGTTTCCACTCCGAACAAGTAACTATCGATTGCCGAGAATTCCTCGCCCATCCCCTCGAACCCAAAAGGAGCATAACCAAGAGCATGATAGTGACCTACAACATATAACTGCCTAGGTCCTGCATAGGCATGAGTGACCGTTTCTGGAATGAAGAGTGGATTATTCAATTTGATGTAATCATCGCAAACATCCATAAAGTTAGGCACATAAATATCTGGCGCGATTACATCGATTTCGGGAGCACAAAATTTCCAAACTTCCATCATCCTTGAAACGGGGCCGCCGCTCGGGTACAATCCAGGTTTCTGACCTTTGTCAAGCCAACAATTCGCTATCAAAGGCAATGCGTACTCTTTCTTTCCTTCCGATGCGACTGAATTGATGTAAGTCGCCACATGATACGCACTGAAGACTTCCTCCGCAACCTCACCAAATACCTCGGTCCAGTTCCCCTCGTTTGCGCCAGAATTGACTGCTTTCTTCACGTCTTCAGCCATGGAATCGGAATTGGACTTCATGAATGCAACAAATTCTTGAGGTACTTCAGATTTGAATATTTCATCAGCATGATCAGAATTTTCACGCGCTGCACCTTGCAATCCCGGCTCGTTCTCCACTTGCACCATAATCACAGTATTTTCTTCTCCGTCGAAGTCTTTGATGTGCTTCATCAGTTCCTTGTAAGCGCGGGCATCGGATTTCTTGGTTTCTTCGCAAAGATAGGATAAGGTTGTGTATGGCATTCCGTAAAAATCCTCCAAATTTGTAAAATTGTGGCCTTTTTTTACTTCCGCTCGCTTAAACCGTGTGACATCTTTCTTTACCCAAGCTGGAGCATAATAGCATTGTGCATTTTTCCAAGCACCGAACCACAGAAAAACTATTTTTTTGTTGTACTTTCGGGCTTGCTCGATTAATTGATCGACCAAATCAAAATCAAAGTTTCCTTCTTCCGGCTCTATATTTTCCCATGTTACTGGCAATAAAAGACTGTTCATTCCCAGACTGATCGCTTTTTCCCAAGCGGATTCCATGTATTCAATCGATGATGAATCAGAATTATGTACTTCCCCCGCCAACACTAGGAAAGGCTTGTCATGGACACTTAACACTTTTTTACCATTTGCTTCTTTCAAATACGGTATTCTCATTCTGACTCCTCCGTTGATAAACTTCACACTTATTCCATAATCTCTGGATGTCTCCACATGCTTACATTTTTTGCTCCGGCAGACAATGCACCGTCGACCGGGATTGCAGCTCCGTTTATATATCGAGCCATGTCAGATGCCAAAAACAAGGCTAAGTAGGCACATTCTTCCGGTTGCCCCATCCTTCCGCTTGGGCAATCATTGATAAAATATTGCCTTGCCTGATCAGGCGTACCATCAAAAATCGGTGTTTCTGTGTATCCCGGACAAATGGCATTGACGGTAACATTATAAGGTGCATAATCCAAAGAGGCTGATTTGGTCATGCCCACGACGCCAAACTTTGTTGCTGTATAAAGAGACTGTCCGCGTTGAGGCATCAAGCCAGCGATCGAAGCAACATTGATGATGAAGCCGTTCTCCGCTTTGCTTTTGAAGATTGCCTCTGCTGCATACTTCATACCCGCAAAAACGCCTTTTAGGTTCAAATCCAGGATCTTGTCGGCATCTTCAATAGAATATTCATGAAGGGGGCTCCCGCCCATACCAATACCAGCATCATTAACTATGCCATCCAAGCGTCCATAATGCTCGACGGCAAACGCCACTAACGCTTTAATCTCTTCACTACTGCTGCAATCTGTTTGGCAAAATACCGCTTCACCGCCAGCATTTCTGATTGTTTCCACTGCTTTCGTTCCCTGTTCAGCATTTCGATTTGCACATACAACCTTCATTCCATGTTGAGCGTAACAGGTCGCAATGGCTTGTCCGATTCCTTTACTCGCTCCAGTGACGATAACAACTTTTCCTTTTACGCTTGCAAAGTCTACCATTTATCCTTATCCCCTTACTCAGAATTAATATTTTAATTGTTTTCGATCTGATAAGTATGAATGCCTTTTTCAACTTCATGCTTGCTGCCGTCAGGAAGTTCAATCACTGCCGCGACCGGGGTCTCAAAGCTGAATGTGATTTGATTCCCTTGATATTCCCATGCAGACTTAATTGTTCCTGTCCGCGCTGTGTAGGAGCCAGTTACTTTCCCTAAGCGTGGGTCTGTATACGGTTTCAAACGAATTTTTTTATAACCCGGAAGGAGCGGGTTAATTCCTAAGATATACTGATAGTAAAATTCACCGACACTACCGAAGGCATAATGATTGAAGGAAACCATATTTCCAGCATCACCCACTTTGGTATCGTTGACCGTTCCATCTTCTTTCAGCGCATCCCAGCGTTCCCAAATGGTTGTTGCACCGTTAAGCACTTGATACATCCAGCCTGGACACGCTTCATCCAATAAAGTATCGAAGGCTAATTTCGTTCGGCCGGATTCTATGAGGAGCGGCAATAAAAACTCGGTTGCAAAGAAACCCGTGTTCAAGCCATTTTTTTCGACGTCCTTAATAAAATTGGCCATCACTTTTTCATAAAGATCGCCTTTAGGCAAAACATAGCGCAAAGCCATGATGTACGCCCCTTGGTAATCACCTTCCACAACACCGTCGCAACTGATATATTTTTCAATATAGGCACTTCTCGTTTTTTCTAATTGTTCCGTGTAGAGTTTTTCGTCTTCAGGCTTCCTTAACTTGCCGGCTAATTTGCTTAAAATTGTCAGATCATTCACTATGAACGAGTTGGAGACGGGTCCATTATTCATAGCCATCCATTGGATATCTTTACCAGGCATCAGCCAATCACCCAGATTCGCTCCCAACCAAAGATGATTTTCGCCCATTTGACGAATCTCCAATTCTACAAATTTCTTGATGCTTTCGTATTGCCGGATCAAGTGATCCATGGTTCCGTACTGCCAGTACAACATCTCTGGGATTATCGTAACCGCATTCCCCCAACCCAGCATACTCAGAAAACCGACACCGGCAGGCCCGGAAGCCGGCACAGTGGGAGCAACATAGCCTTCTGAATTATCCATTTGACTATAGCGAATATCTTTCAGAAACTTTTCAAAGAAGCGCTCCGTATCAAAGTTGTAGCTGCCAGTCCATGCATAAGCTTGTCCGTCTCCGGTGTATCCCATCCGCTCGTCACGTTGTGGACAGTCGGTTGGAACTTCAACATAATTGGATTTCTGCCCCCAAAGTTGATTTTCATAGAGACGTTCAACTAATTTATTGTCACAGCTGAACTTGCCGGTCCGTTCCATGTCGTTATAAATGGCTTTCGCTTGTATCAAACCTTCGACATAATCCACCCCGCTCAGTTCAACATAGCGGAATCCCATATATGTAAAGCGTGGCCTGTATAGTTTTGACGCAGATCCACGTTGATAAATGATTTCCGCTTTGGCGGCCCTCAAATTATCTGTATACAAAGTGTTTCCGTCCAACAGAATCTCACCATGGCGAAGCTTTACTATGGCGTTTTCCGGTAAAAGATTGGGATCTATTTCAACTACCCCCGCAAAATTTTGTCCGAAATCCAAAATTGTCGCCTGTTCTGTTCGAATGATTTCTTTAACCGGCATCGTCTCCTGTAGGATTACTTTGCTGATTGTTTCTGATAAATGATCCGGGACTTTGCCTTCAAAGTTGATGGCTTGTCCGATTACCTCATCTTTTTCTGCCACATCTGCATCGAATATTTCACCGTCGTAGAAGCCGGCATACTTATAAGGCGAACGCAACTCAGTGACACCCTGAATCGACTTGAACGCTTCGATTTCATGATCCGCATACTCGATTTCCAGAATCCAGGATACGGCGCTTTGATCTCCATATATTTGCGTTTTATTTTCATGCGTAAAACGCCCAGAATACCAGCCTTGACCTAAATATACTTTCAGAGTATTTTCACCTCTGTGTATCTTATCAGTCACTGTATAAGACTGATAAGATAAGTCTCTCGGATAGTAAGTGTAGCCAGGAGCAAATACCTGATCCCCAACCTTTTCCGAATTCAGTTCCGCTTCATAGATGCCTAAAGCGGTAATATACAAGTTGGCTGAAAGGACCTCTTTTTCAACTACAATTTTCTGCTGAAACAAATTTACCTTTCCCTCTACATATTCCCTATCAGTAGAGCTGATAAAACACTGTTTTAAATCTTCCATACTGCAAACACATCCTTTTCTAAACGTATTTATTCATAAACTCCGCGCTGAGTTGCAGCGACTTGATGGCTGATTTTCCAGCCCAATTTTGATGACTTTCCAAAATAATGGATTCAACACCATAACTCTTGGCAATGTCCACCAGATTTACTAAGTTGATGTTTCCATACCCCAACTCGATGCTGTCCGATTTTAGTATAGAATTTGTGGGACCTTCAATTCTTGTGCCACGATCATTGATGTGATAGAGTTTCATTCGTGACCCCAATTGATGCATCAACCAGGGAACATCGCATCCTGCTTCGGTTGCCCAATAGGAGTCAAACTCAAAATTTACGTAGCGTGGATCTGTCGCTTCGATCAAAAGTTCAAAGGCAGTTTGGCCGGTAGATAGTCTGCGAAATTCACAATTATGATTGTGATATAAAAGATTCAAGCCTGATTCAGCTATTGTTTCTCCAGCACGATTCAGTTTTTTGGCTAATGCCAGTACTTCTCCTTCAATGGAATAATCAAACTTTCGCATACCTGTAATGACGATATTTTTTGTTCCAAATGCTTTTGCTTCTTCGATGATTGGCTGCGGTTCCTTCAATAGTCCATCCAAATATTCATGCAGGCTGACTACTTTCAAATCCATTTCAGACACCAAGCGATGCCAATCCAACGTCCCACTGGATCCTATCGGCATCCCCGCCATTCTGCACAACATCCGCACTCCAAAAGACATTTTATGAATCATAAAGCCATTCAGCTCAATACCTTCGTAACCTGCATCTTTCATAGCCTGCAATGCTTTTTTCGCTTTTGCTTCTGTACCAAGCTCTTGCCGCAACTGAAATTGTTGAACTGCTCTAATTGTCATAATGGTCCCTCTTTTTTCTAGTAAATTCATTGGTTCTCAGTATGAGGACTGAATGATACCCCTTTCGGAAGTATAAGTGATCGTGAATACCCCTCAACATGTATTAAAGAATATCACAACAAGAAAGCGCATTCTTGCTATTTTCGGACATTTATTATAAAATCCAATGATAAATATATCTTCGGAGGAAAAAAATATGGATTTAGAATTGCTTCTGCATTTTTGTGAATTGGAAGCGGAAACCTATCAGGTACCTTATACCGTTTATGACCACAGTGAAAAGATATACTGTAGTTCACCAATATTAGTAAACATCGATCTGCTCACACCTAATTTAACGATTTTCAATAAAATTGAATCCAACGTAAATTATTTCATTACTGAGAATTTCTTGATTTTTGGTTATATAAGAAGCAAATATGATGACAAATTGTTGTTTATCGGACCAAGTGTTATAGGCGTCATTTCTGATAAAGATATCGAAAGGATTATCAGCAGAACCGAATCGAAGATGACGCCAGAACAAAAAAAAGAGTTGCAGGAATATCTAAGAACCTGCTCCATCGTCCCGATGGGAAAATTCCTTAACGCACTCAGTGTAGCCAGTTGTCTGCTCAACCAAGAAATCGTATCGACTCAACAGTTATTGACAAAAGGAATTGAAGAAAAGAATATACTGAAAAAAGCACAGCAACAATTGATTCATCTTGGTGAAGAAGAAATTTATCTTAATGAAATAACTTCCCATCAATCACTCACCAACTATGAAGAGCAAATTTCATATTTAATTAAAACTGGCGCGGTTGATCAACTAAATAAGATGCTGACGGATTTTTCCTACAATTTCGGTAAACTAGGGCCTGATTCTTTAAGGCACTTCAAAAATTCATCCATAATCTTAAATTCTCTGGCACTCAGGGCAGCTATTGCCGGCAGCCTGAATCCCGGCACGTGTTACAAACTGGGTCGATTCTATGTGCAACAACTAGAGCTGTGCACGAATATAGATAGTTTAAGCACTTTGACGCTTTCAATGGTAAAAGACTACTGTATGCGCGTCAAAAACGAACAAGCTATTAAAACGGGTGAAGATGTGATCAATAAGAGTATCGATTACATTACGGAAAATTGTCACGCTAAAATTACGGTTACGATGATTGCCGAAGAAGTCGGCCTTTCTCCTGAATATCTATCCTCAAAATTCAAAAAAGTCACAGGAATCAATCTTCCAAACTTTATCAATCAAAAAAAAATTCAAGAAGCCCAAAAGCTCCTTGCATTTACATCCATGTCCCTTTCAGATATTTCTGAATCTTTGGCTTTTTCGAACCAAAGCTATTTTCAGGCAATTTTTAAAAAAGTTACAGGAATAACACCCTTAGCATACAGAAAAGAAAAAAAATTCTGACAGCCTCCGCGATTGTTCTTTAAAAAAATGGAATGGCAATTCCCTGTCGAAAGCATCTTCAGAAAATAATTAAAGAGAAGGAACAATCACCTCCGCGGCTGACTGTTCCTTCTCTTCTTAAAGGGGTCTGTTCATTGCGTTAAATGAACCGGTCCCATTCTTATTTCGTGCCTAAAATAGATTGGTGTCGGGTATTGTGACGGTTGCGACCGCTGACCAGTCGACAGTCGCGGGATCTCTCGGTTGTTCGCGATGCAATAGACTCCAAAATCGAGTAGGAGGTAGATGATTAGTTCATCTACCGTCCTCTCACACCACCGTGCGTACGGTTCCGTACACGGCGGTTCAGTACCTTGAGTAAGCAGACTCTGCCAGGAGGCTTAATGAAATTAAGCCCCAATGGTGGAGTCTTTTCGTCGTAAGTGCCCGATGAACTTCGGGCGTTTTGGAGAGCCTCCAGTGTTTCTTTCTGGAGAATCCGACGCGCTTTGCGCTATCTTTATCGAGACCAAGCTTGGATAGTCTGTCAATCTTCGTACGTGAGCTTTTCCATCGTTTAAGAATAAGTTGTCTGATTCTGCGATGCAGCCATTGTTCTATCCTTCGGATAAAGGTTTTAATGAACCCT
>NZ_FNYT01000024.1:10565-45911 GCF_900109135.1 Trichococcus ilyis | reverse complement strand
TAGGATTTATTAAGAAATTCATCCGAAGGACAGAACAATGGCTGAACCGCAGAATCAGACAACTTATCCTCAAACGTTGGAAAAGGACACGCACGAAGATTAACAGACTAATCAAGCTTGGTCTCGATAAAGACAGCGCCAAGCGCATCGGGTTCTCCAGAAAGAAATACTGGAGGCTTTCCAAAACGCCTGAAGTTCATCGGGCTCTTACAACGAAAAGACTCCACCAATGGGGCCTAACGCCATTAAGCCATCTGGTAGAGTCTGCTTACTTAAGATATTGAACCGCCGTGTACGGAACCGTACGCACGGTGGTGTGAGAGGTCGGAGCCTGTTGGCTCCTCCTACTCGATTTGTGAATTTTACTGTTCTGTTTTCCGAAAAACTGATTTGTTGCTTATCCCTTTACGGAAGCGCTCGTCCCTGCATCCACGTCATCGCCATGGTAATCTTTGACGGTGGCGCTGGAAACGGCGTCGACGTCGCCAATGAGTTTTTGGCCGGTTTGGGCCAGATACCAGTCGACGATCGGTTTGAAGTCGAGGATGTATTCGTTGACTCCCATGTAATTGCCGTCTTTGTCATGCAATGCCTGGTAATTGTGCACGACGTATTTGTCCGGGCCGTGCGTCGGCACGTTGACGCGGAAGGCATCCATGGTGCCGGAACGCAATTGTTGCAGCACCCATTCCACGCCTTTGTGGACTTTTTCCGGGTGGCATTTGGAAAGGGGGTTGCCGACCTGGCCAGGCACGCGGGCAGCGAGCATTTCTGATGCCGGCTTCGTATAATTGTAGTACAGGAATTGGTTGTTGCTGTCGGCGTAAGTCAATTCCATCGGCATCGAAGCCAGGAAGTAGTTGAGCTGATCCACGGTCAGGAGGCCGCGGTCGAGTTTGACGTAGGTATTGCCTTCCACTGCGCCGACAAGCGCAGCAGCCTGTTCCAACCAGTCGTCGGCTTCTTTATCGACGCCTTCGATAGTGGTTGCGATCTTACCGGTTGCGTAAAGGTCTTCCGGTTCGAGCACCGGTTTTTTCGGTCCCTCGACAGCGGAGACCAGCGTGATGAACTGGACGAATTTCTCAAGGCAGCTGCCGAGGAAGTCGACCGTGCGTTTTTCTTTCAGGTTTTCCTGCTCATCGAAGGCTTCTTTGACTTTGCCCAGCAGAAACTCATTGCCGGGAAGGACGATGGCGTTGACGCCCGGCGCATCGAGAATCTGGCGCAAGTGCAGTTGGGCACGGGAAGAACCTTGGTCATAGTAGGATGCCCCAACAATCATGACCGGCTTGTTTTCCAATGGATGGATTTTGAACGACAGCCACTCCAACACGCTCTTCAGGCTGGCAGGTATCGTGTGGTTATGCTCGGGAGTGGCGATGATGACGCCGTCCGCCTGGAGGATTTTTTGGCTCAGCTTTTGGACAGGCGCGCTGTTGGTTTGGTCATCGCTCTGATTGAATAAAGGGATGTCCTTTATTTCCAAAATCTCCAGCTCAAACAAGTTACTGAAGTGTTTTTTGATGTATTTCAAAAGGATGCGGTTATATGAAACTTCCGCGTTGGATCCTACAATACCGACTAATTTCATAATGGTTGTCTCCGTTCTTTAATTATTTTCCCAGGAAAAGTTCTCAGCTGCTTTAACGTGAGCGGCATGGGTGTGCGACAGTAGTTTCATGATGTTGATGAACGACAGGAAGTCCTCGAACAAGCCTTCCAATTCCTGGACCTGATCCGGATTCTTCAGGTTGTTGTCCGCATCGAACGCCTGCAGGGAGTGGCTGAGCAGGAATTCGGAGCTCGGCATGATGCGGGCTTTCAATTCAGGCGCATCCAAAATCTGACGCAGATGCGCTTGCGCCCTCGAGGACCCGAGCACACCGTAGGAAGCGCCGGTGATCATGACGGGCTTATCAACGAACGGGTAAATGCCGTAGGACAGCCAACTCAAGGCGCTCATCAGGGAAGCGGGAACGGCATGGTCGTATTCGGGCGTGCTGATGATGACGCCGTCCGCTGCTTCGATTTTGGCCGCCAAGGCTTTCGCCGAGTCTGGCACCTGCATATTTGCGGGTTTGTCGAAGATGGGAAGATCCTTGATTTCGACGATTTCGATTTCCGCCTTGTCCGCGAAATGTTTTTGGATGTATTGCAGCAGCTTGCGGTTGGTGGAGAAATCCGAGTTGGTGCCGACGAGGCCGATTAATTTGTTCATTTGAATACTTCCTTCCAAATTTAGTTTTTTTAAAATCATTCAAACACGTGATAAGGTCGCTTCTTTGCGTTGCAGTCTGTTTTCCAGGCCTTTGGAACAGGTGAGGCTTCCGTCTTGCGTGATCAGGATGCCCTCGATTGTTTCCGAGCGGTCCAAGGTTGCCAGAATGGCTTCGGAAGATTGCCCGAACAGCCGGGTCGTCCAGATTTCCCCATCGACGGAGGCATCGGAAACAATGGTCAGGCTGATGACATCCGTTTCAGCCGGGCAGCCGGTCTTGGGATCGAGGATATGGTGATAGTGCCTGCCTTTTGATTCGAGCCGCCGTTCATAGATGCCGGATGTGACGGCCGATTGGTCCAGGAGCTTCAATACCGCGCTGTAATGCGCGCGCGGGAGCGTCGGATTCTGGATGCCGATGCGCCAGTAGGGTTCTTCCTGACGCTGGGAGGGGCCGAACACGACGACATTTCCGCCCAAATTGATGAGCGCGGAAGCGACGCCGGCTTCCTTGAAGTATGCCGTCAGCAGATCGGCGATGTAGCCTTTCGCCAAGGCCCCCAAATCGATGGACATGCCTTCTTCCTGCAGTAAAACAGTCCGGTCCGGTTCGGAAAGCAGTATCTTATTTGGGTCAGTGACATGGAGCAGCCGCTGGATTTCTTCGTCGTCCGGGACTTTCGCATCCCCGAATCCGATCCGCCACGTCTGCACCAAAGGGCCGATTGCGATATTCAGGCGGCTGCCGGGTGAGGTGCTGTGGTGTTTACCGAGCTTGATCAAGTCGAAAAGCTCTGGATGCACAGCAAGAGGGGCCTTGCCCGCCAAGTGATTGATCTGCATCAGCTCCGACGTCGGATCATTGGCGCTGAAACGCTGTTCATATATTTTCAGCCTTTTAGTGGCTTCCTCCAGAATGGCATCCGGGAAGTCGTGCTCCACCATAAGGTCGATGATTGTCCCCATCAAACGGACAGAGGTTCTTTTTTGTTGCATCGATTTGCACCACCTTTCGTTCAGACCGTTTAATCCAGCTCGGGATTTCCGGACAGGATTTCTTCTTCCAATTGTGCCAGCTCTTTCAATGCGATCGTGTTTCTGTTGATTTTCGAATACGCCCTTGCATCATGGATCAATTCAAGGACAACTTGCTCCGGTTGTTTTTGGAGAATGGCGTTCTTGGCCAACTGGATGGCGGCGCGGGCGAGATAGTATGTCACGTGATTGTCTGAACAAATGGAGACAGCATAAGAAAGCAGGGCGTTGCTCAATTCGATCTCATCGATCTGGGAATAGAAGGTGCCGCTTTGGAAAACAATATTCAGCACGCGCCAGATGTCCTCAGTCGTCCGGATCGGGTAAGCATAGATGCTTTCGAGCACTTTGCTGAAATAGAACTCGGCCTTTTCCGGATTTTTTTCACGGCTGTAGACCATGCCGACGCCTGTGTAGGCCAACAGGCGATAAATTTCCGTCTCGGCTCCGTCATCCGCCAACAAAATCTGGTCGAAAGTGAACAAAATATCCGTCACCGGGACTTGTTGCGCAATCATGATGAACCCGTTCAGGTAATGGAAACGCAGCGCCAACGGGGTTTCCTCGATTTCGCTGACGGGGATGCTCTTGAGCAGGGCGGCAGCTTGTGCGTATTCGCTCGTGATCAGAAAGAACTCTGCTTGGTTCATTTTTTCGGTTGTTTCGGTATGTTTGACGCCCACTTTGGGGAACAATTCCCCAAGAGGCAAGTTCAGCCGATTGCACAGCTTGATCAGGATCTTCAGGTTCGGGACTTGCCCATTGTTCTCGAAGCGGCTCAATGTCGCTTGGGTGCAGATGCCCTCGGCCAGCTCCATTTGCGACAGGTTCAACGCCTTGCGGGCCTCAATAAATCGTTCGATATTCATGTTTCCCTCCATAATGATCGAAGTGGCTGGGATGACGACAACGAAGAGTGGGGCTGATATTGTGTTTTGTTTCACATTTCCTATACAAGCAATTATACGCTTACGGAATATAAGCGTCAATAGAATATATAAAAAATTATATAAAACTCTCGGATCAGTCAAATGGGTGTTGCAGAACGTGCCGTATTTGCGGATTAAAATGTTTGATGATCGATTAGAAATTCATAGTTTTAGTGCATTACCTTCTTCTGTAAACCTAGAGAATAATTATGAACCTACTAACTAACCATTCCCTCTGTCCGTAAAGACATACGCAGGCATGGGAGGTGTTCGTAGGAAGCTCCCGCTTCTAGAGTACATCTGCAAGGATAATCTAAGTTGGGGTAGTTCACAGGGAATTTGTAGAGTTATTAAAATGTATTTTAGTGAGAATACAGTGAATATGATATCGAAGTTTCGAGTAGGTTTCGAGTAAGTTCAGCGTTGTCTTCTATGGCGTGATGTTGGCGAGTTCCGCTCTTGGAGGCATGGCACTGTCGCTGTTGGGGATCCAGGCGAACAGTTACCGATTGGCGGTATTGTTGTCACCGCTGATGTATATCTATGACCCGTACCAGTTGACGATGTATGTG
This sequence comes from Trichococcus ilyis, assembly GCF_900109135.1. Classification (GTDB taxonomy): domain Bacteria; phylum Bacillota; class Bacilli; order Lactobacillales; family Aerococcaceae; genus Trichococcus; species Trichococcus ilyis. Next base: position 41,154 of record NZ_FNYT01000024.1, on the reverse strand, counting down.
GTGATCGGCATCGCAACTTTCATCCTGGCGTTTGTGTTGACCAACGTGCTGGTGATGGGGAATGAAACAATTATGACGAAACGCAAAATACAACATTAATTTTCAGGCGGACTATCCACGTTAACATGCGAATAGTCCGCCTTTTTGTTATCGTTTACATCATTGGCGGAACAAGAATCGGACAGATATTCTGAAAAACGTTCACAAATTGTTAATAATAATTCCGTTGTAAGCGGAAAAAATGCGTGGTATATTCTGTGTGTAAATGTTACGGCGTCTCAATTGAAAACGTTTATTATTTTTTAATCGCAACCGAGTATCTCATTGTGATATAGCTATTGTCCATTTTATCAACTGCTTCGGCGTCGTTTTATCAATATAAGAAAAGGGGTCATAAAAATGCAACACGCAAGCGCAAATAAAGTACAAAATGTAACCGATGACAAGAAAAATGTAAGGGAATTCGGTCTGATCGACAAGCTAGCCTATATGGCGGGGGATCTCGCAAATGATTTGTTCTTCATCTTCTCAAGTTCTTTCTTGATGTTGTTCTACACAAAAGTATTGGGAATCAGCGGAGCAGTTGTAGGTACATTGTTCTTGTCCGCACGGGTTGTGGATGCGTTCACGGATATGGGGATGGGACGTCTGGTTGATACCTTGAAACCATCGAAAGACGGCCGATTCAGAGTATGGATCAAACGCGTAGCGCCATTCGCTGTTATTGCCGGTTTCCTGATGTTCTTGTCAGTCGTTCAGAACTGGTCGATGACTGCAAAAATCGTCTACATCTTTGTGACTTATCTGTTCTGGGGAAGCATCTGCTACACAGCGATCAACATCCCTTATGGATCGATGGCATCCGTCATCAGCGAGAAGCCTGAAGATCGTGCTTCACTTTCTGTGTTCCGCAGCATGGGAGCCAGCATTGCCAGCATCTTCATTTCCTTCTTTGTTCCTTTGTTCGTCTACAAAACCGATGCAACCGGTGCCCAAGTCGTCATTCCGGAGCGCTTCACGATCATTGCCGCAATCTTTGCAGTGTTGGCTTTTGCGCTTTATCAGTTCTGCTACCACTTCACAATCGAGCGTGTACAGATTCCGCAAAAAGCGGAATCTGAAAAACAATCATTCGGAAAAGAAATGGCTGTTCTTGTCAAAGGCTTGTCGACAAACCGCGCACTGGGCGGCATCATCGCAGCGGCAATCTTCCTGTTGTTGTCCATGCTGTTGGTGAACACGATGAACGCTTACCTTTACGCCGATTACTTCAAGAGCTCGAAAACATTGGCTGTAGCCGGTATTTTGGGTACAGTCGGAACCTTGATGCTTGCGCCTTTCGCAAACAAAATCGCTTCCCGTTTCGGTAAAAAAGAATCAGCGACTGTCGCATTGTTCTTCTCGGCTATCGTCTACGCAATCCTGTACTTCATCCATACAGACAATGTAATGCTGTTCTTGCCGATGGCATTCCTTGCGAGCTTGGGAATGAACTACTTCAATATCGTCATTTGGGCTTTCATCACGGACATCATCGACTATCAAGAAGTCAAAACCGGTAACGCCGACAGCGGTACAGTATATGCCGTCTACTCCTTCTCAAGAAAACTTGGCCAAGCATTGGCTGGCGGTTTGGGCGGATTTGCTCTGACAGCTATCGGTTATGCTTCAGCGGCTGCAACCCAAGACCAAGCTGTCCTTGATAAAATCTACGATGTGGCTACAATCGTTCCTGCCATCGGCTACACTGGCGTTGCACTATGCCTATGGTTCATCTATCCGCTGACCAAAGAAAAAGTAGCAGAAAACGTGGCGATCTTGTCAGAACGCCGCAAAGCAGCAAAATAATTGATATGATCTGAGAAAGACAGGGGCTGCCTCGAATTTTTGAGGCAGCCCCTGTCTTTCTATTTTTCGAATGCTGCTTCGTTTGGATCAGAAGCGATCCGGATCGAGAACTTCACCACGAATTGGTTGTCGAACCCCGCGATATCGCTGCAGAAGTCTTCGTGAAAGAGCGGTCCGGCGGTTTCCGGCAGTCCGATCGCCTCGACGATTTCGGGCACGATGCGGAGCATCTGATCATTCCTCAGCAATTTGTAAACACATCGGTACTGGCCCGCGGGTTTGAGGAAATTGCAGTTCTCCAAGGATGTCCGCTGAAAAATGCAGCTGAAGTCGGGGAGCGGCTTCTGCAACTCCTCACGGTCGATGATGACGCCGTACTGATAGCCATAATTCATGGCGCTTACTGACTGGTGCGCGCTCGCGCTTTTTTTGGTGAGGAAATAAGGCTCGGGCTGCAGCAAAGTTTCTTCAAAGAAATGATCCACTCCGATTTCACGGAAATGAGCGAAGCGGGTGACCATAAAATCGATCCCTTTGCTGATAGCGGTGAGCTCGTTGATTTTTGCGAGGGCGGTCGCCTTTTGCTGCAGCAGAAAATCCGTTTTGCGCGACATATCGTTCATCTGAAAAAAATCTTGGATATCCTGCAAAGACATGCCGATTTTTTGGAACAGTTTGATCGTGCTCACCTTGTCGCATTGGTCAAGCGCGTAGACCCGATAGCCATTTTCGTCGACGCGGATAGGCTTGAGCAGATCGATTTTGTCGTAATGGAACAAAGTCTTTTTCGTGATTTGGCATAATGCAGCAAAATCACCCGTGCTCAATTCATTGATTTTATTCATTTCAAAACTCCTCTTGACTATGACCTTAGGGGATACTTTATAACTGTTGTATCAACATTATGGAGGTTAGTCAAGGTGGAAAATAACAAGAAGCGGCAACTCGAGCGCAGACTCCTTTCTTTTGCGGTCCCGGTCATCAGCAGTCTGTTCGTCCAGCAACTGTACGGCGTGATCGATATGGTCATCATCGGGAAATATTTGGGTGCCGAGGAATTGGCTGCGGTCGGCAATGCGACCAGCGTCGTCATGCTTTTCATCGTCATATCGGGCGGGATCGAACTTGCGGTCGAAATCATCATATCCAGATACATCGGGAATCAGGAAACCAAAAACTTGGCGGAAGCCAGTGTTTCCATTCTGTCTTTCGGTTTCCTCATCGGGGTGCTCGTCGCCGCCCTCGGTTTGCTGAATACAGCTGGTATGTTCCGCGTGATCCATTTGCCGGCTGAACTGATGGCTTTTGCGGAAACTTATGCGAAAATATATATTTTGGGCATCCCATTCATTTACCTTTTTGACATTTCCAGGGCGATGCTGATCTCATTGGGTGAAGCCAACAAAAGCTTTCAGCTGATGCTTGCCTCCTCGATTTTGAATCTGGCGCTGAACCTGTTTTTTATCGCTGTCCTGCATCTGGGTGTGGCGGGGTCCGCTTTGGCGACTGTCCTGGCCCAAGCGTTGTGCATGCTGTTCAGCCTGAAGGCACTCCACAAAAAAATGAAGACGAATCCCCACTACACGCTGCGGCCCAGCTTCAAGCCGCGGCACCTCAATGAGATGGCTGCCATCGCGCTGCCGGTGATTTTCCAGCAGTTCGTTGTGACGTTCTCTTCAGTCATCGTGCAGGCTCTTGTGAATCCTTTCGGGAATGAAGTCATCATCGGCTTCGTGGCGATCACTAAGGTCATGATGATTTCCCGGATAGTCATCGTCGGGTTGGCCCAGACCTTGACCATTTTTTCAGCCCAGCTGATTTCCGGAAAAAGATTTGAGGATCTGCAGACAGCTTATGGATTTCTCGTCAAAACCGCACTCCTCTATGCGCTTTTGACGGGGGCGATCTTCAAAATGGCTCCAGCCGCGCTGGCCAATATCTTTTTCGATGCTGACTCTCATGCACTCGCTTTTTCTTTTTTCAGGGCCTATCTGGACAGCTATCTGTTCATCCAACTTTTGAGCGTCTTCAAATTCATGAATGAGAGCATTTTGCGCAGCGCTCTGAAGATGAAGGAATATTTGATCTGCAATGTCGGCGATCTGGCGGTGAAGCTGCTATCCACTTATGCCCTGATTGCACCGTATTCCACTGCCGCTTTTTGGATAGGCGAATTGGCTGCGCGCTGCTTCGTCCTGGCGGCTTCCTTCTATTATATGCGGCAACTGAAGAACGGGTGGCGGGAAGAACTGGCCTGCTGAAAAAACACCCCATCATCGCAATGACGCGATGGTGGGGTGTTTGCTTTGCTTCATTCAAACTGGATAAAAATGTCCAGATCGTACGGTGTATAGGCTGTTTCGACGGTATCCGAAGCAACCGAATAGGCTTTGTAGCGGCCGCCGGTGACATAGACGAACGCCGTGAAATCATTCTTGCCGTAATAGGGGCTTATTTCGTTCCACTGCTCGGCAGGAAGTTTCCCTAGTGACAAGCCTTCAATGATCAAGTTGCCGTCTTTGATGGCCACGTTCACCGTTGTGACTTGTTCGTATTCATATATCCGCCGTTTTTTTCGGGCAATCTCTTCATTTTCGAGCCCAGCGAACGGTTTGCAGAAGGGGTCTTCCTGGATGATGCGCTCCGCAACCTTCTCGACAAGGCTGGCGTCTTCGGACAGCATGCTGCCTTTCCAGCGCGTCCGAAAAAGAATGCGGCCGACACCTCCAAGCGCCTCTCCCGATGAATCGGCGACCGGATTGACCGCCTCTTTTGGCCGTTTTTTGAAAAAATCGCGTATTCCCACTGATGCACCTCCGTTCATTTACAATCGTTGCCTTCATTGTATCATAGTATCACAGCGCTTGCCGCTTCGGAACTGCCCGCAGCGCCGATCCGAGCGGTTTCAAATATTCTTAATCATTGCGCCCCGTGCGATATGCTATAATGAAACGATAGCAAAGCGATAAGGGGATAGCCGATTGGATAAATTGAAAAGAAAAGTAATGAATTTTATGCGCGGGAGATACGGCGCGGATCAACTTTACAACGCGTTGATCATCACGGGGATGGTACTGTACTTCTTGGGGGCGACGATAAACTTTGGTGTGTTGGTTTTCATGGCGCAACTCCTGATTTTCTGGGCGTTGTTCCGGGTCTATTCGAAAAAAACATACAAGCGCGCAGAGGAAAACCGCAAATTCCTGAAATGGTGGCAGCCGCAACAGAAAAAGCTGAAGCTGCTGTTCAGAAGGTTCAAGGAGATGAAAGTTGCCCGATTCCGCAAATGCCCGAACTGCAAAACGACTTTGCGATTGCCTGTCAAACGCGGCAAAAAGACGGTCAAATGTCCTACCTGCCAACAAAAATTCGAATCACGCATCATCTTGTAAGCTAAAGAAGCCCCCGCAAGTTTAAACCTTAGCGGAGGCTTCTTTTTCTTATGCTTCGTGGATCAGTACTTCTTCCTGTGTTCCCAAGAGGATGGTCTTTTCGGAAGGGCGCAGCATGCCTTTGTTTTCGTCGCGTCCCTGCAGAACGACGCGCGGGTTCGCGTCGTCGATTGTGCGGAAAGCTTCGCGCGCCAATTTTTGAGTGTCATCTTTCATGTAACGGTTGAACAGGACGCAAAGCTTCGTTTCCTGCAGCTCCATCATCATATCGTAGTCGCCGGTGCTGTCCCCGAAGAGCATCAGCGGCTGTTTTTCGTTGTGTTTCGGCATCAGTTGTTCGGTGATGACAGCTGTTTTGCCGGGGCCTTTGGTGATGTTTTTGCCCGCCTGCATGGAAGGCTGGATCAGGCCGTGTTCATCCTTGTTGTAATACATGCCGATGACGTGCGCATCATCCAGACCGTAGCCGAAGTCCGGATGGGTCGCGGCGACCTGGACGACATCCACCGGCGAAGCCGAAATAACGTAGACGACGATGCCGTTCGCCTTCAGGACGTGGTAAAGTTCCGTCAATTCGGTCGGGAACGCCAAACCGGTATCGTAATGCGACACGATGACGCCGGCCTGGCTCGGCAAATCAGCCGGGCTCGTCAAAACCACGCGCTCAAATTTGCCGTACTGCAGCCAGTAGGAGATGGATTGGTAGGCCAGTTGGCGCAAATCTTCGCTTGTGCGTTGCGCGAAAAGATAAGTCATCCAAGGATAGCCGGCTTTTCTTTTGAAGTCGCCGTTGATGACTGTGTAGAACAGGCGGATTTTGGCGGCGAATTCCAGATAATAAGGAGACTTTTTGGCTTCCTCCAACGATAAAGTCCCGCCTTGCAGGAAACCTTCATAATGAGCATACAACCACGCATAGGCAACTTTGATGTCGGCAGCGATGTTGCCGATAGTGGCAAGCGGATTGGTCTTATCGAGGAGCGTTGCCTCTGTTGCACCGACATTCTCGAGGCCGTCAGTCAAGACCGCGTGGAACTGATCGGGCGTCAAGCGATAATCCAAATGCAACAACATATACAGCATCAAAGTATCCTCTATATCCATGATGGCGGAAGTATTGTCGAAATCAAAGACAACGTAAGGCGGATCAGCCGGATCGTAGGAACTGTTTTGGTTCCCGTAAGCGGCGATGACTGCGTTAAGCGCTTGGTGCGTATGCGGTGCCCAATTTTTTGAGGAAAGGATTTTATTATGTTTTTCTGGCAAAGTAAATACCCCTTTATCATGGAATTTTAATACCAAGTCATTTTATCAAAAAACGGCAGAAAGATACACTGAATTGTACCCATTCGGCCTTATCTAAGAAAGAATGGGGAAATGAAATGAGAAATGGCAATAAATTGTTTGTCAGACAATTTGAGGTAAATGATGCTTTTGGTCTCAATGCGCTTCATTTACACGATTTTGTCTGCATGAAAGAAATTTCTGTGGAAGGATTTCTCATAAAACAGGCCCAAAAAATAGTTATTTTGACCTTTCAAGCTTGTTAATTTGGAATTCATGTGATAAATTCTGACATAATCACGGAAAGTTTTAATTGATTTTTAATATTGCTTTCATTATAATTTTGCTTAACGTTATAAATATAAGAAGAGGTCCTTTCCTGATAAGGATCCAATCCATGCTCTTGTAAAAATAGTAGTATGAAGATGAGCACAAAAGGGGTTGAGGCAAAATTGATTAAGTTAGAGCACGTAAATAAGTATTTCGGCGCAAACCATGTGTTGAAGGATATCAACCTGGAAGTTGCCGAAGGGGAAAAAGTGGTCATCATCGGGCCTTCCGGTTCCGGTAAGAGTACGACCGTCCGTTGTATGAATTTCCTCGAAGAACCTACAGACGGAAAAGTTTTTATCGATGGCAAAGAAGTCACAGCCAAAAATAAGTTGGATATTGTGCGCCATTCCTCTGCAATGGTTTTTCAACAATTTAATCTGTATCCACATATGACCGTGTTAGGGAACCTGACAATCGGACCGATGAAGCTGCAAGGCAAATCCAAAAAAGAAGCGGAAGAAATGGCTTACGAATATTTGGATATCGTTGGTTTGCGCGAAAAGGCGAATGTCTATCCTTCAACGCTTTCAGGCGGACAACAGCAAAGGGTGGCAATCGCACGAGCGCTTTGCTCCCAGAAGAAAATCATCCTTTTCGATGAACCGACTTCCGCGTTGGACCCTGAAACTGTCCAGGAAGTATTGGATGTCATGATCAAGCTTTCCAGCATGAACATCACGATGGTCGTCGTGACGCATGAGATGGGCTTCGCGAGACAAGTCGCTGACCGCGTCATCTTTATGGCTGACGGCATGATCATAGAGGAAGGCACTCCGGAGCATTTCTTCGAAAATCCGACAAATGAGCGGACCAAAGCATTCTTGGGTAAAATTTTGAGATAACCGAACTTATCGGAATACAACATTAATTAGGAGGAATTGGGTATGAAAAAGAAAAATCTATTGGTTTCATTATGTTTATCAGCTGCATTGTTCTTGGGAGCTTGCGGAAATGATGCATCGGATACAGCAGATTCTGCGGCTGGTTCCGCAACGGACGCTTCCGGTCAAGTGACTGTGGAGTCCATCAAAGATGCAGGCGTATTGAAAGTCGGCGTAAAAGAAGATGTACCGAACTTCGGTTTGAGAAATACAGAAACGAATGAAATCGAAGGGTTTGAAATCGACATCGCGAAGAAACTGGCTGAAGAGATCCTTGGCGACGCAGAAGCGATCGAATTGGTTCCGGTAACGGCAAAAACGCGTGGTCCTCTATTGGATAACGGCGAAGTCGATATGGTTATTGCAACGTTCACGGTTACCGAAGAACGTAAAGAAACATACAACTTCTCCGATGCGTATTATGTGGATGCAGTCGGCCTTTTGGTCAAGAAAGACAAAGGTTACAAAGGTTTGTCTGACATGGACGGCGCTACAATCGGGGTTGCACAAAGCTCAACAACTGCTGATGCAATCAATGCCGAAGCTGAACAATACGGCATCACTTTGAAGTATTCTGAATTCGCTACTTATCCTGAAATCAAAGCTGCTTTGGATTCCGGACGTGTGGATGCATTCAGCGTGGACAGATCTATCTTGGCTGGTTACTTGGATGATTCAACGCAAATCCTGAAAGACCGCTTCGCTACACAAGACTATGGTGTTGCAACGAAGAAATCCAACACTGAATTAGCAGCATTCGTGAATGATTCAATCAATGCATGGAGAGAAGACGGCACTCTTGATGCAATGATTACTGAGTGGGGATTGGGCGAATAATGAGAAGCTCCAATCCATTCGCTCTCTGGCGTTGGGAAAGCCTTCTTGAAAACAGCAGCGACATTGGAGCCGGATTTATCCGTACGCTCCAAGTCGCTGTGTTGGCGTTATTACTGGCTTTGGTCATCGGGGTAGTCGTGGGAACCATGTCCACGGCAAAAAGCCGACTGCCTCGTGCTGTTGCCAGAATATACGTGGAAATGTTTCAGAATATCCCGTTGGTCATCCAAATCTTTTTCATGTACAACGGACTTGCCATGGCCGGTGTGGTCTTGAGTGAATTCACGATCGGAGTAGTCGGCGTGGGAATCTACCACGGCGCTTACATCGCAGAAGTCGTTCGTGCAGGTATCCTCGCTGTTCCGAAAGGTCAAGAAGAGGCAGCTTACTCAGAGGGCTTTAACTATGTCCAAACAATGCGCTACGTAATTCTGCCGCAGATGGTCAAAATTATCTTGCCGCCTTTGACCAACCAAGCCGTCAACTTGATCAAGAATACTTCAGTATTGGCGATCATCGCCGGAGCCGACCTGATGTATGTGGCCGATTCCTACGCTTCTTACAGCCTGAATTACGGACCTGCTTATGCGGTTGCTGGGTTGCTTTACTTCCTGCTGTGCTTCCCGCTGGCAACATTCGCACGGAAATACGAGCAGAAGCTGAAAGACAATGACTCAGTCGTAGTCAATGTCGGAGTAGATTTTCCGGAGGTGATGGAATGATGGAATCAATCAAAACAGTCTTCACACCTGCGAACGTGTCGTTCCTGATGGAAGGTTTGAAATTGGCGTTGCTGATTTCGGTCGGTGTCGTCATCCTTTCGATCATCTTCGGTACGGTATTGGGTCTGTTGCGTAATTATGAGAAAAAGATTTTCGGAAAGTTAGCCGGTGCTTATATCGAACTTTTCCGGAACACACCGTTATTGTTGTGGATGCTTTCCTGTTCTTTCTTGATTCCGGGCAGCACGATCACTCTGAAAGGTTCTTTCGCTCTCTTCCTGTACACCTCGGCCGTTGTTGCCGAAATTGTGCGCGGAGGGTTGAACTCCATTCCGAAAGGACAGTTTGAAGCTGGACATTCGCAAGGGTTCTCGTTCATGCAGACTTTGAGATACATCGTTCTGCCGCAAGCCTTCAAGAAAATCATCCCTTCGTTGTTGTCGCAGGTGATCACAACCGTAAAGGATACCTCATTCCTTGCCGGTCTGGGGATCATGGAATTCACCAGAAGTGGACAAGTCATCCTCGGAAAAGTGACGAAAACATCCGAAGTGTTCATGATCTATGCCTTCCTGGCGCTGGTTTACTTCGTCATCTGCTTTACGCTTTCGACAATCGTCAGAAGCTGGCACAAACGAAATGCAGAGCATGCATAAAATATGAAATCCCCGTCCAACAGCCTTATATTGCGTTGTTGGACAGGGATTTTTTGTTGTGTTGCAGTTGTTGTGCAGCGTGTTGTCCGATAACCGTGAAGAATCCGACAACCAGAGCGTGCAAACACGGCAGGTTGTCGGATAATCAAGCAGTATTCATTTTTCACTATACAGGAACACACAAAAGAGCCAGCTTCCGCAAGGAACTTCAAACAATAGACGCGTCGTAGATGGATTGGATCGACTCAGCCAACTTCGCATGGAATTCATCATTGCTCATACCGGCGCTCAAACCTTCGGACAACGCCCGCGAAAAACTTGCGATCAATCCGGGATTGTGGGTCAATTTTTCATTGGCTTCTTCCCGCGAATACCCGCCGGATAAGGCCACAACCCGCAGGACTTGCGGATGGGCGATCAGTTCCTTATAGAAATCATCGACCGTCGGGATCGAAAGCTTCAGCATCACGAACTGGTCAGAAGCCAGCCCAGCAAGTGCCGTCAACAATTCCTCTTTCAGGATCGCTTCCGATTCTGCTTTGTCCGCGCTGTGGATGTCGACTTCCGGTTCGATGATCGGGATCAGTCCGGCCGCAAGGATCTGCTTGCCGGCTTCGAACTGTTGGACGACGACTTTCCGGATGCCTTCGCGGTTGGCCGATTTGATCACGGAGCGCATTTTGGTGCCGAAGATGTGGCGCTCATTGGCGCGCGCCAGCAAGGCATCCAGATCCGGGTTCGGTTTCATCAGCTGCACGCCGTCCGCCTCCGCATCGAGACCTTTATCGACCTTCAAAAAAGGCACGACACCTTTCTTCTCCCACAGGTAGTCGGCCGTATGCAGACCTTCGACTTTGCGGTCCATCGTCTGCTCGAACAGTATCGCCCCCAAAATGTGATCCGAACTGAAAGCGGGCGAGGTGATGATGCGGGTGCGCATCTCATGGACGAGCGCGAACATCTCCTCTTCGCCGGAATAGGAATCTTCAGTGATGCCGTACAACGCCAATGCTTTTGGGGTGCTGCCACCGCTTTGGTCCAACGCGGCGATGAAACCTTTGCGATTTTTCACGATGTCGAATTGTTCTTTGTTCATGATACAAACCCCTTTTATCGTCATATTTTCGAAACCCGGACCGGACTGCTTTTGTGTGGAATGGGGATTTCTACAGTCATTATAGCACTAATGCCATGCATTTCTGAATGTAATGGGCTGTCCGTTTTGCCAGCCCACAGTCCCAGGGGTGAAATGAAAATTTTTTTATTGAAACCTTTTTGTTTTTGGAGTAGAGTTGCTTTAGGGAAATTTTCAAGCACTAACGTAATCATATCAACAAAATCGGACGAGAGAAGGCGTGCAGATGATCATTTGGCTGACATCGGACAAAACCAATAAAGAGTATACCGAATATAATGTTTACAAGCGGGGCATCCTGATGGGAGGGATCTCCCATCACAAGGACGACGATTTTTGGCAGTGGTGGGTGGAAGGCGTCGGCAAAAAGAAAACCCGAAAAATGTACAAAGAAGCGACGGAGGACGCGGCCAAACGGGCTGTCGAGTACGAAATCTGAAATGGAACAGTAGCGCAGAGGAAGGGTCATTGTTAATGACGCTTCCCCTGTTTTTTTCGGCAATGTGAGCGGAGGAGTTTGTAGTTGTCCGATAACTGGTAAGAATCGGATAACCACCGATAAAACAGAAAGGAGCCGACGGGACCGCGGCTCCTTTCTCTTATCTATAAATCTACAGACTGACTTGTCTGTTCTTCTCAGCGAACGCCTCATTGTGCGAGGACACCATCGCCTGCTTTTCGGCGGCGGGGTTCAGGTATTGTTTGACGCTGTTCACGGCGTTGACGGCATCCTGGAAGGCGCCGACCAGCAGATTGACTTTGCCCGTGTAGGAAATCGCATCACCAGCCGCGAAAATGCCGGAGCAGTCCAGCGTGCTGTCTGGGCTGCCTTCGATGAAATGGTGCTCGGTGAATCGGAGACCCAACGCCTCATCAAAACCAATCGCTTGTTTGCTGGCGAAGCCGTGGTTGACGATGACCGCGTCCGCAGTGATTGTCCGAGCTTCGCCCGCCACCGACAACGAAACAGCTTCGATTTCACCGAGATGGTTGCCACGGAAAGAATGGATCTGTGTTTCCAGCAGCAGCGTTCCGCCGTTTTTTCGGAAGGCATCCACGCTATGCTCATGCGCGCGCAGTTCATTTCCGCGGTAGCCGAGCGTCACACGCTTTGCGATCGACAACAGTTCGTTCGCCTGTTCGATGGCTGTGTTTCCGCCGCCCGAAAGGAAAACCTGCTTGTTGCGGAACGCATGCAGACTGTTCGGGATGTAATGCAGATTGGTCCGTTCGAACCGTTCCACACCGTCGATATCCAATTTGTTCGGCGTGATGATGCCGCTGCCGTAAGCAAGGATCACCGTTTTCGAGTAATGGTGGTCGCCGTTGCTGGCGCGGATATCGAAAATGCCGGCAGTATTAGTGATCTGGCTGATTTCCGTATTCAGACAGACGGTCGGGTGGAACGTCAGACCTTGCGTGATGCAATTGGAAAGGAACTTTTTGCCGGTGATGGGCGTCAGGCCGCCGACATCCCACAAGATTTTGTCCGGGTACAGGTTGACTTTGCCGCCGAGGACGGACTGCGACTCGATCAGCTTCGTCTTCAGATTGCGCAAACCACTGTAGAAAGCACTGTAGAGACCGGAAGGGCCGCCACCGATTATCGTTACGTCATACACTTCGTTCAAAAGACCACCTCAATTTCTGTTGACTAATTGGTTGTTATGAATGATAATAGAATAAATTATAATTGAGAATGATTCTCATTATCAATTAAATAATTTTTATTCGGAAATGTCAAGAGCGATTCACAAAGGATCGCGCCTGCAAGGATAAAGAAAGGGGAATGAAGGCATGTGCAGCCTGAAAGTTGAGGAGGTGCAAATCAAATACGACAAGCAGATCATTGTGAAAAACATCTCAGTCGCCATTGCGCCGCAGAAAATCACGACGATCATCGGACCGAATGGCTGCGGCAAGTCGACCTTGCTGAAGGCGATGTCGCGCATCCTGACGTGCTCCAACGGCGACATTCTGCTGGACGGCGTGTCGATCTTCACGATGGATACGAAAAAATTGGCTAAACGGATTGCTATTTTGCTGCAGCGGCAGGAAAACCTCTCAGGCATCACGGTGGAAGAAATCGTCTCGTACGGACGGTTCCCGCACCGGAAAGGCTTGAGGGGCCTGGGCAGCGAGGACAAGGAAATCATCGATTGGGCGATCAAGAAGACCCAAATCGAAGCCCTGCGTCACCGCTACATCGATGAACTGTCGGGCGGGCAACGGCAACGGGTCTGGTTGGCGATGGCGTTGGCGCAAAAGACCGACATCATCTTTTTGGATGAACCGACGACGTACTTGGACATCAGCTACCAGCTGGAGATTTTGGAACTGCTGAAGAAACTGAACGAAGAGGAAGGCTATACGATCGTGATGGTGCTGCACGACATCAATCAGGCGTCCCTCTACTCGGACCACATCGTTGCGCTGGCGGACGGGAAAGTCGTCTGCCAAGGCGGGGCGGAGGAAGTCGTCACCGAAGCGAACATCGCGTCCATCTTCAACATCCGTCCGACCATCCAGCCGGACGAAAAGACAAAAAAACCAGTCATCATCGGGTATGAATTGATAAATAGAGGAGAATGAACATGAAAAAACTATCATTGACAATGCTGTTGAGTGCCGGCCTGATCTTGGGGGCTTGCTCCGCTACGGATACAGCCGAGGAATCGAGCACCGCAACCGAAACGGTCACCTACACGACAACAGACGGCGAAGAGATTGCGGTTCCGGCAAATCCGGAGCGGGTCGTGGTGCTGTCCTCCTATGCAGGCGACCTCATCAACTTCGACGTCAACATCGTCGGCGTGGACTCCTGGTCAGCCGGCAACCCGAACTTCAGCGAAGCGCTCAGCGGCGTCGCAGTCGTGTCGAATGCCGACGTGGAAAAAATCCTTGAATTGGGGCCGGATCTGATCATCGGCTTGGACAACATCGAGAATGCCGACCAATTATCAGAAATCGCGCCGACCGTCCTGTTCACATACGGGGAACTTTCCTACCTGGATCAGATCGTTGAAATCGGTAAAGTCGTCAATAAGGAAGAAGAAGCCGTGGCTTGGGTGGAAGAATTCCAAACGGAAGCGCAGGCTGTCGGCGAGGAAATCAAGGCAGCCATCGGCGAGGATGCGACAGTCACGGTTGCCGAAAACTTCGAGAAACAGATGTACATTTTCGGCGACAACTGGGCGCGCGGCACGGAAATCCTTTATCAGGAAATGGGCCTGAAAATGCCTGCCACCGTCGAAGAAACTGCTTTGGATGCCGGCTATTACGCCATTTCGGAAGAGGTGCTCGGTGATTACATCGGGGATTATCTGATCCTGAGTCTGGCCACAACCGATCCGGAATCGAGCTTCCTGGATGCCGAATGGTTCAAAAATATACCGGCTGTGCAGAACAACCACGTGTTTGTGGCGGATGCCGAAACATTCTATTTCAATGATTCGCTATCGTTGGATTACCAATTGGACTTCTTCGAGGAATCCTTTTTAGCGGAATAATGAGGGGACGATTGTTGTGAGTAAACGGAAACGAAACGCCTTCGGAAACTATCTGGCGGGGACAGTCGTCTTGTTGATCGCGGCAGCTGTCCTGGCGCTGTATACCGGCGCTGCCGACACGGATTGGTCCGATCTGATCGGTGCCATCACGGGTACGGGTGACGGCTCCTACTATGCGGTCCTGCGGGGGATCCGCTTTCCGCGGGTATTGGGAGCCTTTTTCGTGGGCAGTTCCTTGGCGGTTGCGGGTGCAATCATGCAGGCGCTGACGCGGAATCCGCTGGCCGATCCCGGCCTTTTGGGGCTGACTTCCGGGGCGAACATTGCCGTGGCCGTGGTCTACGCCTTGGCTCCGCGGAGTTCCTATTTGCTGGTCTCGGTTGCCTGCTTTGTGGGGGCCGGCTTGGCGATGCTGTTCGTCTATGTCCTCAGCAATGCGACGAGAAGCGGCCAGTCGCCCCTGAACCTGATCCTGATCGGGGCGGCCGTCTCCTTCTTTTTCCAGGCGATAGCGGATGGGATCGCGATCTTGTTCCGCATCTCCAAGGACGTTTCGATGTGGACTTCCGGCGGCCTGATGGGCGTGGATTGGAACATTTTGAGCATCACGCCGGTCATCGGACTGGCGCTGCTTTTGAGCCTCGTGTTCAGCGGGCAATTGACGCTGCTGAGCCTGGGCGAAGAAACGGCGATCAGCATGGGGCAACGTACCAATCTGATCAGGGCCGTTCTGATCCTGTTGATCACGCTGCTTGCGGGCAGCGCGGTCGCGATCGCCGGCAATCTGGCGCTGACCGGCCTGATGATCCCGCATGTCGTGCGCAAAATGGTCGGCCAGGATTACCGCAAAATCATTCCGCTGTGCATCACGGTCGGAGGGGCATTCATGATTTTGGCCGATTATTTCGGCCGCACGGTCGCCAGTCCCTTCGAAATACCCGTCGTGGCGATTGTTTCCGTGATCGGCGTGCCTTTCTACGTGACGATCGCCAGAAAAGGGGGGCTCAAAGCTGTTCAGTGAATCGAATCTGTCTTATCGGAAAAAATTAGTGCTCTGTGCCGCTTTGTTCGTCGCGGCTTTCCTGGCCGCCTTGTCCATGGGGTATTCCTCGCTTTCCTTAGGCAACATTGTGCAGGTGTTGGCAGGGAACGGGGCTTTCAAAGAAAACTATGTCTTTTACCAGATCCGCTTGCCCCGGGCTTTGGTGTTGGCGATGGCCGGGGCCTGCCTGGCCGGAGCCGGCATCATCCTGCAGACGCTCAGCAACAACGATCTGGCCGATTCGGGGCTTTTGGGCATCAATTCCGGAGCCGGCCTCGGCGTGACGCTGTTCTATCTGTTCGCGGGAGAAGGTATTTTGCAGTTTTCGGCGCTGCTGCCGCTTGTCGCGTTCGTGAGCGCCTTGTTGGCGGCCTCGGTTGTCTATTTGCTCAGCTATAGCCGCAGCCACAAGCAGCATGCGCTGCAGTTGGTCGTCATCGGAGCGGGGATTTCCTCCGCCTTTTCGGGGCTGATCGTCCTGCTGATGTCTTCGTCTGATCGTACCGATGTCAGCTTCATCACGGCTTGGATGTCTGGGAACATCTGGGGTTCCACCTGGCCGTTCGTTTACACGATCCTGCCCGGGTGGCTGCTGGCTATGGGTATCCTTTTCCTGAAAGCCCCGACGCTGAATATTTTGGCGCTGGGCGAGGAGACCGCTATGGCATTGGGTCTGAAGCTCCGCAACGAAAAAATCATTCTGCTGCTTTGCGCAGTTGCCATCGCATCAGCGGCGATCTCGCTTACGGGCAACATCGGCTTCATCGGTCTGATGTCCCCGCACATCGCCAAAAAATTGGTCGGCAAACGGCATGAACGCTACAGCTGGATCGCGCTCCTGATCGGCAGCATCATTCTTTTGAGCGCCGATGCGATCGGCCGCACGCTGATGGATACGGCTTTTCCGACCGGCATCGTCGTGTCCCTGATCGGGGCGCCGTATTTCCTGTATTTGCTGTTTGCGCGGATGCGCTGACGAGGCGTTCATCTGAGGTTGTCCGGTTCTGCCGGGTTATCGGAAAACCCGGCAGAACCGGCAGAAAACCCAGAACCGCAAGCCAAAAACAAAATCAGCAAGAACCACGCAAAGCCCCAAGGAGGCCAACTCCTTGGGGCTTTGCGCAGTTCTGACTATAATCCGGTTTTTTTGAAAATCTTCACCGCCGCCAAAAGAGCCGAAACGGTCAACAGTGCAGCCGTCAGCAAGGCTTTTTGCAGATCCGCTAAAAGCAGCGCCCTCTGCAGCATGTCCATGTTCCGGGAAGCCAGCACCAATGGATTCCACTCCGAAGCTTTTGGGAACAGATTCCACAAAAACAGCACCATCAGGAATGCTCCCGTGAACAGCAGCGGGCCGTAGGCATTTTTGAACAAAACCGCCCCGAGCAGCAGCACCGCAATCAGCAGGATGCCGAACAGGTAGAGGCTGACGACGGCCAGGGCAAGATTTTCGGTCGTGCCGTCCGGGAAGTAATAGAGCGTGTAGCCCCAGGTGATGAAGAAGCAGAGCCAATAGCTGACGGTCCACAGCAGCAAAGCGCCTGTAAATTTTGCGAAAAGGATGGTCCGGCGCGGCAGGCCTTTGGTGACCATGTTGATGAGCGTTCCTTTTTCGTATTCCTTCGCCATCATGCCGCTCAAGAGGATGACGATAAGGAAAAGGCCGGTTTGGGTGCCGTTCTTGAAGAATTGCATCCAGGAATCGAGGTTTGTCGGCTCCGCAATCAGGATCGTGATCCCTTTCGGCATGAAGTTCGCCAGCAGATCGGGCAGAAATTTCGCCGTCAATGGGTTCATGATGCCGAAGAGCGCAAACAAGGTGATCGCCAGGAATAGCTTGAAGTTGCGGGTGTATTCAGTCAGTTCTTTCTTTGTGAAGGCAAAATACGCTCTCATCGGATCACCTCCAGGAAGATATCCTCCAATTTCGGTTCGGCCGTTTCCAAGCGGAGCGGAACCAAGCCAGTATCGCCCAAAATTCTTATGATCTGCGCCATCGTCTGTTCCGGGTCAGCGGCTGGGAGGGTGACGGAATGGTCGTTTGCGCGCAACGAAGTCTTCATATCGCCCAACTGCGGATCGGCTTGGAAGACAGCGGCATCCGCAGGCGTCCGGAAGGTGACCGTACACGAATGGCTGGAGTAGGTGTTTTTCAATTCCGCTACCGATCCGGTCAGGACGATCTTTCCGCCATCAAGGATGCCCACCCGATCACAGATGGCTTCCACATCCGTAAGGACATGCGTCGAAAAGAGCACCGTTGTCCGCTCCTTTACTTTCAGGAGGATGTCGAGTATTTCCCTGCGGCCGATCGGATCCAAGGCGGAAGTGGGTTCGTCGCAGATCAGCAGGCGTGGTTCGTTCAGCAAAGCCTGGGCGATCCCGAGCCGCTGCTTCATGCCGCGGGAAAAGGTGCCGATGCGTTTTTTCGCATCCGCCAGCCCGACCAAATCCAGCAGTTCCTCGGATTTGCTCAGAATGAGCGTGGTCGGCATGCCGGTGATTTCGCCGCACAGCCGCAGATATTCTTTTGGCGTCATGAAGCCGTAGAATTCGGGAACATCCGGCAGGTAGCCGATGAAGCGGTTGGTCCGCGTGTCGCCGTAAAGGACTTTTTCGCCGCAGACTGTGATTTCGCCGGCATCCGCCTGGAGCAAGCCCAAGACGATCTTCATGGTTGTGGTTTTTCCGGAACCGTTCTTGCCGATGAAACCGTAGATCGAACCTTCGGGGACGGAGAAGGAGAGGTCATCCAGGACGCATTGGTTCCCGAAGGCTTTCCCCAATCCGGCGATTGTGAGGATGTCCATCACTCCTCGCCCCTTCCGATCAGGAAATACAGGACCGGTCCGACGATGTTCAGAAAGACGATGACGAAGGTCCAAAGGGTTTTGCTGCCGATTTTTACTTTTGGGTGTTTGTTCAGGTGGGTCAAGGCTGTGACCAACAGGATGATTTGGATCACAATTAAAGGAATCAGGATCGGTAAGTAGGGCTGCAGTTCTGCTGTCATAAAAGTGTGCCTTCTTTCTTATTTATCGCTTTTCTCGCATATCGCCATTTTACGTGTTCAACGGTTTTTCCAAAACCTCGCCCTCCTGTTCGTTATATAACAAGTATAACGCTGGCGGTGGGATTTGCAAGTCGGAAGAGTAGCAAGACCCATCACGCAAGGGATCTTTTCTCAATGATCGGTTATGCAAGACTGCTGCGGTCCTGTGCTATAATGGAACAAAGAGCCGTAACAGCTTATGCTGCCGGAGAAAGGAGCCACGATGAATCCGTTTTTTAAATTAATGCTCAAATTGATGTCATCACCAAAAATCAATATGCAGGAAGATTATGCCCGGGTCCGCAAAGTGCAACAGATGCTGGCTCCAAAACCGAAAAAGGGCTACATCATCATGGACCATAAAATCTATTCGGAAGACCGATCCCATGATATCCCGGTGCGTGTCTTCTATCCGAAAGAGCGCCTGCACAAAGAGCCGCTGCTTTTTTTCCATGGCGGCGGATGGGTCATCGGTGATATCGAAACCTACACGAATGCCTGCATCAATATGGCGGACCTGACCGGCAGAACCGTCTATTCGGTCGACTATCGCTTGGCGCCGGAGCATCCGTATCCGGCCGGACTGTACGATTGTTACCGGGTGGCGGAAGTGTTGCTGAAGCATCTGGAAATGAGCGGGTTGTCCGATGCGAGCGAGCTGATCCTGATTGGCGATTCCGCGGGCGGCAATCTGGCGGCGGCGGTCTCGTTGTTGCTCCGAGACCGGGGCCAGGCAATCCCGGTCAAACAGATTTTGCTGTACCCCGTCACCTTTTGGGATCATTCGGAAGCTTCGCCGTTCGAATCGATCCGCACGAACGGACAGGATTACGGGCTCACAGCGAAAAAGATGGAGGAATACATGGCGCTGTACCAACCGGACCCCGAACTGCGCAAGAACAAGTATGTCGCGCCTCTGATGGCGCAAGACCTGTCGAATCAACCGGACACTTTGGTGATCACGGCGGAATTCGATCCGCTACGGGATGAAGGGGAGGCTTACGCGGAAGCCTTGCGGGAAGCCGGGAATAACGTGCAAGTTCATCGGGTGAACGGCATCGTCCACGGTTTCATCACTTATCCGAAAACGGCCGAATCGGTTGTGGAAGCGTACGGGGTCATCAATGCATTCCTGAATACATAAGCCAAGTATACATGCTGGCTTGGTAATAAAGAAGAAAGGGGGAAAGGCAGTGGATCGGAAAAAATGGGTGCGTTTGGACAATGCCTCCAATATCTTTTTGGCGGCCATGACGAACACCGATACGAAGGTCTTCCGCATGAGTGCGGAACTGAACGATGCGGTGGACCCGCAATTGCTGCAAAAGGCGCTCGATGAAGTCTACGAGAATTATGTGCTGTACCACAGTGTGCTGCGGCGCGGATTCTTCTGGTATTATCTGGAAGAAAGCGATCTGAAGCCGAAGGTGACGGCCGATGTCTTGCCGCCTTGCGCACAGATTTATCATTTCGACCGAAGAGAATTGCTGTTCCGCGTCTTCTATAACCAAAACCGGGTTCATTTGGAACTGTTCCACGCCTTGTCGGATGGTACGGGTGCGCTGTGGTTTTTCGAGGATCTGCTGAAAGCTTATATCATGTTGCGCCATCCGGAAGCCTTCAAAGGGCTGGATGCCACCGCGCATGACCGTTTGAACCATCAACTGGAGGACAGTTTTGCGCATTATTTCCGCAAAGACAAAAAACAGAGCTTTGCGGATGCGGCGCAATCCGCCATTCGCTCCGTCGCGAAAGTCAGCCAACTGACCGGGAAAAGCTCCGCGCAAAAAAACGCGTTGCCGCAGGAAAGCGAGCATCAGCCGAAGCTCCATGTCCATCGGTACCGCGGCAAGAAGACCCCGGACAACCGGCCGCATGTCATCGAACTCGAGCTGCCGGTCAAGGCCGTGCTGGCGTTGGCGCGCGAAAATCAGACTTCCTTGACGTTGTTCCTGACGGCGGTATACATGCTTGCCGTCCGGAAAGCCAGTCCCGATTTTCGTCCGGGATCCGCATTGGCAGTCTCGATTCCAGTCAATCTGAGACAGTTTTTCCCGTCGAACTCGGCCCGGAATTTTTTCAGCGCGACGCGTTTGGTTTATCGGACGGATGAAACGGGAGCCGATGAAATTGCCGGAATCTGCCGCACACTCCAGGAACAGTTCCGGCAACAGATCACCCCGGAAAGCCTGGAGGACAAGCTGCGGACGCTGATCGCCTTCGAGTACAGCCCCTTCACGCGAATGGTCTTCCGGCCGATCAAAGACTTAGTTCTGAAGCTGGTCAACTACATCAGCAACCGGAATTTGACGATCGCGATCTCCAACTTGGGCAAAGTCGTTTTTCCTGAGCCGATCGACGCCTATATCGGGAAGATGTATTTCCATACATCGGCGGTCCGGCCGCAATTTTGCGCCATCAGCCACGGGGAGCATCTGACGGTCAGCTTCACTTCGCCCTTTGTCGAATCAACGATCCAGGAACAGTTTGTCAGGATTTTGACCGACGCGGGCGTGGCCGTCACCGTCGCAGCCAATAAAGTCACCAGTGAAGATTTGGAGGTGGAAGGGTGATGAGACACTGTCAGCATTGCAACGCGACCATCAAGGGAGACTGGGAACAATGTCCCTTGTGCCGAACGACATTGGAAGAAGCCGCCGATCCGGTGCTGCCGGATCCCTATCCGAAGATTCCACTGCGGTTCAATAAGGAAATCGTCTGGAAATATTTGACTTTGATTTCCTTCGTGCTGATCATCGCTTTTCTGCTTATCGAACTGATCTGGATCGGGCGGATGGAGAATGTGCAGCTCGCGCTGTTCGGGATCATGAGCATGTGGCTTTCCGTTCTGATCCTGATCCGGAAAAGGCGGAACATCGCAAAGGGCATCGTTTATCTGATCGTCTCGCTGTCGCTCCTGTGCATCTATTTGGATTATCTGTCGGGATGGAGCGGGTGGTCGACCACCTATGCTGTGCCGATCATCTGCAGTTTCGCGATCGTATCCTTATATATCGCAGTGCGCCTCGTCAATTTGGGCGTCAGGGACTATGTGCTGTACCTTTTGACAGCAGCCTTGCTGGGGCTGCTGCCGGCCTTGTTCCTGACCCTGGACTGGGTAACGACGCCGTTGCCGGCCAGCCTGTCGGTCATGATGAGCGCGGTGACCCTCGTCATCATCCTGCTCTATCACGGCGGCGAAATCTGGCGCGAACTGGAGAAACGGATGCATGTTTGAAATGACGAAAAAAAGGCAGTCTCATTTGATGTTGAGACTGCCTTCGTATATATCTGCATAGTTTTGCGCGATGGAGCTGAGCGTTAGGGAATAACCCGCCGAAAGCGGTTCGGCGGGGGAAATCAGTTCGAATCACAGTCAGAAAACCCGCCGAAACCACTTTGGCGGGGAAAAACGTCTGCGGACAACACGATATTCCCCGCCAAAACCATTTTGGCGGGGAAATCCGCCGTGATCGCGGACCCCTGATCAGACAATCAGGCCACCATCCGCATTTTTAAGTGTGACATGTTCATTCCGTCGCGTAGTATTCGTCCCAATAGCCGTACACATAGGTATTTTTGATGCGCCATTGCTGGAAGCGGATCGGCACAACAAAAGAGTACAGCCCCAAGGTGAAAATTGAGAAGACAATCCATTTCAGCAAGACAAGCCAGAGATCAAAAGTTTTGCCGACAAAGTGCAACTGGCGGCCTTCGATGTAGGTATGCTTGGCGACCCATCTTTCCCGGTAACAGAAAGCCCAAGGTGCAGCCAGCCCGAAAGTGAAAAAGCCTGCGAGAAAACTGACAAGAAGAATGCCTAAATACTCCAAAAGTGTTCCTGTGAAATATGAATCATTATGATGGCGCAAAATATCACTCCTTTATTATTGCTTAATGATATAATACGACATTTATTTGCGATTCATCTATAAATATACTGATGTCATTTCACGAATAAGCCTAAGGATTGCCCTTGGCGCGCAAATGCGATACGCTAAAGGCAGCAATCATTTGACGAAATGCGAGGGAAAAATAATGACAAACAAGATAGCGCTCATCACCGGCGCGAGTGCGGGCATCGGCCAAGAGTTCGCCAAAAAGCTGAGCCAACAAGGATACGATCTGATTCTGGTCGCGAGGCGGAAGGATCGGCTGGTGGAAATCAGCAAACAATTACCTACCAAAAGCGAAATCATCACAGCGGACTTGGCGAAAGCGGATGAATGCTTTCGTCTGTACGAAGAAACAAAGGATAAAAACATTTCCATGCTGATCAACTGTGCCGGTTTCGGTGATTTCGGCCCGTTCACGGCGACCAGTCTCGCCAAGGAGCTGGAGATGATCGATGTCAACATCAAGGCTGTGCATATCCTGACCAAGAAATTTCTGCCGGATATGCTCGCAAGGGATGAAGGCTACATCCTGAATGTGGCTTCGGTTGCCGGACTGATGCCGGCGGGGCCTTACATGGCGACCTATTATGCAACAAAAGCCTACGTCACGAGCTTCACTTCCGCGATTGCTGAAGAGTTGGAAGAGAAGAAGAGCAACGTCTACATCGGTTCGCTGTGCCCGGGTCCGGTCGATACGGAGTTCAACCAAGTGGCGGATGTGAAATTCAATCTGAAAGGCATCACTTCTGAATACTGCGTCAAGTATGCATTGGACAAGATGTACAAGCGCAAGAAAATCATCGTTCCGACGATGCTGCTGAAGGGAGCGCTCTTATCGTCGAAGCTGGCGCCGCGCAACTTAGTCGTGCGCCTGACGAGCAGGCAGCAAAAGAAAAAACAAGGCTGATGAATGCGAGCGGAATCGGCATCAACGCTTTTCCGAAAGCTCATTTCAAAAAGCTCGGAATCGTGAAATAAAAGGATATCCTACTAAGCTGTTAAGGAAGGGAATAGCCATGAAGTTGAGGGATTTCTATGTGAAACGAGCCATCGGTTTCGTCATCGTTTTGCTTCTTGTACTGATTATTTTATTGCTCAATAAATATTTGCTTCATCTTTTCTGAAAAACATAAAACCGCCACCGGAAATATAAATTCCGATGGCGGTTTTTGGTTCTGTTTCTAGATCAGGCCGACTTTTTTCATGGCAGCGGCCAAACGGTCAATGACTGCTTGATCGGCATCCGTCAACGGCAGACGCATCGGTCCGACATTGAAGCCCAACAGTTGCATTCCTGCTTTTACAGGAATCGGATTCGGCTCCACAAACAGGCAGTCGATCAGTTCTTTGTACTCGGCTTGCATCGCGGCGGCTTTTTTGATGTCGCCATCAAGGAAAGCATGCGTCATTTCAGCTGTTGCTTTCGGTGCAATATTGGCAAGGACGGAGATGACGCCTTTTGCGCCTAAGCTCATCAATGGGATGATGGTGTCGTCATTCCCGGAATAGATGTCCAGGCGATCGCCCAAAAGACTCAAGTTATCAACGGCTTGGCTGAAGTTGCCAGTGGCATCCTTCAACGAAACGATGTTATCGATTTTGGCAAGCTCCACCAGCGATTCAGGGGTAATATTCTGTCCTGTTCGGCCCGGCACATTGTAAAGGACGATCGGAACTTTCACACTGTTGGCGATGGCTGTGTAATGCGCGATCAAGCCTTTTTGGGATGTTTTGTTGTAATAAGGGGTGACGCTGAGGATCGCATCCACACCCGTGGCCTCTACAGCGCGCGTCAATCCGACACCGTGGCGCGTGTCATTGCTTCCGGCCCCGCCGATGACAGGAATACGGCCGTTGACTTTTTCGACAGTGAAACGAATCAGATGAAGTTGCTCTTCATCCGTCAGAGTTGATGCTTCCCCGGTTGTCCCTGCGATGATGATTGAATCGGTGCCGTTTGCGATATGGAACTCGATCAGCTCTTCCAACACCTCGTAGTTGATTTCTTGGTTTTCCGTATCTTTAAACGGCGTAACGATGGCAACGCCTGATCCTTCAAAAATAGCCATGCTTATCTTCCTCCTGGGTTCTGTTTTTTATTAATAAATAGACAAAAAACGACTATGAGCAAATGGTCTCATAGTCGTTCAAAACAGGTTGCTTAAGCTGAATCTTTGCATCCGTATAGTGAAGTCCACCAATTTGCCCCAACGTGAGAAGCTCACCGAACAAAGCTGGGCGGCTTTGTCCGACAGTGCCAGATTTGTTCAACCTTGGCCCCAATACAGAGTATTTCGGCAGCAACACCTTTCAGGGAATCCCTTACTGATTGTTAACCGCGACCTCTTCATCACATCGAATCGTATTTTGTTAATTCCACACTATCAAATACAAATCAGTCTGTCAATCATATTCTGAGTGGATGCTGAGAATACGCTTTGAAAAAAATGAAAAAAAGACACATTCGTTTAAGGGCGGACAGGCCGCAGCGGGAAGGCGGCCGAAAACCACAATGACTTCCGGAGAAGAGAAACAAGAATGCGAACGGAATCGAGCGGATGCTTCCGGGAACGCATCTGCGCCAATGATGTGATAAAATCAGTTTGAGGAAACGCTTTTACGGCAAGCAGGATGAGAGGACGTGAAAACTATGAAGATTGAACATGTTGCATTGTGGGTGGACGACTTGGAACTGATGCGCGATTTTTATGTTCGTTTTTTTGACGGAAAGGCCAATAAATTATACCGTAATCCTGAAAAGGATTTCCAATCTTATTTTATTACTTTCCGTGAAGGGGGGGCCCGTCTGGAGCTTATGAAAAGGCTGGACGTCAAAGAACGCTATCCCCTCGATATGCTGGGCTGGGCGCATCTGGCCATTTCGGTCGGGAACAAGCAGAACGTCGATTATTTCACGGACAGGCTCATCAAAGCGGGGTACACGTGCAAAAGCCAACCGCGCGTGACGGGGGACGGCTACTATGAAAGCATGTTCCTCGATCCGGAAAAGAACGTCATCGAAATCACCATCTGAAAGAACAGTCAGGCCGAAAAAGCAGGGGGCGGACAGCCATGAAGAAAAGAATCCAGTTATTTGCTGATCAAACGCAAACCGGAAAGGATATGCGCAAAAAGCGGACGCGCTTTCTGATTGCCGGATCGGTCGGTACGGGCATCGGGCTGGCCGGAGGATTCCTGTTGCGTTGGGAGCTGGCGCCTTTGATCGGGTGGGACAGCGCTGCTATCATTTTATTGTATTTGCTGTGGAAGGATTTTCATCCGCATGATGGAACGGAAACCGAAAGGATCGCACAAGAGGAAGACATCAAATATTCAACCATCGATTTTTTTGTTCTGTTGGCTTGCCTGATCAGCATCGGGGCCGTCGCGTTGATGCTGACGACTCATGTACGCAGCTTCGAGACGATCGGATTCGGGTTGTTCAGCATCGTGCTCTCCTGGACGACGGTGCATGGCCTCTATATGTTGCGGTATGCGGAGCTCTATTACCGCGATGTCAACGGCGGCATCATCTTTGAAGGCACCGAAAAGCCCAACTTTTGGGATTTCGCCTATCTGGCGTTCACGATCGGTATGACGTACCAAGTCTCCGACATGACCTTCACCACGCCGGAATTCCGCAAGGCTGCACTCGGGCATGCGCTGTTGTCCTTCATTTTCGGGACTGCCATCATCGCCACGACCATCAATTTTGTCGCAAGCCTGAGCATTTGAATCAGGATGGATCATTGACAGTTAAGGATAAGGGGGAATTTATGCATGTTTTTTAAATCATTTTTCGATCCGCAGATAGCGCAATTTTCCTATATGGTGGGCTGCCAAAAAACAGGGGAAGCCATCATCATCGATCCCTTGCGCAAGTTGGATGCGTACATCTTGGCAGCCGAAGACGAAGGCCTGGTCATCACTGCGGCAACGGAAACGCATATCCACGCCGATTATGCATCCGGCTTGAGGGAAACAGGCAGACGACTAGGGGCCAAGTTGCATGTGTCGGATATGGGCGGGGATGACTGGCGTTACCAGGATCTGCCTGAAGGGAGTGTGCTGCTGCAGGATGGGGACATCATCTCCGTAGGGAAAGTCAAACTGGAGGTGCTCCACACGCCCGGGCATACGCCGGAGAGTGTGTCCTTTCTGTTGACGGACATCGGCGGCGGTTCGGACATTCCGATGGGATTGTTCACCGGCGATTTCATCTTTGTGGGTGACGTCGGCCGGCCGGACTTGCTGGAAGAGGCTGCGCATATGCAAGGGACCACCGAAATCGGAGCCAAAGAGATGTTCCGTTCCCTGCAGAAAATGGCTGACTATCCCGACCATCTGCAGATCTGGCCCGGGCACGGCGCCGGCAGCGCCTGCGGGAAGTCGCTGGGAGCCGTTCCGATGACCACTTTGGGCTACGAAAAAGACAACAACTGGGCTTTCCAATATGATGAGGAAACGAGTTTCATCGAAGCTTTGACGGAAAATCAGCCCGAGCCGCCGACCTACTTTGCCCAGATGAAGAAGATCAACAAAGCGGACAGCGGCGCCTATGTGCCTTATCCGGTCTTCCCGCTGCAGCAGGCCGGGCCAAACGACAGGATGATTGATCTGCGCGCGAAAGAAATCTATCAAGCCGGGCACATCGAAAGGACGATCAACATTCCGCTGAACAAAAAGTTTTTGAACTACGCCGGCTGGTTCCTGGATTACGCAGGGCATGTGATGTTCATCGGAACCAAAGAGCAGGCGGAAACGGCTGCCCGCCACCTACAGCTGATCGGGTTCGACCAAGTCAGAGGCTATCTGGATGCCGGACAAGTCGCGGACGACAGGATGACCGATACGATCACCGCTGCTGCGTTCGTCGCCTTGCGCCAAAAAAAGGAGCTGCAGATATTGGACGTGCGTTCGAAAAGCGAGTGGGACAAAGGGCACTTGTCCGATGCTAAGCGTGTGCTCCTGGGCAAGCTCCTCGAGGACCCGTTGCCGTTCAATCGGGATGAACCCCTGTACGTCCATTGCCAATCGGGCGTCCGTTCATCCGTCGCCATCGGTGCCTTGGAGGAGAGGGGATTCAAGCAGATCGTCAATATCCTGGGAGGATACACCGCGATCGAAAACAGCCTCAACGAATAGGTCAAATGCGCCAGAATCCCAAAAAAGGGGATCAAAAAAATAACTTGAGCCGGAAGGAAGAGCCGCAAACGGGCCTGCCTCCCGGCTGCTTTTCGGCTTGGGACGCTTTTATGGAGGTGCGGGGAATAAATAGCCAGAATCCCTCTGCGATGGTATACTACTAATTGTCGCATTTGAGTGAAGAAGACCGAATAGTCCACGAGTTTTCTTAAGAAAGAGAGGTCGGCTGGTTGCATAAAGATCTAATGAAAGAACAGGAACGTGTCCATCGCGTCATTGAAGTCATCAACAAGGAAAGAACGCGATTGGCCGAGCAAGTAGAAGAAAAAAGTGAAAAGCAAAGACAGCAATTGAAGGAATCCAAAGAGATCAAAATCAGCCAGGGATCCTCGGAGAGCGTCTGGGAATCATCGGCTGAACTGCGGGCTTTCGAGCAGGAGCTGATGATCCGCAACAACGAATTGCAGAACAACGCAGAGCGTGTTGCTGTATTGGAAAAGATGCAGGATGAGCCTTACTTCGGCCGCATCGATTACCACGACGAATACGGCAATGAGACGATCTATATCGGGATCGGCTCTTTGTTCGAGAAGGATGAGAACCTGATCGTTGACTGGCGTTCGCCGATCGCATCGCTCTATTATGAGGGCAGCAAAGGCGAAAAAGTGAAGCTGATGATAGCCGATCAACCGATGACCTACGGCGTTGACCTGAAAAGGCAATTTCTGATCCGGCATGCGGAAATCGTCCGCATGATGGATACGGACAATGTCATGGGCGATCCGTATCTGCTGGAAGTGCTGGAGGGGCCTTCATCCTATCAAATGGGCACGGTCGTCTCCACTTTGCAGAAAGAACAGAACCAGATCGTCAGGGAAACAAAAGCAGCTGTGACGCTGATCGAAGGCGTGGCCGGGTCAGGAAAAACGGTTGTGCTGATGCAGAAGATCGCCTATCTGCTTTATGCTTTCCGGGACCAATTGCAGTCGGAGGAAATCGTCCTGTTTTCCCCGAACAAAATATTCCAGGAGTACGTTTCCCAAGTGTTGCCTGCATTGGGTGAACTGAACGTAGGGAACACAACCTTCAGCGAATTCATGGAGCGGAAGGTTACCGGCTTTTCCTTGCGCGCCGACCACGCGGACAGCTTAGCGAAGGTCACGGTACTGAAGGGCAGTCTGGCCTTCTATGAAGCTCTTCAGAAATACGGGGCGCTCCTGAAGAAACGCTACCTGAAGTTCGCGGATATCCGTTTCCGCGATGAGATCATCCTTTCGCAGGAGGAAATCGAATCGGCTTTCTACAGCATCGACAGCCAAGGGGCGCTGGCCAGCAAGTTGGATATCCTGCAAAGACACTTGCTGCAGCGGGTGGAACGCATCAAACAGTCGCAAAAAGGCAAGCCATGGGTGGATAAAGAGATGGTCGCGATGTCCGACCTGGATCTGTACCGTTACGAGAAAGAAACCCACAATCAAAAAGCGATGGAAGACGCGATGACGGCGGATATCCTGGAGGATGCTTTCGAACCGGTCGTTGCGCGGATTGAGGCATTGGCCTTCATCCGCTACAAGAATCAATACATCCATTTCCTGCGGGCTGTGCCTAAATTGCTTTCGTTGGATGATTTCGGTTTGGATGAGGAAGAATGGCGCACACATATCGCGCTGGTCGCGGAGCATATGGCCGAGAAGCGTGTGCTGCTGGAAGATCTGGATGCCTATTACAGCCTGCGTTTGTTGCTGAAGGGACCATCAAGCGACATGAAATACCAATACATCTGTCTGGATGAGGTGCAGGATTTTTCACCGTTCCAACTGCAGATGCTGCAGCATGCCTACCCGAGCGCACGCTTCATCCTGAGCGGCGACTTGAACCAGAATATCCTGAACCGACGACTTTCCTTCGATGATCTGAGGACCATCTTTTCCGAAAGCAAGTTCAGCTCCTACCGTCTGTTGACCAGCTACCGGTCGACCAATGAAATCGTCCGTTTCTCGGAAAGCTTCATCGAAGGCGAAAAACCGGAAGGAACCTATATCCGCTCCGGCAAGAAGCCGGAAGTGCTCTTGACTGAGGATGGCGGTCTCGACATGGGCTACATCAGGCAGAAGGTGGAGGCGAGCGTCGCTGCCGGCCTGCGCGTTGCTTTCATCAGCCGCAATGCGGAAGATGCGGAGCGCATCAGCCAGGAACTGACCCTTGTAGGCATCGACTACAAACTGGTGCAGCAGGATACCGACAACAGCCATCACCCGGTGCTGATCCTGCCTGCCCGTTTGGCGAAAGGTCTGGAATTCGATGTCGTTTTTGCGGTTTGCCATTATCCGGCAAAAGCTGCCCAGAACGAACTGCAGATCCTCTACACTATCTGCACCCGGGCGATGCACGAGCTCTATCTGACCGTTTCCGGGAAGGAACCCGGTCTGCTGGAGCGCGTCAATCCGGATTATTATGACGTAAGAAAAATGTAAAACCTGAATAGACCGGGCTGTCTCGTAATGGGACAGCTTTTTTTCGGCGTTAACTAGCTTGGTTGTCCGATTCATCGGCGTTATCGGACAAGCACGTCCAAATCGTTGTGCTGGATGTCCGATACTTCAGCGTTATCGGACAAGCACGTCCAATTCGCTGCGCTGGTTGTCCGATTCTTCGGCGTTATCGGACAAGCAGGTCCAAGTCGTTGTGCTGGATGTCCGATACTTCAGCGTTATCGGACAAGCAGGTCCAAGTCGTTGCGCTGGTTGTCCGATTCCTCGGCGTTATCGGACAAGCACGCCCAAGTCGTTGCGCTGGTTGTCCGATACCTCGGCGTTATCGGACAAACTCGTCCAAGTCGTTGCGCTGGTTGTCCGAT
>NZ_FNYT01000024.1:0-10165 GCF_900109135.1 Trichococcus ilyis | reverse complement strand
CGGCGTTATCGGACAAACTCGTCCAAGTCGTTGCGCTGGTTGTCCGATTCATCGGCGTTATCGGACAAGCATACCCAAGTCGTTGCGCTGGTTGTCCGATTCTTCGGCGTTATCGGACATTCGCTGGAAATAGTGCGCAAACTAAGCCTTCTGCTGCCGGCAATTCCATGAAACTGAATTGAAAACACAATTTCAGCGCAGAACTGTGTTAGAATTTGAGTATAAATAGGGATGGGTAAGAGGAGGCGTTCGGGTTTTGGATGTAATGGTTGTGTTTGGCAGGATGATCATGCTGGTGTTGATCATGTTCGTGGGGTATCTGGCGACGGTCATGAAAGTTTTCGATAAGCACGCCAATGCCAATTTCGCGGCATTGATCACTTATGTCACGGTGCCGGCGCTCGTCATCGCTTCCGTTGAGGGCGCAGGGGACGTGGGTACGAAATCGGACACGCTCTTCGTCCTGCTGACGGCAACGCTGATGTATCTTTTCACGGCTGCCTTGGCGAAGCTCAGCCCGCGTTTGTTCCGGGCGAACGAAGAAACGGAAGGTATCATCGAGTTCCTGACCATCTTCACGAATAACGGCTTCATGGGGCTGCCGGTCGTTCAGGCTATTTTCGGCACCGGCGCGCTTTTCTATGCTTCGCTGTACGGCATCCCCAACAACCTGCTGATTTACTCGTTGGGCGTCTTCCTGATCGCGAAAGGCTCGAAAAAGTCGCGGGCAAGCTGGAAAGCAATCCTGCTGAATCCGGGCAACCTCGCTTCGCTGTTCGCGGTTTTCGTTTTCCTCTTCGACATCAAATTGCCGGCATTGGTGATGGACACGGCCACCAGCATCGGGAACATCACGTCCCCATTGGCGATGATCATCATCGGAGCCTCTTTGGCGGACATCGACATCCTTGGCGCCTTCAAGGAATGGAAAATCTATCTGTTTGCGTTCTACCGCATGATCGTGATTCCGCTTTTTCTTTGGTGGGCTACGAAGGGCATCCTGACGAATCCGACTATGCTGGGGATCCTTGTCATCATCGCGGCCATGCCGGGCCCGGCGATGGCTGTGGCACTGTCGATGCAGTACAAAGGCAACACCGCCTTCGCGACGCGCTATGTTTTCATTTCGACGCTGCTCTCGGTGTTCACGATCCCGTTTTTGGCCGCCCTGCTCTTTTAATCTGAAGATATACCGAAAGAACGCCCACTCCGCGAACCGTGCGGAGTGGGCGTTCTTTGTGTTTTTGGATAATGCGCTATTTGAATTTTTTGGTGATATAAGGATTCAGCCAACGATACAACAGGGTGGACAAGAAAGCCCCGACGAGACCTTGCGCGATGTTCAGCGGGAAGGAAGCGATCGCTGCCCCGAAACCGAACAGGATTGTGTCCCCGATGGCGTATCCGATCGCCATCCAAATACCGGCGATCACTGTGGCCACCAACGGTTTCTTGTGGTCCATTTTCTGGAACAACCAGCCAGCAAGGAACCCTTCCAGACCCTTCACGACAAACGTGATTGGCGCATAAAAGGCGTAACCGGCGAACAGATCGGCCAGCATGCTGCCGAGTGCGCCGACGAAGAAGCCTGCGCTGCCTCCGAAGGACAGACCTGCCAACAGGAGAACCATGTCGCCCAAGTTGACGTAGCCGTAAGGGATCGGGATGCGGAACAATAAGGTCATGACGACAGTAAGCGCCATAAATAAGGCCAAAACAACCAATCTGTAAGTACTGCTTTTTTCAGTTTTCATGCGACTCGCCTCCAAGCATTATGTATAATTATAGCCCTTATGCAAAAGTTTGCACTCTTTTTCTCATCATTTTCACAATATTTTCAAAATGACGGAAAAATGAGAAAATCCGATGAAAAGATGATAGAATGGGGATAATTGAGTTTGCAAAGCAAAGGGGTGCAAGAATTTGAGTCAACCGAGAGTACTGATTATCCAAGATATTTCCGCTAGCTGCCGCATTTCCATGAATGTGGCGGTGCCTGTCGTCAGTTGCCTGGACAATTGGGTCAGCATCCTGCCGACAGCGCTGTTGTCCACCCACACAGGAAAAGAATTTGAAGGCTATACCTTTTTGGACCTGACCGAGGAAATGGGGGGCATCCTGCAGCATTGGCAGTCATTGGGCATCAAATTCGACGGCATCCTGATCGGCTACTTGGGTTCGCATCAACAAATTGACATCGTGCGCGGGATCATCCGGACGTTTGCGGCCGAGGATGCCCACATCGTTCTCGATCCGGCGATGGGCGATCAGGGCGTGCTCTATCCGGGTTTCACGCTTGAATATGTGGATGAGATGGCGACGCTCTGCAATGAAGCGACGGTGATCACGCCGAACGTGACCGAAGCCTGCTTCTTGACCAAACGCCCCATGTTGAAGAAGCCCTACAAGGAAGCGGAGGTCGCGGAGTTATTGGCCGCTTTGCGGATCCTGAATCCGCAAAGCATCGTGCTGACGGGGGTTGCTTTGGAACAGGAAACAATCGGTGCCGTCTGCGTCAGTCGAGATGAGCCTGAAGCGCACCACGCGTTCGCCAAACACTTTCCCGGCCATTATGACGGTGCGGGCGATCTGTTCACAAGCGTCATCGCGGGGCTGCTTTTCCAGGAGCTGCCGCTGACCGCAGCCACCGAAACGGCCGTCCATTACAACAGCATGGTGATCGAACGCACGCTGAAAAGCGGGCGCGAACTGCATTACGGTGTCCAATTCGAAACGGATCTGCCGTATCTGATCGGACAGTTGCGCAGATACAAACCGGCAGAATAGATGAAGTTGTCCAAGAATCTCTCGGAAAGAAGCGTGAAAAAAATGAAAATAGAAACTGTAGCCATCGTCGGGTTGGGTGCGTTGGGGATCCTCTACGGTCACCACTTCACGAAAGCCGTCGGGAAAGACCGCGTGCGCATCGTCGTCAACAAAGAGCGGATGGCGCGCTACCGGGAGCAAGGCATTTCCTTCAACGGAGAGCCCTGCGATTTCCAATACGTCGACGAAACGGATGCCAGCCTGGTGCCGGCTGACCTGGTCATTTTGGCCGTGAAAGGGACCCAACTGGATGAAGCGATCGAAACCGCCCGCAATCAGGTCGGACCGGCTACGACGATCATCTCGGTGCTCAATGGCATCTCCAGCGAAGAAGTCATCGGCGCGGCTTTCGGCGGCGAGAAGGTCGTCCACTGCGTAGCTCAAGGGATGGACGCGCTCCGCACCGGCAACGATGTGAAGTCTGTCCATATCGGCGAACTGCGCATCGGCATCGACACTCCCGAAAAACAGGACCGTTTGGATGCAGTGGCGGCTTTCTTCGAAGAAACGGCCTTGCCGCACGTAGTCGAAGCGGATATCCTGCACCGCATGTGGGCTAAATTCATGCTGAATGTCGGGGTGAACCAAGTGCTGATGGTGAAGGAAGGCACTTTCCAGGACATCCACAAAGAGGGACCAAACCGGGAACTGATGATCGCCGCCATGCGCGAAGTTCTTCCGATTGCCCAGAAGGAAGGCGTCAACTTGACCGAAACCGATCTGGAGAACGATTTAAGGATCATCGATGGACTGACGCCGCTGGGGATGCCGTCGATGCGCCAGGACGGCATCGCGAAACGGCCATCGGAAGTCGAACTTTTTTCCGGCACAATCCTGAAAAAAGCCAAGAAATACGGCCTGCCTGCACCGACGAACCAGTACCTCTACGACCAGGTCCAAGCCATCGAAGCGACCTACTGATAGTACCGATCACTTGGCCTTCGCGGGCGAAGGCATCAAGCCCTCGCTTGCGGGGGCTTTTGCATTGTCGCTGAAGATTCAAGCGGCGCCGGATGATTTTTGGCGATTCCAGCTCCGGCAGGGCCCTCCTCGCCGGAGCTGGGGCGAGCGCAACTCCTCCACCTCCGACGAGCCTTCGCTCGGCGGAGGACAGCCTGCGATTTCGCGCCCAGCTCCGGCCAACATTCGCTCACAGGAGCAGAGCAAATCACCGGAACCCCAACTCCTTTGAGAAGGGCGCTCACCGGAGATTAACCCGGCGCCGCCAGCATTTTTTTGTTATAATGGAAGCATTCATCTAATATCCGGCAAAAAGCACGAATAAAAGGAGCAAAAATCATGACACAAGAACAACTGAAAAATCGAGCGGACGTCCCTGAGGCATTGACTTGGGATGTGACCGCCCTCTATAAAACTAGAGCAGACTTCGAGGCCGCTCTAGCAGGACTGAAGGAGGCGACCGCGGCCTTCACTACGACATACGAAGGCAAACTCACGGATGCCAAAACGATCCTAGCCGCGATGAAGGAATACGAAGCGATCATCGAAACCGCGACCTTGGTGGATCACTACGCGATGATGCCGGAAGCGACCGACCTGACCGATCCGGACAATGTCGAACTGTCGCGCCAAACAGCGAACGCGATGGCGGACATCAGCGCCCAGCTGACTTTTTTTGAATCGGAACTGATCGGCTGCGACACCGCTGTCCTTGATCAAATCGTGGCGGAAGAAGCGCGTTTCGCTTCCTATATCCGCCACATCAAAAAGAACAAGCAGATCCAGCTGGCTCCTGAGGTCGAAAAGGCCTTGGCCCAATTGGCACCGACGTTGGATGCGCCCAGCGCCATCTATGAGCAGGCCCGTCTGGGCGACATGGATTTCGGCACATTCACGGCCGAAGGGAAGGAATATCCGCTGAGTTTCGTGCTCTATGAGGATTATTACATGTACCACGACGACACGGCGATCCGCCGCGCTGCGTTCGACAAATTTTCGGCAGTCCTCAGCGATTACGAGAACGTGGTCGCAACGGCCTACTATACCCAGCTGCAGAAGGAAAAGACGCTGGCGACGATGCGCGGCTTCGGTTCCGTGATCGACTATCTGCTCTACGGCCAGGAAGTGACGCGCGAACTGTATGACCGCCAGATCGACACGATCATGAACGACCTGGCGCCGGTCATGCGGAAATACATCACGCATCTGAAGGAAATCCGCGGACTGGACAAAATGACTTATGCCGACTTGAAGATCTCGCTGGATCCTGAGTACTCGCCGCAGGTTTCGATCGAGGAATCGCAGGTGATGGTCAAGGATGCCATTGCGGTACTGGGCCAGGATTATACCGACCGGATCATGCAGGCTTATCCGGAGCGCTGGATCGATTTCGCCCAGAACATCGGCAAATCGACCGGCGGATTCTGCACGAGCCCATACGGAACGCACCCTTACATCCTGATGTCATGGGCGAACCAACTTTCCGATGTCTATACGCTTATCCATGAGCTGGGCCATGCCGGCCAGATGATCCTTTCGAACGAAAACAACAGCGTACTTGGCTCGGAGCCGTCGCTGTATCTGATCGAAGGCCCATCCACCTTCAACGAACTGCTGCTGACGGAATCGTTGGCGCGCAAGAGCACGGATGCGCGCATGCAGCGCTTTGCGTTGACGAAGATGCTTTCCGATACTTATTTCCACAATTTCGTCACGCATCTGCTGGAGGCGGCCTACCAAAGGGAAGTCTACAACCTGATCGACGCGGGCAAAAGTTTCGATGCAGGCAAATTGAGCGAAATCAAACGAAGCGTGCTGGAGCGCTTCTGGGGTGACGCTGTGGAAATCAACGCAGGAGCCGAACTGACATGGATGCGTCAGATCCATTACTACATGGGGCTGTATTCCTATACCTATTCGGCCGGCCTGACGATCGCGACGCAAGCCTTCCTGCGCGTCAAAGCTGGAGAAGAGGGCGCTGTTTCCGACTGGCTGGCATTCCTGGCGCTCGGGGACAAATTGGAATCCGCCGAGGCCGCAGCCTTGGCAGGCGTGGACATCAAAACCGATCAGGCGCTGCAGGACACGATCCATTATCTGGACGAAGCGGTCGATCGGATCATCACACTGAGCAAAGAGCTTGCTTAAGAAAGAGGAAAACATGGACGGAAAACTGAGAAAAAACATCAAAATCGGCGCTTTGGTCGATATCGTCTTGAAGAAAGACCAACGCACAGGGAAACTGACAAGAGGGCATGTCAAACGATTGCTGACGAACAGCCCCAGTCATCCGCACGGCATCAAAGTCATGCTCGTTGAAGGCGATCAGGTCGGACGCGTGCAACAGATCGTGGATGAAGCATAAATTGGAGTGAAAAATGAGAAAAGAAGCGAGTGATCGCTTGTTTTCTCAGAAAAGGGAAACATATGAAAATCCGATGATAGTTTTTTTGTTGACAGTTCTTTTCAAATCTTATATTATGATTTCATACCACAACTGAATAAAACAAAGTCAGTGATGAAGAGAGTAGATTTGAATATTTTCTCCAGCGAGCCGGGGCAGAGTGGAAGCCCGGCAGTAAAATATCAGATTGAAGCGCACTTCGGATGACGAAAAGGTGAACATTGAGTAGCCTTTTACGCACTTTATGCGTTAATTTAATCGAGGTGGATTTGTTGTTTCACAGCAGATCAACTAGAGTGGTACCGCGGAATCAAACATTGACCCGTCTCTTGTAGCAATACAAGGGGCGGTTTTTTCATACCCGGATGACGGGGGATGGATCAATAATTATTTTAAAAAGGGGATTACATACAAATGGATTTATCATTTCTGGAGACCTATCTGCCGGTCTACTATCAAGGAGCAGGCTATACGATCGGCCTTTCGATCAGTGCGATCGTATTAGGGGTCATTTTGGGGACAGGATTGGCATTGATGAGAATGTCGCCGAACAAAATCCTCAGCTGGCTTGCCTATGGCTACATCCAAATCGTGCGCGGCACGCCATTGATGGTGCAATTATTCATCATTTATTACGGACTATATGTCATCAATATCGAATTGCCTGACTTCCTTTCCGGCGTCATCGCCGTTTC
The DNA here is from genome assembly GCF_900109135.1 of Trichococcus ilyis. Classification (GTDB taxonomy): domain Bacteria; phylum Bacillota; class Bacilli; order Lactobacillales; family Aerococcaceae; genus Trichococcus; species Trichococcus ilyis. The sequence continues at coordinate 3,280 of NZ_FNYT01000024.1, read as the reverse complement.
GTTGAACTCGGCAGCCTACATCGCCGAAATCATCCGCTCCGGTATCCAAGCTGTGGACAAAGGCCAGATGGAAGCCGCCCGCTCGATCGGGATGAGCAAAGCGATGGCCATGCAAAAAATCATCTACCCGCAAGCGATCAAGAACATCCTGCCTGCTTTGGGTAATGAGTTCGTGACACTGATCAAGGAAACATCGATCGTTTCCGTGCTTGGCTTGCGCGACTTGATGTTCGCCGCCAACACCGTCCGCGGTGCGACCTTCCTGCCGTTCGCGCCATTAGTGGTCGCTGCCGTGATGTACTTCATCATGACGTCGATCGTCTCCAAATTGGTGGACATTCTAGAAATGAGGTTGAAACAAAGTGATTAAAACAGAAAAACTGACGAAGTCCTACGGCGACAAACAAGTCCTGAAGGGCATCGATGAACAAATCAAAGCAGGAGAGGTGGTCGTCATCATCGGCCCATCAGGCTCCGGGAAAAGCACCTTTTTGCGCTGCATGAATCTGCTGGAGGAACCGACATCCGGCAAAGTGATCTTCGAAGGCCAGGAAATCAATAAGAAGGGTGTGAACATCGATTCCATCCGCACGAAAATGGGCATGGTGTTCCAAAGCTTCAACCTTTTCCCGCATCTGACGGTGCTGGACAACATCATGATCGGACCGACACAAGTCAAAAAAATGCCGAAAGACAAAGCCGAAGCGAACGCCAGAAAACTGTTGGCGCGCATGGGCATGTCCGAAAAAGCGGATGTCTATCCGCAATCTTTGTCGGGCGGACAGAAACAACGGATCGCGATCGCGCGGGCCTTGGCGATGGAACCTGACATGATGCTCTTCGACGAACCGACATCCGCGCTTGACCCGGAAATGGTCGGCGAAGTGCTGCAGGTAATGAAGGATCTTGCTTTGGAAGGCATGACGATGGTAGTCGTGACGCACGAAATGGGCTTCGCGAAAGAAGTCGGCGACCGCATCCTGTTCATGGATGAAGGCCAAGTGATGGAGCAAGGCACACCGGATGAGATTTTCAATCATCCAAAAAATGAGCGGACAAAGGATTTCTTATCGAAAGTCCTATAAAAACAAAAAACATATTTGGAGGGGTTAAGATGAAAAAAGGATTATTGAAATTGGCTTTGGGTGCGATGAGCATCCTGGCTTTGGCGGCATGCGGCAACACAAGCGAAACAGCGGACAGCTCCGCAACAGATTCAGCAGCTACAACAACGACAGATAAATTGCAGGAAATCAAGGACAGCGGCAAATTGGTAATGGGTACATCCGCGGATTATCCTCCATACGAATGGCACCTTGTTAAAGACGGTAAAGATACAGTAGTCGGTTTCGACATCGATATCGCGCAAGCAATCGCCGATGAATTGGGCGTTGAGCTGGAAGTCAAGGATATGGACTTCGACGGCTTGATCCCGGCATTGTCCACAGGCAAAATCGACATGATCATCGCCGGCATGAACCCGACTGAAGAAAGAAAGCAAAGCGTTGACTTCACTGACATCTACTACACACAAAAAGACGTATTGGTGATCAGATCATCAGACGCTGCAACCATCACATCTGAAGATTCGTTGAAGACTGCTGCATTGGCAACACAAAAAGCGACAATCCAAGAAGACTACCTGTTGGAAAACTTCCCGGATGCTGAAATCCAATCCGTTCCAAAATGGAACACAGCCATCATGTCTTTGACAACCGGAAAAGTGGATGCTGTCTTGATGGTTGAAACTGTTGCGAAACAATTTGTTTCCCAAAATCCTGATTTGATGATCGCCGAATTCGACGTAAACAGCGAATTGAACCAATCCGCAATCGCAGTCGCTAAAAACGGCGGAGATTTCCTTGAAACAGTCAACGGCATTTTGACTGAAATGCAGGAAAGCGGAAAAATCGAAGAATTGATCCAAGTCAATACACAATTGATGGAAGACAACACAGCAGAATAATAACGGACCAAACCAATAAAAGTGCAAGGGTGCTCTGAAAAGGGCATCCTTTTTTTAAAGGCAATTTGAAGAATCTGGAGGAATCACGATTGAAAAAAGGGTTTATGAGGATGGTTCTGGGAACGATGAGTCTCCTGGCTTTGGCAGCATGCGGAAACACGAACGGAATCGGGAACAGCGCTGCGACGGACGGAAGCAGCGCCCTGCAGGAAATCAAGGACAGCGGCAAACTAGTCGTCGGAACCTGTGCCGATTATCCCCCGTATGAGTGGCATCTTGTGCAGGACGGAGAAGACAACATCATCGGCTTCGATATCGCTATCGCCCAAACCATTGCGGATGAACTGGGGGTCGAGCTGGAAGTCATAGATATGGACTTTGACGGTCTGATTCCGGCCTTGTCCGCAGGCGAGATCGATATGGTCATCGCCGGCATGAACCCTACGCAAGAAAGAAAAGAGAGCGTCGATTTCACGGACATTTATTATACTCAAAAGGATGCACTGGTGATCAAGTCGGAGGATGCGAAGGAAATCCGCTCGGAAGACGATCTGAAGAAGGCCAGACTGGCGACGCAAACGACGACGATCCAGGAAACGTACCTGCTGGAAAACTTCCCGGATGCGGAAATCCAGTCCGTGCCGAAATGGAACACGGCCATCCTGAACCTGGTGACCGGCAAAGCGGATGCCGTACTGATGGTGGAGACTGTAGCGAAACGATACGTCGAAGAGAACGAAGGGCTTGAACTCGCCGACTTCGACGTCGCCAGCACGCCGAACGAGTCAGCCATCGCCGTCGCCAAAGGCAGCGATGATTTCCTTAAAATGCTGAATGACCTCTTGGATGAAATGGAAGACAGCGGCAAAATCGAGGAGCTGATGCGCACGAATATTGAGATTATGGATGAGAACGCCGGGGTTTAGTTAAAGATATGCATGAAGGGCCGTCTCGATTTTCGAGGGGGCCCTTTGTCTGGCGGTGTGCCCGGCATGGGTGATAACTTGGTGGTGAAAGTCCACTACAGGCTTTGCAGTAGGAACTGTTAGCGAAGGACAAGGGTGTCCACCGTGAGGTGGAATCTGAAGGAAGTCGGACGCAAACACTTGCACTGACGAACAGAAATCTCATATGAGGCTGTATGGAGACGGACGAGCTTGCCGCACATAGCAAAGTCCTATACTGCACAAATCTCCTACAGTAAATGAGGCAGTGACATGAGTGGAAGGTTATCATTCTTACCCGGGGAGGTCTCGCTAGCAGGACTCCCTGTAGTAACAACGAATAGCGAGAAGTCAGCAGAGGTCATAGTAG
>NZ_FNYT01000002.1 GCF_900109135.1 Trichococcus ilyis | reverse complement strand
GGGTCGCACTCCTCGTGAGTGCGTGGATTGAAATCATCGACGTGCTCAATTCACCCACGATTTGATTCAGTCGCACTCCTCGTGAGTGCGTGGATTGAAATCGACAGCTGCGTTGAACGGTGCGCCATCAACGGTAAGTCGCACTCCTCGTGAGTGCGTGGATTGAAATATCCTCACACCCCCGTGCTGCCGAAGCCGTTTGGTCGCACTCCTCGTGAGTGCGTGGATTGAAATTAGCCTATTTTATAAGGCAACTACAGCTATTTTGATTTACATGGGAACATTATTTGTTATTAGATTATGTTCCCATGTGTAGTGCATTCGTATTGTTCTATTACACTCTCCAAAATAAATAAAGACTGGCAACTATCCTTCCCGGATAAAATTGCTAGTCTTTATTTGTAGGGGTATTTCAATCACAATGGCGTTTTTCCAGTTTTCTATTAGTCCATTTAAGGGATAGTTTATAAAAAGCCTCAGCCATTAATCAAACAAATCCTTATCAGATAATGATGTGAATGGATTATGTACTTGGCTGGATTTGATTACCTTTTCAGATGGAATGAGCTCACCAGGTCCTTCTTTAACCCTATTGTTCAGTTGACAACAGAAGAGTTTTTCTTCAAGTTCCCTGTTTATTTTTACAAGTTCTTCGTAGGTGGGGGTGCTGGGTATGACGTTTTCAGATTTGTTGGAGTTAATAATAGAAGTTGGCTCTCCCAATTGTACTTTTTTGGCGGCCGCAACAAGATCGACCATGATGTAACTCACAATCGCTTCGGGATTTTCGGCTTGGACATCTGATAAAGGGGTTGCATTTGGAAGGTTTTTTTCGTCGTAAAGCATTAGCTCCAATGCTTCAGCGCCATTGGACAGAGCATCTGTAATTCCAATGCCTTCAGAAATGGCACCCGCGACATCCGGAAATGTCACTGTGTATATTCCCGGAACATTTTCCCTATCATCAAGAATTGCCGGATAAGCGACGTAATGTGTATGTACCATAGGCATAATCATTTTCCTCCTTAAGATATGCTGAAGTATTCATTTGACCTGAACAAAACTAATAAAAAATTGTCTTGCCAACGGTTGTGATCCTACTGCATTTTACTGTAATTCCTGATTATATACAAATTGTATTTGCATTCAGCGCATTTCTCAAAGCGGGGACTCATCAAAACAATTTTATTTTTCCTATTCATCTTTCTTCAATAGAACACGCGTTCTTGAATATGCTCCCCAATAGACGTATACTTAGGGCATATCCTTTACAGTGATCGGGAAAGGGGGGCGTCCAAAATGTTCGACTTCATAAATAAAATATTCAAAAATAAGCAAATGACCGAAGAGGAAAAGATTTCGATCATCGAATTGGTTCATACGGAGGAGTCTTTCATCAGCCCGAGGGATCTTATCGCGGAGCAGGAACGTCAGAAAAGAGCTCAAACCAAGGCTGCGAAAAAACTATGGATCAGCTACGTTTCTCCGCCCTTGAGAATGAACGATAATTTTACAACCCAAGTGGAGGAGGTAGTCGGTGTACTGTTTGAAATCCTATGCACTGTCGTCGATGTCGAACTGAGGAAAAAGCATAAAAACATCAAGCATGTGAGGTATGAGCGTTACTATTACCGCGTCTCCGTCTTTGACGAAATCCATCGGCTGGCCAGAGAAGTGGTTTTCTCGTTTTACAGACAGGACCATATGCACCCGGATGCCTATTTTTCCTATGATCTGCAGGCTATGTTGCCCCGGGATATCCAAAAAATCCTCGCCCGCGAAGTTGAAGAATACCGCAACTATTTGCCTGTTCCGGATGAGGAGACCAGAAAGCATTTCGGCTTGACGCCGTACGGCACCAAAATCGTCTGGTGGGATCCAGCAGGAGTGATTCGGGATAAGCAGCTCTTTGACAGTAACGAAATGGAATACTTCAATCAACTGTCGAAACGTGTGACGCGGTTTACGGAAGTGCCGGCTGCCATGAACGTATGCTTGTCAAAATACGCTGAGCTTTTGCAGATTGTATTGCGTGATTTGGAGGATGAATCCATCAAATGGAAGATCAAACCAAACAATTATTTCCGGAAATTTTTTCGGTTGCCGCTGGATGACGGCCGTGTCTGGGTGGAAACGTTCCGGCTGCCAACTGATCTGTACATCTTGGCCGAGAACACGGTCCGCCGGGAGGTCGAAGGGCTCCGCGTACTGCCTGAGGAGGAAAGCCTGCAGGCACTGGCGCAATATTTTCCGGATGAAACGTTCCGGAAGCTGGAAGACTGCCTGAGCCAGAAAGTTGAGCTGGAGCTGGATTATCCGACCATATCGGGCTTGCGCAACGTGAACAAGACCGTTTGGCATGAGGCTGCCAATCTGTTCATCAGCCAATCGGTGGAGCAGTTCAGCGGGCTGCTTGAGGAGGTTGCAGAGGATCCGGATCTGAAAAAAATCGCCACGAAGGTGATTAAGCTAAGCGAGGATCCGGACAAGCGCCTGATTTTCATTTCCTTGATGGAAAAGGCGGCTTTGCCGGTATCAAAAGCACTGCAAAAAGAACGGGATGGCTTCATTCATCCAACCAGACAGGCCGATTATCAGCAAGTGCTGCTTGATGCAAATCTTCCTATCGAAAGTTTGCCGGGACTGATAAAAGAATTTACGCAACCGATGCGCAAAGAAATCAAACTGGACAAAGACTTAATCACCGCGTCACATTCTGCCCTGGATACGATCATCGATATGGTCGACACGTATCTGAGCGAGGAGGAAACCAGTGAAGTGCTGGCTTCGGCTGCCAGCCTGAATATTTTTGCTGAGCTGGAGATGACGCTGACTGAGGAGCAGAGCGAAGCAGAAAGTTCGCTCTCCACAGTGGCACCTACTTCGGAAGCTATTATTATAGAAGAGACCGAAATGCCGGACAGCGGGCAGGAGCCTGAGCATATGCGGTTCCTGAAACAACTGGTGGCTAACAACGGAATCGCTTTGGCTGATTTCAAGGAACAGGCAAAAAATAAAGGGAAACTCCATCAGGCCTACCTCACGGAATTGAATGAGGTGCTGTATGAAATATTTGATGATCAGGTGTTGGTGATCAGCCAGCAGCAGGTCATCATCGAAGAGGATTTTGTGGAAGAAATGAGGGAATGGATAGATGGCTGAAAGCAAGCTGAGAAAGAAGGATGCCCAAACGATCATCGCCTCGCTTGAGGCAGGTGTTGTACCTGTAAAAGGGGTACAGCATGTGTTGGTGGGCAGGAGCAATGAAGTCAAGGAAATCATCGATACTTTGCAAAAATTGGAAGAAGGCAACAGCGATCTGCGTTTTTGGGTAGGCGATTTCGGATCGGGGAAAAGCTTTGTTTTGCGTACGATCGAATCGTTGGCGCTGCAAAAGAATTTCGTTGTGTCCACAATCGACTTGACGCCGACGCGCCGGTTCTATGATTCATCCGGTAAAGCCCTGGCGCTGTATAACGAAGTCGTCAATAAGATCGTCATCAAGAATAACCGCGACGGGAATGCGATCGAGACGATCGTGCAGCAATGGATCCAGGTGCTGCTCGAGCAGCTTGCCGTAGAAAACAATCTCACCGTTCCCGTTTTGATGGAGAAGTCCCATTGGAAATTGGTGGAGAATGCCATCCTGAAGACGACGAATTCCTTCTATTCATCGGGGCTATCCTATGAATTCGGGCAGGCGCTGATGAAATATTTCGAAGGGATTGCGGGCGACAATATGTCCCTGCAGATCGAAGCGATTCGCTGGATCCGCGGGGATATCACGACGAAAACGGAAGCTTCCAAAGAATTGGGCATCAAGAACGTCATCAACGACTCCAACTACCTGATTGCCTTGAAAAATCTGGCGGAATTGTTCCTGAAAATCGGCTACAAGGGATTCGTCATCAACTTTGATGAATCCGTCAATCTGTACAAACTGCCCCGTTCGTTGACCCGTGAAAAAAATTACGAGATGATCCTCAATCTGTACAATGAGACGAAAACCAATGAAGCAAAAGGCCTGTTCATCAATTTCGGCGCAACGAAGAACACAGTTTATGACGAACGAAGAGGGTTGGCCAGCTATGGCGCTTTGAAAACACGCTTCGGGAACGAATTGATGAAAAACAAGGACTATGTCAATGTGAACAGTACCGTCATCGATCTGAAGCCGTTGACGCCGGAGGAGATCTTTATCCTTTTGACCAAACTGTTGGAAATTTACAATACGGCCTATCAGACGACGCTGGCGGTGAAGGACAGCGAAATTCAGCAGTATATGGAAGAACAGTTGAACCGGCCGGGTGCTGCGGCATTCCTGACGCCGCGCGCCGTCATCAAGGACTATATCGAAATCCTATCCCTGCTGCGCCAGAACCCGGACTATTCATTCAGCCAGATTCTTGCGGATCGCTTCGGCAGAAAGGCGCCCGCCGTGGTGAAGGATGCAGATGACCATGATGAAATAGAGGTTTACTGATGCAAGCATTCGACAGTCTCAAGAGAGACATCCAGCAGTACATCTATGATAAGGGCTGGCCAAGCCTGACGCGCATCCAAAACGCTGCCATCAAACAGGCTGCCGCTACCGATCACAACCTGATTCTGTCCGCTCCGACGGCATCCGGGAAAACGGAAGCGGCATTCATCCCGGCGCTGAACAGCGTGGAAGATTGGGAATCGGGGCTGAAGGTGCTGTACATCTCGCCGCTGAAAGCTCTGATTAATGACCAGTTCCAGCGCATCAGCGAACTCAGTGAATATTTGGATATTCCGATCACGCGCTGGCATGGCGAAGTGTCCCAGGCGCAGAAAAGAAAAGTTGTGAATCAGCCCAAAGGCGTTCTGTTGATCACCCCGGAATCGATCGAAGGCATGCTGGTGAACCGTCCGGGGGAAGCTCAGCACCTGTTCAAAGGGGTGGAATGGATCATCATCGATGAGTTGCACAGTTTTCTGGGGACCGAACGGGGAATCCACCTCCAGTCGCTGCTGCAGCGGATCAGCCAATTCATGCAAGCGCCACGTTTTATCGCGATGAGCGCCACCTTGAACAAGAAGGATTTCGGCTATGCCAAAGCTTTCTTCGGCAGTCCCCGGGATACGGACATTCTCGTGGACCGCGATAAAAATGACCTGCTGATCACGATAGACTACACGAGCGGTGAGGCGGGCCCGTTCGTCGCAAGGGAATCCCTAGAGGCAATCTATCAGTATTCCAAAACGGAAACGATGCTGATTTTCCCTAATTCCCGCAACCGGGTGGAAGAGATCACCCACAAATTGGATAAGATGGCAAAAAAAGAGAATGCGCCCATCCGCTATTTTGCCCATCACTCGTCGGTGGACAAGCTTTTACGGGAGGAAGTTGAATTTTTTGCCAAAAACAATGAGGATCAGCTGTTCACGATCACCTGCACCTCCACCTTGGAATTGGGGATTGACATCGGATCCGTGGACAGCGTGGTGCAGTACGGCTCCCCACCCTCCACTTCTTCGCTGAGCCAGAGACTGGGACGCAGCGGCCGCAGAACCCATCAAAGCATCCTGCACATCGTGGAGGATGACTCCTGGGAAATGCTGCAGACCTATGCCGCACTGGATTTGCTGGAACGGGGTGAATTGGATGCGACGGAAATGATCGAGACACCCTACAATGCGTTGGCGCATCAAGTGATGGCGATCCTTTTCCAGAAGGTCAGTATACCGCTGGCGCAATTGTTGCAGCTGAACAAAACTTTTCCAGTCTGGAGAGCGATTACGGATGAAGATTTGACGCTGTTGATTGACTACATGGTGGAACAGGATTTCATCGAAATCATGGATGAAGAGGCGATTGTCGGCTTGGAAGGGGAGCGTCTGCTGCGCTCCAAGGATTTCTACGCACTGTTTTTCACGACCAGCGATTTTTCTGTCCATTACCAGCATGAGCGCATCGGCAGTCTTCCGTTCACGCCCGATATCCAAATCGAAAGCAAAATATTGCTGGCAGGCAGGGTGTGGATCGTGAAGGATATCGATGTCAAGGCAAAACGCATCCTGGTGGAAAAGACGAAAGAAGGCAGGCCGCCGAAATTCATCAGCGACGAAGGCTTCGTTTCCAATGAAGTGCGCGAAAATATGGAGAAGCTGTTGCGGACGGGAGACTATCGGGAGCTGAACCATGATCAGATCATCCGTGATTTTGATTTTCTGAAGAGTGAACTTTATTATGATCAGGGCAATTATTGGTATGAGGATAACCAGACGAACATCGGCATCGTGACATTCAAGGGGACTAAGTTCAATATCGCGTTGTTGCTGCTCATCAAGAGCATCGCCGCTGAGGGAGAAAAATATCAACTGCACGACAAGCACTCCCTGATCACCGGCCCCGACATCAAGAGGATGATGGAACGGCTCTCTGGAGGTGATGTTTCGCTTGATACTGTCGCAGCTTATCTGGAGAAAAACGAAAAGGCCATCGAAGAGTTGACGGCCCATCAAAAATTCATGCAATTGGTTCCCACAAGCTTGAAAATCAAGTGGATCCTGAACAATTTCTTTACGGTTTGAATGTGGATGCAACTGGCCGCATGGGCTGTGCTCCTGCGAGCGAGGCGTTGCCGGAGTTGGGCATACGTTTGAGGTTGGCTTCTCCGATTACCAAGGCTTCGTCGGAGGTGCGGCCGAAAGTTACCGATGAACTCCGGTGAGCAGCGCTTCACCGGAGCAGGGGTTTGTTTGGAGTTGTTAGGATCCAGTCACATCAAATAAATCAACAAAAATCCGCCAACCTGATAATTCAGTGTCTGGCGGTTTTTTGTCTTGCTCCTGCGAGCGGAGGCTTCGCCGGAGTTGGGTATATATTTGAAGCTGCCTTCTCCGATGACCAAAGCTTCGTCGGAGGTGCGGCTGAAAGTTACCGATGAACTCCGGCGAAGCGGGGCCTCACCGGAGCAGAGGACCCAATCCCCCATTCTCAAAAGCTCTGCTCCGGTGGGTGGGCACCACTGAACAGTTATTGTCAATCTCTTAATCCACAAAATAACCCCGCAACTCATCGCTGACTTTCGGCAGGTACTCATGTCCGTATTCCGGCAGCTCAATCAGCTGCTTTTTTGCGTTGATCTTGTTGTAAGTAGCCATCTGCGTGATTGGAGGGACGACGGCATCCTGTAGGCCGACGACCCAGCAGACTTCGGCTTGGATGCGCGGTGCGAAATGCTGGATGTCGATGTATTCCAGCGTATCGAAGACTTCCTTTTCACGCTTATGCAGTGGGTCGCGGAACTGGAACCAGTATGGAATTTCTTCGAATGCGGAAGTCTGGGCGCCGAGCGCATAGGCTTTGCGGTAATCGGAAAGGAACGGGTAGGTGACGTAGATCCGGTAAAGATCCGGAACCAATCCGGCGCAGGCAATCGTCAGGCCGCCGCCTTGGGAAGCGCCTTGCGCATAAATCTTGGTTTCATCCACAAAATCAAGCGACTTCAAAATGCGTGCTGCGTGGGCTGTATCCAGAAAAACTTGTCGATAATAGAGGTTTTCTTTGCCTTCTTCCAAACCGCGCATGATAAGTCCTTTCATGACGCCTCCTTTTGTCTTCGTGCAGTCCTCGGATAGACCACCTTGGCCCCTGGCATCCATCGCCAATACGACAAAACCTTCCGCCACCCAACCGACTTTGTCCTGGAAATCCCCCGAATCGCCATGGTAGCCGTGGAATTGCAGCATGCCCTTTAATTTTTTGCCTGCTGTGAATTTCGGTGTCACTAGCTGACAATGCACTTCAGCTCCACCGACACCGATGAACGTCAGATGATAGAAGACTGCAACTTGTGAGGGGATAGACTCTATCTCCAATTTGTACGCAAGCGGCAGACCCTCCATTTCCTGCAAACCATCTTCCCAAAATGCATCGAAATCCTGTGGGCGTATCCCGCTTCCTGAATAGTTTTTCCAATCAAAGTGTTTCATTCGTATTTCTCCTCGTTTCTTATTTTTACAACCTTTCAGTACATGTACAGAAATTTTGGACACATCATTGCTTTACAAAGAGCAGCGTATAGGGAATAATAATGGTACCGCATACATATAAATATATACATTATAAAAAGCATGTCAATACATAGTTAAAAAAAGATATGATTATATGTTTACTTTTAAAAGTATATATGTTAAAGTGTATTTGTGGTTGAGATCAAATGAAAAACAGGCTGCGGCGACAGCTTACTGTGCATGAGCGGAAGGAAGATTTAAGGAGAGGAGCGGAAATAAGATTCGACCATCAGTATCGAATGCAATGAGTAATAAAGACATGCTTTCTTGAAAAAGCACAATTTGGCAATCAAGCAAATTGTAAAGGGTATCATTTATAGGATGTTATGCATGCAATCGTAAAAGCCGCAGTATTTACGATGGTTGGCATTCGTCAGCGAGTGAGAAAGGAGTACAGAATGTTAAGCAAAAATAGAACGAAATTATTTTACATGTTTACTTTCCCATGGATTGCAGGCTTCATCCTGCTGACAGCGGGGCCCATGCTTTATTCGCTTTATCTTTCCTTTACCAACTCTACCGGTTTTGGATCTCCGCAATGGATCGGCTTGGAGAATTATCAAAAAATGTTCACGGAGGATCCTCTGTTTTGGAAATCTATGGGGAACACCTTGTTCTACACGTTGCTGAGCGTACCATTGAGTCTAGTGACCGGTTATTTGTTGGCGGTGTTGTTGAACGCGAAGGTCAAGATGATCGGTATTTTCCGGACGATTTTCTATCTGCCTTCGATTGTTCCGACAGTTGCTACGTCACTGCTTTGGACGCTTATCTTCCAACCTAACTTCGGAATTGCAAACGCTGTCTTGGACTTCTTTGGACTGCCTACTTCGATGTGGTTATTAAGCGAACAGATGGTCAAGCCTACTTTGGTGATCATGAGTTTATGGGGAATCGGCGGGGGGATGGTCATTTACTTAGCTAGCCTACAAGAAGTGCCTGTTACGCTTTATGAAGCGGCCGAATTGGATGGCGCGAGTACTTGGAACAAATTCTGGAACATTACGGTTCCAATCACTTCACCGGTTATATTCTTTCAACTGATCATGGGCCTGATCGGATCGCTCCAAGTATTTACCCAAGCTTACGTTGTCAGCAGCGGTACAGGCGGCCCCAATTACCAGTCGATGTTCTACGTGTTTTATTTGTACCAACAGGGATTCCGTTTCTTCAATCAAGGTTACGGATCTGCACTGGCATGGGTTCTGTTCATTATCGTCCTTGTACTGACAGTGTTCATTTTTAAATTTGTCGGTAAGCAAGTTTATTATGAAGCAGGGGACTAATCATAAAAGAAAGGAGAATTTGAAATGGAGATACCGCAAGAGGCATTAAAGACAAACAAGAAATTGAGAAGCAAGAAAAAAGCAAATAAATTGAACAGACTGCTGATATACTCACTCTTGGTCTCACTTTCATTATTGTTTATATTCCCGTTCCTTTGGATGATTTTCACAGCATTCAAACCGGAAAATGAAGCGATGGCGTTTCCTCCAAGCTTGCTTCCTAAAATTTGGGACTGGGATAATTATAAGGAAGTATTCGAAGTCGTTCCATTCGCAACGTTTTATAAAAACTCCTTGTTGGTTGCGGGGCTAGGAACATTCGGTACGGTGGTTTCCAGTTCACTGGTAGCCTACGGATTTGCCCGCATAAAGGCTAAAGGGAAAGGGATTTGGTTCGCTTTGCTTTTATCCACGTTGATGTTACCGCCTCAAGTAACAATGATTCCAGTGTACGTGATTTGGTCTAAGTTGGGCTTTGTGGATACGCTGGTGCCGTTGGTATTGCCGGCTTTTCTGGGTAATTCTTATTATATTTTCTTGTTGCGGCAGTTTTTCCGTACAATCCCAAAAGAGGTTGAAGAGTCGGCTTACCTGGATGGGGCCAACACGTTTCAGATTTATTGGAAGCTGATCCTTCCAATGTCGCGTGCTTCCATCATAACGGTCACTTTGTTGAGCTTCATGGGATTTTGGAATGATTTCATGACGCCGCTGATTTATCTGCACAGCATGGAAAAATACACGTTGGCGATTGGGGTCATGCAATTCCAAGGAGCGCTGACGGTATACTGGGGACCGATGATGGCTGCAAGTACGTTGATGTTGGTACCCTTGATCATCATTTTCTTTACTGGACAAAAATATTTTGTACAAGGTATTGCGACGCAAGGAAATAAAGGATAATTATAGGAGGGAAATAAAAATGAAATTTGGGAAAAAAGCATTATATTCGATGGCAGTTATTGGTGCGACGTTATTGGCTGCGTGCGGTAGCGGAGCTGCAACGGATTCTTCTGGTCAAACTGCCAATGGTGAAGATACGATTACGTTAAAAATCATGACATGGAACAACAATCCGGAAGGAACAAAGAAAGAACAAGAAATTCTTGATGCCTTCACAAAAGAACATCCGAATGTAAAAATCGAACAAATATCTGCTACATACGCTGAGTACAATGAACGAGTATTGACAATGGCTGCGGGCGGAAATCTCCCTGACTTGCTGTGGGTTCAGCCCTCTGGATTCGGTGGTTTCGTTGAAAATGGTTTATTAACGGATTTGACCGATAAAGTTGCTGCGTTGGATACGGAAGAATTTCAGCCGGGTGTATTGGAATTGGGACAGGTTGATGGCGCACAATATGCAATGACGCGCGATCGCTCTACTGTCCAAATCGGTTACAACAAAGATATGTTTGATGAAGCAGGAATTCCTTATCCGGAAGATGATTGGACAATGGATGAGTTCCTTGAGATTTCAAAAAAACTGACGGTCAAAGAGGGTGAGCGGACTGTACAATTCGGGATAGAGAACTTCTATCTGAAAGAGCTGCTGACTGCATATGGCACAAGCATGCTTGATCCAGTGACAGCCGCTGTAAAATTGGACGATCCACAAACCATTGAAGCAATCGCCTTCAGCCAATCTTTAGTCAATGAGTATAATGTACAGCCTACTGGAGCACAACAAGAAGGGCTTTCGAACTTGTTCCTTTCCGGAGTTGCCGCGATGCGGATGACGGGGCCATGGGATTGGATTGAGTATGAAAAAAATGCTGACTTTGAATTCGATGTTGTACCATTGCCTGTAGGAAGCGATAAAGGAACGCAATCTCCTGCAGCTTATCTGCCGATCAGTATCAATGCTGATACGGAATATCCGGAAGAAGCTTGGGAATTGCTTGAATTCTTGACTTACGGCGGTGGACAAGACATCCAAGCAGAAATCGCATCAGCTGTGCCGGTTGTAAACAGAGCTGCCGATGACGTATTGTCTCTTGCTGGTGCACCTGATAATGCTCAATCACTTGTGAACCAACTGAGTGACGGAAGCATTATTTTGAACACACCTTACCATCCGGCTGTATCGGAAGTTGAGTCAAAAATAACTGCTCTGATCGAAACGTTGAATTTGAACAATACGCCTGTGGAACAGCCACTGAAAAAACTTGCTGAAGATTTGCGCAAGGAATTCAAATTGGATTAAGCGCAGATTTATCCGGATTGTTTGGGAGACTGGAAGCGCCGACGTGCTTTCAGTCTTTTTACATCATTTCTGACAGGAGGAATCACCATGCAACAAAATGCGAACAAAATGGACGTTTTCGTGCATAGGATTTACTTGTTGACCGACTTCCTTTATGAAGTGATCAAAAACAGCTTCTTTTTCTGGCTATATTTGATCAAAGGCGCCGGTATTTTTACATTGTATGCAGCTGTCGATGCTTTACTCGCGGTAAGTTCCGATGTTTTGGTAAATGAACGAAAACACACTTTTGAAAATTTTAAGCGTAATTACAAGAATAATGATCGACGAAGATTTCTTTCTGTTTTTCTCTTTTTTCTTATGCTGTATCTGTTCATCATTCCCTTTCTGCCGGCGCCAAAATTGATTGAAGAAACATTGTGGCAAGGAATCACCCATCTATTCTTATTAATGGAGGGAGGGACGTTCCTGATGTTGTTTACCCGCGAATCTTTTGAAAGAGCGTTTAGCAATTTGGAATGGTCGATACCTTTACAGGTCTACATGCTGGTAAAAGGCATGGGCTGGACAGTCCTGTTGTCAATGGGAGTATGGTTGGTTCTCTGGTTCAGTCTGCAGAACGGTATATTCCTCTTCGGTTTTGCACCAGGAATTTTGGGGATATCCAGTGTTTGGACCGTTTCAAAAATAAAGATCCGTATGGCTAAAAATCTGCAAAAAGTATCCGGACATTAAGAAATCGCCAGAAAATGATAATAGAGGTGCCCTGTGAATAAATATGTTTATGTTAATAAAGGAATGAATGAATTCCATCTTACGAACGGTAAAATCAGTTATATTTTCCGAGTGATGGAACAAACGAATGTAATGGAGCAATTATATGCCGGAAAGGCCATCCGGCATCGGGATGCATTCGGTTATCTGATTGAACGCGAAATCCGCCCCTCAAATAATCAAGTTACCGGGGATCATACGACTTCTCTTGAACATGTTAAACAAGAAATGCCGGTGTTTGGGACGACCGATTTCCGCTATCCTGCCTTGGAAGTACGTTATCCGGATGGTGATCGCATCAGTCAGTTCGAATATCAATCTTTCCGGGTCGAGGAGGGAAAACGCAAGTTGTCGGGACTGCCGACTACTTTTGCCGGATCGGCAGAAGCCACGACACTGGAGATCATTTTGAAGGACCGCTACTCGGAATTGTATTTGACACTTGCTTATACGATATTCCATGAACATGCAGCCATAACACGGCATGCTGTCATTGAAAATCGTGGGAAAGAAACCTATACTTTGGAACGTCTGATGAGTCTGAACCTTGATCTGCCGACGGATGGATATGATTTCATTCACTTGCACGGTGCTTGGGCCAGAGAAGCGCAAATCGAAAGAAAACCGCTCTTGACCGGCGTGCAGCAGGTATCGAGTACACGTGGAGCCAGCAGTCATGTACACAATCCATTTTTTGCTTTGGCTAAGGAAACCACTACCGAGAAGCAAGGCGAGGCATTTGGATTCAGCCTACTCTACAGCGGCAATTTTCTTGCACAAGTAGAAGTGGATGCTTATCATGTCACGCGTGCGATGCTAGGAATAAATCCGCATCAATTCGAGTGGGAACTGACCCCAGGGACAATCTTTACAGCGCCGGAAGCGGTGATGGTATACAGCGAGCACGGACTGAATGGGATGAGTCACACATTCCACAATCTGTACCGGGAACATCTGATCAGCCCTAAATGGTCCGGAAGTAAACGGCCAATCTTAATCAATAATTGGGAAGCAACTTACTTTGAATTCGATGAAGAAAAAATTCTGGAACTGGCAGCCGATGCGAAAAATTTAGGAATCGAATTGTTTGTATTGGATGACGGATGGTTCGGTAAACGAGACAACGATGCTAGTTCCTTGGGGGACTGGACGGTGGATAAGGCCAAGTTACCGAATGGTGTGGCTGGATTGGCTGAAAAGATACGCGAAATGGGACTGCAATTTGGACTCTGGTTCGAACCGGAAATGGTTTCGGAGAGGACTCCGATTGACGAATCGCATCCGGATTGGAAGATAGGCCATCCGAATAAGAATATTTCCCATGGACGTAACCAGTATGTTCTTGATTTTTCACGTCAGGAAGTTGTAGAAAATATTTTTGCCCAGATGGATGCAATCCTTTCATGTGGGCTGATAGATTATGTAAAGTGGGACATGAACCGCTATATTTCCGAAGCTTTTTCGCAAGCCCTGCCGGTAAGTAAACAAGGGGAAGTGTTGCACCGCTATATTCTGGGCGTCTATGACCTTTACGAAAAACTTCTTGCCAGTTATCCTGAATTGCTGATTGAGTCTTGCGCGGGTGGAGGCGGTCGTTTTGACCCAGGTCTGCTGTACTTTGCTCCTCAAACTTGGGCGAGCGACGACACGGATGCAGTGGAGCGCCTGAAAATTCAATACGGCACTTCCCTTGTGTATCCGTTGGCTTCGATCGGCAGCCATGTTTCGGAAGTTCCCAACCATCAAGTGGGACGTGTCACTTCATTGAAGATGCGCGGAGATGTGGCTACTTTTGGTACATTTGGTTATGAACTGGACAGTACGAAACTATCCGAAGAAGATAAAGCAATCATCCGGGAGCAAATCGTTCAGGTGAAAAGATGGCAGACACTGATTCACAAAGGGGATTTCTATCGTCTGATGAGTCCGTTTGATGGCAACACAACAGCTTGGATGGTTGTTTCGAAAGACAAGTCCGAAGCGTTGGTAGGTGTGTACCACGTATTGGCGAAACCAAATCCGGCATATGAACGCGTTCTGTTGGAGGGACTTGATGCCCATGCACTTTATCGGATAGAGGGGGAGGAAGCCCCCCGCTACGGAGATGATCTGATGCAAATTGGCCTTCTTTCAGGTGGAAACTATATCGGACGTGCTCAGGATTACTGGAGCCGGGAAATGTCAGGAGATTTTTCAAGTCGACTGTATCATTTGCAAACAATAAACAACAGTGAGGATGAAAAGAAATGAAAATAGATTTTCCAGAGCAATTCTGGTGGGGCGCAGCGACATCTGGTCCGCAGAGCGAAGGTCGATTCAATAAGAAACACGCCAATGTGTTTGATCATTGGTTTGAGATAGAACCGGATGCCTTCTACGATCAGGTCGGACCGGATGTGGCTTCCAATTTCTATAACAGCTACAAGGAAGATATTGCCTTGATGAAAGAAATCGGATTGAATTCGTTTCGGACTTCGATTCAATGGACGCGTCTGATTGATGATTTCGAGGAAGCGACTGTCAATGAAGATGCCGTTCGTTTCTACAATGCAGTCATTGATGAATGTTTACTCCAAGGCATCAGGCCTGTCATCAATCTTTTCCATTTTGATATGCCAATAGCGTTGCAGAAAAAATATGGCGGTTGGGAATCGAAACACGTAGTTGAACTTTACGTGAAGTTCGCCTCCAAATGTTTCCAACTTTTCGGTGATCGGGTGACCGAATGGTTCACTTTCAATGAGCCACTTGTCATTGTTGACGGCGCGTACTTGTATCAGTTCCATTATCCAAAACTTGTGGACGGCAGAAAGGCCGTTCAAGTGGCGTACAATATCGCTTTGGCTTCCGCAAAAGCAGTCAAAGCATACAGAAAGATAAATACACATGTTGACGGAAAAATCGGCATCATTTTGAATCTGACACCTTCTTATCCGGCTTCGGATGATCCAGCGGACTTGTCTGCTGCAAGGTTTGCTGATCTATGGATGAACGAAATGTTTTTGGATGCAGCTGTCAAGGGACAGTTCCCTAAGGAGTTGACTGATACGTTCCAGAAGGATGGTGTCTTGTGGGATGCGTCCGAGGCTGAACTTTATCAGATTGCGGAGAACACGATTGATTTGCTCGGTGTGAATTTTTATCATCCTAATCGGGTCCAACGTCCGGATGTTTCAGCTGACAGTTTGGCGGTCGACTGGCTGCCAACCAAGTATTTCGATGGTTTCGCAATGCCGGGGCGCCGCATGAATGTGGACAAGGGATGGGAGATATATCCGCAAGCTTTGTATGATATCGCTTTGAATATCCGTGATAATTACGGGAATATCCCTTGGTTCGTGTCGGAAAACGGGATGGGCGTTTCCAAGGAAGAACGATATTTGAACGAGGACGGCATTATCGAGGATGACTACCGGATCCAATTTATCCAAGAGCATCTATACTGGTTGGCGAAGGGAATGGCAGAAGGCTCCAATTGTTTTGGTTTCCATTTATGGACTCCAATCGACTGTTGGTCTTGGATGAATGCTTACCGTAACCGCTATGGTTTCATCTCTACCAATATCCATACTCAAGTGAAGACAATCAAAAAGTCCGGCCGTTGGTTCCGTAAGGTAGTCGAGGAGAATCAGCTGGAAGTTCCGGATACAATCGTTGCTAAATGGGCGAAACAGGTGAGTGAAGAACCAATGGAAATCGTTTTATGAGATTCAAGTCATTGCCAGTGGGGCATATTTTCGATATACTAAAAATATAGACTTTTTGTTGAGGCAGCTGCTTTTTTTGGCATTTCTCACGAAAGCTGTCAACGAGAGGGGTAAAAAGTATGCAAAAATATGTCATCATTTCAAATGATATCAGAAATAAAATTTTGAATGGCGAATATGTAGCGAATCAGCAAATCCCTTTTGAAAAGGATTTGTGTGTCCATTATAATGCGAGTAAAATGACGGTAAAAAAAGCCTTGGATATGTTGGTGTCGGAAGGTTTGATCATCAAAAGGCGCGGTTCCGGTACCTTCGTCAAGGATCTGAGTGCGGATGCCATCAACCGCATCACTTTGGCGAACCAATTCCGCGGAACGACTTCTCTGTACCCAGATAAAAAGGTTTATAGCAAAGTGTTGAATTTCTCCATCGAGAAGGTTCCGGAACTGGCTGCCAATAAGCTGAATATCGCGTCCGACAGTTTCGTTTATGACATCCACCGGGTTCGTTATGTGGATGATAAGCCGACTGTGATGGAGAAGATATATATGCCGATTGACCTCATTCCGAATTTAAAGGAGAAAAATATCAAGGGATCCATTTATGGCTATATCAAAGAAGAGCTTCATCTGAACATTCAAAGCGCTCATCGGACGATTTCTGTCCGCAAAGCGACAGATTTTGAAGCTGAGGAACTGGGTATGGAAAAAGGTGATCCGGTAGCGGTGGCGGAACAAGTAGGTTATCTGGATACCGGTAGCGCATTTGAATTCTCCACATCTATTCATCGCTATGATAACTTTTCCGCGGAGTTTGTTCTTACAAGTAATTGAACAAAAAACAAGCTGAGTGAACGGAGCGTGTGTGTATGAGTATAGTTGTATTTGATATTGGCGGTTCCTCAGTGAAATACGGATCATGGCAAGGGGATGTCTTGGTAGGAAAAGGCTCTTTTGAGACTCCGAAAAGCTGGGATGCAATGAAAAATGAGATGAAGTCAGTATTTGATGGTTTTGCGGCAACCGACTCGATTGAGGGTGTCGCTATCAGTTCACCCGGTGCTGTCGACAGCGTTGCGGGAATCATCGGAGGTATCAGCGCGGTTCCGTACCTCCATCGTTTCCCGATCAAAGCAGAATGGGAAAATTTATTCGGAGTCCCGGTCTCCGTGGAGAACGACGCGAACTGCGCGGCTTTGGCCGAAGTATGGTTGGGCGCGGCGAAGGATGTGCAACATGCTTTGTTCATCGTCATCGGATCCGGCATCGGCGGTGCGGTGATCGTGAATCGCCAATTGTTCAAGGGGAAAAATCTTTTCGGGGGCGAGTTCGGCTACATGCTGCTGGACGGGGAGAACACGCTGAGCAGATTGGGCAGCCCTGTCCAAGTCGCCGAACGCTATGGAAAGGCGATGGGTTTGCCGGACGGAGTGGCTGACGGGAAGTATCTGTTCGAAAGAGCAACAGAAGGAGAACCATTGGCTGTACAGTTTGTGGATGGCATGATCGATGCCTTGGCGCGTGGTATTTATAATCTCTCAGTCAGCTTCAATCCGGACCGTGTTATCATCGGAGGCGGCGTTTCCGTCCGTGAAGACTTGATTGCGCGCATCCGGGAGCGGACAGCTTACCATCTGAATGAGCATGGTGCGGAAGCGGTCGATCCGGACATCCAAGTCTGCGCCTTCCGGAATGACGCGAACCTGATTGGCGCTGTTGCCCACTTTCGGCAGACGGCAGGTTAGTAAGCGTTGCTGTAGCTGTTGCGATTCGGCTGTTCGGTGACTTTAACTCCGGTGAAGCTGTCCCTGGACGGAGAAGGGGCTTCGAATTCCGCCGTCCTCCGGTGGCGTCGAGCTCTCCGTAGGAAGATACCGAAAAGCAGCAAGAACTCCGGCCAGGCCGTCGTTCACCGGAGAACCGTACATTATTTTGAATTTTGACAGAATGGCCGCCTCGAATTTTTCGAGGCGGCCATTCTTTGCGAACGCTTAGTTTTTCATGCCTTCGATGAAATCGATGGCGGACTGCAGAATGTTTTTGTCGTTGTCGTATGTGATGGCCTGCAATGCTTCGTTGAACGGCATCCAGGCGAAGTCGGTGACCTCGGCATCCTGCTTTTCGATGGTTTCCGTGTGGGCGAAAGCGATGAAGTAGATGACTTCTTTGATTACGCCGGGAGCCGGCGAGTAGCTGACGGATTTCCGGAAGGTAGTGCTTAGATCGGTGCTCAAGCCGGTTTCTTCCTTGATTTCCCTCAATGCCGTTTCGACTTCCGTTTCGCCTTCCTCAACGTGGCCTTTCGGGAATGCCCAATGGCCGCCGTTTTCATGTTTGATCAATAGTACTTTTCGGTTCGTGTTATCAGGGGAAAGCACGATGGCTCCGCAGGATTTTTCTGATTTCATAGTTTAGGCTCCATTCATTTGTTATGTTTCATATAGTATAACAAAAAATCGGACTGCATCGCACCCGTATCTGACGCTGATCTATAAAGCACAATTCGTTATTTCAATACAAATCTCCAAAAAATATCCGAAACGTTCGCTTTTAACTCCATTTAAGCCCGAAAATGTGAATATTCTAATAATGAAAGCCCTTATAATTCGGTTTTTCCACTTTACAATTGTGCGTGATATCGATATAATTTTATTTGTCGTTGAAAAACGAATTATAATTTGTTTTGCAATCATTAATGTTCGTTATCAGGAGGAGAAACATGGAAGAGAAAGTACATACAGGCCTGACTTACGGTGTGGAAGACAAACCGGATTTAGGCACGACAATTGTTTTAGGGTTTCAGAACGTCATCACCGCTTTTGGCGGTTTAGTGGCAGTACCGCTTATCATTGCCGGAATTGCAGGTTTCGGGGTTGAGGATACTGCTTATATGGTCAGCGCGGCGCTTTTGGCTTCGGGTATCGTTTCAATTATTCAATCAAAAGGTTTCGGTCCGAAATGGTTCCGCGTCGGAGCAGGCTTGCCGACGATTATGGGAACTGACTTTGCTTTTGTGGCACCGGCTGCTTCCGTCATCGGTGCGGGCGGCATCACTGCCTACTTCGGCGGTACGATGCTTGGAGCCTTACTGGAAGTCGGTTTGAGTTATTTCGTAAAACCGTTATTGAAATTTTTCCCGCCGGTCGTGACCGGATCGGTTATCTCCCTGATGGGGATGACGCTGATGTCCGTTGCGATGGGCTGGGCAGGCGGCGGTTTCGGATCTGAGGACTTCGGTAATCCAATGAATATCGGTATCGCAGTGCTTGTGTTCCTTGTCATCGCTTTGATCAACCATTATGGGCCAAGCAAAATTGCGCCTGCCGCTGTTTTGATCGGTGCCGCAATCGGTTATGTCGTCTGCATTCCTTTGGGCATGGTCGACTTCGGCCAAGTCGTTGCCGCTGACTGGTTCGCGTTTCCGCAATTCTTCAAATTCGGGGTGCCTGATTTCAAGCTTGAATACGCGATTCCTTTCGTATCCGGCTATCTCGTAACCGTCATCGAAACAGTCGGCGTTATGCAGACATTGGGTGCCGTTACCGAAACGAAACTGACTGATGAAAGAATCGCTGCTGGTGTCCGTGCGGATGGTTTCGGCTCGTTCATCGCGCCATTCATCGGTTCCGGTCCTGCCGCAACCTTCAGCCAAAATGCCGGTTTGATTCCGTTGACCCGCAATGCTTCCCGTAAAGTAGCCATCATGGGCGGTATCATCATGATCGTGATGAGCCTGTTCCCTAAATTTTCTACCTTGATTTCGATCATGCCGCAACCTGTTTTGGGTGGTGCCGGCATCTTGATGTTCGGTACGGTTGCCGCTGCCGGTGTGCAATCATTGTCACGCGTTGAATTCAACAACCGCAACATGATCATCGTCGCTTCTGCTTTGGGTGTCGGTCTGGGTGTTTCCTTTGTTCCGGATACTGTGGCACAATTGCCGGGCATCCTGAGCGGCTTGTTCTCATCCGGTATTTCTGCAGGTACGATCGTTGCGTTGGTGTTGAACATCATTTTGAAAGAAAAAGACTAAAACATATGCTGCTTGAGCAGCTTGAATGAAAAGAAACACGTAAGCATCCGCTTGGTTGCTTGCGTGTTTCTTTTTGGATAAATGGAAGCATATTGAATAGACGGTATGCTTTCATTTAAGATATTCGAAAAATTATTTTGCGCGCTTTACTTCGATGCGGTAGCCATCGGGGTCCGTCACAAAGAAATAGGTGGGTGTGCCGCCTGAAAGGCCTTTTAGCTCACCGGTTTCGTAAGCAGAAGCTTTGCAAATTTCATGCATTTTTTCTAAGTCACTGACGGTCACGCCCAAATGACTGAAGCCATTTCCTACATTGTACGGCTCGGCATCGTAATTGTAAGTGAGTTCAATTTGTACAGAAGAACCGGGAGAATTCAGATAAATTAAATCAAATTTATCTTCAGGGAATTTTCTGTGGCTGGCAACTTCAAAATCAAACAGACCAGTATAGAAGTTTAAAGTAGCATCAATATCCCTGACGCGCAGGCAAATCTCAACGAGTTTTTGGTTCACAATATCATCCTCCAATATTTACTTATTTTCATTCTAACATGAATAAGGCATATAGGCATTTTATTCACCCGAAAGAATCGGACAACCGCGCTAACCGCGCATAAATAAACCCGGATGATCATCAGATATCCGGGTTTTTAATCATTATTTCTTATATCCTTTTATGCACGCATTCGCCCTGGACCCAAACTTCGCGGATGTTTTCCGGACGGCTCAAGAAGAGAATCTTGTGCAGCAGATCCTCCATCGAGAGCCCACTGTCAAAAATCGGCAGTCTCGTGTTCGGCGCGTTGACGTCGATCACTTGGACGTCCCAAACATAATTTTCCTCCAGCTGTCCGATCGGCAGGCTCAAACTTTTCCCTCCGCCGGCAGTCGCATAGTAGAAGGCCTCATTGGCACCAATGCGCGAATGCGGCAGGCCGCGTTCCGGAGGCTCGAGTGACGGATCGACGCCTTCCTCAAGCATCCGCGAGGAGATGACAGCCTGTCTGATGTTGTCGAACAGGCTGGGCGAAAAACCGCCGGAGATGTCCGTACCCAAACCGATGTCGATCCCTTTTTGAGTGAAACGGGCCGCGGGAAGCACACCGTTCGAGAAACAGACATTCGAAATCGGACAATGCGCGATTGCGGTCCCGGTTTCGGCAAACAGATCGGCATCCTCGTCCGAAAGGAAGACGGCATGCGCCATGACCGCTTTATCCTGCAAAAGCCCCATCTCATGGAGCGCAAACGTGTCGCTCTTGTGCATCCGCTCGAGGACATAATTGTGTTCCCAATCGCTTTCGCTGCAATGCGATTGGATATACGTGCCGTATTTTTTCGCCAATTCGCCGAGACCCGTCAACGCTTCATCGGTGCAGCTCGGGATGAAGCGCGGCGTCACGACCGGGTATACGCCTTGTTTTGTTGACTTGTTCAATTCCTGAACGCGTTGGATGAACTCTTCCGTGTCCGCCAATGCGGCTTTAGTGCTCTCATCGCGGTAATAAGCCGGGTTCTGTTCCTTGTCGTCCATGACCACTTTCCCGACCAAACCGCGCTGGCCTTTGTCGGCGCAAATCTGGGCCAGGAGATAGCTGGCCTCCTTATGGATGGTCGCGAAATAGAGCGCGGTCGTCGTTCCGTTCGCCAACAAGGTCGTGACGAGATCCTGGTAGACTTTGCGGGCGAAATCCAGGTCGGCGTATTTCGATTCCAGCGGGAACGTGTAGGTGCCCAGCCAATCCTGCAAAGGGATGTCCATCGCGGTGCCGGCCTGTGCCCATTGCGGCGCATGGATGTGCAGATCGATGAAACCGGGCAGAAAATACTGGCCCTCCGCGAGCGCGCGGAATCGCTCCGTATCGCGGTAGGCCTCCAAAATGCGGCTGTAATCAGCATCCTGCGGCTTCAGGATGCGCCGGATTACGCCTTCCACATCCAGACAAAACAGACAATCTTCCCACACGCTCACTTCCTGCGGCGTCCCGCTGGTGAAGGCAGTCCCCCGAAACACTTTGTCATATGCATGGTCCATCTCAATTCCTCCCGTCCTCTTTCCTTGTTTCCATTATAACACCCCGGATGAAAAGGGATAATTTCCAAGCAATCATATCTAGGCGCCGTTTTTTCGGGTATACTGAAAGTAAGAAAGCCCCAAGGAAGGAATGAAGCAGATGCCGGTCAAAATCATCGAACCCGTTTTGCCAAACGAATTGCCTGAGAAAAATTTCGCCGACAGTTTCGATCCGGATGAACCTTATATTGAACAAGCCGTCTTCAAAAATGCAACCATCGATCTGGGTGCCGGAAGAGGAGTGGAGTTCACCGAAGTCAGATTCCAGAACGTGACTTTCAGCGAAGCGACGGTGACGCAATTGTACCTGCGGGATGTCGTCTTCGAAAGCTGCGATTTCGCCAATGTCCAGCTCGATGAAGTGACGATGAAACGGGTACGCTTCGTGAATTGCCGACTAATCGGCACATCCATGACCGAAGGCTTCTTTGAGGACGTGCTTTTCCGCGAATGCAACCTGCAGCTGGCGGCTTTGGGATTCAGCAAACAGAAGAATGTCCATTATGAAAATTGCCGCCTGAATGAGGCCGATTTTTATACGTGCAAACTGAAGAAAGTCGCGTTTTCGGAGTGCGAGCTGTCCGGAATCAATTTCACGGGAACACCGTTGAAGGGAATCGACATCAGCAGCTGCCGTTTCGAACGCATCAGCGTCACTCTTGAGGATCTGAAGGGCGCGATCGTCAGTGGGGAACAGGCGCTGGCCTTTGTCGTGATGCTCGGGCTGGTAATCAAGAAGTAAAGAAATGTGAAAGATAAATAAGGAGGCAGATATGGAGAAAAAAGTTTTGGCAAGCGAACTGGCTTTGGCGATGGGTGTGATGTGCAACGCCATCGCCGTGTCGTTGATGATCAAGAGCGAATTGGGGGTATCGACGCTTTCGTCCGTGCCGGTCGTGTTGAACGAAATGTTTGCGCACGTGACGATCGGCAGTTGGAATTTTGCTTTCCAAGTCGTCCTCGTGCTGGTGATGGCCCTGATCACGCGGAAGTTTTTGGGCTATGTCTTTTCGATTGTGTTGGCTTTGCTGTTCGGGTACTTGCTGGATTTCTTCGAGTTGCTTTTTTCCGGCATCGCCGCGAACATCCCGCTGCGGATCGTCTTCTTTTTTGCCGGATTTTTCCTGTTGGCGCTGGGGATCAGCCTGATGCTGAATTGCCGGTTGCCGGCGCTCCCGTTCGATCTTTTCGTTCGGGAAATGTCCGAACATTTCGGACTGAGCGTGAAGCAGATGAAAACGGGATTCGATGTCGCCTGCGTTGTGCTGAGTGTTGTCTTTTCGGTGTTGTTCCTGGAAGGTATCGCCGGAGTCGGCCTCGGCACCGTGTTCGCGATGCTGTTCACCGGCACGGTGACGCAACATTTTGCGGAGCGATTGAACAGGCGCTTCATTTTCCAGAAAATGCTGACGCCTAAAGAACAGGCATAGTGTTGGGGCTGCCTCATAGCGGGGCAGCTTTATTGCCGCAGAATGTTGCTTCTCTTCACATTAGCAATAAAGCGAATGACATTTGTTTTCAAAGAAATGCTGTTCCAACAACGTGATTAATGAAAATGATTTTTTTCATGGAAAGGGCTTGCATCTTGTTATTGGAAGTGCTAACATGTTGTTCATAGGATTGTTACTGGTTGTGCAGGCAAAACCTAAATTGATACGAGATGATGTGCACATCATTTGGTGTTAGTTTAGGTTTTTTTTAATGGAAGGGGGAATGGGGAGAAACGATGAAAATCGGAAAAGTCTATAACAACAACGTGGTCTTGGCAGAGGCCGGAGACGCATCCGAAGTCATTGTGATGGGGAAAGGGATCGGCTTCCAGAAAAGAACGGGAGACGCGATCGACAAGTCTTTGATTGAGAAGACTTTCGTCATCCAGGAAAATGATTCAGCAGATCAATTAAAGGCCATTTATCAGGATTTACCGCAAGAAGAATCAGATGCCATTTTTAAGATCATCCAAGAAGCCGAGACGAGGCTGAATCATATCTTCCAAGCAAACGTCTACCTGACGCTTGCCGACCATATCCATTACGCCATCCAGCGGACAAAGGAAGGAATCGTATTGACCAATCCTTTGGCCTTCGAAGTGAAGAAGTTCTATCGACGGGAATACGAGCTCGGCAAAATTGGGCTGGAACTCATCGCGGAGCATACCGGTGTCATGATGGCACCCGATGAAGCGACGTCCATCGCGCTTCATTTCGTGAATGCGCAGAAGGAAGGGCAAATGATCGAAGAGACGATGAAAGTGACCCGGATCGTTCAGGACATCCTGAACATCGTCCGCTTGCATTTCGGAGTTGCCTTTGATGAAGAATCGATCTCCTATAATCGTTTCTATACCCATCTGCAGTACTTTGCGCAGCGGGTCGTCATGGGAGAAGTTTTCCAGACGGCCCCGGACACATTCCTGTTGGAACAAGTGAAGGCAAACTATCCGGCTGCCTACAAATGTGCCAACAAAATCTCGACCTATGTCGGAAGCGCCCATCATTTCCAAGTCGGGACCGACGAAATTGTTTACCTCACGATCCATATCCATCGGGTTGTGCAGCAAAAGTGAATACCTAAGATGCTCTCAAGAGGATTGTTACTGGTAAAGCAGGCAAAACCTAAGTAGACAGCAGCGGAAGAAATTCCCATGCTCTCTATTTAGGTTTTTTTTATAAAAAATAATAGAAATAGAGGGATAAAACATGAAGTATGAAGAATTAGCAAAAGACATTTTGGCTCATGTGGGCGGCAAAGAAAACGTCCGCAGCCTGGCACACTGCATCACGCGTCTGCGTTTCAAATTGGTTGACGAAAGCAAAGCGGACACGGAATACCTGAAAAAACTTGAAGGCATTGTTACAGTCATCCAAAGCGGCGGACAGTATCAAGTCGTCATCGGCAACCACGTACCTGACGTCTACGCAGCAGTCAACGCTGTCGGCGGCTTGAACGGCGGCGGTGAAGTGGAAGCTGAAGACGAAGGCCCGAAAGGCAGCCTGTTCAACCAGTTCATCGATATGATTTCGAAAATTTTCCAACCGATCCTGGGGCCTTTGGCTGCTACGGGGATGCTGAAAGGTGTGGCAGCACTTTTGGTGGCTGCAGGCATGTCGACTACTGACGGGGCCTATGTCCTGATTCAAGCAGCAGGTGACGGATTCTTCAACTTCCTACCGATCTTCCTTGCTTTCACAGCCAGCAAACACTTCAAAATGAACAGTTTTACGGCGATGGCAGTCGCAACTGCAATGGTTTATCCAGGCATGGTCAATCCAGCAGGCGTTGAACCGCTGTACACTTTGTTCGCCGGCAGCATTTTCGAATCGCCGATCTACATGACTTTCTTCGGCTTACCGGTCATCATGATGAGCTACGCTTCATCAGTTGTGCCGATTCTGTTGGCTGTTTTCCTTGGTTCAAAAGTAGAAAGTTTCTTGAAAAAAGTCATTCCGGATGTCGTGAAATTATTCATGATGCCTTTCGCGACTTTGTTGATCGTTGTTCCATTGACTATCTTGTTTGTCGGACCGATCTCCACATGGGCTGCAACATTGCTCGGTGCAGGCGTATCCTGGATCTATAACTTGAGCCCGATCGTTGCAGGAGCTGTATTGGGTGGTGGCTGGCAAGTATTCGTCATGTTCGGTTTGCATTGGGGCTTGGTTCCGATCGCAATCAATAACTTGGCGACACAAGGCTTTGACCAGTTATTGGCTACTGTATTAGGTGTTTCATTCGCACAAACCGGTGCAGTATTGGCTATTTTGTTGAAAACGAAAGAAGCAAAAGTAAAACAATTGAGTATTCCGGCTTTCATTTCCGGCTTGTTCGGGGTAACTGAGCCTGCTATCTACGGTATCACTTTACCGATGAAACGTCCGTTCCAATTGAGCTGTATTGCTGGTGCCATCTCCGGTATCGTGGCAGGTATCTTCAAATTGACGAGCTACCGTATGGGCGGCTTGGGTGTCTTCTCATTCCCTAGCTACTTGGAAGCAGATGGATCAATGACTTTCAACTTCTGGGCTTCGATCATCGTATGTGCAGTAGGACTTGTTGCTGGATTCATCCTTGTGTTCTTCTCAAAAATTCCGGTTCTTTACGGAGAAACTGAAACAGCAGCAACTGCAACAAATACAGCAACAACTTTAAACACAAACTCTGTAGTCGTTGAAGCAATGAAAAAAGACTTGAGCGCAGCTGCTGAAAAAGATTTGGTCGCAAGCCCAATGATCGGCGAAATGGTTGTCTTGTCAGATGTTCCGGATGAAGCTTTTGCGACTGGCGCACTTGGTAAAGGGATCGCAATCCGCCCGACTGTCGGCGAAGTTTATGCTCCGGCAAATGCAACTGTAACCCTATTGTTCCCGACGCAACATGCAATCGGCTTGACGACTGAAAACGGAACGGAAATCCTGATCCACGTCGGAATGGATACGGTCCAATTGGATGGTAAAGGCTTCACGAGCCATGTGCAACAAGGCGATAAAGTCGTAGCTGGCCAATTGCTGTTGGAATTCGATATCGACTTTATCCAAAAAGCAGGCTATGAAATCATCACACCGATCATCGTAACAAACAGCAATGACTACTTAGATGTCATCACGACGAAAGAAGCAACTTTGACTGACGGCGATTATCTGCTGACAGTCATCGCATAAACAATTGTAGTTAAAGTAACCCAGGTATTCGGGAAATCAAAGTAAAATGCAAGCAATATTCCCGGATAAAAACCAGATATCCGGGGAAAAAACCTAGACCGCAAGCCATATCCCCGAGTAAAAACCAGATATTCGGGAATTTGGTTTGTGGTCTCAGGCGCCCGAACCCATTTGGGATGAGTCTTCACCATTCAGGGCTGTCCCGCAATGAGTCAGACCCGTGCATAAAATAGAACCAGAAAAAGAATAGGAGCGATCACATGCAAACAGTATTTCCAAAAGGATTTTTATGGGGTGGCGCAACAGCCGCAAACCAATACGAAGGTGCTTATAATGTTGACGGAAAGGGACTGTCCGTTCAGGATGTAACCCCTCAAGGCGGATTTGGGCCGATCACTGACGGACCTACACCTGACAACATGAAATTGGAAGGGATCGACTTCTACCACCGTTATAAAGAAGATATCGCCTTGTTTGCGGAAATGGGCTTCAAAACCTACCGTACATCGATCGCGTGGACACGCATCTTCCCGAATGGCGATGAAGCTGAGCCGAACGAAGCTGGCTTGCAGTTCTACGATGACCTGTTCGATGAATTGGCAAAATACGGCATCGAGCCGCTGATCACTTTGTCCCACTATGAAACACCGCTTCACCTTGCCCGCGAATACGACGGTTGGGTCAACCGCAAAATGATCGGCTTCTACGAAAACTACGTGCGCACGGTCTTCACGCGCTACAAAGACAAAGTCAAATACTGGTTGACGTTCAATGAAATCAACTCAATCATCCACGCACCATTCATGAGCGGCGGGATCGCGACGGCTCCTGAAAAATTATCCAAATCTGACTTGTATCAAGCTTGCCACCATGAGTTGGTAGCCAGCGCTTTGGCAACAAAAATCGGCCACGAAATCAATCCGGACTTCAAGATCGGCTGCATGGTCATCGCAATGCCGACTTATCCATTGACTTCCCATCCTGACGATATCATCGCGGTGATGGAAGCGGATCGCCAAAACTTCTTCTTCTCGGATGTGCATGTACGCGGCACGTACCCTGGCTATATGAAACGCTATTTCCGTGAGCACGGCATCGAGCTGAACATCACGCCGGAAGACGAAGAAATCCTGAAAAACACAGTCGATTTCGTTTCCTTCAGCTACTACATGAGTTCGACTGAAACGGCTGATCCTGAGAAGAGAAAAGCAGGCGAAGGCAATATCTTGGGCGGCATTCATAATCCGTACTTGGAGGCTTCCGAGTGGGGCTGGCAGATCGATCCAAAAGGCTTGCGGGTTATCCTGAACACCTTCTGGGATCGTTACCAAAAACCATTGTTTATCGTCGAAAACGGCTTGGGTGCTGTCGATCAACTGGTTGAAGGCGAAGACGGCCAATTGACTGTCAACGACGACTACCGCATCAATTACCTGAACGACCACCTGGTGCAGGTTGCTGAAGCAATCGCAGACGGTGTCGACCTGATGGGCTACACAACTTGGGGCTGTATCGATTTGGTCAGCGCTTCGACTGCAGAATTGAAAAAACGTTACGGCTTCATTTATGTCGACCGTCATGATGACGGATC
Organism: Trichococcus ilyis; assembly: GCF_900109135.1. Classification (GTDB taxonomy): domain Bacteria; phylum Bacillota; class Bacilli; order Lactobacillales; family Aerococcaceae; genus Trichococcus; species Trichococcus ilyis. The sequence goes on along the minus strand of NZ_FNYT01000002.1, from coordinate 136,779 downwards.
CGGCACACTGAACCGTTACAAGAAAAAATCATTCAACTGGTACAAAGAAGTCATCGCTACAAACGGCGCATCTTTGGTGAAGAAATAGGGGGAAATGTCATGTCAGCAGGTAAAGGATTTCCGGAAGGTTTCTTCTGGGGCGGCGCCACTGCCGCCAATCAATTTGAAGGCGGTTGGGATGCCGACGGAAAAGGTCCGTCGGTCATCGACCAACTGACCTGCTCACGCGATTTTTCGGAGCGCTTCGCCGGTGTCGGTGATTACTATCCTTCGCATCTCGGCATCGATTTCTACCACCGCTACAAGGAGGATATCGCTTTGTTCGCTGAAATGGGCTTCCGGATGTTCCGGATGTCGATCGCTTGGACACGGATTTTCCCGCAAGGCGACGAGCTGGAACCGAACGAAGCCGGTTTGGCCTTTTACGATGCTGTCTTCGATGAATTGGCGAAATATGGCATCGAACCATTGGTGACAATTTCGCATTTCGAAATGCCGCAATATCTGGTCGACCACTACGGTGGCTGGAGAAACCGCAAACTGATCGGTTTTTTTGAAAGATACGCAAAAACATTATTTGAGCGTTACCAAGGGAAAGTCAACTATTGGCTGACCTTCAATGAAATCAACATGGCGACTTTCCTGCCGCAGATTTCGATCGGTTCAAAAGCCGAAGCGGGCGAAAGCCAGGAAGAAGTCATGTATCAAGCCTTGCATCACCAATTCGTCGCCAGTGCCTTGGTAACGAAAGCGGCGCGGGCAATCGATCCCGACAACCGCATCGGCTGCATGATCGCCTATGCGCCGGCCTATCCGTTGTCGGCAAGACCGGAAGACGTCTGGGCAGCGCAACGAAAAGAAGAAGAAAAATTGTTCTTCTCGGATGTCCATGCCCGAGGGTACTACCCGCCGAGCAAACTGGCTTACTTTGCTGCCAAAGGAATAGACGTCATCTTCGAGCAGGGCGACGAGGAAATCCTGGCCGCGCATACGGTCGACTTTATCTCCTTCAGCTATTACGCTTCCAGCGCGGCCAGCTTTGCGCAATCCGGCGTGCCGGGCGAAGGCAATGCCTTGATGGGCGAGAAGAACCCGTATTTGGCTGAATCCGAGTGGGGCTGGCAAGTCGATCCGTTGGGTCTGCGCGTTGCCTTGAACACGTTCCATTCCCGTTACCAACTGCCACTGATGGTGGTCGAAAACGGCTTGGGCGCTGTGGATGAGATCGTCGACGGCAAAATCCACGACAATTACCGCATCTCCTACCTCCGTGACCACGTCAAAGCGATGCGCGATGCGATCGTCTTGGACGGCGTCGATCTGGTCGCCTATACGTCTTGGGGCTGCATCGATCTGGTTTCGGCCGGGACAGGCGAGATGGCCAAGCGTTACGGCTTCATCCATGTGGACCGCCACAATGACGGTTCCGGAACATTGGACCGACTGAAGAAGGATTCCTTCTACTGGTACCAAAAAGCCATCGCCAGCAACGGCGAGGATTTGGACTGAACAACAGAATAGGCAATCCCCTGTTCCACAGCACGCTGATGCTGTGTTACAGGGGATTTTTTTCGTGGCTTATTGCTGCTCGGGTTGCGATTGTCCGATACCGAAAAGAAATCGGACAACCTCAGCCCCGATAAGGGGGAAGTTGTCCGATCAAACCTGTTTATCCGATTTTCTTCAAAAAATACGAGAACACCGAAAGGTCATCCGTCAATTCCGGATGGAAAGCGGTGACCAGCACGCGGTCGTTTTCGGCCGCTACAATCTTTCCGTCGATGCTGGCCAACGCCCGCACGCCCTCGCCGCTGGTGCGGATGTAAGGGGCGCGGATGAAGACGGCTTCGACCGGTTCCGGCAGATCGCCAAAAGGCAGCAGCGCTTCGAAACTGTCGATTTGGCGCCCAAAGCCGTTGCGTTCGACCTCGATATCGATGAAGCCGAGCCGCAATTCATCAGGAGCGTGGCTGCGGTCGGCACTGCAGAGGATCAGCCCGGCGCAGGTACCGAAAACCGCTTTGCCTGAAGCGAAAAAGGCCCGTAACGGTTCCTCAAGACCCTGTTCGCGGATCAGGCGGCCGATCGCCGTCGATTCGCCGCCGGGGATGATCAATCCGTCCAGCCCGTCCAGATCGGCTGGCGTTTTCACGGCTGCGGCAGCGACGCCCAATCTGTTTAGTGCCTGCAGGTGCTCGGTGACGGCACCCTGCAAGGCCAATACGCCAATTTTTTTTGCCATGCTTACCAGCCTCTTTCCTGCATGCGCTCGGAGGCGTTCAGGGTGCCGATGTCGATCCCTTTCATCGGCTCGCCCAGACCTTTGGACAATTCAGCCAAGAGGGCATAGTCTTCGTAATTGGTTGTCGCGCGGACGATGGCGCGGGCGAATTTTTCCGGGTTCTCTGCTTTGAAGATGCCCGAGCCCACGAAGACGCCGTCCGCACCCAAGCTCATCATCAAGGCCGCGTCAGCGGGAGTAGCGACACCGCCGGCAGCAAAGTTCACGATCGGCAATTTCCCGAGCGCTTTGATTTCCTTGACCAGTTCGTAAGGGGCGCCGATTTCCTTGGCGAATGTCATCAGTTCGTCATCTGCTTTCGTGATCAACAGGCGGATTTGGCTGTTGACTTTGCGCATATGGCGGACGGCCTCCACGATATTGCCGGTTCCCGGCTCGCCTTTTGTACGCAACATCGCTGCGCCTTCACCGATGCGGCGCAAGGCCTCACCGAGATCACGACAACCGCAGACGAAAGGAACGGTGTAGTCGGATTTCAATAAATGGAATTCCTCATCGGCAGGGGTCAGCACTTCGCTCTCGTCGATATAATCGACTCCCATCGCTTCCAGGATGCGTGCCTCGGTGATGTGGCCGATGCGTGCCTTCGCCATGACGGGGATGCTGACTGCGTTCATCACTTCCTCGACGATGGTTGGGTCCGCCATCCGGGCAACCCCACCGGCTGCGCGGATGTCCGAAGGTACGCGCTCCAAAGCCATGACCGCTACGGCACCAGCCGCCTCGGCGATGCGCGCCTGCTCCGCGTTCACGACGTCCATGATGACGCCGCCTTTTTGCATCTGCGCCATCCCGCGTTTTACTTTTTCCGAACCGATGATTTTTGTTGTCATAATTGTTCCTCCTTGGGTTAGATGATAAATGGATTAAAGAATGGTTAAATCATAATCCCTTTTGCAAAAAACACCTACATCCAATTGGATTGTTTCCGAGCCATCCAATTTGGTGTATAATGGGTGAAAAGCTGCTGGGAGGGTAATGGAATGACGGAATGGAGACTGAATCAGGATAGGAGCATGCCTCTCTATCAACAGTTGATGCAACTGATTGAAGAGAAGATAAAAGCCGGAGATTTGGTGCCCGGAAGGCCTTTGCCGGCGGAACGCAAACTGGCGGAGGCACTGCAGGTCAACCGATCGACCGTCATCCGCGCGTTGGAAGAGCTGACGATGCAGGGGATCCTCATCCGCAAAAGAGGCAGCGGTACATTCGTGAACCCGAACAAGTGGGGAATGCAGACAAGGCCCATCATCAATTGGCGGACTTCTTTGACGCCGGAAAACCTTTCGGTGGACACACCTTACCAAAGGAACGTCAAACAGCTGACAGCGCAGCACCGCTCGCGCGAAATTCTGGATTTGGGGAATGGGGATCTGCCGAAGGATCTCCTGCCGGAACTGAAAATACCGGATATTTCACTGGGCGAAATGCTGCACGGGGAAGCGACATTCATCAAAGAGAACCGGGGGATCAAAGCGACGCGCGAAAGTGTCCAAAAGCATCTTCTGGATGCATATGGGATGACAGTTCCGCTTGAGGAAATCTTCATCACCTCAGGCACCCAACAATCCTTGTTTTTGATCACGCAAGGGCTGCTGAAGCCGGGCGATGCGATCGGTATCGAGGCGCCCTCCTATTTCTATTCCTTGCGGTTGTTTCAGGCGGCCGGCCTGCGGATCGTTCCGATTCCGATGGATGGCGAGGGGATGACCGTCAAAGGGCTGCAGGAAGCTTCCTTGCAGTATCCTCTGAAGATGATCTTTCTGAATCCGATTTTCCAGAATCCGACGGGCACGGTCATGAGTCCGGAGCGGAAACAGGCGATCCTTGATTATTGTTTGCTGAAGCGCATCCCGATTGTGGAAGATGATGCTTACGGCAGTTTTGTTTTTGATGAAACGGTCGATAACCGCCCCTTGAAGTGCTTGGACAAACGACAACAGGTCCTTTATTTGGGCTCCCTATCCAAATTTGCCGGTCAGCATATCCGCATCGGCTGGATGGTTGGGCCAGCCGCGATTATCCGGGAATTGGCCGATATCCGCGATCAGATCGACTCCGGCCTGAGTTTTTTGCCGCAGTTGTTGGCGGAGCATTATTTGAAGAGTGAAATGGCTGCCCATCTTCCTGTCATTGTCACTGCTTTGAAGGAACGTGCCGAAAGATTGCAGGTGTGGCTCAAAAATCGGTACGGGTCCGAAATCTGCTTCGAACCGGTCAAAGGCGGTTTCCACCTTTATTGTCACTTCCCAAATAAGACCGATACCGAAATGGATGCTTTGCTTGAGGAATTGCTTGAGGAAAAAGTTGTGGTGAAGGAAGGCGTTCAATTCGGCGACCGGAAAAATGCGGTCCGTTTCAGTTTCGGCCATTTTGTTGAACGGAAGCCGACTGCCTTCGAATGAGCAAGATAGTTTGCAAAAGAAAAGACTGGTTCAAAGCAGGATGGATTTCCTGCTTCGAACCAGTCTTTTTACGTTTTTTCAGTGGCCGTCCCACTCGGAATGGAAGTCCTTCAAAAACTGTTCCATCCGCTCATGGCGGGCCAATGCTTTTCCTTTGCCGGTTTCCGTGTGCATGCCGTCCTTCAGCAGGAGCAGTTTTTCATGGAAGTGTCCGATCGTATCGTTGCCCGTTTCCTCGCTGTGCTCCGGATCGTAGAGCGGCCGCTCCTTGTGCCCGCCATACGCAAAGGCACGGGCAATGCCGATCGCACCGATGGCATCCAGACGGTCGGCGTCCTGGACAATCCGGCCTTCGATCGTTTCCAAAACATGCTTATTTTTCCCTTGCTTGAAGGAAAGATTGTTGACGATGTAAATGACCTGCTCGATGACGGTATCGTTGAGCTCGAAGGGTCTGAGGATATCGGTGATGATGGTTTCGCGGTCGGCATCGGTGTAGCCGAATTTATGGTCGGCGACATCATGCAAAAGGGCAGCCAAGCCGATGATCAGGCGATCGCCTTTTCCTTCGGCTTCGGCGATATCCATGGACGTGTTGTAGACCCGCAGCGTATGCCACCAATCATGTCCCGTCGCTTCGTTCCTCAGCCTGTCCGCGACAATGTGCTTGATGTCTTCGATGATGATTTCATTGCGCATGTCGATGCACCTCTTTCCTGATTCTATTGGGTTCCTATCGGTTTTCTTGCAGCTTGGAAACAAGCAGTTTCCTGAATTTGTGCCGATCTGCGTCCGTGAATGGCTTGGGACCTTTTGTGCGTTTGCCGCTTTTGCGGACCATCGCGCTCATGTAGCGGTCCTCCAGCAGCCGTTCCATATTGCTGTTGTCGTAGGCGAAGCCCTTGTGATGGAGGACGGTGAGCCCCTTCGGCAAAGCCAGCGATGCCAAACCGTAGTCCTGCGTGACCAGCAGATCGCCCCGGTGCGCGAGCTGGATGATCTTGAAATCGGCCGCATCCGCTCCTGAATCGACGTAGACCGTTTTCACGCCGGGCGGGAGCGGCGCGTTGGAAAAGTGGGCGAAGCTTGTGACGATCGTGACCGGTATTTCGCGTTTGACCGCTTCTTCGATGATGATGTCCTTGACGGGACAAGCATCCCCGTCGATCAGTATGTTCATATGGCGCCTCGATTCTGTTTCTTTCTGACTCCATTTTACCAAAAAACTGCACAGATTTCTCTATGACGTGTGTGCCTTGAGAGAAAAAGGAAAAGAATATTACCGGCAACACCGGCCAAGAGCGGTTGACCGGTGTTCCAAGTGAAATATAGCAGCCAACTCCGGCCAAAATTGGTTGGTTGAAGGAGAGTGCATTTTTGGATCCTCATCTCCGGTGAAGACTGATTTCACCGGAGAACAGAACGAAATAGTCCAAAACGCAAAAAAGCCGACAATCGGAAAATTCCGGATCGTCGGCTCGTTTTTTTAAACATTTAAAATCAATTCAAGCCCAAAATAGTTTCGACGCTCTTCTGCATGTCGTCAGCAGCCACAACGGTGTTGTGGCGTACTTCCGCATGCAGCAATTCTTCGATTGCCGGAGGGAAGGCGACACCGCTCAATTCTTTCAGGCGGTCCAGCATTTCTTCCATAGAAGCATCCGCAAACTCAGGATCGATGGCATCCAGGACAGCCTGCGGGAATTTGTACGGGCTCGCTGTCGAAGCGATGACGATCGGTGTGTGATCGTCGGTTTCGGCCACGTAAGTGTTGGCCACGTGGGCAGCAACAGCCGTATGTGGATCGATGACATAGCCGTCAGCGTGGTAAAGCGCAGCGATCTGTGCTGTCACTTCTTCTTCCTTCGCATAGTCCGCGTAGAAGTCCTTCGCTTTTTCCCGCATCGCTTCCGTCACTTCGTAGCGGCCGATTTCCTTCAGGTCATTCATGAAAGCTTGGACGGCTTCCGTGCTTTCGTCGGCCATCAGGTACAACAGGCGCTCCAGGTTGCTGGAGACCAGGATGTCCATCGATGGGGATGTTGTCAAAATGAAGTCGCGGTTGCGGTCATAGGCGCCGGTCTCGAAGAAATCGACCAGGACTTTGTTTTCGTTTGATGCGATGATCAGTTTTTGGATCGGCAAGCCCATTTGTTTCGCGAAATAAGCAGCCAAGATATTCCCGAAGTTGCCGGTAGGGACAACGACGTTCATCGGTTCGCCGGCAGCGATTGCGCCTTGTTTCACCATTTGACCGTAAGCGTAGACGTAGTAGACCACTTGCGGGATCAGACGGCCAATGTTGATGGAGTTGGCAGAAGAGAACTGGAAGCCTGCTTCATCCAAGCGCGCCGCCAAATCAGCATTGCCGAACATGTTTTTGACGTTCGTTTGGGCGTCATCGAAGTTTCCGTCGATGGCGACGACAGAAGTGTTCGCGCCTTTTTGCGTCACCATCTGTTTTTCCTGGATGGCGCTGACGCCGTTCTTAGGATAGAAGACGATGATGCGCGTATTCGGCACATCCGCAAATCCGTCAAGCGCCGCTTTTCCGGTGTCGCCGGAAGTTGCTGTCAGGATCACGATTTCTTTCGTGCTGCCGTTCTTTTTGGCGGAAGTCGTCATCAAGTAAGGTAGGATCGAAAGAGCCATATCCTTGAAGGCGATTGTCGGGCCATGGAATAATTCCAAGTAGTGGTTTCCGCCGGCTTTCACCAATGGGACGATGCTGGCGTCGTCAAATTTGTCATCGTAGGCTGCGTTTACGCAATGTTTCAGTTCTTCCTCAGTGAAGTCGTCGAAAAATTTCTGCATCACTTCATAAGCTAATTCTTGATAAGTCATGTCGGCCAGGCGGTCCAATGCGATGTCCAAAGCCGGAATGTGATCGGGTACGTACAATCCGCCGTCTGGCGCTATCCCTTGTAATATTGCTTGTGAAGCCGTCAGTGTTTTTTCTGCATTTCGTGTGCTGTGATAGGTCGTCACGGATTCAGTCTCCTCTACATTATTCTCATTTTTAAAATTAAAAATTTCTCATAAAGAGTATGCCACATTTTTGTTGAAAACTCAACAGCATATCGAGGCAATAACCGTTCCGAAGCGCTTTTTTCTGAAAAAAATCCCCGAGTTGATGGGGATCAAATGCCGGGGAAGGTTCTGTGCTGCTTAAGCTCTTTCGATAACCATCGCGATGCCCATTCCGCCGCCGATGCACATGGAGGCTAGTCCGATGTTCAGCTCGGTGCGCTCCAACGCATGCAGCAGTGTCACCAAGATCCGGGATCCGGAAGCGCCGATCGGATGCCCCAAAGCGATGGCGCCGCCGCTGATGTTCACCTTTTCCTCGGGCAAACCCAAGTCCCTGGATACGGCGATGCTCTGGGAGGCGAAGGCTTCGTTCAATTCGAAGAGGTCGATGTTCTCCGCACGCAGCCCGGTCTTGCTGAGCACCTGTTTGATGGCATAGTAAGGCGCGTAGCCCATGATGGCGGGATCAATCCCAGTTTCGGCATAGCCTTTGATGGTGGCCAGATAAGGGATGCCTTTCGCTTCGGCCTCCGACTTTGCCATCAGCACCAAAGCCGCCGCTCCGTCATTGATGCCGGATGAGTTCCCGGGTGTTACCGTGCCGTTCTTTTGGAAGGCTGGCCTTAATTTACTTAGCTTTTCGTTGGTGGCATCTTTGCGGATGTATTCGTCCTCGGCGACGATTGTCTGTTGGTTCTTGCGGTCCGTAAGGATAACAGGCGCGATTTCTTGCTTAAAATAGCCCGCATCTTGCGCAACGGCCGCTTTTTGTTGCGAGCGCAACGCGAAAGCATCCTGTTCCTCGCGGCTCACTTGGAATCTTTCCGCCACCGTTTCGGCCGTGATGCCCATGTGCTGCTGATCGAAGGCATCCGTCAGCCCGTCATGCACAAGACTGTCGATGGCGCTGATATCGCCGAGTTTGCTGCCCCAGCGTTGGTTCGGCAGCAGATAAGGGGCCTGCGACATGCTCTCGGTCCCGCCGACGATGACAATTTTGGCATCGCCGAGTCGGATGGTTTGGCTGCCGAGGATGACCGACTTCAAACCCGATCCGCAGACTTCATTGATCGTCATGGCCGTTTTTTCGTAGGGTATTCCAGCCGCAACTGCGATTTGACGAGCTGTATTCTGACCGACGCCGGCCTGCAGCACGTTCCCGAAAATGACCGAATCGACGGCATCCGGAGAAAGGCCAGCCCGCTTTAGGGCCGCTTCAGTTGCCGTTCTTCCCAAATCCACGGCTGTACAATTTTTGAGGCTGCCTCCGAATGAACCGATGGGGGTTCTCGCAGCGCTGACAATTACGATTTCTTCCATTTAAGCTCTCCTTTTTGTCTTTATTTTTATAAGTTATTTCATCGAGACGGTGTTTTTCCTATTTTACGATACCCAGCGCACTTAATCATATAAGAATTCGTAAAGAATTACAAATGGACCGCAATTTTTGGATAAGGGTTTTGTAAGATATCTTTAATTCGGCAGGCCCAAGGTTGTTTTTTTTAGCGGTCTGGTCTATCATTTGTGAAGAGAGACATCAAATATGTTATATATGAAGAATAAGGGGTAGTTGACGTGAAGATTGGGATAGATAAGATTGGCTTTTATGCGCCACACTTTTTTGTGGATATGGAAAAGTTGGCGGAGGCCAGGGGAGTGGACCCTGCCAAGTATACGATCGGTATCGGACAGGAAAAAATGGCTATCGCGCCCATCACACAGGATGCGGTGACGCTGGCTGCCAACGCCGCATTGCGCATCGTGGATAAGGAAGACTTGGAGAAAATCGATCTGATCATTTTCGGAACTGAATCCGGAATAGACAACTCAAAATCAGGAGCCGTCTACGTGCACGACCTGTTGGGGATCCAGGAACATGCCCGCTGCATCGAACTGAAGCAGGCGTGCTACGCGGCGACTGCCGGTATCCAATTGGCGAAAGGACATGTCGCCCTGAATCCGGAGAGCCGGGTATTGGTGCTCGGCTCGGACATTTCCCGCTACGGAATCGGCACGGCCGGTGAAGTGACGCAAGGCGCCGGCGCGGTGGCGATGATTATCAGCGCGGAACCGCGCATCCTCGCGCTGGAGAATGAAAGCAGCTATCTGACTGCCGATGTGATGGATTTTTGGAGACCCATCTATTCGGAAATGGCTTTTGTCGACGGAAAATATTCGAATGAGCAATACATCTCGTTCTTCATAAATGCTTGGGAAGATTTCAGAGCGAAATATGGCGCCACATTGGCGGACTTCGAAGCCATCTGTTTCCATCTGCCTTACACGAAGATGGGCATGAAGGCGCTGCGCGAAGTGCTGGACCAAGGTTCCGAAGCGGACCGCGAACGGCTGACGGCGCATTACCAAACCAGCACAGTCTACAACAGGATCGTCGGCAACATCTATACGGGTTCCCTGTACCTGAGCCTGCTGTCCCTGCTGGAGCTTTCTGACGACCTGAAGGCAGGCGACAAACTCGGCCTCTTCAGCTACGGGTCCGGAGCGGTCGGTGAGTTCTTCACGGGCACGTTGCGGGAAGGCTTCAAAGCGGTTTTGGCCGCTGCCGAACACGGTAAAATGTTCGCCAGCCGCAAAGAAGTTACGGTCAGAGAATACGAAGAGCTCTTTTCGCATGTTTTGCCGGTCGATGGTTCCGGCATCGGACTGGATGTGAAGGCGGATCCCGCAGTCATCTGCATTGAAGGGATGGAAGACCACAAACGTATCTATTTGAACAAAACAGACAGATGGTAAATAAAAAACAGCCCGCAGGCAACCGGAATACCGGCTGACTGCGGGCTGTTTTGTGTTGATGTGGTTTCGGTGATCGTTCAGTTATGCGTCCGATCGCTCGCGTGAGTGTTTGTCGGAGGAAATGGGGATTCAGCCTCGCCAGCTCCGGCGAGCGAGTTTTCGCCGGATGAAACCGATATTTGGCTTTGCCAACTCCTGTGAGCGTCTCTTCACCTGAGAACAGCGCAAGCTGACAGTCCCCAACTCCGATGAAGCCAGTCTTCACCGGAGCAGGCGGTTATTCCGGCCACATGGGTCATCAAACCGGCTTCTTACTCTTCCCGGATTTGTGCCAGCAGCGCCTGCGCGGTCGCCAGATTCATGTTTTTTTCGGTTTTCAGCTGCTGCGAGAGTTGTTCGATTTCGTCCCCAACTGCTCCGGCGCTGATTGCCAACGAGCGCGAATGCAGACCCATGTGGCCTTTTTGGATGCCTTCCGTCACAAGCGCTCTGATGGCGGAGAAGTTCTGCGCCAACCCGACCGAAACGATGATGGCTTCCAGTTCGGCGGCGGAGCGGTAGCCGAGGATTTCCTTCGTCATTTTCGCGGCGGGGTGGAAGTTGATCGAGCCGCCGACAGCGCCGACCGGCAACGGCAGCGTCAAACTGCCGAGCAGATCGCCGTTTTCCGCTTTTTTCCAGCTGCTCAAAGAACGGTATTGACCGCTGCGGGCAGCATAGGCATGCGCACCGGCGGAAATGGCCCGCCAATCGTTGCCCGACGCCAGCACGATGGCATCGATGCCGTTCATGATGCCTTTGTTGTTGGTGACGGCGCGATAGGGATCGACGTAGGCGAACTGGAAAGCCTCAATCAGACGGTCGCGCACCTCTTCACCAGTCCAAGTGCCTTTTGCCAAAAGAGCGGCGGGAATCCGGCACTCGGCGGTAGCCAAACAGTCGGTCGCGTAATTGGACAGAATCCCCATCAAGGCCTCGCCGCCGGTCAGATTCTCCAGGTAAGGGATGACGCCTTCCATCATCGTGTTGATGATGTTGGCACCCATCGCTTCCAAAGTCTCGACATGGAGATGTACGACGACAAACTCCGGCGTGCTTTCGCGTTCATCGGGGGGGATGACCCGGACGCTGACGCGGCGGGCGCCGCCGCCGCGCTTCACGATGGAAGGATGGGCAGCGTTGGCCGCCTGCAGGATCTGTTCCTGATTCGAAAGAATCAACTGTCCAGCTGCGGCGCTGTCCGCGATATTTTTCAAGGCGACTTGCCCGATCATGACGCGTTCCTGGATGGTCGTCCGGAAACCGCCTGCCTTGGCGATCAGTTTCGCGCCGGCACTGGCCGCAGCGATGACGGAGGGTTCCTCGATGGCCATCGGGACGGCATAGTCTTTTCCGTCAATCAAAAAGTTCAAGGCCACGCCGTAGGGCAAGTCGTACGTGCTCAATTGGTTTTCGATCATGTTGTCGGCGATTTCCTGCGGCAACCGCAATCCTGCCTGCAGGTCGGCTGTTGCTTTTTCATCCAGGATGCCGGCTGCCTTTAAGGCACGGATCCTCTCGGCTGGGGTTTTATCGTAAAATTTCTGAAGATGATTGGATTCCATTATAAGCTCCATTTCCCAAGTGTTATGACGTGAAATCAAGGTCTGTTTCCTATATCATTTTATCATAGAAGATTCACGGTGGCATCAGTCGTCATCCGCGTTGCATCAAGTACGAAAGAATCCGACTAACGGCCGATGCCGCAAAGGCGCACGGATGTGTATAATGGGTCCATCAACAGAAAGAGAGTGATCGCATTGGAAACAATCAGCTATTATATAAAGGAAATCATCAATGCAACCGGAAAAGGGTTGAAGGGGTATCTCATATCGGCCATCAAGCTAGCCGCCATCAGTTTTGCCTTATTGTGTGTCGGCTTCTTGTATTTCGGCATCGATTTTTGGTTTCTGAAGGCGTTGGCCATTGCGGTGTTCGATCTGATCCCGATTCTGGGGAGCGGGATGGTGATGATCCCCTGGGCCGTCATCCATCTGTTGTTGGGGAACACAACGTTGGCTTGGCAAATCGGTCTGCTGTACGTCATTTTGGTGGTCATCCGTCAGATCGCCGAACCGTTCATCACGGGCAAGGAGATCGGAATCCGTCCGCTGTATACGTTTCTGGCGACCGTCGTCTGCATCTTGTTGTTCGGCCCGATCGGAGCGGTCCTTGGAGCCGTAGCGGCAGTCGTCATCAAAGCCGTTTTGGAAGTATCGAGCGTCAGCCGCAACGATTACGAAAAATATCGTCGTTGAAAAAGGACAATATTTCACAAGCCTGGGAGAAGGGGATTTCTTCCGGGCTTTTTTGACGCTAATGCGGCATCCGCTCATTTTCAACATGAAAAAAAATAAGTAAAAATGCACGAATTGTCTTGACCGGAAAGGCTCTATGCCTTAAGCTATGACTTAATGAGAATAGTTCTCAATTAGGAGCGGAAAATGATGAGCAACGAAGGATTGGAGGGATGATTTTGACGAACGTAAGGGATTTGCCTATCGGCGTGACTGCCATTGTGAACAAGATAACAGGACAAGGTGCCACCCGCAGAAGACTCATGGATATGGGCATCACAAAGGGGACGGCCATCTATGTCAGAAAAGTCGCTCCCTTGGGTGATCCGATCCAAGTGATGGTGCGGGGATATGAGTTGTCGATCCGCAAAAAAGATGCCGAGATAATCGAAGTGAACTTCGGGGAGGAAAAATGATGGGGAAAACCATAGCGCTTGTCGGAAATCCCAACAGCGGGAAAACGACTCTATTCAACCATTTGACAGGCTCCACCCAACGCGTCGGCAACTGGCCGGGAGTGACGGTCGAACAAAAATCCGGCACCTTGCTGCATGATGGCGAAACGCAAGTCATCGATCTGCCGGGCATCTATTCGCTTTCCCCTTATACGATTGAGGAAATCGTCACCCGCGATTATTTGACGCTGGATCCGCCTGATCTGATCATCAATATCGTCGATGCCTCGAATTTGGAGCGGAATCTTTACCTGACCACCCAATTGATGGAATTGCAATTGCCGATCGTTGTCGTTCTCAACATGATGGACATCATCGAGAAGAGGGGCGACCATCTGGATGTCGCCGGCTTGTCGCGCTCGTTCGGCTTGCCGTTCGTCACAATTTCCGCGCTGAAGGAAAGCGGAGTGGATCAGTTATACAAAGCCATCGCTGAACCGATAGCCGTTGCCGAACCGATTGCCTACAGCATCGTCGTAAAAAGCATTCTCGATACGATCGAGGAAATCATCGCTCCGTTGGTTCCGAAAAAATTGCGGTGCTATTACAGCATCAAACTTTTCGAAAGGGACGGACAAACCTCCGGAAAACTTGCCATTCCAGAGGACGGTCTGGCTGTTATGGATGGCTTGCTTGGCCGTTATGAAAAGGAATTGGATGACGATTCCGAGGCGATCCTGATCAACGAACGCTATAAATTCGTTACTAAAATTACGCGCCAATTTCTTGTGAAAAATGCCGACCAACCTTCTTTCTCGGTCATGATTGATCACATCGTTACGAACCGTTGGCTTGGGCTGCCGATATTTGTCCTGATCATGTACGCAGTCTACTACTTTGCCATCACGACAGTCGGGACATGGGGGACCGATTGGGTCAACGATGTGTTGTTTGGAAGCGTCGTGCCTGATGCCGTCCAAAGTTACTTCGACAGCATCGATATCCATCCGGCTGTCAGCAGCCTTGTGATTGATGGCGCCATCGGAGGTGTCGGCGCAGTTCTGGGCTTCCTGCCGCAGATGGCTGCCTTGTTCCTCTGCCTGACCTTGTTGGAGGACAGCGGCTATATGGCCCGGGTCGCTTTTGTGATGGACAGGGTTTTCCGCGGCTTCGGGCTATCGGGAAAATCCTTCATCCCGCTGCTGATCGGCTCCGGCTGTTCCGTGCCGGGCATCCAGGCTTCCCGCACGATTGAGAATCTGCAGGACCGCCGCATGACAATCCTGACCACTTCCTTCATCCCATGCGGTGCGAAACTCCCGGTCATCGCCCTGATCGCCAACGCCATCTTCGGCGGCGCATCCTGGATCGCTTTGTCGATGTACTTGCTGGGGATTGCGGCGGTCATCTTTTCCGGCGTGTTGCTGCGGAAAACGGCCATCTTTTCCGGTGAGGCATCGCCGTTCGTCATGGAGTTGCCGATGTACCACTGGCCGCAATGGAAGAGCATTTTCCGCGCGGTGGGTGCCCGCTGCATGGCATTCGTGAAAAATGCAGGAACCGTCATTTTCCTGAGCGCAAGTTTGATTTGGTTCCTTTCTTCCTTCAACTGGCACATGCGGATGACCGTTGAAAGCGACCAAAGCATCCTCGCTCAAATCGGCGGTGCAGTTGCTGTCTTCTTTGCGCCATTGGGCTTCGGCTCTTGGCAAGCGACGGTGGCGACCATCCAAGGGTTGATCGCGAAGGAAAATATCGTCGGGACACTGGGCGTGCTGATGGGTGCGACCGGTTCGGAAGCTGAGGTGGCAACCGCCTTCAGTACATTGTTCAACCCGGTCAGCGCGGTATCGTTCCTTGTCTTCAATATGATCTGCATGCCTTGCTTCGCGGCTGTCGGAGCGATGCGCACCGAATTCGGCAGCGCCAAATGGACGCTTTTCGGCGTGCTGTATCAGACCACTTTGGCTTACGTGCTGGCGTTCATCATCAATCAAATCGGTTCCGTGATCGTATTGGGGGCCCCTTTCGGGACTGGAGCAGCCTTGGCGACCGCCGCTGCAGCCATTTTGTTGTTCATAGTCTTGCGTCCCGCGCCTGAAAAAGCTTCCTCTTTATGGGGAAGCCTGGCGAAACCGATGGTCAAATAGGAAGAGGAGGAATGTTGGGATGAATCTGCAATCCTGGATTGTGTTGCTGCTTTTTTTGAGTCTGATGGGGTATATCCTTTTCCGCCAAATCCGGCTGATTGCGAGCGGCAGAAAGAAATGCAATGCCTGCACGGTGAAAGCCTGTCCGATGAACGAACCGACTGTACCAAGTGCAAAGGATGCCGACTGTCCTATCACCGGTTCCACGCTGATGGTGCAGATCCGGACTCCGCAAGAGGGCGCGGTGCGGGAGAATCACTGCCCGACTTCACAAGTGATCAAAGAGTAGCCTGAATAACCGAAAAAGCCGATGCATCCTCTGACTGATGCGTCGGCATTTTTTATGAGAATTCGTCAATATTGCGCGTATCCTCCGGTGAAGGCCACATTCCCCGGAGTTCAGAAATCATTCTTCAGTCGGCCAACTTGCGTTTCGAGCCCGTAAGATCCCGGACGGATTTGGCGTCCTGCACATACTCCAGAGTGCCCAGATAGACGCCGTTTTCATCCCGGAGAGCGAGATAAGTCACGACGACGAACTTCCCGAATTCCTCGTACCACATCATTTCCTTGTCTTTCTTTCCCGATTTCAGGTCCGCGACCAGCTGCTTCATGATCGCGACGCTTTTCGGCGGATGGCAGTTCTCGGCGTGCCGTCCCAAGGCGGATTTCGTCCGCATGAATATTTTTTCATCCGGTCCGCTGTTGTAGTATTTCACGGTCTCTTCCGCATCGATGAATGTGAGTTCCAGCGGTAAAGCATTCAGCAGACTTTCCAGCTCCTTCATGGTGAGGTAGCCGGTGCCGAAAGCAAGATTTCCTTCCGGGACTGCGCCCAGCTTTTCCGTTGGTTCCGGACCGACACGCTCCGGTTTCCATTCCGCCTCCGGATGGACGATGCAATATCCGATTTCCGCCGATTCATCCGCAACCTTCAGCCAGTCGGCTTCGGTGAAAGCATCGGAAATCATCGGCAACAGGATGTCTTCCTCCTTGATGAACATTTCCTGCATTTCCTGGCGCAGCGCTTCGAAAACGACTGGGATGCTATCGAGTTGCCCGGTTTCGACCATCCGTCTGAGCTTCTTGTACTGTCCGCGGATTTCATCATCCACGCCCCACATCACTTTCGGCGGGGCGGTCATGCCATAGCGCTCCATGATCGGGAAAATGGCATATTCTTTGCGTGCGTAATGTTTGTCGAAACCCCAGAGAAGCTCCAATTGTTTCAAAAGCCCTGCTTTGAGCTCCGGGCCAGGCTGCCCCAGATAGTTTTCCAAAAGTCGGGCGATGCGGTCGAGCGTCGCTTCGATGGCCACGTTCTCTTCCTTCAGCACCCGGATCGGATGGCCCGGTTTTTCGCTCTCGCTGGAGATTGCCTGTTCATAGGCAACGGCATCCGCGAACAGGGCGGCATGGATGCTGCAAAGCCGTTGGATATCCTCGACTGCGAGGCCTTGTTCGATCAGCCTCCGTTCCATCATCGAAATTTCCAGAGCGCTGACAGTCGCGAAATGCTCCTTGAATTCCTTTTTGATCTGTTCGTAATCTTCACCTGCATGAAGACGCAGGATCAGATCCTTCAATAATCCTTGCCGGCGCTCCATCTCTTCTTCGCGAGCGCCTTTGCTGTTCGATCCGCCCATCATGATCCCCTCGCTTTTTCAGTAGTGTTGGTTCCTATCCTTATCTGTCATCTCCATTGTAATGCGAACGCTTACTCTGGACAAACGGGAAGATCCGGGCAGTGGGAAATTCTTGCAGATGTCAGTAGAAAAACGAGAGCACATTTTTGAATATTGCCTAAATGGGCGTATAACAAAGGGGAACAAGTAAACTGTCCAAATTTTTTGATGGGAATGCAATCGCAAAGTTTCTTTTTTTGTCCTTCCTGCTAGCTCATTATCAACGAAGCAACCAGTCACTGTATGGATCATGAGAGGAGAGAATCACTAATGGCTACTTTTGAAAAAACCATCTTCATCAACGCCCCTGTCGAAAAGGTCTACGAATACACGATCAATCCTGAGAATTGGTCACACTTCTACAATGGACTTTCCGAGCCAGAAAGCATCAGCGGAAAAGGCGAGGTGGGCACGATCGTCAAATCGAGTTATGCCATGATGGGCATCCATTTCCCGATCACCATCGAAGTAACGGAATGCAAACGTACCGATGATGGCGGCGCCATCTGGAGCGGAGACATCACCGGGAGTTTCCCGACCAAGCAAACCAGCCGTTACGTCGCAAAGGATGGAGGAACGGAGCTGACATTCGATATCGACAGCGTTCCGCCTGAAACCTTATTCACCAAGATCCTCGATAAACTGGTGACGGACAAAATGGAAGAGAACTCCACACAACACACTCTGGAAAACATCAAAGCAATCTGCGAATCCTGAAAACAACCCAGAAGAACCGGCCGCTCGTCATTCGAACGGCCGGCTCTGTCTTTTTGGCCAAGATTCTCAATAATGAATTGAAAACGGAAAGTACATGCTATAATCAAACTTATTTCCCGGGAATTGAAGCGCGAATATCGAAAGGCATCAGCAATTTTGGGATCGGAACCGGGCGGACTGGACCAGCTGTTGGAATAGGAGTACAAAATGATGAATTATTGCATGGAATGCGGCACAGAACTAGAAGGAAAATATCTGGAGAATGAGGGGATGATTCTCTATTGCAAAGGCTGCGAGGGGTATCGATTCCCGGTATTCAACACGGCCGTGAGCATGATCATCTTGAATCAGGAACAGAACAAAATTTTGTTGATCAAGCAGTACGGCGGAACGGATTTCATCCTCTGCGCAGGTTATGTGAACAAAGGCGAAAATGCGGAGCAGGCGGCAGCCCGTGAAATTGCCGAAGAGCTCGGACTTGAAGCGGTCGGATTGCGCTACAACAAAAGCGAATATTTTGGGAAAAACAATACGCTGATGCTCAATTTCGTCTGTACCGTCGGGAGCGAGAGCCTCGATCGCATGACGGATGAAGTCGATCAGGCCGAGTGGTTTGCCAGAGAAGCGGCGCGGTTGCACATCAAAAAAGGCAGCTTGGCGCAGCGGTTTCTGGAAAACTATTTGGAATGACGCGCAGATAAGGATCCGCAAGCAGTTTGTCCGAAGAGCTGTGGTTGTGGGAACCAAAAAAATTCTCGGTTCTGGATGTCCAGAACCGAGAATTTTTTGTATGCACAGGAAGCATCCTCACGCTGGAGTTCAGAAGGCTATTCCATGACGGCTTCGCTTTCGCTGACGGGTTCTTCTTCCGCTGTTTCCGTCTCTTCGAATATTGGGGCTGCGACTACCGCAACTGCTTCTTCAGGATCCGTAAGCACAGTGATGCCGGAATCGACTTGGATATCGGCAACTGCCACGCTATCGCCGATGGTCAGGCCGCTGACAGCAATCTGGAATTCAGTAGGTACATGGGCAGCGTCCGTTTCGATTTCCAACTCATTCAATGTCTGGGTCAGAACGCCTTCTTTGACGGCTTCACTGCCGACCAAGTGGATCGGAACGCTCATCGTCAGTTTTTGGCCTTTTGTGATGGCCTGCAGTTCTATGTTTTGGATCTGGTTCTTCAGTGCGGATTGCTGGATATTCTTGACGATGACTTGCATCGTTTTGCCTCCAGTCATGGCGGCTTCGAATACCGCATTTTTTCCTAACTGTTTGAGCACTTCGTCAAAATCTTTGGCGTCAAGCAACACGGGAGTGGCTTCAACATCTTTTCCATAGATGACTGCCGTCAGTTTCTTGTCCAATCGTGCATGCTTCGATGCAGATGAGCCGACCCTATCGCGTTTCTCTACTTGTAGTTTCATGTATGTTCCTCCTGGTTGGTTTACTTGTACTGCTTCGACTTGAACTGAGTATAATAAATATAACGTCAGCAAATGGATAGTACTTCTATACCTTACCGCAAATCGGGAATGATTGCCAACGATAAGCCTTTAGAAGCTGGCATGATCCGGAGTGGATACGTGGATCGACAGGCTTCTTCCGCTGCTCTGCTCCGGTGAACGGAGGCTTCGCCGGAGTTCACCCAGCATTCTGATTGCGTTCTCCGACGAGCGTGGCTTCGTCGGAATTGAGGCCCAAAATTACCGGTCTCATCCGGTGAGCGGGTGCCCCACCGGAGCTGCGGATGGACAACATTACGCTCCTCCGACTAGCGTTCACCCGCCACCCTGACAAAGAGGGCGAAGCTCCGTAAGCTGCACAAGAACAGGAAGAGGCCGGGACAAAATCCCGGCCTCTTTTCTGCATCCGAACATAGCTTACGTAAACGCGTTCCTTCCCGCTCTCTTCCTGTTTCTTATTGCGCATATAGATAAGTCATTACAGCAGCCCCGAGGCTTTCGAAGACAGGTGTCGCGTCATTGGTCGCATCCTGCCAGCCGTCCGTCAATACGGCCACGATGTAGGTCTGGCCGTCCAGCGTCAGGATGCCGGCATCATGGGAGACCGAGTCAAGCAGGCCGGTTTTATGGGCAAAAGCGACGCCTTCATCCAGTCCGGTGTTGAGGGCGTAGACCAATTGCTGATCAGCCAGTAGCCCAAGAAAGTAGGTGGTGCTGGATTCCGAAAGCAGCTCCCCGTCCAACAGGCGTTCCAACAAGAAAGCCACTTCAGCGGGAGTTGTTTCCAAGTCACCGTTGTAATAGATGCCATCGGATTCCAGATAGGGATTGAAGCTCGTGGAAACGAAGCCTTGCTCATGGATGAAGGTTTCAATATTGTCCCAGCCGATCAGATGCGCGAGTTCCTTGGCGGTTTCGTTGTCTGAAACAGTGATGGTGCTCGTCAGGTAATCGTCTATGGTCGCGCCGTCGTCAGCCATTTGGTCCTCCAAGGAAAGCGTGCCGGCATCGACTTGGGTCAGGATAGCGTAAGTCAAAAACAGTTTGTAGAGGCTCGCACTGGTGAAGATGCGCGATGGATCGGAAGTGATTGCTTCGCCCGTCTGCTCATTGATGAGGACAAAACCGATTTGTCCGGGGTAAGTCAGATTCAATTCATCCACTTTTGACGCCAAATCTTCTCCTGAAGGCTTTAAGATCGTGCTGGACTGAAGAATCTCGTTCGCTTCAGCGATACTGTTTCCATCAGTATCCTGGCCTTCCTCGATCTCGTATGCAAGGTCGGTCGCCAGAGTCTGGGCCGATGCAGCACTTTCTCCATCCTTGCTGATGGCCAGGTCCCATAAAAGGATAGTGACGCATCCTGCAAGGAGTAGGGTGGAAAGGAGCAACGCGTATTTCTTTTTCAGTTTTCTTTTCTTTTTTAGTTTTCTTCTCTTTTTCATTTTCAGATTCCTCGTCTATAGCTAAAGAATGGTGCTCATGTGAGCAGAAGCCAGGAACGGAAGAGGGGATTTTCCGGTCAGGCATTTTATTTGACGGACGCACCGGATACGGGCATTGAGTTGCCGCCCATGCCGCCACCCATTTGGCCGCCGCTCGCTTCAGTCGTGGCGCTCACCTCAACGGTCGACGAGCCGCCGCTGAAGGCGGAAGCTTCATAGATTCCGGTAGCGGTTTCGCCTGTAACGGTGCCTCCGGTCGTGATGGTGTACGCAGAGCCGTTGACCAGGTCAGGACTGGAGAACACTAGCGACTGTGCCGTCGTGGAAGCTTCAAACGTCAGGATCACTTCGCCGTCCGGGCCGGTGATCTGGATGGCTTCATCCGCAGCCAACGGCAGGGAAGAAGTGAACAGGAAGCTTTGTGCGGAGGTCGAAGAAGGGCTCATCGCCATTCCGGAGCTTCCGACACCGATCAGCGTGCCGCCGTTCATGTTGAAGGTGCTGTCGTAGTCCAGCGTGCCGTTCATGCTGTCAGTCGGTCCGTTGACGACCACGGTACCATCGTTCATTTCGATGCTGCCATTGCTGTCGAGGCCGTCACCGCTCGCATTCACGACCAGCGTACCGCCGTTGATGGTCAAGAGGCCCGCCCCTTCGGCAGTGGATGCGAAAGTATTTTCGCCGGGGCGTCCGCTGACGGCTGAAGCATCGTTCCCGCCTGCAGTGTTGACGCCGTCGTCCGTTGCCGTCAAGGTGATGTCCCCGCCGTTCAGCGTGATTTCGGTCGCTTCGATTCCTTCATAACTTTGATTGATATTAATGGTTCCTTCGTCGATTGTCAAGGTGTTGTCGGCATGGATGCCGTCGTCACCGGAAGCGAGCGTGAAATCGCCCCCTGTGATTTGGATCGTGTCGTTCGTGTGGAGGGCGTCATCCGATGTATCCAACACGAAAGTGCCGCCGGAAACCGCCAAGGAGCCTGTTGCTTTCAATCCTTTGGCGCTGGCGGTATCCTCGGCAGTAGTATCTGCGGCCGCCTCAGCACCAGGAGTGCCCCATGCTCCCCAAGTTTCGCTCTGGGTGCTGCTGTTTGCGCTGCCGCCGCCGGTCGTGATCGTAAAGTCGCCTCCCAGGATCTGAAGGTCGGTAGATGCCTGGATCCCGTCTGCAACGGAAGTAATCGTGAAGGTGCCGGATTGGATCGTCAAGGTTCCTTTGCCTTCCTCTTCTTCGTTTGTCGATTGCAGTCCGTCGCCGCCCGCGTCGATTGTGAACGTGCCGGAGCTGATGAAGAGCGAATCGCGTCCTTTGATGGCATCGCCGACTGAAGTGATCTCGTAGATTCCTTCCGCAATGGTCACATCATCCTTCCCTTTGATGGCATGGGCATAATTGGCATCGATGACCAAAGTTCCGGTTCCGTTCAGGATCAGATCGGATTTGCTGAAAAGAGTAGCGTCTGGTTCATCTTCACTGTCTTCGAAGGTATAGGTCTCTCCATCGCTCAAAGTATTGGTCGTTCCTTCGGCCAAGGTAATGGTCGCGGAGTTGGCGCTTTTCACGTAGATAGCTGCACCAGTGGGATTCGTGATAGTGGCTCCGTCCAACACGATCTGGACATCGGCTTCATCGACGGTTTCGACGCGCACTTGGCCTCCGCTCAAGGTTCCGCTCAGTATATATGTTCCGGGCTGTGTAATGGTCAGGGTGGTACCGTCAGCTGCCGCGCCGGAGCCGTCGACTGTGATCGTTTGATCGGAGAAACTGATGGCCGTGCTGTTGCTTTCCGAATAGTTGGAGTCGGATGCAGCAGCGGCTGAGATGTCGCTGGAGGCTGTAGTGGTGCTTGCTTCAGTCGAGCAGGCGGTCAACAAGGAAAGGGCGCCTGTCAGTGCGAGCATTTGTGTCAGAGGTCGGTTCTTTAAATTCATTATAGTACTTTTCATGGTTTTGTTCTCCTGTCTGGTTTTGTTTTTTTACTTATGGTCTTATCCGGCTTGGTTGCCGTTGTAGCTGACCAAAGTGGCGTTTTGAACGCCCTCGATGGCGCTCAGTTCGTTCATGAAGCTAGTCTCGTTGTTTTTGACTTTCACTTCATAGATCAGTTCCGGTTGGCCGTCCGTGATGCTTTTTGATTTCACAATGACTTTTCCGAAACGGTTTTTGATGATTTCGGTTGCCTGCAGTTCGGCATTTTCGTTTTCCAACTGGAGCATCAAAATGTAAGGGGCCGAGGAATCGACTTTGCCGGTCAGGATCAGCAGGATGGCGGTGATGAAAAGGGAGCCCAGGAAGGCCAATGCATATAGGCCTGCCCCCAGGATGATGCCGACGCTGATCGACCAGAAAAGGAAGACCAGATCAAGCGGTTCTTTGATGGCGGTGCGGAAGCGGACAATGGAAAGGGCACCGACCATCCCGAGGGATAGGACTACGTTGGAAGTGACGGCCAGGATGACGAAAGTGGTCAGTACGGTCAGCAGCACCAGTGAGGTATTGAAGGGTTTCGAGTACATGACGCCGGCATAGGTTTTTTTGTAGATGAAGAAGATGAACAGCCCGATGAACAAGGCCGAAAGCAAGGATGTTGCAGCAGCGACGATGGAAAAATCGGCCGTCTGCTCCAAAAAGCTGTTTTTTAAGATGTCTGTGAATGTTGTCATTTCAATATTCCTCCTGGATGTTTCTTATATTTGATTCAGATGTCTTCCGATGACGTATTTGGAATGCGACGTGCTCGTTGTTTCTTCCGTCTGCACCAGGTTCTGGATCCACAAGGGCAGGTAATTGTCGAATTTGACTTCCAACACGCAGTCGATCCCGGGTTC
This sequence comes from Trichococcus ilyis, assembly GCF_900109135.1. Lineage (GTDB taxonomy): Bacteria > Bacillota > Bacilli > Lactobacillales > Aerococcaceae > Trichococcus > Trichococcus ilyis. The sequence goes on along the minus strand of NZ_FNYT01000002.1, from coordinate 113,266 downwards.
CCGAATGCCTATCCGGCCATCGTGAAAGAAGGAGGACACTTGGGTGCTGGCGTGCATATCAAAATCCAGGGTGATGCGGGTGTTTCCGGGTGCATAGGCGAAAGCTTCGCGTTCGTAGGTGATGATGACTTTCGGTTCCATGCATTGGCTTTTGCACTTGGCGTAAAATTCCTGAAGCAAAGGGTGGCTAGCATCAGCCAAGCAGGCATAATTTTTTTGGATGAGCTGCTCGGCGGTTTCTTTCGTGATGCGGGCGCTCTGTTTGTAACCGACGGCGCCGTCCTTGACTTTCTTCTCCAGACGGATAAAGGAACAGTCATTGTTGTAATAACGGATCCGGAATTTTTCGCGGTAGCTGCGGCCGTCCTCTTTGTCCCAATAAGCCTCATCATAAATCGTGTCAAAATAGAGACTCCGGATGCTGTAACTGTTGCCTACCGAGTTCTCATCATGCTTCAGGAATTTTCTCAGCCGGCTCGTCAGGATGACTTGGTTCTTTTGGGAAATTTCATGTTTGTATTCATTGCGGTAGCAGATTTGGCTCATAACGCTCGACCTCGTTTCTTGTTTCTCTTGATGTCCTTATTCTATGCCGATCCGGGAACCAATTCTCCGTAAAGCGGGCAGAGAGTTGTTGCAAAAATGGCGCAAAACGGGCGGAAAGGTGCGTAAAGAAGCGCAAAAGTCGATTGCCTGCCGAATGCGAACGCAAAAAGACCGCTTCGCAGGCCTTGGGGCGGTCTGCGAAGCGGTCCGGCTATTGGTGGTTCATTGGATGGGTTGTTGCGGCAGGATGATCGTGAAAGTCGTCCCTTTTGCGGAGGACATGACTTCGATGCGTCCCCCGTAGGACTGCACGATCGACTGGACGATCGAGAGCCCGATGCCGTGCACACCTTTGTTGCCTTTGTAAAAGCGGTCGAAAATGTGCGGCAAATCGGCCTTTGAAATCGGTTCGCCGTCATTGTGGATGGTGATCATGATCCGGTTGTCGATCTGCCGGCAGCCCAGATGGATGATGTTTTCCGCGTAGCGGAGGGCATTGGAGATGAGGTTCTGGAAAGCCCGTTCAAAATCCTTTTCATCGTAATGGAAGAGAACGGGATCTTTCTGGAAGTCGAATTGCACGCGCAGATTGTTCCGATCGCTGACGCTCGCATAGCGTTCGGCGGTGTAGGCCAGTGTCTCGCGCAAGTCGTTCGTGACCATCATCCGATCCGATGAGCGGGTCTCCAAGCGCGACAGATAGAGGATATCCTCCACAAGTGTACCCAGTTTATCGGTTTCTTTTTTGATCGCGATGGCGCCTTTTTTGTCATCGATGATGCCGACTTCGATGCCTTCCGCATTCGTTTTGATGATCTGCAGCGGCGTTCTCAATTCATGGGAAGCGTTCTGGAAAAACGTCCGCTGATCCGCGTCATACAGCTTGAGCTTTTTGGTGGTTTCGTTCATGGTCGTCTTCAGTTCGTGGAGCTCGAGGTCGACAAATTCCTCATCGATCGTCTGGTAATTTCCTTCGCCGATTTCGTTGGCGAAATGAGCCAGTGTCTGTAGCGGCTTCGTGATCTTGGAAACGATCAGATAGGTGATGGTGGCGATCGTCACCAATCCGATCAGCATGATGATCAGAAGGATTTGATTCAAGGTCTGTTCGAAGATATACAGATCGGACATGTTCAGGAAGAATACCGCGTAGGTCCCTTCTTCCTCGATATTGGGCGCGATGGCATAGTAGTAAAGGTTGTCTTCCAATTCCAGTTTGCCATCGGCTGTCCGGGCCAACTTGATGTCGGAGCTCTTCAGCCCGGAAACGAAATTCGTCAAGGCATCCTCGTCGCTGAAGCCGGAAAACTGGACCTGCGGGAAGAGAATTTCGAAATCATCGGAAATGATCGTTTTCTGGACGCTGGACGCAAAAGCCGTATGCGGTTCCGGATTTTTGTCGTGCGGTTCGTCCGTAATGGCCGCATCCGAGGCTGTCGGCTCCTGCTCCGCTTTTTTGTCCCCATCAAATGGCCGTTCGATGTAATTCTGCCGCGCCTCAACGAGCAGCGAATCCGCGGTTGTTTCAATGTATTGGGTAAAGAAAAAATTGAACACCAGATAAATGAAGGCGAAGACGGCCGCCAAAAGCAGGGTGATGGTCGTCAGGAGCCGGATCTTCAAACTTTTTTTTGAGTTCTTCATCCTGCCGCCGACTCCTTCACGGTGAAGCCGAAGCCCCAGACCGTTTCAATCTCGACAGTGGAGTCGGCAATTTTCTTGCGCAGACGTCTGACCGTATCGTCGCAAGCGCGCGTTTCGATATCCTTGCCGTAGCCCCAGATCGAATCCAAAAGCTCATCCCTTGAAACGGCCCGGTTTTTGTTTTCGATCAGATAAACGAACACATTGTATTCGTTCGGCGTCAGGTTGAGGGGCACACCCTGTTGCTTGACGGACATGGCAGCAAGATCGATTTCGATATCGCCGATCCGGAGCGTCGCTTCTTCCTGGCGGGAAGGCAACCGTTCCTGATCCATCTTGATGCGGCGCAATATAGCCTTCACGCGCATATTCAGGGCGATGGCGCTGAACGGTTTCGTGAAATAATCATCGCTGCCCAGGTTGATGCCCGTCGCATAATCCATGTCGCTGTCTTTTGCGGTCAGGATGATGATCGGCACCGAACTGATGTCGCGGATTTTTTTCGTGATTTCGAAGCCGCTCGATCCGGGCATCATCACATCGAGGATGACCAAGTCCGGTTGCTTGTTCAGGAATGCCTCGTAAAGCAGGTCGCCGTTCGGGAAGTCGGAGACCGCATAACCTTCGCTCTCGAGAAAGGTCTTTACGGTCAAACGGATGCCCTCTTCATCCTCTGCGATATATATTTCTTCATTCATTATTATTTCCACCCCATTCTTGTATTCAGTATAACCGATTTCCATTGGAAAGATTACGAAAAACTGCGGCAATCCTGCAGAAATTGCGCTCCTTTCCGAAAACAGCTGCACAATTCCCTTGCAAACTGGTAGAATAGCGTATAGTCCTTATTGGATCAGACTGTGAATAATGATTTTTGGAGGAAATAACCATGACCCTTACACATAGAAACGCAACCTTGGATGACGTGGAAGAAATCGTCGCTATCTACAATCAGACCATTCCCAGCCGGATGGTAACGGCCGACCTGGAGCCGGTGACCGTCAAGCAGAAAATGGGTTGGTTTTTGGATCATTCGCCCAGCTACAGACCGATCTGGGTTTTCGAAGAGGACGGAAAAATCTGCGCTTGGCTGAGCTTCCAGGCTTTCCACGAGCGCGCCGCCTACGACAAGACGGCGGAGTTGAGCATCTATATCCATGAAGACTACCGCGGTAAAAAGCTGGGCACCCAAATCATGGAAACCGCTCTAGCCGCCTGCGAAGAACTGGACATCACCAATCTGGTCTGCCTTATTTTCGGCCACAATGAACCAAGCATCGGGCTGATGAAGAAATTCGGTTTCGAGCAATGGGGCTATTTGCCGAGAGTCGCCGAACTTGACGGCATCGAACGCGACCTTGTCTATATGGGCAAAAGAGTGCGCGACTGATCGTATATCGGCAGGCAGCTATCTAACTGACGGGGTGTGTCACTTATGATTGGTCTGTTGATATATTGTTGACATTGCATAATTTTTATTGCAGTATCCATCCTTATAGTATAATTAGTAAGCAAGTTTTTTGAAATTATTTTACAAAGGATGGATGACGCATGTGGTTTTTGTTTGCGATAGTATCCGTGTTGGCCTGGGGCACAGCGGATTTATTTTATAAAAAAGGGAGCGATCCGAAAGACAAGTACAGTTATCTGAAGATCGTCATCATGGTGGGTGCGGTCATGGGGATCCATGCGGTCTATGTCATGCTGACTTCAGGCGTGGCCTATGAGCCGATCAACATGATCACCTATTTGCCGGTATCGGCTTTGTACATTCTTTCGATGGCGGTCGGTTACGCAGGTCTGCGTTTCCTGGAGCTGTCCATTTCTTCGCCGGTGCAGAACTCGTCCGGAGCGATATCGGGTTTGATGACTTTCATTTTCCTGGGGCAGTCCATGACCGGCATCCAGTTTTTTGCGGTCGGCTTGATCACGATCGGCGTGATCCTGCTGTCTGTTTTCGAGCAACGGTTCGCCGAAGCGGAGCGGAAAGAAAACAAGGAAATGATCGACCGCAAATACAAATACGGTGCCATCGCCTTGCTGTTCCCGCTGGGGTATGCCTTCATCGATTCACTGGGAACTTTCGCGGATGCCTGGGTCTTCGACAGAGGGATGGATGAAATGCAGGCGAACATCTCCTATGAATTGACATGGCTGATTGTGGCTGTGCTGGCTTGGATCTACCTGGTCCTGATAAAGAAGGAAACATTTGCCTTACGCGATCAGAAGGACCGCGGTCTGGCGGCCATCTTCGAAACGTTGGGACAGTTCTTTTACGTTTTTGCGATCAGCGCAAACGCAGTCATCGTCGCCCCGATGATTTCGTCCTACAGCATGGTGTCCGTCATTTTGTCGCGCATCTTCCTGAAGGAGAAGTTGACTGCGAAGCAATACGCGGTCATCGCGATGATCATGGTAGGGATTTTTATCTTAGGGTTCGAATAGAAATATTTCGGAAAAACAACTCCTCTCAATTTCGGTTGAGGGGAGTTGTTTTTTTGTTGGTCAATCTCAAGAAAAGTTTAGGTGAGACGAAAAAAATATTGCGTTTATCCGAACGAGGTGTAAAATAAGAGGCATAATAGCAAGAAGAAAGAAGGAATACACCATGGAAAAGCAACAGGCTGCTCCGGAATTGAAAACGATGGAAGATGTTATCCCAAACAAGTTCCTAAGCCAAGTGCATCATGTCAGTCTCGAGGAAATCAACAGCTCTGTAACAATTCCTAAAAATGCAAATTTCCTGAATAAATTAATGGCTTTCATGGGACCGGGTTCGCTGGTCGCTGTCGGATATGTCGATCCCGGAAACTGGGCCACCTCGATAGCGGCAGGCTCGCGCTACGGGTACGCACTGTTGGCTGTTGTGCTCGTATCCAGCCTGCTGGCGATGATGTTCCAGGAGATATCCGCCAGATTGGGGATAGCCACGAATATGGACCTCGCTCAAGCGACGCGCGCTACTGTTTCAAAACCTGTCGGCTTTTTCCTCTGGATCCTGACGGAACTGGCCATCATGGCGACGGACATAGCCGAAGTCATCGGATCCGCGTTGGCCTTGAATCTTTTGTTCCGCATCCCTTTGGTTGTGGGGGTCGTGATCACCACCGCGGATGTGTTTCTGTTGCTTTTGTTGCAAAAAAAGGGGTTCCGTTGGATCGAATCCATCGTCGGCGTCCTGATGTTCTCTATTTTCGGAATTTTCTTCTATGAGATGATGATGGCGTCCCCAAACTGGGGTCCACTGCTGAAAGGGTACTTGCCGACTCCGGAAATACTATCGAATCATGGCATGCTTTTTTTGTCCTTGGGCATTTTGGGAGCGACGGTCATGCCGCATAATCTCTATCTGCATTCTTCAATTATCCAAAGCAGGGATTACGAACGGACGGAAGAAGGGAAGAAGGAAGCCGTCAAATTCGCAAAAATTGATTCTGTTCTGTCTTTGAGCGGAGCCTTCGTCATCAACTCGCTCATCTTGATCGTGGGGGCGGCTGCTTTTCATGGACTGAATGAAAACGTTGGGGCGCTCGAAGATGCGTACAAATTGCTCAGCCCGACACTGGGTGCGGCTGCCGCAAGCAGTCTTTTCGCTGTGGCTTTGCTTTGTTCGGGACAAAATTCAACCATTACCGGTACGTTGAGCGGTCAGATCGTTATGGAAGGCTTCATTCACTTGCGGATGAAACCATGGCTCCGGCGCATGATCACCCGTTTGTTGGCAATCATTCCGGTCTTCATCGTCACTTTGTTGGCGGGCGAATCGGGAACGGAAAATTTACTGATCTGGAGCCAGGTCATCCTGAGCCTGCAGCTGCCTTTTGCGCTTATCCCGTTGCTGAAGATCACGAGCGATAAAAATAAAATGGGGAACTTTGTCAATTCGAAGCTACAAAAGGTGTTGGCTTGGACAGCCACCTGTGTCATCATCGTTCTGAACATCTTTCTGGTCGTCAATATCATTTCACAACTATAGAACCGGCAAAAACGGGGGGAGCAGGCATCTGCTTTCCCTGTATTTTTTGGGTATTGCATATTGAATACGACGAAGGGGGGGAGCGCCATTCGTTTGTTTTGTGCAAAGCGCCATTCTGAGGGATAATGTTCATGAGAGAAGCTGTTGAAAGAAGGGCCAAAAATGGATAAGCCTCGATATGATGAAAAACCGAAGAAATTGCTTGGGTTAAGCTTGGCGGGTGGCGGTCTGAAATCTTTTTCGCAGCTGGCGGTCCTCCATGACCTGGAGGAACACCAAGTTGCGATCGATGCCGTCGCAGGAACGTCGATGGGAGCGGTCATCGCCGCCCTGGTTGCCTGCGGGCTTAAGGCGCAGCAGATAGAAGACGCGCTTTTGGAAGCCGAGAAGAATTTCGAAGAGAGCGGGATCTTCAGCAGGCCGGCCTACAAACTTATCCAACAGGTGCGGGAACACAACAACGGATTCGTAGCGCTGCAGAGCCTGCAGCAGATGGCCTGCAGTTTGTATGAAAAATTCGGGTGCAGAATGTTGTCCGATTGTCGCATGCCCCTTGCCATCCCCAGCGTCGACATCCGCACAAGCGAATTGATCGTGTTCACCAACAGGCCGGATTATTTTTCGAGCCCCTCCGGTGATTGGGTCGTCTATCCGCACGACATCGAATTGGGGAGCGCCGTGGCGGCGTCCTGCGCTTTTCCGTTGGTTTTTTCGACCGCATGCATAGACGGGAGGCAACTGGTGGACGGGGGTGTGATGATGAACCTCCCGATACCGCTGTTTGACCGCGAACGCTTTAGCGTGCTGATGTCCGTTTCGATGATTTACGATGCGGTCGACCGGCAACTCGCTTCGCCGTTCAACGTCGCCATCCAGAGCCTGGATATCCTGATCCGGCAATTGGATCGCCAACTGACGAAACAGGCCGACATTCAGGTGAATTTCCCGATCGAGCCGCATTTTGTTTTCAAAGTGGGCGCCGGTCAGGAAGTCATCAACCTTGCGAAGGGGATGCTTCGGGAAAATCCGATCGACTACAGTCTGCTGGAGAGCCTACGATTGCGGGGGTGAAGGAGACGGCCAAGGGATCCGATCCGTCCGTTCGCCGGAGGAGAGCTCCGGTGACGTTCGCCAGCTTCGGTGACGCGTCCGCCCGACGGAGCACACCGGTAACTTTCAGCCGCCCCTCCGACGAAGCCTCGCTTATCGGAGAACGCAGAAGAAACAAATCCTGAACTCCGGCGAAGCCCCCGCTCACCGGAGCTTCTGCATTTCCCGGCAGCTTTGAACGCCGACCGCTAAGACAAGTCAACAAAAAACGCCCCATCGGCTGCCGATGGGGCGTTTTCTCATCATCAGATTAGTCTTCCGGCCAAACTTCTTTGGCGATCTCCACTACGTGGCGGACTTTCGCCCACTGTTCTGCTTCCGTCAGCAGGTTGCCTTCTTCGGTCGAGGCAAAGCCGCATTGCGTGCTCAGCGCCAATTGATCCAAAGGAACATATTTGCTGGCTTCTTTGATGCGTGCTTTGATTTCTTCTTTGTCTTCCAGTTCCGCAGTCTTCGAAGTGACTAGGCCCAGTACGATGCGGCCGTGACCTTTAAAGTAGGCAAGCGGTTCGAAACCGCCGGAACGATCGGTATCGTATTCCAGAAAGTAGCCGTCGAAATGGGTTTGCCCGAACAATTCCTCCGCAATCGGATCATAAGGGCCTTCCAAGGAGTGGTGGGATTTGTAGTTGCCGCGGCAGACATGCGTCGTCAGGACAAGGTCGGCCGGTTTGGCATCGATAATGGCTTGCACATTTTCGGCAGCGATGCGCTTATCCGCTCGGTATGCCTCCGTATCGCTCGCGAAGTTGCAGAGAAAGCCCCAGTGCACATCATCCAATTGCAGATAGCGGCAACCGAGATCGTAGAAAGCTTGGACCGTGTCGATGTAGGCTTGCTGCACATCCGCTTGGTACGCTTCGACGGAAGGATAAATTTCCTCGTTGCGGTAGCCCGGATAAAAGACCTCGTTCGGGCTCGGAATCGTGAACTTGACCACGCCTTGGTCACCAACGATTTCGTTCAATGATTCGAAAGCGGCCAGGAAAGGGTGCTCCGGATTGAAGGAGATTTTGCCGACGTTGCGGAAAGCGTACTTGCGGACTTCCACATCGCCAAAATCATAGCCGTGTTCCGGCACATAACCCTCGAAGCCGTTCAGGTTTTCGATGAAATCGATATGCCACCAAGAGCGGCGGAATTCGCCATCCGTGAAGCCTTGCAAGCCGTTATCCTTTTGGTCCTGGACCAGTTTCGTGATTTCTTCCGTTTCCACTTTGTCCAAGACAGCCGCGTCGATTTCTCCGGCCGCAAATTTCAGGCGGGCGTCCTTCAACGGTTCGGTGCGCAAAAAGCTTCCTACGTGGTCGGCTCTGAATGGTAAGGTTGTCGTTTTTTGTGCTGTTGTCATGTTGTGTTCCTTCTTCCGTTTATTATTTTTGTCAAACCATTGATTGCACAGTAAAAAAATACGCCCCTGCACATTGCTGTGCAAGGACGTATGATTGCTCATCGTGATACCACCTTGGTTCGGAGTCTGCTTGCGCCCGGCTCCCTCAGTCAGTACGCGAGACGATTGGTCTTGTTATACTGCGGCATTGTAACGTATGCGCACGTAGCTTGCTGAGGCCAGAAGGCGTTCGCAAACTAATCACTCTAAGACCATTTTCTGGATGACTTTCCTGTCCTCTTCTCAGCTGCCGAGGTTCTCTGTGCATTTCCGCTATCCGTACTCTTCTTTTCACTGTGATGTCGTTTGAAATTATGTATATAATAACAGTACGATTAGTAAGTGTCAAACGATTCCTCATGATAAATTAATCATTTTGTGCGGATTTCAGCGGCATAGGCTTCATAGAAGTCTTTTTTTGTCTGGATGAAGCGCCTGAAATCATTCAGCAACTGGAACAGGATGGCGCGGTTTTCGAATTCTGCGCGGGTAACGGGAAGCTCGCTTTCGCGAAAGGACTGCTGCAAGGAGTCGATGTCCTCCAGCAGATAAATGCCGGTGTTCTGTTCGTGCAGCTGGGCAGCGGTCAGGAAGAAAAGCCCGGCCAATATTTTGTTCTCCCTGGTCGGCAACGCGCACAGCCCGAGGTTTGTGGCCATGTACTTCAGGATCGTGACCTGTTCGCTGCGCATGTCGAAGTAGCGGATATTGTAGGTCGATTGGTCCAGCAGCTGATTGTCGAACTCCGCGTAGACAACTTTCCTGTATTTTTCCAACAAGTCATCGAGTTCAGCCAAAAGGCGGACTTGATTCTGATCCTGTCCTTCCCGGAGCGCGATGCTGAAACTCTGCAGCACTTCTTTCATCTTTGCCTCCGCCTGTTCACGCAGCGCAATGATCTGGCTCGCTTTCGAAGGCATGTACAGGTTGAAAAAGATGGCCACTCCCGCGCCGATCATCATCAAGGCGAGTTCATTCAGGAGCCAGGGAAAGCTGGTCGTCTTTTCCAACAACAGATGCGTCACAAGCACCGAACAAGGCGCGATGCCCGATTGAAGGTTGAAACGATAGGCCAACGGAACGTAGAAAAGCAAGTAGACACCGAATACGACGATATGGAATCCGAACAAACGGAAAAGGATTGTTGCAATCGTCAATGCCAGCACGGTGGAAGCTACCCGCTGCAACGCCGTCAATACGGAAGATTTTTTTGTGTCCAGCACGCTGAGGATCGCGATGATCCCGGCCGAAACGGAATAATTCAAGCCGAAAAATTGCGCAATCAGAATCGCAATGACGGTTGCAAAAGCGATTTTGATGGTGCGGTGGCTCAAGCTCATGGGCATCACTCCTTTTTTTCTAGCATAGTGCATTTCCGTCCGTTTGACCAGTGTTTTCGGAAGAAGCACAGGGACTCCAAAGGGGGTCCCGCAGCGCTGATTTCTAATGAAAAAACACTATATCTCGTTCCGCTGCCATGGTATGATACTGGATGTTGTTCCGCGGACTAGCGGATCGGAAATTGCATAAAATACGGAAATAATCAGATAAGACCAAAGGAAGGGATATGATTGAGCGTGCTGGTAATGGCAGGAATGATAGGCGCAGGCAAGTCGACGTACACGGAAATGATTTCAAGAAGGTTGGGGACGGAGGCCTTTTTCGAAAGTGTCGATTACAATCCGATTCTGGATAAGTTTTACGACAATCCGCAAAAATGGGCTTTCAGCCTTCAGATCTACTTTTTGAATACGCGTTTCCGCAGCATTAAGGCAGCGTTGACGGACGACAACAATGTCTTGGACCGTTCGATTTATGAGGACGCGCTGTTCACAAGGGTCAACCACCTGCAAGGCAACATCTCCAAAGAAGAGATGGACATCTACAACGATCTGTTGGCCAACATGATGGAAGAATTGGCCGGGATGCCCAGAAAAGCGCCGGATCTGCTGATCTATCTGGACGGATCCTTCGAGAAAATCCTGGAGCACATCAAGAAACGCGGCCGCGAATTCGAACAGATCGAGGACGATCCGGAACTCTTGGCCTACTACGAATTGCTGTACGACAATTACGAGCAGTGGTACCAGGAGTACGACCAGAGCGCCAAAATAAAGATCGACATCGATGCGTTCGACATCGTCAATAATCTCGGGGACGAAGAGAAGGTCATGGCCATCATCGAAGAAGCGTTGCTGGAAGCGCGCGGGGAAGGCTTCGTTCATGCCGGATCCGTTGAAGAATTTATGGGCAACTAAAGACCGTTTTGAGCACTTTCCGGTTCAGGAGAGTGCTTTTTTTCGAAGAAATGAATCTTGAACCTAATAATCAGTTTTTCGCCTGCAATCAGGACAAGTGCTGAAAAAGGGGTCCCATTTGAGGGCAAATCGTTTTGGATAACAGGCGGGTCCGGTATAATGAGGACATGCAAAAAGAGTCCGACAACGGCAAGGAGGGCCTGACATGCCGGGACTGAAGGATGCTTCTTATCAACGAGCGGAGGTTTGATGGAATGGGAAAAATACTGATTATCGGTGGGACCGGCAACATATCCTTGCCGGCGACAAAAAAATTGGCGGCCGATCCCCACAATGAGGTTTACGTACTGAACAGAGGGAACCGGAACGCGGATCTCCCGATCAATGTGCAGACGGTGGTCGGAAACATCACGGATACGGCCTTCATGAAAGCCTGGATCGCGGACAAAGCGTTCGATTCCGTGCTGAACTTCATCGTGTGGGACGAGCAAAATGCCCAGGACAACATTGAAATATTTGCCGGCCACACAAAGCAATTCATCTATGTGAGCACGGTGGTCGTACTGGATCACGAAGCGACCTGCAACGTCAAAGAAACATCGCAGATGGGAAATAAATATTCAGATTACGGCAAAAACAAAGCTGCAGCGGAAAAAGCCTTCCTCGCAGCGAAGGCAGCTTCAGGCTTCCCGATCACGATCGTCCGGCCGACCCAGACCTACTCAAAAGACCGGATCCCCTTGAGCGTGAAGGGTTCAGGCTGCTGGAGCGTGATCGCCAGGATGCTGCAGGGCAAGCCGGTCATCATCCATGGCGATGGCCAATCGGTGTGGGCCAGTACGCATTCGGAGGACTTTGCGGAAGGCATCCAGCCGATTGTGGCCAATCCGGAAACGGTCGGCGAGACCTATCACATCGTGAATCCCGAGCCGCATACGTGGGACATGGTCTATCAGGAGTTGGCGTCGTTGTTGGGGGTCGCATATAAGCCGGTCTACATTTCGACGGAGCTGCTGAGTGCCTCCAAGCAATATGACCTGATGCAGTCCATCCAGGGCGACAAACGCTGGTCCAACATCTTCGACATCTCGAAATTGAAGCAGGTCAATCCGGACTTCGCATGCAAAATTCCGCTGCGGAAAGGGCTGCAGCTCTTTTTGGAATACATGGACGCGCACCCGGAACTGAAAGTCGAAGAACCCGCATTCGACCAGTGGTGCGACGATACGATCGCGCTGTACGAGTCGCTGAAAGCCAGCTTCCAAAAGGATATCCGTTAATAAAAAGAACGCAGCTTCGCCGGAGCTGCGTTCTTTTTTTTCCGCACACCTTCCCGCAGCGTCCGCTTCTGTACTATAATAGGATAGATGCAGGAACGAACGGATGTGGAGGAAAGAAGCGGATGATGGCAAGTGATGCAAAGGGGCATTTGGTGACGGTGGAGCAATGGCGGGCGATCAACGAACGGGATCAGTCCTTTGACGGGCTGTTTTTTTATGGGGATCGCCATGCCCATGTCTATTGCAGGCCATCGTGTCCTTCACTTGTTCCGAAATTCAATCACGTCACGGTTTTTTTCTCCTCCGAAGAGGCGGAAATGCTCGGATACGGTCCTTGCCGCAGATGCCGTCCCAACGGTAAGGAAGTATCCGATCTGGAGTGGGCCGGGCAGACGGAACGTTTCATCCGCACCCACTATCCGGAAACCTTGGACGTCAACCGGATTGCGGAAGCTTGCCATGGACCGTCATCGGAACTGCAGCAGGTCTTCATCCGCATCTACGGCGTTTCATTGATGGATTACGTGGATAGGGTACGGATGGACCGGGCCCGCTATCTGCTGGGGCACACGCGCTTGCTGCTGAAGGAAGTGGCTGACCGGATCGGTTTTGCCGATCCGATCGCATTTTCCCGTTTCTTCAAAGATAAAGAAGGGGTGGATCCCGTCCGGTACAGGGGGCAATTGCGTGCTTCCAGGCGTATTTCCGGCCCGACCCGTGCACAGCCGAACCAACAGTCTGAACCTGAATCCGAATAGACAACCCGACACCTGCAAAGGTATTTTTTTTCGGACAATAAGAGTTGACACGAAACGATTACAAATGTAAACTTAGGTCAGAAAACAAACGGAAGGGTGAAAAAAATGGCGGAACAAGCCCAAAAGAAAATCACCGATGCCGAGTGGGAAGTGATGCGCGTCGTCTGGACCAACGGAAAAGCGACGAGCAGAGAGATCGTTGCTGTACTTCAGGAAAAGATGGATTGGAAGCAAGCCACCGTCAAAACGCTCATCGGCAGACTTGTGGATAAGGGCATGTTGGCAACGGAACCGATCGGCAACAAATTCATATACAGCGCGACCGTATCCGAACAGGAGAGCGTCGGCGGCGCTACCGAAGACCTTTTGGCGCATGTCTGCACGAAAAAAGTCGGCCGCACGATAGCGGAGCTGATCGAAAGGGCGACACTGAGCCATGCCGATGTTGCGCTTTTGGAAAAGGTGATTGCCCAGAAAAAAATGACGGCAGTCGCCGAAGTGAAGTGCATGTGCACGCCAGGTCAATGTAACTGCAAACAGACTGGTTGCATACATGAGGAGGAATCACCAGATGAAAAATAAGACATACGATATAGAAGGAATGAGCTGTGCCTCCTGCTCCCAAGCTGTGGAGAAGGCTGCCGCCAAAGTAGCGGGCGTTGAGGAAGCCACCGTCAACTTGGCGACCGAGAAATTGACAGTCGCCGTCGAAGAAGGCACCTTTTCCGAAGAAGCACTGAAGGATGCGGTCGATGCAGCCGGCTATGTTTTGGCGGCGAATCAGAAAGAAAAAACTTTTCTCATCGAAGGCATGAGCTGCGCCTCGTGCTCCCAAACCGTGGAGAAAGTGACCAGAGCCGTTGCCGGCGTGTCGGGTGCCTCCGTGAATCTGGCCACCGAAAAAATGGTCGTTTCCTACGATCCGACCGTGCTGCATGCTGGGGAAATTGAAAAAGTAGTGTCCGAAGCGGGCTACAAGGCGATCGAAGAGCACGCAACGGTTGAAGAAAGCGACCGAAACCAGGAGAAGAAGGAACAGCACATCAAAAATATGTGGCGTCGTTTTTGGCTCTCGGCTGTATTCACGGTTCCGCTTCTGTACCTTGCGATGGGCCACATGTTGGGCTTGCCGCTGCCGATCAGCCTCCACCCGGATATGCATCCGGTCATGTTCGCGCTCACGCAACTTCTGCTGACGATTCCGGTCATGGTGCTGGGGACGAAATTTTTTACAGTCGGTTTCAAGTCCTTGTTCAAAGGACACCCGAATATGGACTCGTTGGTGGCTTTGGGGACTAGTGCGGCTTTTCTGTACAGCCTATATGGCACCGTTGCGGCAATCGGAGGGAACAATGAGCTGGTCATGAACCTTTATTACGAGTCAGCGGCTGTCATTTTGACGCTGATCACGCTCGGAAAATACTTCGAGGCCGTTTCCAAAGGCAAGACATCGGAAGCCATCAAAAAACTGATGGGCTTGGCTCCTAAGACTGCCCGGGTCATCCGCGACGGCAATGAGGAGGAGATCAAGTTGGAATCCGTCATGGTTGGGGATATCCTAGTCGTCCGGCCAGGAGAAAAAATGCCCGTCGACGGGAACGTGACGGAAGGCTTAACTTCCGTGGATGAGTCAATGCTGACAGGGGAAAGCATCCCGGTAGAGAAAAAAACAGGCGATGCCATCATCGGCGGCAGCATCAACAAAAACGGAACCATTCAGTACCGGGCCGAAAAAGTCGGCAAGGACACTGCGTTGGCGCAAATCATCAAGTTGGTCGAAGATGCCCAAGGTTCAAAAGCGCCCATCGCCAAGCTTGCGGATACGATATCGGGCTACTTTGTCCCGATCGTCATCGTGCTCGCTATCTTAGCGGGGCTTGCCTGGTATTTCCTGGGACAGGAATCCTGGATTTTCGCGCTGACGATCACGATTTCGGTTTTGGTCATCGCCTGTCCGTGTGCTTTGGGCCTGGCGACACCGACTGCCATCATGGTGGGTACCGGCAAGGGTGCCGAGAACGGTGTTTTGATCAAAAGCGGTACGGCTCTGGAAGTTACGCATAAAATTCAGACGATTGTTTTCGATAAGACGGGAACGATCACAGAAGGCAAACCGAAAGTGACGGATATTCTGGTCAGCGAAGGGTTCGATCAGGAGGAGCTGCTGCTGTTGGCTGCATCAGCCGAAAAAGGGTCGGAGCATCCACTGGGAGAGGCCATCGTTCGCGACGCCGAGGAGAAAAAGCTGGCTTTAGTGAAACCGTCTGCCTTCAGGGCATTGCCGGGGTTCGGAATTGCGGTCACAATCGATGGGAAAGAGCTGCTGTTGGGAAATGAAAAGCTGATGCTGAATCATGCGATCGGCCTCGATTCCTTTGCCGCAACCTCCCATGCGTTGGCTGAACAGGGCAAAACACCGATGTATATCGCGATGGATGAAAAGCTGGTGGGCATCATTGCCGTTGCAGACACGGTGAAGGCAAGCAGCGCCGCCGCAATCAAGAAACTCCATGACATGGGCATCGAAATCGCGATGATCACCGGCGACAATAAACGGACGGCGCAAGCCATCGCTAATCAGGTGGGCATCGACCGCGTCCTGAGTGAGGTGCTACCGGAAGACAAAGCGGAAGAAGTCAAGAAGCTGCAAAAGGACGGCCGCAAAGTCGCCATGGTCGGAGACGGCGTCAATGACGCACCGGCATTGGCTCAAGCCGACATCGGCATCGCCATCGGATCCGGGACTGACGTCGCCATCGAATCGGCGGATGTCGTGCTGATGAAGAGCGATCTGATGGCGGTTGCCACCGCCGTGGAACTCAGTAAAGCAACCATCAAGAACATCAAGGAAAATCTGTTCTGGGCATTCGCTTATAATGTTCTGGGCATTCCGGTTGCGATGGGAATCCTGCATGTCTTCGGCGGTCCTTTGCTGAATCCGATGATCGCCGGAGCAGCGATGAGTTTCAGCTCGGTATCGGTTGTATTGAATGCGTTGCGCCTGAAAGGGTTCAAACCTTCCGCATCGAAGCGGTAAGGGAATATTATAGGGAAAAGAGGAAACGATGATGGAAAAAGAATTGATGATTGATGGAATGAAATGCAATGGTTGCGTTGCGACCGTGCAGGAGAAATTTTCTGCAATCGCAGGTGTGGAAGAGGTGATTGTCGATCTGGAAGGAAAGAAAGCGACAGTCAAAATGAACCAGGACATCGCAGAAGCGACCTTTAATGAAGCCTTGGCCGACACGAAATTCAAAGTAACCGGCAGCAAATGAGTAAAGATAATGTATGGCTCCCTCAGTGCTGACCGCTGAGGGAGTTTTTCTAATAAATTTGTACATTTTTTCTGATTGGCTATTGTCGTAGGCACAATTTAGGAGTAGAATAGAACATGCAGTCCGGTCGAGAAGACCAGCATGCGGGCGTAGTTTAGTGGTAAAATGCGACCTTCCCAAGGTCATGTCGCGGGTTCGATTCCCGTCGCCCGCTTCCTACTATTCAATGAATCTTAACCTTACCGATGAACTCGGTAAGGTTTTTTTAATTTTGTTTACATCAAGCAAATGTTTTGTAATGATTTTTAGCTATTCTTGGAAAGATACCGCCCGTCCGCTTGGGAAATTACACTCGTTGAAACTATTGTTACAATTTGAACAGTATATAAATCAACGTTTTCGGGCGGATTTGAAACAAAGTTTGTGAAAAATAGCGTCTGATCCGTCAATTGTTACAAGTTGATTTTCTATATTACGACAGCGTAATATTTGACTTATGTTTGTAAGATAAACAGTTTTTTGCGACAGTGGCGTTAAGATGGAATAACAAACAGAGGGTTTTTAACTTTCTGGATTTGATTCGTGATAGGATTGTCTCTGTTGAAAGAACTCCGATCGGGACCTGGATAAATCGGTATTTATCAAATAAAAGGCCACGAAGAGTATAAATTGCAATACGAAAACATTGCGAAGAGAAGAAAGGGACAAAACACACATGAAAAACTTCAAATCTAGATTATTCGTAACGAGCGCAACTATAGCAGCCATCGGTTTTATGGCAACAGCAAATCCTACACAAGCAATCGCAACAGAATATACTTCATCCACTTGGACAGCACGTACAGCAGATCAAATCAAAGCGGATATCCAAAACTTGGAGAGCGGCAGCAAATACACTTTCCAATGGGGCGATACTTTATCAGCAATCGCATTGGCGACTGACGTTTCCGTGAATGCATTAGTGGAAGTCAACAGCATCGGAAATGCGGACATGATCATTGCCGGCAATTCAATCGTATTGTCAGCGGACCACAACATCGTGACTGTTGAACAAGACGCAGAAGTGAAGAGCTACGATGTCAGCTCCGAAGAAGTTGTTGAAGTCGAAACGCCGCTTGAAGTTGTTGAAGAAGTTCAAGCAGCTGCACCAGTTGCAGAACCAGTTGCAGAACCAGTTGCAGAACCAGTAGCGGCACCAGCCGAAGAAACATATGTGGAGCCGGCTCCGGTGGCACAAGCGTCAGCAACGACTTACCAAGCGAGCTACTTCCTGTATCAAGTAGTCCAAGCCGAAGCAGGCCCAAGCTACCAAGAAAAAATGAACGTTGCTTCCGTTATCATGAACCGCGTGGATTCAGGAATCTGGGGCGGAACAACGATCGATGCTGTATTGTACGCATCAGGTCAATTCTCAGTAGTTTCTAACGGATCAGCAGCAGCACAAGTACCATCAGCTGAAACGATCCAAGCAGTAAACGAAGTGTTGAACGGAAACCGCACAACATCCGCACAAAGCTTCCGCGCTTCAGGCGATGGCGTAACGAACGTATTCTTCTAAACCATATAGATTTTGCAGAAAAGCTGACTCCGCAATGGGTCAGCTTTTTTTGCACAAAAATAAGACAAGAGCAAATCCGATTTTTACCGGGATTTGCTCTTGTCTGTTGGGAATCGTTTTTCGATTAGATGTTGACGTTGACAGGACTTAATTTGGATACCAGATTGCGGAGGCGGGAGCCTGCGATCTCCTTGATCGGCTCGACGACTTCCCTGATTGCGACGTACTTGTCCACATAAGTCACGACAAAACTTTCTTTGTAGCGCGGCAGGCCGCAACGGCTCACCAAAAACATATGCTTCAGGATGATATCGCGTTCCAGTTCGCTGATTTCAGTGATGCGGCAAGCATTTTCGCAAGCGATTTTGGGATGGGCATCCGCATGGGAACCGATATTCAGCTGCGCAACGGCATCGCGGTCTTCATGGAAGAAGTCGTGCAACAGACCTGCGCGGGCAGTGGAACGGGCATCCAGATTCCATTTTTTGGCGATCTGAAAACTCTTGTAGGATACGCGGATCGAATGTTCCAAACGATTGGTGAAGTGGTGATGGGTAATGGTCTCCATGTGCAACAATTCTTCGTGATAGATGAGATCTTCGACCAAAGCAACATATTCAGCATCATTTTTCCAATGGGATAGTGGCATCTGCATGCTTATTCGATCATCCTTTATAATAGTAGTTTGGTTTGTATTTTTCATGATGCCCATACTATACACCCGCCGCTGAAAAAAAGGAAGGGACTCGTTGTGTTTTTTTCCGTTTTTTTCACTTTTACGGTTTTTTTAAAATATTTGTCATTTCATTGTCACATGCACTGTTTTGCGAATTGGCGTGTACTTTTTTTGATTCCGGAGTAGAATAGGGGATATAAGAAAGGGGAGGGGCGACGAATATGGAGAAAGTGGAAGGACCTTATTACTTGTTGAATGATGACCTTGTCAAAAACGAGGATGGCGGAAGCTATCCGGAATTTGAAGGTCGGACCGTATATGAACTCATTCGTGTCCAGGACGGGATCGCTGTGTTTTTGGAGGATCATTTGGATCGATTTTTCCGGTCCGCGGCTTACCTGAATCAGCCGTTGCCGGCTACAGCCGAATCGATTGCCGAACGCGTCTATCGCCTGATCGCCGCCAATCAAGTTGGCGAACAGAATCTTAAGTTCATACTTGGGAAAACAGCAAAAGGCGAAAGCGTATTATGGATTTTCTTCACCCAAAGCATCTATCCACCGAAAAACTACTATGAAGAGGGAATCGCGACGAGCCTATTCCATATCGAAAGGCTGGATCCGAACATCAAACTTGTCCGGTCGGATTATCAGAATGCGGTACTGCAGGAACGAGCCGATAAAGGGGTCTACGAACTGCTGCTTGTGGATGGGAACGAGGAGATTACCGAAGGCAGCCGCACGAATGTCTTTTTTGTGAAGGGAAAAGAATTGTACACCCCTCCGGCAAAAGCCGTATTGTTAGGCATCGTCCGCAAAAAAGTGTTCGAAATCTGCGAAAAACGGCAGATACCGATCAATGAGACGGCCATCCCGGTCGAGTGGATCAAGGAAGCGGAAGGAGCCTTCGTTTCCGGAACCGGCAATAATGTGCTGCCGATAGCGAAAATCGGAGATCACCTGATTCCGACGCTGGAAAATCCGATTGTGCAGGCTATCATGGCGGATTATGCCGAGATGGTCAGGATATATAAAGAAGAAAAGAAACACTAAAAAAACATTGTTACCCCTTTTTTATGAACGGGTTGACAAAGGGCGGCCCAGCGTTTAAACTGAATACAGCATTGAGACCATCGCTTCGGTTCAAGCGGTGGTTTTTTTATAGAAAAGAACGGAGGTCAGGGATGTCTACAAAGGAGAAAGTACTGCAATATCTTGAGCAGCATAAGGGCGAAA
This sequence comes from Trichococcus ilyis, assembly GCF_900109135.1. Taxonomy (GTDB): domain Bacteria; phylum Bacillota; class Bacilli; order Lactobacillales; family Aerococcaceae; genus Trichococcus; species Trichococcus ilyis. The sequence continues at coordinate 93,557 of NZ_FNYT01000002.1, read as the reverse complement.
GCATATCCGGCCAAGATTTGGCTGATAAACTGGAAGTATCGAGAACATCCGTATGGAAAGCCATCAATGGTCTGAAAAAAGAAGGCTATCAAATAGAAGCAACAACGAATAAAGGGTACCAGCTGTCGGTCGAAACTGATTTGCTGTCGGAAGCAGCCATTGTGCCGCTGCTGTCGGAAGCGCTGAAAAATCACCGGATCCTCACGCACAAAACGATCGATTCGACCAACCTGGAGGCCAAACGGATCGTCAATGAAGAGCCAAGCTTCGAAGGCGTCATTTTGTCGGAAGAACAGACAAAGGGAAGAGGGCGTTTAGGCAGAACGTTTTACTCGCCGAGCGAATCGGGCCTGTACATGAGTTTGGTGTTAAGGCCGGCTGCTGATATGGACAATGCTACCTTGATCACGACTGCTGCCGCTGTCGCCGTCTGCCAGGCAATCGAAACACTGACCGGAAAGGAACCGCAGATCAAGTGGGTGAATGACATCTTCCTGGATGGCAGGAAAGTCTGCGGCATCCTCACTGAAGGGATCATGGACATGGAATCGCGGACGATCGGAACGATCATTCTGGGAATCGGCTTGAATTTCCGGGTGCCCGAAAAGGATTTTCCGGATGAGCTCCAGTCGATTGCCGGCACTTTGTTCGATTCAAAAAACGTCACTGTGACAAGGAACCAAATGGCTGCCGAAATACTCAATCATTTTTATGCCCTTTACCCGGACTTGGCCTCCCGTTCCTACCTGGAAGAGTACCGCAAACGCTGTTTCGTCCTGGGCGAACAAGTCACTTTCCCGCAAGGAAGCGAAACGATCGAAGCCAAAGCAATCGCGATCGACAACGACGGCGGACTCATAGTAGCTTTGCCGAATGGAGAAACAAAAACCCTGACTTATGGAGAAATCAGCATCAGAATCAAAAAGAGAGAAGGAAAATAATATGAAATTATCAACAAGAGATTTGACCCAAATCAGCATCTTTGCAGCTTTAACGTTCGTCAGTTACTTCATCAGCATACCGGTAGGGCCTGTTCCGATCACATTGCAGACATTGTTGGTTTTGCTGACCGGCTTTTTCCTGCGCCCGCGAGCTGCCTTTATGGCGCAAACGTTGCATCTGATCATGAAAGTATTACTGGGCGGCTTCCAATCTTTCTTGAGCCCTAGTTTTGGCTTCGTCTTCGGCTTCATTGCCGCTGCCACATTGATTTCCTATCTTGTCCACAAGAAAGACGGCAATTTGCGCTCTTACGGCGCGGCTGCCATTGCCGGAACGATCGTGATGTATGCGATCGGCTTGCCTTATCTGGCGATGATATTGAACGGTTTCATGGGAAACTCGTTCGGTGTGAAAGAAATCTTCGAAATGGGCATGCTGCTGTTCATCCCCGGGGATATCGCAAAAGGGTTGTTGGCAGTGATCCTTGCAGACCGCCTAAAAGGTCGTGTCCGCGCATTCCAACATTGATTTAGATTTTTCGAAAAAATAAATGTTTCAAAGAGCATCCAAAACCGCCATGTGACGGGATTGGATGTTTTTTTTGGAAATTATCTCGAATTCGTGAATATATAACTTGAAATACATTCCGGGATGTGGCATAATGATATCAAGCTTACGAAATGTAAGTGAGATGGAGGGGCCTCCTTCAATAAAACACTAGTGCTATGGGGGAAAATAATTGGAAAATACATCGATAATATCTCGGGTTGGTAATGCTTTGTTTGGAAGTAAAAATACAGAAGTAAAAACAATAGACGAAAAGGGGAATACAACTATGAAAATCGGAATTATCTCAGGAAGCGTACGTGAAGGAAGAAACTCAGCAGCGGTATCGGAATGGATGCATGATTTTGCCGTAAAACGCAATGACGGCGGCATCGAATACGAAATCGTACCATTGGCAAATTATGACTTGCCTCTATTGGGAGCCAAATTGCCGGAAGACCGTCAAGCAGCAGCCGGAGCGGCGATCCAAGCTTGGTCGGAAAAAATGGCTTCCTTCGACGGTTATATTTTTGTGACACCGGAATACAACCATGCCGTCGGTGGCGCTTTGAAAAATGCCTTGGATTTCCTGAAACCCGAAGTTGCCGATAAAGCAGCCGGATTTGTAGGCTACGGAAGCTTGGGCGGGGCGCGTGCGCACGAAAATATGCGTGTCATCCTTGGCGAGCTGAGCGTAGCGACAGTGCACACAACCGTGAACTTCTCATTGATGACTGATTTCGAGAACATGAGCAATTTTGTGCCGAATGATTACCATGCAAGCAATGCGACTGCGATGCTGGATGAATTGATCAAATGGTCCGGAGCCCTGAAGACAATCCGTTAATAAAACATAGAATGATAAGGAAAGATCGCCCTGCAAGCATGGCGGTCTTTTCGTGTTTTCGGGGAAATGTTTCCTTCATCTTTCGTCCATTGATTTTCTGAAAGTGAGCGTCTATACTGAAACGTACTGAGTATGCAGCAAAAAATGGGAATCAAGTAAGCGATATACATGCAAAAAGCAGTCGGAGGGGATAAAGTGGTTTTGTTGGGAAGTTTGGTCAACAGTGCCGCCATCATTTTGGGTGGCAGCATCGGATTGGTTATTAAGAAAGGGTTGTCGGACAGGTTAGCCAAAGCCGTGATGAACGCTTTGGCGCTCTGCGTCCTTTACATAGGCATCAGCGGCATGCTGAAAGGCGAAAACGTTCTGATCACGATTCTGTCGATGGTATTCGGCACTTTGGTCGGCGAAGGGTTCGATCTGGACAAAAAAATCAAGCAGCTGGGGGATATGGTCGAGCAGAAAGTATCATCTCCTGATGCCGAAATTTCCGTTTCGAAAGGATTTGTGACGGCAAGTTTGCTGTTCTGCGTTGGAGCGATGGCGATCGTCGGCGCTTTGCAGAGCGGGTTGACCGGAAATCATGACACACTCTTCGCGAAGTCCCTCATCGACGGCATCGCAGCCATCGTGATGGCATCCAGCTTAGGCATCGGGGTCTTGCTTTCGGCTGGCCTGATCCTCATCTATGAAGGCGGCATTTCACTTTTCGCGAATATTCTTGCGCCGCTTCTGACGGATAACGTCATCAACGAAATGACGTGCGTTGGGTCGCTTCTGATTGTCGGGTTGGCTTTGAATATGCTGAAACTGACGGAGCTGAAAATCATGAACTATGCGCCCGCTGTCTTTTTCCCGATTCTGTTCGGATTTTTCATTTAAATCCAGTAAAAAGATGTTCCGAAAGGGGCGTCTTTTTTGTATCATGCGGTTTCCTCCATTATAATCGGTATCAAAGAGCGCCAACGGAAAGGGGATAGAATGATGTGCGGACGATATGCGCTTGAAGCAACAAAAAGGGAGCTTTGGGAAAGGTATCTATTGGGAGAAATGGAAGAGGCTGTCGAAGCGCGCCCGGAAATATTTCCCACCAACAGTACCCCGCTGATTTTGCCGGGAAATGAGCTGGTTCATCACAGATGGGGATTTGTGGAGCCTTTCGCGAAGCGCCCTTTGATCAATGCCCGGGCAGAAACCATCCTCGAGAAACCGACCTTCAGCCACTCGTTCCGGACTGCGCGCTGCCTTGTGCCGGCTACCGCATTTTTTGAATGGGAGAAAATCGGCGAAGAAAAGCTGAAACGAAAAATAGCTGTAGCGAATCTCCCGATTTTTTCGATGGCAGGCATTCTGAAAACCTATCAGGATGAGAAAGGAACAGCTTACACGGCTTTTGCCATCATCACGACTGACGCCAATGATCAAATGCGCGTAATTCATGATCGCATGCCGGTGATACTGGAACCCGAAGATGAAGCCATTTATCTGGACAAGAAGGTCGATCCGAAACTGGTCTCGAAGTTGCTGAAGCCGACCAGCCGTCAGCTGCTGATTCAATGACGGATCGATACGCCTTAAAATGAGAATACGCTCATCTGAATTTAATTTTTTCGTTGACATCCTTATCTGATTCTTATAAACTGGAAGCAACAAATAAATGACGTGCGAGGAGTATTTATGCAAACGCAAACAAAAAAACGCAATCCAATCATCAGCTTCGACTTTAGCTACTTTAGATGCTGTTTGTAGACATGTCCGCATGGATGCAAACAATGAACAAAAAGTTTGTTTGTATCTATGAAGGCTGAAGCGTTTTTGCGTGATGTGAAGGGCCCCATAGAGGAAGGAAGAATCTATTTGGGCTGTTGAGTTTCCATAAACTTACTTAGATAAAGCCCATTTGGATATCATATCTGAGTGGGTTTTTGCATATCCGGGATAAACGATTGCTTGCATAAGCAGTTCTCGCACAAAATCAAAAAATAGGGGGAAACGAAATGATTGGAATGGATTGGAAAAAGAAAGTAGCGACAACATTGGCACTGACTTCTGCCTTATTGCTGGGTGCATGCGCCGGCGGTACGGAAGAAGCAGCGGATTCTTCCGCAGCAAGTTCAACCGCTTCAGCGGATGCTGTGCATATCGGCATTCTACAGATCCTTGAGCACGAATCCTTATCGGCTGCACGCACCGGGTTTTTGGAAGTTTTGGAGGAAGCCGGTTACGTTGAAGGCGACAATCTGATTGTGGATTATCAGAATGCCCAAGGCGACCAAGCTAACCTGCAGAGCATGGCTGAGCGTTTGGCCGGCAACAACGATCTCATTTTATCGATCTCGACCCCGGCTTCACAAGCGATAGCGAACGCAGAAAAAGAAAATGCGGTCTTGTTCACTGCCGTAACCGATCCTATCGATGCCGGATTGGTGGCAAGTGCGGAAGAGCCGGGAGCGAACATCACCGGAACAAGCGACCAAGCACCGATGGACAAACAGATCGAATTGCTACTGTCGATTGTGCCTACTGCGGAAACAGTCGGCATCATCTTCAACTCGAGCGAAATGAATTCAGTCGTCCAAAGTGAGCAAGCGAAAGCATTGTTGGAAGCGGCCGGTGTCAATGTCGAAATCATGACGGTCACTTCAACAAACGATGTCCAACAAGTGATGGAATCGTTGGTACAAAAAGTCGATGCGATCTATATCCCGACTGACAACACATTATCCAGCACGATGGCAACCGTCGGCCAAATCGCTATGGAAGCTAAAATCCCGGTCATTCCTGGAGCGACTGAAATGGTCGAAGCTGGCGCATTGGCGACTTACGGAATCGACTTTAAGGAATTGGGTCGTCAAACGGGGGAAATGGCTTTGCAGATTCTTGAAGAAGGCAAACTTCCTTCTGAATTACCGGTACAATTCCCTGAGTCACTGCAATTGGTTATAAATGAAGAAATGGCGAAAGCGCTGGGCATCGATCCAGCCAGCATCAAACTGCCGGAATAAGCTTTTCACACAAAAACGGAGCGGCCTTATCGCGAGGCGGCTCCGTTTTTTGTGTGAACCTCCTTAAGGGGGCCCGAACTCCGGCGAACGGAAGCTTAGCCGGAGTTCGGCCAACATTTGGGTTCTCTTCTCCGATCAGAACAGCATCGCCGGAGAAGCTAGTTAAAGTTGCCGGGGAATTCCGATGAGAAGGTCCCTTACCGGAGCTGCGTCCCAAATCCACGAATCCGCTGCGCTCCTCCGCTTCCCTGATGGCTCGCATAACGCGATTTTGTGAGGAAATGACAAAAGGGTGTTGACAAAAGAAGGTAAGTTGCATAAAATGAGAATACGATAATAAAACTTAACGAAACATTAGAAGGCTACAAAAAAGAGGAGGGGATCGTCGTGGAACAGGCAAACGTATCAGTCAACGGTATCATGGGGACAACCCCTTCTTTCAACAGCTTATTATTATAGCAGGGCTTGGACACTGTGCATTCAGTCGTTTGAGCCCTGCTTGGCATGGACAAATAATGGGGCTGAAGCGATTATTTATTAACCTTCGAAATGCATCCATTATTTGTGGATGCATTTTTTTTCGAAAATTTACTCTTATGATTCTTTAATGAAACCAAAACGAAAAATGAACCGGAGGAAAAGAACATGACCGAAAAACAGTACATTCAATTCTTTGATACGACCCTGCGCGATGGGGAACAGACACCCGGCGTGAACTTCAATACAAAAGAGAAAGTACAGATTGCTTTGCAGATGGAAAAATGGGGGATCGATGTCATCGAGGCGGGCTTCCCGATTTCATCAGAGGGAGATTTTGAGGCGGTGAAGGCGATTGCCGGAGCGGTCAAAAACATGACTGTGGCGGGCCTTGCCCGCTGCAACGAAAAGGATATCGATGCAGCCTACGACGCGCTTAAGGAAGCAGTCGATCCGCAGATCCATATTTTCATTGCTACAAGCCCCGTCCATATGGAATACAAACTGAAGATGACGAAAGAGCAAGTTTTGGATTCGGTCAAACACCATGTGGCCTACGCCAAATCAAAATTCGAAAAAGTCCAGTTTTCGCCGGAAGATGCGACGCGCAGTGATTGGGATTTCTTGGTGGAAGTCGTCAACCTGGCCATCGAAAATGGCGCAACGGTCATCAACATCCCTGACACCGTGGGCTATACCAATCCGACCGAATTCGGCAACCTGTTCAAATATCTGAAACAGAACGTCACAAGATTCGATGACGTGATCTTCTCCTCGCATTGCCATGATGACTTGGGCATGGCAACAGCGAATGCCTTGGCTGCAGTCGAAAACGGCGCGCTGCGGGTGGAGGGAACCATCAACGGAATCGGCGAGCGGGCCGGAAATACGGCCCTTGAGGAAGTGGCAGTCGCTCTGCATATCCGCAAGAACTATTATCAAAAAGAATCCGGCATTGTGCTGAAGGAAACGAAGCGCACAAGCGATCTGGTCAGCCGCCTTTCCGGCATGCCGATTCCGCGCAACAAAGCGGTCATTGGAGGCAATGCCTACGCGCATGAATCCGGCATCCATCAGGATGGTGTGCTGAAGAATCCGGAAACCTATGAAATCATCACGCCGCAACTGGTCGGTGTGGAGGCCAATTCATTGCCGCTGGGTAAACTTTCCGGCCGTCACGCCTTCGTGGATCGGATTGCACAAATGGGTTACGAGATCAGTGACCCGGCAGAAGTCAAGACACTGTTCGCACGCTTCAAGGAATTGGCGGACAAGAAAAAGAATGTAACGGAAGAGGATATCCATGCCCTGATGGTCGGCAAATCGATCGAAGATGAATCGGCCTACGAGTTGAAACGTCTGCAGGTGCAGTTTGTGAAGGACGGCATCCAAGCGGCGATTGTCGGTATCCAGGACAAGGCCAACAAAGATGCGAAGATGCAGGATTCCGCGACCGGATCAGGAAGCATCGAAGCGATCTACAATACCATCAACCGGATCATGGAGCAGGAAATCATTCTGAAGGAATACAACATCGAAGCTATAACGGGCGGTAAAGATGCGCAAGCGGAAGTGCACGTCGTCGTTGAGGATGAAGACGGCAAGAGCTACAACGGCACAGGCATCGATTTTGACGTCCTGACGGCATCCGCGAAAGCTTACATCCAAGCCAGCGGGAAAGCGAAAAATAAACAGACAATAGAAAAAGTATCGGCACATTTCTGATGAGGGGGAAAAAGAAAGATGAATTATACGATTGCAGCATTGCCCGGAGATGGCATTGGACCAGAAATAATGGAAAGCGGCTTGACGTTGCTGGAAACACTCGGAAAAAAATTTCAACATGAATTCAACGTGACGGTTTACCCATTCGGAGGAGCCGGCATCGATGAAACCGGCGATCCGATTCCGCCGCAAACAATCAAAGGCTGTTCGGAGGCCGACGCGATCCTATTGGCCGCAATCGGCGGTCCGAAATGGGAAAAAGCTGAAAAGACGCCGGAAGATGGTCTGCTGCAATTGCGTAAGACATTGGGACTTTTCTCGAACATCCGCCCGATTGCGGTCAGCGACAGCATCGCACACCTGTCGCCGTTGAAGACGGAGCGGGTGAAAGGCACCGACTTCATCGTTGTCCGCGAATTGACTGGCGGTCTTTACTTCGGTCAGCCAAAGCACTGGAATGATGAGGAAGCGACTGACACTTTGTTCTATAAGAAGAGCGAAATCGAACGGATCGTCCGCCAAGCTTTTGACATTGCGATGACGCGCGGCAAAAAACTGACTTCCGTCGACAAAGCCAATGTTTTGGCCAGCAGCAAATTGTGGCGTAAAACCGTCAACGAAATCGCGACAGAGTATCCGGAAGTCACCGTCGATCATCTGTACGTCGATGCGGCTTCAATGAAAATCATCCAGAATCCGACAGCATTCGATGTCATCGTTACGGAGAATATGTTCGGGGACATCCTGAGCGACGAGGCTTCCGTCATCACCGGTTCATTGGGCATGCTGCCTTCCGGAAGCCATGCGGTTTCGGGCCCTTCCTTGTACGAACCGATCCATGGTTCCGCACCGGACATCGCCGGAAAAAATATCGCCAATCCGATGTCGATGATCCTGTCAGTCGCCATGATGCTTCGCCAAAGCTTCCAACTCCATGAGGAGGCGGATACGCTTGAAAAAGCAGCCAACGAGGTGATGGACGCCGGTTTCCTGACGGCCGACCTCGGGGGTACGACAACGACGACAGCATTTACTGAGCAAGTGAAAGCCATTTTGGAAAAGTGAAGGGGAGTACACAGCTATGAGCAGAACACTTTTTGATAAACTTTGGGACAGACATGTCATCACAGGTGAAGCAGGCGAACCGCAATTGTTGTACGTGGACCTGCACTTGATCCATGAAGTCACTTCACCGCAGGGCTTCGATGGCTTGCGCGAAACGAACCGCAAAGTCCGCCGTCCGGACAAAACGATTGCTACGGTAGACCACAATGTGCCTACGGAAGATATCTTCAACATCAAAGACCTGATTTCGAAGAAACAGATCGAAGCGCTGCAGAAAAACTGCGCTGAATTCAATATTCCCTTGATGGATATCGGCACCGCCAATCAAGGGATCGTGCATATGGTCGGACCCGAATTGGGCGCTACCCAACCCGGCAAGATCGTTGTCTGCGGAGACTCGCATACGGCTACGCACGGCGCTTTCGGAGCGATGGCTTTCGGTATCGGCAGTTCGGAAGTGGAGCATGTATTTGCGACCCAGTCGATCTGGCAGAAGAAACCGAAATCGATGGGCGTCAAGATCAGCGGCAAATTGTCCGCTGGCGTATATGCGAAAGACATCATCCTGCACCTGATCGCGACTTACGGGGCGGCTTTCGGAAGCGGCTATGCAATCGAGTTCTATGGGGATACAGTGGAAGCCCTGACGATGGAAGAACGCATGACAATCTGCAATATGTCCATCGAATTCGGTGCGAAAATCGGCATGATGGCACCGGATCAGACTACCTACGATTATCTGCGTGGACGCCGCTACGCTCCGGAAAACATGGAAAAGGCCATCGCTGATTGGGAGACGCTGAAGAGCGACCCGGATGCTGTCTATGATACTTCCATTGCGATTGACGTTTCCGACTTGGCGCCGTATGTCACTTGGGGCACCAACCCAGGCATGGGCGTTCCGTTCGGCGCAAAATTCCCGGAAATCCAGGACAAAAATGACGAACGCGCCTATAACTACATGGACTTGCAGCCAGGCCAAACGGCAGAAGACATTCCCTTGGGTTTTGTCTTCATCGGTTCCTGCACGAACGCGCGCCTGTCCGATCTGATCGAAGCAGCCAAGTATGTCAAGGGCGGCAAAGTGCCTGCTCATATCCAGGCGATGGTCGTTCCGGGCAGTCGGACTGTCCGTGATGCTGCCGCGGAATTGGGCTTGGACAAAATCTTCATCGATGCCGGATTCGAATGGCGCGAACCAGGCTGTTCGGCCTGTTTGGGGATGAACCCGGATAAAGTGCCAGCTGGCGTGCACTGCGCTTCGACTTCCAACCGCAACTTTGAAGGCCGTCAAGGCAAAGGTTCGCGGACGCACTTGGTCAGCCCGGCCATGGCGGGAGCTGCCGCAGTGAACGGAAAATTCGTGGACATCAGAAAGGAAGCTGTGACTTATGGAGCCAATTAAAGTACATAACGGCAAGACCGTTGCCTTGATGAACAACAACATCGACACCGACCAAATCATCCCGAAAGTATTCCTGAAACGGATCGAAAAAACAGGCTTTGGTGCTTTCGTTTTCGATGAATGGCGTTTTCTGAAAAACGGCGATCCGAATCCTGATTTCCCGCTGAACGATGCCGATCGCCAAGAAGCGACGATTTTGGTGACAGGGGACAACTTCGGCTGCGGTTCTTCCCGTGAGCATGCCGCTTGGGCGCTGAAGGACTACCGTTTTCGCGTCATCATCGCCGGCAGCTACAGCGATATCTTCTATATGAACTCCTTGAAGAACGGTTTGTTGCTGATCGAGCTGCCGCAAGAGCAACGCGATGTTCTGGCGCAATTGCCTGCGGACGAAACCATCCAGATCGACTTGCCGAATCAAGTGGTCAGGACCAGCGCAGCCGAGTATCCATTCGCTATCGATCCGACCTGGAAGCATAAATTGGAAAACGGCATCGATGACATCACTGAAACGATGGCTTATGCGGATCAGATTGATGCCTATGAAGCCAAATGGGACAACATTTATGCATAGATAGAAAAGCGAGAATTTTCCTTCAAATGAAGGGAATTTCTCGCTTGTTTTTTTGAAGTGTTGTAAGATGGAGTTGCGCCAAAGTCTGTCAAATATGACGATATGTTGTCGTTGTCGCCAAAAAAACATTATCCTATACGGCTTTGTGTTATAATATCTTGTCTGTCGTTAAGCCCCTATTTGAGGATTTCAGCAGAAAAGGCCCGCAGGATGGATGAATTATATTTCCCTACAGGAGGAATGAATAAGATGAGTAGAGCTTTAATTATTGGTGCCGGTGGCGTTTCCAACGTCGTATGCCATAAATGTGCCCAAAATTCAGAAGTGTTCGAAGAATTTATGATTGCCAGTCGCACAAAGTCGAAATGCGACGAGATCAAAGATCGGATCGAAAGCGGCATTTATGCTGGGCGTTCCAAAATCACGACTGCCCAAGTGGACGCGAACAATGTTCCTGAATTAGTGGCGCTGATCAATGAATACAAACCGGATATCGTGATTAATGTGGCTTTGCCATACCAAGACTTGACCATCATGGATGCCTGTCTTGAAACAAAAACCGACTATGTCGATACAGCGAACTATGAACCGGAAGATACAGCTAAATTTGAATACAAATGGCAATGGGATTACCGCGAGCGTTTCGAAAAAGCCGGCATCACGGCTTTACTGGGATCAGGCTTTGACCCTGGCGTAACGAGCGTGTTTTCTGCCTATGCCCAAAAACACCATTTCGACGAAATCCACACGATCGATATCCTGGACTGCAACGGCGGCGACCATGGCTATCCATTCGCAACCAACTTCAATCCGGAGATCAACATCCGCGAAGTGACCGCGAACGGCAGCTATTGGGAAAACGGCAAGTGGATCGAAACGGAACCGATGGAAATCAAACGCGAATACAATTTCGACCAGGTCGGCAAGAAGGATATGTACTTGCTGCACCACGAAGAAATCGAATCTTTGGCTTTGAACATCAAAGGCATCAAACGCATCCGTTTCTTCATGACTTTCGGCGAAAGCTACCTGACGCATTTGAAGGTACTGGAGAACGTCGGCATGACGTCCATCGAGCCGATCGAATTCGAAGGCAAACAGATCGTTCCATTGCAGTTCCTGAAAGCCGTATTGCCTGACCCAGCTTCTTTGGGGCCGCGCACAAAAGGGAAAACGAACATCGGCAACATCTTCACCGGCATCAAAGATGGCAAAGAGAAGACTTACTACATCTACAACGTCTGCGATCATGAAGAGTGCTACAAAGAAGTCGGCTCGCAAGCCGTCTCCTACACAACCGGCGTCCCTGCGATGATCGGTGCCGCCATGGTCCTGACCGGACAGTGGAAGAAACCGGGCGTCTACAACGTCGAGGAATTCAATCCGGATCCATTCATGGAAGCATTGAACGTCTACGGCTTGCCTTGGCAAGAGGACTTCAATCCTACCTTGGTCGATTAGGAGGTACGGATGGACACAACAATCGATTTTCAAGCCTTGCCGACACCGAGCTATGTGGTGGATGAAGCCTTATTGCAACGCAATCTGGAAATCCTGAAAGCGGTCAAGGATCAGACGGGCTGCAAGATTCTGTTGGCCCAGAAAGCTTTTTCGATGTACCACTTTTACCCCTTGATCGCGGAGTATCTCGATGGCACGACTGCCAGCTCGGTCCACGAAGCGCAACTGGGATATGAGGAATTCGGCAAGGAGACGCATGTCTTTGCGCCGGCTTTCAAGCAGGAAGAAATGGAGGCGCTGCTCCCGATCGTGGATCACATCGTCTTCAATTCCCCACGGCAAGTGAAACTGTATGCCGAGATGGTGAAAAACAGCCCGCGCCCGATCGAAATCGGTCTGCGCGTGAATCCGGAGCTGTCCACCCAGGACCATGCCCTTTACGACCCGGCCAGCCCGTTTTCCCGTTTGGGGACGACGGCAGTGAATTTTGACGAAAGCCAAGTCGAGCTGCTGGACGGCCTGCATTTCCACACGCTCTGCGAACAAGGTTCCGATGCCTTGGAAGCGACTTTGGTCGCTTTCGAGGAGAAATTCGGGAAATACTTGCACGGCATGAAATGGGTGAACTTCGGCGGCGGGCACCACATCACCAAAGAAGGCTACGATATCGCCAAATTGGTGAAGATCGTCAACTACATCAAAGAAAAATATGACGTGCAGGTCTATCTTGAGCCTGGTGAAGCGATCGCGCTGAACGCGGGCTTCCTTGTCGCGACTGTGCTCGAGACGACCTACAACCAGATGAATCTGGCCATTCTCGATACATCGGCCACGTGCCACATGCCGGATGTGTTGGAGATGCCGTACCGCCCGTTCATCATCGGATCGGGTGAAGCGAACGAAAAGACCCATACATATCGTCTGGGCGGTCAGACTTGCCTGGCCGGCGATGTCATCGGGGACTATTCCTTCGATAAGCCGCTCGAACCCGGCGATCGCCTGATTTTCACGGACATGGCCATCTATTCCATGGTGAAGAACACGACCTTCAACGGCATCCAACTGCCGGCCATCGCGGCCCACACGGCCAAGGATGGCACGAAAGTCATCAAAACGTTCGGGTACGAAGATTTCAAATCACGCTTATAGTTTTCAATTGTTCAGGGGCTGCCTCGTTTTCGGGGCAGCCTTTCTTTTTTTCATCATTTGTTTGCAAAGGTTCTGGCCGGAGGAGCGCGGCGGCATGCAAGCTCAGCTCCGGCCAGGATTCCGTTGGCCGGAGAACCCCGGTAGCGATCGGCTCCAACTCCGAGGAAGCCCCGTTCATCGGGGAACGCGATCAGGAATGTTGGCCGATCTCCGGCGAAGCCTGCGTTCACCGGAGAAGAACGCTTTCTGACGAGGTGGACAAAAGTGACAAAGAAGAATGGCTCCGTTATAATCGACTTGTCGAATGTTGCGCAATAGGTCTGCAGGAAGGAGAATGACATGCAAAAGAAAGTGTTGACGTTGGCGCTGGCGGTATTTGGTTTATGGGGCTGCTCCGGTGAGCCTGAGCCGGTTTCAGAGGTCCAATCTGCGCATGCAGCTTCCGAACAAAAGGATGCGGGTGCCGAAAAGGAGGAGCAGACTGTCATTTCCTTCATCGGGGTCGGCGACAATCTGATCCACGATTCCGTCTTCCGCGATGCGGAATTGGCGGACGGCAGCTATGATTTCAAGCCCATCTACGAAAACGTGGCAAAGGATATCGAACAAGCCGATATCGCTTTCCTGAACCAAGAGACGATCATCGCTGGGGATGACTACGCCTATTCCGGTTACCCAGCGTTCAACACGCCTCCTGAAATCGCCCAGGATATGAGCGAGCTGGGCTTTGATCTGGTCAACGGCGCAACGAACCATGCCTTGGATTATGATTATCCCGGCGCCCTCAATTCGCTGGCTGTCTGGAATGAGCAGAAGGACATTGTCTATACAGGGATCTTCGCGAGCGAGGCGGACCGCAATGCAATCCGGACGATCGAAAGGGAAGGCGTCACGTTCTCTTTCCTGGCTTACACTTACGGGACGAACGGCATCGAACCGGACACCACCTACCGTGTTTCGTACTTTGATGAGGAACAGATCCGCCAAGACGTGGCCAAAGCCAAAAGCATCAGTGATGTTGTCATCGTTTCGGCGCATTGGGGTGACGAGAACACGCAGCAGATCAGTGAGATGCAGCGGACGTATGCCAGACTGTTCGCCGATCTGGAGGTAGACGTGGTCATCGGAACGCATCCGCATATCCTGCAGCCGATCGAATGGGTGACGGGAGAGCGCGGCAATGAAACGCTGGTAGTCTATTCTCTCGGCAATTTCGTCGCCCATTCGCTGACGGATTACAACACGCTCGGCGGCATGGTGACCTTTGATTTTGTCGTTGCCGCTGATGAAACGGTGACCGTCGAGAATGTCCGATTTGATCCTACCGTTTCGCATTATGTGGCGGACCGGGGAAATGTCGAGAGCACAAGGCACGATTTCAAAATCTACAAGTTGGAAGATTACACAGAAGAATTGGCCTTAGAGCATGGGCTGAACGGCTACAATGGTTTGGAAATTTCTCCCGAAAATTACCTTGCCATCGCAAAGGCTGTCATCCCAGCCGAAATGTTGGACTAATCCCGGAAGGATAAACGCGGCTGTTCACTAAAGCGGAGCTGAACGCATTCTGTCCCGCGCTCCGACTGAAAAGCATCTCCCCGAGCATTTTTGGGAGTGGATCCTGTATTTATTGCCTCTGACGTTATCCGTTGTGAAACCTGTGGAATGGTGTTAAGATGATTTTGAAAGCGATGACAATGTCTTTGTTTTGAAAGAGGGATGCGCAATGAATAACGAAGTCCATCAACTGATCGAGATTGCTGAAATAGCGATGCTGGCGAACGATTATGCCCGTGCTGAGAAAAAATACATCGATGCTTTATACTTGTTGGATGACCCGAAATCGGAAGAATATCAAAAGGTCGTAGACAAGCTGGCGAAGTGCTATGCGGCGCAGAAAAATTTTGCCGGGGCCAAGGAGTGTCTCGAGGAGCTGTTGTTTTACGCGAAAAAGAACAAAAACTTGGAAAAGGAAGCGGAGTATCTGCATGCTTTGGCGGTGAATACCCGCTGGATGGAAGAATACGATCTGGCAGCATTGATGTGCGAGGAAGAAATCACTTTCCGGCTGACGCATTTCCCCGATGATTATTGCGGATTGGCAAGAAGCTACTGTGAAGCGGCGATGCTGTCTTTGCTGCAACGGAATCCGATCAAGGGAAAAATGAACCTTGATAAGGCAAAGAAATATGCCGACAAGTCCGAAGATGAGGAATGCCGGGCCAGCATCATGCGTGGTCTCGGCGATTACCATTTTACCCTCAATGAATTGGACAGAGCCCACGATTCTTACCGAGAAAGCCATGCCTTGTACATGAAAAATAAAAATTCGGAAGCGGCAGCTGAATTGCAGTTTCGGATGAAGCGTGCAAAGAGCGAAGAATGAACTCTTGGAACGAAAAAAGCAACCCTTTTCCGGGTTGCTTGCGTATTCTATACAAGGGATAGGATATCTTCGGGTGCCTTGAAAATGTGGTCCGCGTCGAAGCCTTCAGTCGTGTGCGAACCCCATTCGGCCAAACCAAACGCGACTGCGGCATTTCGGGCGCATTGGTTGTCATAAATGGAATCGCCGATGTAGATGGCTTCATGTTCGGTAATCCCCAAGCGGCGCAAGCATTCCGTCAATGGTTGTCCGGAAGGCTTGTGCTCTTCGGTGTCGCTTGAAGTGATGATGACATCGAAATAGTCATCCAAGCCGAATGGTGTGATGTTCAACGCGTAGCTCTCTTTCGTTTTGGAGGTGACAATACCCAACAGGTGATTGTTCTCCTTCAACTGACGCAGCGTATCTTCCATTCCGGCAAATATTTGCACGCTGTCGGCATAACTTTTGGATAATGTGCTCCATTTCGGATGCAGCTTGGCAGCTTCTTCGGGAGTGAAACCCAGAGACTGCAGGCCTTCCATGCCTGGGCGGCCGAAAACGGCGCGCATATCTTCCGGTGTAGCCTCTCTGCCTGCGTATTCGCGGAGGACGGCATCCAGGCCTTTGAAAATGGACGCTTCCGTATCCACAATCGTTCCGTCGACGTCAAAAATAAATGTATGAATCATATGTACAGCTCCTTGGGATGTTTCTTGTTATTATAGCACAGCTTGGTTTTGTAATAAAACTACTCTGACTGATGCAAAGGAGTTAAGAAAAGGTTACAATATGCCGTGTTCGTTTGGCAACGGCGTCCATTGGTTATATACTATACCTTTAGGGGCAGAAAATGTTGCTAAAAGAATACGTTCGGCATTGCCGAGTTTTGATAGAGTTAGGGGAATTGAAACATGGCTTTAAATGAAAAAGAATCAAAGATACTGAGCTACATAAAGGAAAATCCTTTCATATCGCAGCAGGATCTGGCTACAAAAATAGGTTTGTCGCGTCCAGCAGTGGCGAACATCATCTCCGGACTGGTAAGACGAGGCTATCTTCTCGGTAAAGCCTACGTGATCAACGACACCAGACCGATCGTCTGCATCGGAGCAGCCTGCATCGATCGCCGCTATTTTGTGGAGGGGGCCCTTGTCCATGGGCAATCGAATAATGTCACCTCGCAGACGTCCATCGGTGGGGTTGCCCTCAGCATCGCTGAGAATCTGGGAAGGCTGCAGGAAGATGTCGTCATGCTTTCTTTGGTCGGAGATGATGCGGAATGGCATACGATCGAAGAAGCCATGCGGCCGTTGATGAGGACATCCGAAGTCGAAATGATCCCTGGATTTTCGACAGGCACCTTCATGGAAGTCATTGATGAAACAGGCAAAATGATCATCGGGCTGGCCGAAATGGATATCTACGAGTACATGCAGCCAAAATGGTTGCTGAAGCATCTGGCGACATTGAAGCGAGCAAAATCCATCATTGTCGATTCGAACTGTCCGAAAGAGAGTGTCGAACATCTGCTTGAAATCGGTTCGAAATACGACATTCCGGTCGCCTTGATCAGCGCATCCGTGCTGAAGCTGTACAACATCCCGGAAAATCTCAAGGGATTGAAGCTGCTGATCACCAAGCATGACGAAACCGAGAAACACTTCGACATCGAAATCACCGATGATGCATCCATGCGGAAAGCTTTACAGCACTGGCTGGACAAAGGGGTGCAGCATGTCATCATCACAAAAAACAGTCAGAGCGTCGGTTATGCCAGCGAAAAATATGGCATGCACATCTATGACCTGAAAAACGGAAATACCGACACCTACATCTGGGGAACGAACGAAGCGCTTTGTGCCGGACTCGTCTACTCCTACCTGAGAACGGAGGATATCACGGAAATGATCCAGACCGGTCTGGTGAATGCCGTGATGTCATCAAAATCGGCTTATAAAGTACGGCCGAACCTTTCGCAAGCTGTGTTGCGCAAAGATGTGAAAGAAATCGGCAAGTTGGAAAGCAGAGAAATCTAGAGTCACTGGAGGAATGCACTGGCATTCCTCTTTTTTTCGTGTTATTTTAATAAATAAACGAACCATTCGAAAGGAAATCCACATGAAACTCATAAAAACTTTGCTGTCATTTCTGTTGTTGCCGCTGATCTTGCTGTTCATTCTCGTTGGTGCCCTGAACTTTTTTTCCGCCCCTGAAGGAAACGGACTGTTCGGATATAAAGGCTATATCGTCACGAGCGGCAGTATGGAGCCGACTTTTTCACCCGGAGATTACCTGATCGTGAAGCAGGAGGATTTTTCGGATTTGGCCGAAGAGGATGTCATTACTTTCACCGAGGACGGGACCATCGTGACGCACCGGATCAAAGCGATGACCGAATCGGGAGCTGAGACGCAAGGGGATGCCAATGGAGCGGCAGACGCAGCGGTTGTCACGGCGAGGACCTATGTAGGGACTCTCCAAGCCATCATCCCCGCATTCGGACAGGTCATCCTGTTCATGCAGAAGCCGTTTGTCTTCCCGGTGTTGGTATTCCTGATGGGAGTTTATGTCATTTTTATCTATTATAAGAGTGATGATGAGGAAGAGCCAGTCGAGTCGGAACATTGAGATAGTCCAATTGAAAGAAGCAGGGTGGCATGTCCGTGGATGCCATCCTGCTTCTTTATTGTATAAATGGCGGATGATTTGCGGTGATATAATGCCCGATCCGGAATTTTTTGAGCAGAAATGCACATATCCTTACGGTGTGATTATGATTTTCTGCTGGCACATCCTGTGGTTTCATAATGTGATACACAAGATCACGACTTGAAGACTAATGTTTGGAAGTTTGCGATAGAACAATTAGTCAAATCGGACTAAAAAAATGAAAGCACATAAAACAAAGCTCTTTTGGAAAATAAAAAAAACAATTTTGTATTTTTTTCTTTAAAACAGAAACTTGTGTTTATTTTGAACAAAAATCGAATGTTTGTCGATTGACGTGCAACCACGGATGTATTATATTAGTTTAGGAAATTAACTAACAAATATACAGCGAAGGGAATTATTATTCACATGAAGAATAAAAAGAAAAAACAACTGCCACTTTTATTGCTTGCACTGCTTTTCATCACTACCGCCGCTTACGGAACGCGCGCTTACTTCACGGATGAAGCAAAGCAAGAAGCAGAAATCAAGCTTACATTGGGTAACCTTGCAATCACAAATGAAACAGAATCTTGGAAATATACAGGGAATGGAAATACTACTGCGGGTTACGTGAAGGACACCGTAATAACTGATGCAAAAGACATGAAGTTTGTTCAGCCTGGAGATAGCTTCACAAGAACATTCAAATTTACAAATACAGGGTCTCTGGATCAAGTGGTGACTCTAAACACTGATATTCTTGAGAAAAATGCAGATGTACAATCACCTTTCACTGTTTCTGTTGGTGATTTAACAAATGACAAGGAGTATACGTTGAAATCTAGAGAAAGCATCACTTTTGATGTGAAAATTGAAGTACCTGCTGATACGCAAGGTGCCTACAATGGAATGGATTCATTCAACGGACCTAACGAATACACGCTTGATTATTTACAAAAAGCTATTACTGTAACAGTAAAACAAACAAACGAACAATAATTCAAATTTTTTCCTGATGCATCCGTTTATGAATTGTATTAATTATGAAAATACCCCCTAACATTTCGCTAGGGGGTATCCTTGGGTTAAAGGAACCAAAGGAAAGGAGAAGGGTAAGGTTTGGTAAACAAAAATGAAATCTTCCGGTTGTTCATTTGCTGTATGCTGTTCTTTGCTCTTTTTCTGTTCCAGACCCCGCGTTATTCTGCAGCAAGTTTTTCGGATTCGGTGTCGGTCGATGCAGGGATCGAATTGACGCTTGGAAATGTAAAACTTGAAGATGCATCCAGCGATTTGAGACAAAGCGTCTCGCTTTCAGCGGATTCGCCTGAACAGACGCTGTTGACGACCACCTTGCGGAATGCCGGCAGCCTCGATGGCAAAATCGGCTACAGACTGGATGGCAGCATACCAAACACTGTGGCTGCAGGAGTCACTTTGGCTCTCTATGAAGGGGATGAGTATGTTGCGGATCTTGAGCTAGGGAAGGACAGCTTTATCGAAAAAGGCGGGGAACCGGTCGTCATCGAGCCGGGCAGTCAAAAAAACTACAGCGTCAAGGTCAAGTCTGCGATGATGCCTGATGCGACCGAGAATTTCGAGCTTTCCATCGCATTCAGTCTGACGCAAACCAACGCTAGCGACCCGAAGCAGATGTTCCATGATGAAGCGCAATTCGATCCGATCGCTATCGTTCTGGAAGCCGAAAATCTGATTCCCGGATGGCCGCTGGATAGTGATCCTAGGTGGAAATTTGATTCCAAAACGGGTGTGCGGTATATCAATGAGTTAGAAACTGAAATCATGTACTATGGTGAAACAAAAGATGGTACGCGGATCAAAAATTTAGACGATCTATCCATTTACATCGATTACAGCAAGAGCAATCAAAAATGGAATTTCAAACAAATTTCGAAATTGGACCCGCCTTTTAATGTCAAAGAAGAATGGTCGGATGGCAAAGTGCGTGTTGATGTATCCTTGGACGCTGATGTGAATCAGTACATGCATTCGACTACAATAAGCGATTATGATTACGATATGAAATTTCAGTTTCAATCCAACAATAATAAGGTTTTAACTTTTAAAGGATCCCTATTCGCGAAAAGATTGCTTTTAACAACCGATAACGCTGACTATCATAATAATGCAGAATACCGAAAAGATGTCCTGCCTATTTATACTTCTAAACAGGATTCCGTTATGCGCTTAGCGTATATCCAGAATAATACCTACTCGCCGCTCGCCTCTTTATCAGAATCACCGCTGCAGCTGTCCGCATACAGAATCAGATTCGAAGCGCAAAAGGCCGACGCAATGATTGCCAAAGTGGATAAAAGCACTAATTCTTTTAAAGTGAAAGTTGCGGATTTCGTCAGCGATTTGGATGAGATCAAGCGGCTGACCATTTTCATTACAGGCACTAGCGGGGAAGAGTTAAAAATAGAAAGAAATGTGAAAGCTTTGCCGATTGATCCGTATATGCAAATTCCAACGGATTGGTATGATATCGGTGGCAACAATCAGGTGAAAATCAGCAGCCAAGAACTTAACATTCCGGTGCTTAAGAAACCCCAGGGCAATACAATTTATTATGTCAGCGATGAAGGGAATCCGCCCGTACTGTATCTCATGAATACGGGCAACCACTACTTTGATTTCCGATTCCCTGGTCAAGCGGAAATGATCAACGGCCTGCGCATATCTGAGATTGTTTACAGCCCAAACCTGAAAATCATGAAAGTTACGTTCTCGTTCGAATCCATAAACCTTCCTGATGGGTTTAATTTTAGCCTGAGCAACGGAATCAACGATATCATCAGCGGCAGTTATTACAAATTCAACTTCATCAGGAATGGTCAAAACCTCGGTGTAATGGCCAATACGTTGTCAGCATCCGAAAGTCTTCAAACTTCACAGACTCCCCTACAATCGGAACCAGAAGCTGCGCAATCGGCAAGTGTTGAAACTACCGATGAGGGTGATTTATTGGAAGCTGCTCCGGAAGAAGCTGTGTCACAGGATGAGGCCGTCGGTGTATTATCTGAATCAACGGTACCAGAATCGGGTACACAATCAGATTAAACAAGAGAGGAGGCTGGGACTAAACTCCCAGTCTCTTTGTGTATCCGAACATAGTGTGCGTAAACGCGGGACAGAACGCAGCCCCTGGCTCCACTTCACGAACAATGCTCGAATGGCCTGCAACCATTCTGCGCTTGTCCGCTCCAGTGGTCCGGAGCTAAACGCGTTCTGTCCCGCTCTCTTCTTTTTTTTGCCAAATTTCCCGGAGAGCTAAACATTCATCGTCAACTCCGGTGAACCTGCCGTTCCTCGGAGTGGGGCTCTTGTTTCTAGTTGTAACTTCGATGAAGCGAGCTTCTCCGGAGATGGCGGCTTTCAATTACCGGCCAACTCCGGCCGAACGCGGCTTCCCCGGAGCTACGCTGGACCTGAGGCAATATTTTCCGGAAAGCCAGCAACACGCAACCAAGGCTCTTTTTTGGTTTGTAAATTTATCAACCGAAGCGCCGCTAATCTTTTGTTTATGTGGTAAGTATAGTAAAATAGAAATAAGGAAAGCGTTTTCTGGTTGATTATTCCGAAGGAGGGGGTTTGAATGATAAATTATAAGAATATATTGATCCCGGTGGACGGATCGGAGGCTTCGATCAAGGCGTTCAAGCAGGCGGTGCACATCGCCGCCAGGAACAATGCGGGACTGTATCTGGTTGCGATATTGGATAAGGTGGACAATGCCGATGAGGCGGCTCAACTGCAGAAAGACAAGGATTCTTTGTTCGATGAATTTGACCGCTATGCACGGGCGAACGGGGTGGCGGTGCATAAAGAGATGCGCACCGGCAATCCGAAGGAAATGATCGCCAAGACACTCATTGAGGAATGGAATTGTGATTTGATTGTAATGGGGGCTACCGGAAAGGGCACCATCGCGAAATTAGTGGTCGGTTCTGTGACGAATCATGTCATCAAACACGCACCATGCGATGTATTGATTGTAAGGAACGATTAATCAGACGCTTTTGAACCAACGAATCAGGAGACGCAAAAAAGTCCAGTTACCTAACCGTAACTGGACTTTCCTTTTTAAAGAATGATTTTTGCGGAGCTGCCTTCCGCCGTGCGGTCGACTTCGATGTGGACAGGTATGCGCGTCTTCAATTCCTCGACATGCGAAATGATGCCGACCAAACGTCCGCAACTGTTCAACGAGAACAGCGCTTCGATGGCGGTATCCAAGGATTCGGGATCCAGAGAACCGAATCCTTCATCAATGAACAAGGTATCGATCTGGATGCCGCCGCTTCGGCTCTGCATCACGTCGCTCAGACCCAGGGCGAGGGCAAGCGAGGCCTTGAAGCTTTCGCCTCCCGACAGTGTTTTGACGCTGCGGGTTTGGCCGGTGTAATGGTCGAACACATCCAAGTCCAGGCCCTTTGCTCCGGCGCCTTTTCCTTTATCTTCCTTCCGCAGCAACAGGTAGCGGTTGTTCGTCATCTGTTGGAAGCGCAGGTTGGCGGCTTCGATGATTTCCTCGTAATAGATTGCCAAGACATAACGCTCGAAGGAAATATAGTCGGTTTCTTTGCTGCCGTTGGCGATCTCCGACAAGGTTCGGTATTTCTGGTAATCGGCAATGATCTGCTGCTGTTTTTTGTAGATGGAGGCGATTTCTTGGGCAGCTTTCTTAAGCATCTGGATGTCGCTGACAAGCTGATCTTTTTGTCCTTCCGCTTCGCGGATGGCGCTGTCAAGCAGCATTTTTTGTTCGGCACAGGAAGCGATGGTTTGATCGGCCCCCAGTCCCGCGGCGGCCTTGCTTTGTTCCTGCAACCGGTTCAGGGTAACGTTCAGCTCATCTTCATGACTGCGGATCCGTTTCTGGATATCCAGACATAAGGCTTGATCCAATATCAGATGATCGAAAGGTTCTTCCGGCCCGGCAGCATCCAGCACAGCTGTGTAGGCTGTTTCCGCAAGCTGCAGAGCGGATGTGGCTTCCTCCACTTGAGCTGCGTAGGTGGTCCGGTTGGCGAGGCAGACTGCTGTCTGTTTCTCGAGTTCCGCCACTTCATTCTTCAGCCTGTCGGAGTCAATTGCATAGCGTTCAATTTTTTCGTTCAGCTGCAGGATCTCTTTTTGAACGATAGCGATGTCCTTGTCGCCCGTTACTTGTTTTTCCCGCTCGATGTCGGCCGACAGATTCCGGGACAGGGTTTCGTTCAACAGCAGCGTCTGCTGAAGGGCAAGAAACTCCTGTTCGATTTCCTGCAGGTGCGCTTCGATGTCACTTTGCGCCTTGATGAGCGCCTCTTCTTCGGCCAACACTTGCTGCAGACCCTTCATCTTCAGCGTCAGCCCTTGCTCTATCGCGATGGCCATGTCGCGTTTTTCTTTCTGTTCCTGCCTGAAATCAGCGAAATTTTCAGCCGGAATAGAGAATTCTTCGAACAGATCGGCCAATTGTTTGCGGATGCTGGACAATTCGGCAGCTGCCAGCTGGTAATCCGAAAAGGCCTGGTTCCGCTGTTTCTCCAACCTTTCCCGGTCCTGATCGGAGAGGGTGTCCGCCGTTTTTTGCGCGGGGGTGGGATGCTCCGCGGAACCGCAGACGGGACAAGCTTCCCCTTCGACCAGCTGTTCCGCGAGGATGCCGGCGATATTGCGGTTGTAAAGGAGGACTTCATCATTGAACTGCTGATCGAGCTTCAAGAATTCTTTTTCGAGAATCAGGAACCGTTCACTTGTGGTGACTTGCTCATCCAATAATTTTTGGGTTTGGCTGATCCTTTTCTGGAGCTGCTCGGATTGCTGCAGGCTCATTTTGCATGCGCTCATTTGCTCTTGGAGGATTGCCGCATCCTTTTGGGCTTGTTTCAGTGCCGCAAGTTTTTGTTGGCACTGTTCCTGGGTTGCCTTCTGCGCCTGTTTGAGATCGGCCTGTTTCTGCAGTTCTTTGCTGGCATCGCTGCACGCTTGCTGGCAACCGGCCAGTTCTTTCTCTTTTTTCGCCAGTGCGATAAGCTGTTTTTCCTGTTCCTTCGCTGCGTCTGCCTGATCGCGCAGGCCCGGGATCAGCGAAAAGGCAAGCTCGGCTGCTTGGAATGCCGATTTTTTTTCGTGCGTTGCCTGTTCCAATTGATCCAGAAAAACGTCATTCTTTTCGGCCTGTTCTTGCTTTGCGTTCCGGTTCGCGGAAGCGGCAGCGTAAAGCAGCCTCTTTTCCTCGGCTTTGACGGCTTGTTCATGGCGTTCCAATTGCCTCTTCCATTCGGAAACAGTGGTTTCCTCTTCCTGAAGCGCCTGTTGTCTTGCCTCCAGCTGCACGATTTCCTCCAACAGTTTGATGGTATCGGAAGCGGATTGGCTTTGTGAACGCAATGACGTGAGCCGCAGTTCCAGGACCGCGCGCTCTTCTTCGAGGGCCGACAGCAGTTCTGCGATCCGCGTGAGGATGCGCTCGGTATCCTGCAGGCTGAGTGCTCCCTGCAGCGAATCGTCGGAAATTCCCGAAGCGAACGAGTAAGCGGTCTGCAGCGAATCCTGCGCGGATGTCGCCTGGCTCTGGAGCGCTTTTGCTTTCTCCTTCAGTTGCTCCTGGAAATTTTTCAGGATTTCGGTCCCGAAGATGTTGCGGAAGATGGCCTCTTTTTCGTTGCTGTTCGATTCGAGCAGCTTTTTGAATTCCCCTTGCGGCAGCATGACGATCTGTTTGAACTGCTCGTAGTTCAGGGAAAGCAGCTGTTCGATTTCGGCATTGGCATCGCGGGCTTTCGTCGTCACGGTGTCGTCGTGGTAAAATGCCACATCGGCCGACAGATTGATGATTTTCCCGCTCTTTCCGGGACCCGTCTGGGCAGGGGAACGCCGGACGCGGTAGTTTTTCCCGTTGTATTCGAACGTCAGATCGACGTAACAGATGGCGTTTTCCGCTGCGAACTGCGACTTGAACGTATCCTTTTCCCGGCTGCTGCCGCTGGCGACGTCATACAGGGCGTAGGCGATGGCGTCGAAAATCGTTGTCTTGCCGGCTCCGGTCGGCCCGCTCACAAGGAAGAGGGTCTGGTTCTGGAACTGGGTGAAGTCCAACACGGTTTTTTCTTTGTATGGCCCGAAAGCGCACATTTCCAATTTTAACGGTCTCATCTAATCCTTCCTTCCCAAAGCGGCAAAGACATCAGCCACGATTTTTTGGCCGGACTCATCCAATTCGATGGCGCGGTATTGTTCATAGAAGTCCTTGAACAGGTCGGGGTAGGACAGCTGCTGCAGATCCTCGCGGTTATGCTGCAGTGCCACCGATTCGGTTTCTCTGCGGCTGACGTATTCGAGGCCCATCGCCTGGGGATAGCGGCGGCGCAATTGGTTCATCGCGTCCAGCACATATTCCGTATCCTCCAGCTCGAAGAACAGGTAATCGTCGGATTGTCCTTTCATCAGCTCGGGGAATGTGCTCCTGATCGTGCGCATATCGCGCAAAGGCTTGATGCGCAAAGGTTCGATCTCCAGCCTGTCTTTTTCTATCGTTACGATGCTTGTCTGCTTTTGGTGCGGGGTTTCCGATTTGGAATACTTCAGGATCGAGCCGCTGTAGCGGACTTTGTCGCTTTTGACTTTCTGGGCCTTGTGCAGATGGCCCAGGGCGACGTAATCGAAGTCCTCGAACAGCGACACATCGACATATTCGGAAGTGCCGATGCTGAGCGGACGTTCGGAATCGGAAGGTTCGCTCGTGTCGTTGCCGGCCTGGATCACATAGCCGTGCGCAATCAGGATGTTCACTTCATCCGGGTTCATCGTTGCTTTGATGGGCGCGAGCAGTGCGCGTACGGCATCCTCCATATTTTTGATGCTGTCGTCTTTGAGTGTTTCCCGGACATAGACATGGTCCGCAAAGGGCAGCAGGTAAAAATTGGTTCCCTGGAAAGGAACTTTGCGGATGACCGTTTTCAGGGTTCCTTCTATGTAAAGGCGGCTGTCGGCCAGCAATTCGGCGGCGTATTCGATCCGTTCGTTGCTGTCGTGGTTGCCGGCGATGACGAACACAGGGACGCCCAATTCCTTCACCATCCGGGTCAGTGTCCGATTAGCCAGCGTCACCGCTTCTTTCGGAGGCAATGAGCGGTCGTAAAGATCTCCCGCCATGATGATCGCATCGATTTCTTTTTCTTTCAGTGTTTCAATCAGTTTCGTCAAGTAATGGGCCTGATCGTCCAGCATGGAAAAATCATTGACGATTTTGCCGAGATGCCAATCAGCCGTATGCAGTATTCTCATGGGAAAGACTCCTGTCCGTCGGTTAGTATGTGCATTAAAAAAGTTGCGCGCAGCTTATTTTCAAGGTGAATAAGTTCATTTTCCATTATAACAGACTATCCCGGAGGCGAGCAGGGACAAATGCAGCGGAGCGAGTGAAATGCTAGTGAAGTTGACGATTTTGGGCTATAGTATGAGTAACAGAGTGTTTGACAAAAGCAGCTGAAGGAGGAACGGAAATGGATCTGGGGCTAAAGAACAAAGTGGCGTTGGTCATCGCTTCAAGCCAGGGGTTGGGCAAAGCGGTCGCGAAGGAGCTCGTCAAAGAAGGTGCGCACGTCATGCTCACGAGCAGAAGCGAAGACAGATTGGCTGAAGTCAAGGAAGAGCTGGAAACCTTGCATGGCGGGAAGGTCGCGTATTTCCCCTGCGACATCACCAAAGTTGAGGACATCCGGAAGCTGGTGGAACGGACGCATGCCGTATTCGGGAAAATAGATATTTTGTTGAACAATGCAGGCGGGCCGCCGAGCGGGAAATTCGATTCCTTTTCCGATGAGGCTTGGCAACAGGCATTCGAATTGAACTTGCTGAGCTATATCCGGATCATCCGCGAAGTGCTGCCCGATCTGCGCAAAGAGGGCGGACGCATCGTCAATATCGCCTCGATTTCGGTGAAGACGCCGTTGCCGAACCTGGTGCTTTCCAATACTTTCCGGAACGGCATTGTCGGATTGAGCAAAACGCTGGCCGATGAATTGGCTGCCGACAACATCCTTGTGAATGTCGTTGCGCCGGGGAAAATCGCCACGGATCGCCTGAAATATCTGAATGAAGCGAACGCCAAAGCCAAGGAGTTGTCATTGGCGGAAGTCGACAAAGCCGCAATCGCAGGCATTCCCTTGGGCCGCTACGGTACACCGGAAGAATTCGCGAAAGCCGTCGTTTTCCTTCTTTCCGAGGCGAATACGTACATCACCGGCAGCACACTTTATGTGGATGGAGGGGCAGTCAAAGCGATTTGAAGGCGCCCCCTTCTTCCGAACAGACAGGAGAATGACTTATGGGACAAGTAATCATCAACGCAGAC
The DNA here is from genome assembly GCF_900109135.1 of Trichococcus ilyis. Taxonomy (GTDB): domain Bacteria; phylum Bacillota; class Bacilli; order Lactobacillales; family Aerococcaceae; genus Trichococcus; species Trichococcus ilyis. The sequence continues at coordinate 65,974 of NZ_FNYT01000002.1, read as the reverse complement.
GATTTTGGCCTCACGAATGGCGTGAACTACGGCATCATCGACAGTTTTTTGTACGGCATCACCACATCGACGACTTTGCTGGCGAACGGCGCGGCATTCGATCATGCCGTGGAATTGGCTTCGGACCATCCGGATCTGGAAATCGGGGTCCATCTGAACCTGACGCTCGGCAAGCCGCTCTTGCCTGATGCGGCCAGCATCAGTGCCGATGGGCGTTTCCGCACAAGGGAATATGTGCAGCAGCAGGCGGCCGCGCTGGATTTGGACGAAGTCTACGCGGAGTGGCATGCGCAGATCGAGAAGGTGCGCAAGGCCGGCATCAAGCCGACGCATCTGGATTCGCACCATCATGTGCATATGCTGGAGCCGCTGAACAAGGTCATGCTGTCGCTCGCGATCCAGTACGATCTGCCGATCCGCGATCACTTCGAAGGCAGCCATGGGGTGTTGCACACGGACCGTCAATTCGATCTCGGGTTCGCGGCTGAAAAACCGCAGGCCGAATTGGGCATGGATGTGCTGGAGCGGTTGGATGACATCATGGCCGTCCTGGAAAAGCCGGACACGTCGGTTGAATTGATCGTGCATCCGGGCTATGTCGATGCCAGTCTGGAGCGCGTGAGCAGCCTCCAGAAGGACCGGGCCTATATGGCGGAATTTTTGATGCACTCCGATTTTGCGGATCGGATCCGGGAAGATGATGCTATCCAGTTGATTTCGTATGCCGAGTTGGAAGAATAATTTTGATAGGCATGATAAAAGCTGTCCCGGTTCCGGGACAGCTTTTGTCGTTCTCCGGCGGCCGGCGGCTTGGCCGGAGAACGGACTGCATATGGGCTAGTGTGCTCCGATGAGGTCGGCTTCGTCGGAGTTGAGCCTGAAAGCTACCGGTGTCCTCCAGGGACCGCCACCTCACCGGAGCTGCGGAAAGAACCCGGGCTTCTTTTTTATTTGTATTACTAAATTATAATAATTATCATTAACGAAAATACAGCAAACAGTGTTAAAATAGAGGGATGGAGCATGGCCGCCCCGGACAGCGATTTTTGGAGGACGCACCGGGTTCGGCTGCATATTTAATGATAAAGGAGCAATTTAAAAATGGCATTATTGGAAATGAAGCATCTGAGTTTTGTGTCGGACGGCAAAGTCATTTTGGACGACATCAGTTATTCATTGGAGGAGGGTGCATTCCTCTCGATTACCGGCCCGTCCGGAAGCGGCAAGAGCACGCTGTTGAAAATCATTGCGACCATCCTGTCGCGCACTGAAGGGGAAATCCGCTACAATGGGAAATCGTTGGATGATTACGAACCGACCGACTACCGCAAGGAAGTTTCGTACACGTTCCAGACACCCGTTCTGTTCGGAAAAACCGTCCGCGATAATTTGGCATTTCCTTACGAAATCCGCAAAAAGGAATTCGATGAAAAGAAAGCCATCTCCTATCTGGAATCGGTCGGGTTGCCCAAGGAATACTTGGATAAGGAAATCAATACTTTGTCCGGCGGGGAGAAGCAGCGTGTCGCTTTGATCCGCAACGTCCTTTTCCAACCGAAAATCCTCCTGCTCGACGAAGTGACGAGCGCCTTGGATGAAGCAAATCGCCAGATTATCTGGAAATGGCTCCACGAATTGCGCGCGCATTCCGAAATGACGATCATCATGGTCAGCCATAACGAGGAAGAATCCAGCTTGGCCGATAACAACATTCATATCGTTGCCGGCAAAATCGTAAAAGAGGAGGCAAAATAAGATGGATCTGCAAGTCAGCCCAATCACGCTCATGTTGAGCTTTTCGTTGGTATTGGTGGGAGTCTATATCTCCTACAAAGAAAAATTAGGCACAGCCAAAGACATTTTGTACAGCATCGCCAGAGCGGTTGTGCAATTGATAGCGGTCGGATACGTTCTGACCTATCTGTTCAACGTAAACAATACGATCGTCACCTTGGCGATGGTCGCAGTCATCGTGTTCAATGCGTCATGGAATGCCCACAAACACAGCAGCAACATTCCGAACTCCTTGAAGATTTCCTTGATCGCGATCACTGCATCCGCGATTTTGACGTTGTCGATCTTGGTCCTGTCGGGGTCGGTCAAATTTATCCCCTCACAGATCGTGCCGATCACCGGGATGATCGCCGGAAATGCGATGACGACCATCGGCTTGTGTTACCGCAACCTCAATTCCTTGTTCCGCGATCAGCGCCAACAGATTCTGGAGAAACTGTCGCTTGGAGCGACTCCGAATCAAGCGTCGCGCACGATTTTGCGGGAAACGATCAAGTCAGGCATGCAACCGTCCTTGGATTCCGCCAAGACTGTGGGGATCGTCTCCTTGCCGGGGATGATGTCGGGCCTGATGTTTGCCGGAACGGTTCCGTTGACGGCCATCATGTATCAGATCTTGGTGACGTTCATGCTAGTGGCGGCGACAAGCATTTCCTCCTACATCGCCTCTTTCATGGCGTACCGCGAATTCTACAACGACAGACAGCAACTGCGCGTCTGATTACAGCAGCTTTTTCGGTTGGTCCGCGCTGAGAAGTATGGTATTCTTGCTACTATAATATTGATTTTGGAGGCGCAACGTTGAGTGGATTAATTTATCGCAACAATCATCGCATCAAAGGCTATGAATGTGACATCACCGGAGAGATCACCTTGCCGTCGCTCGTCAACTTGATGGTGGATCTGTCGGGCCAGCAGAGTGATTCCTTGGGCAATACGAATGATCAGATGTCCGAAAGAGGGCTCAGTTGGATCATCGTGCAGTACGATATGCAGATTAAGCGCATGCCGCACAGTGGAGAAGCAATCATCCTGGAAACGGAAGCAATGAGCTACAACCGCTTTTTCACGTATCGCCGCTTCCGAGCTTACGACGAAAGCGAGCAGCTGTGTGTGGAAGTGATGACGAACTTCGTCATGATGGACATCGAGTCCCGCAAAATGGTCCAGATCCAGAAAGAGTTGCTGACCGTCTATCAGGCAGATGAAATCAGGACGATGGTGCGCATGCAGAAGCCGATTCCGCTTGAGCTGGATAACTGCAGGGAGCAGGATTTCCGCGTCAGATACCTGGATATCGATTACAATCGCCATGTCAACAACGCGAAATATTTCGACTGGATCATCAACACGATCGATCCGAAATTCATCATGGACCACCAGCTGTCCGCCGTCACGATCAAGTATGAAAAAGAGGTCGAGTACGGCAACAGCATCACCAGCGTCATGTCGACGAAAGAAGCGGAAAACGGCGAAACCATCACCGCCCACCGCATCATGAACGGCGAAGACTTAGCCTGCGAAGCGCATATCGTCTGGAAAAAAGTATGAAAAAGAAGGAGGCGCAGCCCGGACGATTGGGCTGCGCCTCCTTCTTTTTCATTGTGCGACGGCGACAAAATGATGAAAAATCGTCCGCATATCCATCATTTTCTCACCGTCGCCGTCCCAAGGCCAAAACGCACCCAAAGACTCAGGCCTTGCTGGGGCTGCCTTTGGGCGACAACGTATGCAGACGGGATCAAACAAACGAACAGCCATCCGGTTCACATGTAACCGGGTGGCTGTTCGCTTTTAAGTGATGTCTTTAGGCTTCTTCCGTATAAAGTGCGTTGATTCTGGCTTGCACGTCTTTATCTTCCAGGAACTCTTCGTAGGTTGTGTCCATTCTGTCCACAACGCCGTTCGGAGTCACTTCGATGATCCGGTTCGCGGTAGTGTTGATGAACTCGTAATCGTGTGAAGTGAACAGCAACGCGCCTTTGAAGGCGATCATGCCGTCATTCAAGGCCGTGATGGATTCCAGATCCAAGTGGTTCGTCGGATCATCCAGCACCAAGACGTTTGCTTTGGAAAGCATCATCTTCGATAGGATGATACGGACTTTTTCTCCCCCGGATAGGACAGAAACTTTTTTCATGACGTCTTCACCGGAGAACAGCATGCGGCCCAGGAAGCTGCGCAAGAAGGTGTTGTCGTCTTCTTCTTTGCTTGCGAATTGGCGCAACCATTCCAGAATGGTGATGTCAGGATTCGGGAATTCGTTCGTATGGTCTTTCGGCAAGTAGCTTTGTGAAGTTGTGACGCCCCACTTGAAGGTACCGCCATCCGCTTCCATTTCACCCATCAAAATCTTGAAGAGGGTAGAGGTCGCGATATCTTTGCGGCTGGTGAATGCGACTTTATCGCCTTTATTCAGCGCAAAGCTGATGTTGTCCAAAACTTTGACACCGTCGATTGTCTTGGAAAGATTTGAAACCATCAACAGGTCATTGCCGATTTCGCGCTCCGGTGTGAAGCCGACGAACGGATATTTACGGGAAGATGGCTGAATATCATCCAAGGTGATTTTTTCCAGAGTCTTTTTACGCGATGTCGCTTGTTTGGATTTCGAAGCGTTGGCGCTGAAGCGCGCGATGAAATCCTGTAATTCCTTGATCTGTTCTTCTTTTTTCGCATTGGAATCGGCTGCCAATTTGGCCGCCAATTGGCTGGATTGCATCCAGAAATCATAGTTTCCGACATACAGTTTGATTTTTCCGAAGTCGACGTCGCACATATGCGTACATACGGTGTTCAGGAAGTGACGGTCATGGGAAACGACAATGACTGTGTTCGGGAAATTGATCAGGAACTCGGACAACCATTCGATGGACTGCTTGTCAAGACCGTTAGTCGGCTCGTCCAAAAGCAAAACATCGGGTTTGCCGAAGAGGGCTTGTGCCAGCAAAACTTTTACTTTTTGCGGTTCCAAGAGGTCGCTCATCAGTTTGTAGTGCAGATCTTCGCCGATGCCTAACCCTTGCAGAAGGCTGGCTGCGTCGGATTCGGCTTCCCAACCGTCCAATTCAGCGAATTCGCCTTCAAGTTCGCCGGCTCTGATGCCGTCTTCCTCAGTGAATTCAGTCTTCGCATAGATGGCATTTTTTTCTGCCATGATTTCATAGAGGCGTTTGTGCCCCATGATGACAGTGTCCAATACTTGGTGTTCTTCGAAACCATAGTGGTTCTGGTTCAGAACCGCTAAACGTTCATTTGGATCCAAAATGACATCCCCGGTAGTGGGCTGGATAACGCCTGATAAAATCTTCAAGAAAGTCGATTTCCCGGCTCCGTTAGCACCGATGACGCCATAGCAGTTTCCAGGGGTGAACTTCAGATTAACATTGTCAAACAACTTGCGATCGGAAAATTGTAAGCTGACATTTGATACGGTAATCATTTTTTTACATTCCTCAATTCTTATTTATAGTCAATTAATTCTAGCATATTCCAGAAAAAATAAAAGGATTTTAACAGCGTGTTTACAAAAATCGAGTGGCTGGTTTCTCATCTGTCAATCGTTCATTGGATAATATCGCATTATTGCCATTATTTCGGGATGGCAGTTCTTTGTGACAGCGACATGGAAAAAATGAGAAAACGGTAAGTTTTTGCGGTTAAACGTTCTCAGCAATAGTAACGAGGAGGATGCCATGATAGAATGAAAAAAATCGAAAAAAGAAAGTTGGCTGAGATTCAATGGATAACAAATTATCGAATAAAGAATATATATACATAGGCTCCATGCTCTTCGGCTTATTTTTCGGTGCAGGGAATCTGATTTTCCCGGTCCATATGGGCCAATTGGCGGGACAGAATCTGATTCCGGCAATGCTGGGGTTCATCGTGACGGCAGTGGGGTTGCCGTTCTTGGGCATCGTCGCGATGGGGCTTTCCGGAAAAGAAAGCTTGCTGGAAATGGCGAGCAAAATCCATCCTAAGTACGGCGTTTTTTTCACCTCCGCACTGTATCTGACGATCGGGCCGTTCTTTGCGACGCCGCGTACGGCGACTGTCTCGTTCGAGGCAGCCTTTGCGCCTTACTTGGATCCTTCCCTGGCAAAAATGGCGCTTTTTTTCTTCTCGCTGATCTTCTTCACAGCGGTGCTCTGGTTCTCACTGAAGCCTTCGGAAATTTTGAAATGGGTAGGCAAGGTGCTGAATCCGATTTTCCTGGTATTCCTTTCGGTCCTGATCTTGTTCGGATTTTTCGCGCCGATGGGTACAGCGGGTGAAATCCCGGTGGATGCGAGCTATCAGACAGGCGCATTCTTCAAAGGCTTTCTGGAAGGGTACAACACGATGGATGCTTTGGCTTCATTGGCTTTCGGGATCATCGTTGTCACAACGATCCAGGGATTGGGCGTCACCAAGCCGACCGCCATCGCGAAGGACACGATCAAGTCAGGACTGATCAGTATGCTGTTGATGGCTGTCATTTACGGCTCGCTGGTCTACTTGGGCGCAACGAGCCGCGGCATTTTTGAAATCAGCGACAATGGCGGCATCGCCTTGGCGCAAATCTCGAACGCATATTTCGGAATTTTTGGGGCAATCGTGTTCGCGATCATCATCACCGTTGCCTGCCTGAAAACAGCAATCGGGTTGGTGACGGCCATCAGCGAAACGTTCGTGCATATGTTTCCGAATTCATTGGATTACAAAAAGTATGTCTATCTGTTCACTGCGATTTCCTTCGGTTTGGCGAATCTGGGCTTGAGTCAGATCATCGCGTTTTCGATTCCGGTGTTGATGTTCCTGTATCCTTTGTCGATCACGTTGATTTTGCTTTCGATCACGAGCAACCTGTATAACGATCGGGCGATCGTCTATCAGATGACGACCTTGTTCACCTTGCCGTTCGCGATCGTCGATTTCCTGAAGGCTTTGCCGCAAGGACTCAAAGACGGTGCCGGCATGAACGGCATCATCGCCTGGACCGACTCAGCGATCCCTTTGTCAGATATCGGAATGGGTTGGCTGATTCCGTCGATGATCGGTTTTGCGATCGGCTTGGCGATTTCGAAAAACAACAAATTCGCATCATAATGAAAGAAGAAGGTCAGGAGCTGATTCCTGACCTTCTTCTTTTGTTATTTCTTGAATCTCCGCTGGATTTTTTTGAACCAAGTATCCTTCTCGGCAAAGATCGGGATTTCTTTTTCCTTGTTCGCCAAGTCCATGAAATATTTTTGCGCATCAACTGTCGGGTCATCATTCCGGACGTGCCGATAGGTTCCGTCAGGGGAGAGTTCGCGCGCTTTCGTGTTGTCGGCAAGGTAGACTTCCATCAGCGAAAGGATTTCTTTTTTGATGGCCTGATCCAGGATCGGAAACTCGATTTCGACACGCTTGATCATATTGCGGGTCATCATGTCCGCAGAGGAAAGGAACAGTTTATCTTCCCCGTTATGATGGAAATAATAGATCCGGCTATGTTCCAGAAAACGGCCGACGATGCTGCGGACACGGATGTTCTCGCTCACGCCGGGCACTTGCGGTTTCAGGCAGCAGATGCCGCGGATGATCAGGTCCACCTTGACGCCGGCTTGGCTGGCCTCGTAAAGCTTCATGATGACGCGCTTGTCGGTCAAGGAGTTCATTTTCGCCAGAATATGCCCATTCCCGAATTGCCTGTGGGAGGCGATTTCATCGTCGATGTACTCAATGAACGAATCCCTGATCTCGAAAGGCGATACATGCAAGTGGTTGTACTCGGGCTGGTCGGAATAGCCGCTCAAGTAGTTGAAGAAGTTTGTGGCATCTTCGCCGATCTCTTTATTGGCGGTGAAAATGCCCATATCGGTATAGAGTCTGGCGGTCTTGTCGTTGTAATTTCCGGTCGCCAAGTGGACATAACGGACGATCCGGTCGTGATGTTTTTTTACGACCATTGTGATTTTGCTGTGGGTCTTCAAGTGGGTCATTCCGTAAAGGACGTGCGCACCGGCTTCTTCCAGCTCTTTTGCCCATTGCACGTTATTTTCCTCGTCGAAACGGGCTTTCAGCTCGACAAGCACAGTGACCTGTTTGCCGGCTTCGGCGGCTGTCTTGAGCCCTTCGATGATCGGTGAGTCTTTGCTGACACGGTACAGCGTCTGCTTGATGGCGATCGTATCTTCATCTTCAGCGGCGCGCTTGATGAAGTCGACTACCGGATCGAATGAATCATAGGGATGATGCAGGAAAACATCCTGCTTTTCGACCACGTCAAAGATATCCTTTCCGGACAGCTCGCTCGGTGTGACCGGCGAAAAGCCGGGATAGACGTCTTCAGGTGAAGCAATCGCCAGGTGACGGGTCAACTTGCTCAGGAAAGTAAGATCCAGCGGCCCCTTGATCATATAGACATCGCGGTCCTCCAGATCCAATTCCGTCTGCAGGAAGCGCACATCCCCTTGAAGGGAGTCGATCGTATCGCGGGTATCGATTTCAAGACGGACGGCCATTCCGTTTCTCCGTTTCTTCAGGTAATCCTGGATGACCACAAGCAGATCATCCGCACCGTCTTCATGCAAATCCAGATCGGCATTGCGGGTGATTCGGAAACTGAAGCTGTTCGTTACGGTGAAGCCCTTGAAGAGCGTATGGATGAAATGGCGGACAACATCTTCCAACAGCACGATGCCGACATCGTTCATGTCTTCATCCAAAAGAATGAAACGTTGCAGCGGAGCGGGAACGGGAACAATAGCTACCCGGGTCGCAGCTTCTTTTTTCAGGTTCACAAAAATGTGGATCAATTTGTTGTTCAAGTTAGGGAACGGCCGATAGGCGTCGATTCCAAGCGGCGTCAGCGCCGGAAAAACCTGCTCGTGGAAGGTTTCTTCGACGACAGCCAGTTCGCTTTCGGAAAGTTCGCTGATTTTTTTGATGCGGACATTTTTTTCGGCCAATTTTTTCAGCAGTTCAGAGTAGTACTGGTACTGTAAAGCGATGTTTCCGCTGTTTTTCTCTGAGATGGCGGACAACTGTTCCAATGGGGTCATACCCGTCTTGCTGTCCGTGATATGGTAACCGAGTTTGAATTGATCCTGCAACCCGGCAACCCGGATCATGTAGAACTCATCAAGGTTGGAACTCGCGATGGCTAAAAAGTTCAGCTGTTCAAGCAAAGGATTATGGGGATCGATCGCTTCCTCGATGACCCGTTTGTTAAAATCGAGCCAACTCAACTCTCGATTGAAATAATGATCTGCATGAGCAAGATCCGGTTTACTATCTGATTCCATCATATGACACATCCGTTCGTTCGATTTCTAAGCTTTATTTATAGCATATATTTGTTAAGATTCTGTAAATATAATGTTAAGCTTGCCGCTCAGCAAACGTTCGATATGTTTGCGTTGACGTTCGGCGCGGTATTCTTCTGCAAGGATGTCTCCCTTATAATAAAGCACCAGGTCGTGACCGTTTTTCGTTTTTTTGATTTTGATGTTCTTGATGACTTCCATATGCGAATCGTTGATGGCATCAGCGAATTTGATGATGCCGCCCAGCGATTGCAGTTGGTCGACCTGAGTCACTGTGTACCAATCCGTATAGCCTGTCAGATATTGGTTGAAGAGCGAGCGGTTCTTGAAACTCGCCAACAAAGCGATGCTGACCCGTTCCTTGTGGCTGATGCCATCCAAATCACTGTTGGAGATGATGTAGAAAGTATGCTGTGAACTGGCGCCGGTTTCGACGAATTGCCCCAGATAATACAGGTAACTTCCGAAATGCAGCAGTTTCTCCATTTCCGGATTTTTTTCGAATATGCCCAAACGGCACAATTCTTCATAGAGCCTATCGACCAGTTTCACCCTATGTTGCGCAACATGCGCCAAAGTGTGGTAGCTGGCGGCCAGTCTGTTGACGGTCTGAGCCGCAATGTTGAAGATGCTGAAAGCTTTGTTTTCGTATTTGTTGTTCAAATATTCCATAACGATGCCTTCGCGCAAGCCCTTGTTGCTGAACAGGAACACCGGTGCCTTGACTTCGTCGAAAAGGGTGTTGAAGACCACATTCGCCGGGATGATCAGGTCGCTGCGGTCCCGGCTCAGGCCGTCCAGATTCTGCAATTGCGGAATGCTCAGTGATTGGAACAAATCCAAGGTGCGCTGCAAATCATTCCGGTACATGCGGTATCCGTGCACGCCAGCCAACCGATAATTGATTTGGCGCTGGTGGACATTCGCGATGCTGCGTGCAGAACCGCCCATGGCCACGATCGGGACTTGTTTCTTGCTGAGCCATTTGATCGATTTGAACTGCTCTTTCACGAATTCCTGCATCTTCTTGATCGCCTTCGGATCATTGTGTTCCTTTCCGTCGAAGAACAGCTGCTTCAGTGTGACGACCCCGAACGGGAAACTGTGGTATTGTTTAAGCTCTTTGTTTTCATAGTAAGTGACTTCCGTGCTTCCGCCGCCGATATCGATCGTGATGCCGCTGGAGAATTGGGTCGTATGCAGCACGGCATAATTCCCGTAGAAGGCCTCTTTTTCTTCCGGCAGTAGCATCATTTCGATGCCGGTTGCTTTCCGCACTTGCTTCATGATGTCATCGCGGTTGCTCGACTGGCGGATGGCAGCAGTGGCCACAGGCATCAGGACGCTGACTTTGTATTGGTCTGCGACAGCTTTGAAACTTTTCAGGACCTTGACCAGCATATCGATCCCGGCTTGGGACATCATTTTCTTTTTGTCCAAATACTGAAAAAGGCGTGCGGGGGTCTTGATATTCTGGACTTGAAACATCGTAAAGTGCTCATCGATTTCGAAGATGACCAAACGGATTGTGTTGGATCCGATATCGATCAGGCCGATTCTTTCTAATAACATAAAAGTCTCCTTCCGAATCCCGCATCATCCAAGATTCCTCACTTTTCATTTTACTGGAATTCGGCAGTTTTGTCATAAAATTATCTTTTTCAGCCATCGATTCAGGCAAGAAAAGTCGATCGATGTTACAAAGGTGGGTCAAATGTTGCGAAAAGGTTACGAAACAGAGCGGAAAAAGGCAAAAAAATGGTTCGGATGAATCATTTGATACGGAACAGTAAAAGGAATGCAACCCTTCCTTAAGACAACTTCGATATAATAAAGGAGCATTTTCCAACGAGAAAAAGAGAGGCGTGACATTTTGAATCATACAAAGCGTATCGGGAAACTGTTGTTGGCCGGCTTGGCAGCAAGCCTGACCCTTTCCATTACACAAGTTCAAGGTTCCACCTTAGATAATTTAACCCAAGAAGAACAAAAGACTGAGTCGCAGATTGCTTCCTTGGAAGTGACGATCGGTGAGACATTGGCATCCATCAACCTGAAGCAGATGGGGATCGATGATCTGAAGGCTCAGATTGCTGCGGCAGAAGAGAACCAAACCGAAATAAAAACAGCAATCGAAGCGCAAAAAGAAGTGATTGCTTCGCGCAAAGAGCAACTCAAATCGCGTCTTGTAGCATTACAGACCTCGAATGCAACAACAAACCAGATTCTGATGCTGATCGATTCCGAAAACTTTGCCGATTTCATCAACCGGGTCTACGTAGTCGGCCAATTGCAGTCCGCCGATAATGAACAGATCAAATCCGCCATTTCCGAAGAGGAAAAATTGACGGCTTTGGAAAAGCAGTTGGATGACGAAATCCAAGCAGTCAAGACTGCAGAAAGCCGCCTGAAATCCGAATCCACTGCGCTGGCCGGGGAATTGTCCTCATTGAAAGGCATTCTGTCGGAGAACAAAACCGTGCTGTCGCAAGTCAAAACCGAGTATGCGACGGAAGCTGCCCGTTTGGCTGCCGAAGAGGCGCAAGCTAAAGCTGATGCCGAGTCCGCTGATGTCGCAGCACGAGCGGCGGAAGAGCAGCAAGTTGCGGAATCGAGCAGTGTGGTTATCGGATCGGCTGCCACTACAGCGTCGTCGGTCCAAGAGAGTGCTGTCGCATCATCCGAACCTGCGCCGGTGAGCCAGATCACCGACAGTTCGGTTGCTTCGGCCGAACCTGCGGCGGTCGTGACTGCAAACGCTCCGGCCGTGACGGAAGCGCCTGCCGCACAAGGGAAGACCGTGGTCGTATCAGCGACTGCTTATTCGCGTCATGAGGCGGGCTTGTCCAACTTCACAGCAACCGGAATCGATTTATCGGTCAATCCGATGGTCATTGCCGTCGACCCATCCGTGATTCCTTTGGGCAGCCTGGTCAGTGTGCCGGGCTACGGCATCGCGATTGCCGGTGACACCGGCGGAGCGATCGTGGGGAACAAAATCGACCTGCACATGGAAGACCTGAATGCCGCGCTTTCTTACGGCAGACAAACATTGACGATCACCATCCTGCAATAAGTACGCTGAATCGGGTTGCCCCATCAAACAGGGGCAGCCCGATTTTTTTCGGTTGGTCAGCGCGTCCCCAACTCCGGCGAAGGGAAGATTGGCCGGAGTTGGCGAGACGACCGGGAGGCTGCCTCCGATGAAGCAGAGCTCACCGGAGGAGAACCTCTCTCTATCCCACCAGCACCGGGGAGACCTTCCCCGGTGCTCCTCCGTCCAAGGATTTCCCGTTTCCTGAATTTCATAAAAAACAAAGGCTGCCCCGGAAATGAAGGGCAGCCTCGTTTTGCTATGCTATTACAATACTTTATTCAGGAAATCTTGCGTACGCGGGTTTTGCGGATTGCCGAAGACTTCTTCAGGCGTGCCTTCTTCGACGATGTAGCCGCCGTCCATGAAGATGACGCGGTGGCCGACTTCTCGGGCAAAGCCCATTTCGTGTGTCACGACGACCATGGTCATGCCTTTTTTAGCCAATTTTTTCATGACTTCCAGAACGTCGCCGACCATTTCCGGGTCAAGCGCGGATGTCGGTTCATCGAAAAGCATGATTTCCGGGTTCATTGCCAATGCCCGCGCGATTGCGACACGCTGTTTTTGCCCGCCGGAAAGGGAACTTGGGAAAGCATCGGCTTTTTCGGACAGACCGACCGTTTCCAGCAATTCCAACGCTTTTGCTTTTGCGGCTTCTTTGGTTTCGCGTTTCAGTTCGACCGGAGCCAAAGTGATGTTGTCCATGACCGAAAGGTGAGGGAAAAGATTGAAGTGTTGGAAAACCATGCCGATTTCTTCGCGGACTTTATTGATGTCCGTTGTCTTTTCGGTGATGTCCTGCCCGTCGATCAGCACGTGCCCGTCGGTGACATCTTCCAGCTTGTTCAGGCAGCGCAGAAGGGTACTTTTGCCGGAACCGGAAGGACCGATGATGCAGACCACTTCGCCTTCAGCGATTTCAAGGTTGATGCCTTTCAGAACCTCGTTGTTGCCGAAGCTTTTCTTCAGGTTCGTGACATTTATTTTTGCGTTAGCCATTCTTTAGTCTCCCTTCAAGGTTTTTGGAAATCTTCGTAAGGATCGTGATGACGATGATGTACATCAAGCCGATGATCATCCACATATTCCCGGAAGCATAGGTTCTGGCGATGATGATTTTGCCGGTCTGGGTCAATTCAACCAGTCCGATGATCGACAGGATGGAAGTGTCCTTCAAAGTGATGACGAATTGGTTGATGAACGAAGGGATCATGATGCGGATTGCTTGCGGCAAAATGATTTTGTTCATCGTCGTTTGGTAAGTAAGACCTAAGCTGCGTCCTGCTTCCATCTGTCCGACATCAACGGCTTTGATACCGCCGCGGAAGATTTCCGCCAGGTAAGCTGCAGCATTCAGGCTCAGCGTGATGATACCGGCAACCGTCGAACTCATACGGATGTTCATCAATTGCGGAATCGAGAAGTAGACGAAGAATGCCAAAACAATCAACGGCACGCCGCGCATGATGTCAACATAAATGGTTGCGATCCAGTTCAACGCTTTGTTAGGCGATACGCTGAAGAGTCCGATCACGATACCCAAGGCCAAGGCGATCACGATCGATGCGAATGTGATCAGAATCGTTCTGCCTAACCCTGACATAAGTGTCTTCCAGTTTTCTTGGATCAGCCCGAAGAAAGAAGTGTTGCTTGCTTCTGTGTCTGAACCGAGGTAATTATTGAGGATTTCTTCATAAGTACCGTCAGCTTGCAGGTTGGCTAGCCCTGTATTGATCATGTTCAGCAGTTCCGCGTTCGTATCTTTTGCGACTGCGATTCCATAAGAACCGCCTGCTTCTTTTTCGGTTGCTAGTTTCAGGGCGATGCCTTGACCTTCGATGGCATAAGCCATAACCGGATAATCTTCGAATGCCGCGACAGAATTGCCGGCGATGACGTCTTGATACATATTGGCTGAATCATCGAATGTGGCCAATTTGAAGCCATACTCATCTTTGATCGATTCAGCGAAAGCAGCGCCTTCTGTACCTGTCTTCACTGCGACTGTTTGACCTTTCAGGTCGTCGTAGCTGTCGATGTTGCTGTCTGCAGCAACCGCCATAACAACGCCGCTTTCGAAATACGGCTCGGAAAAATCAAAGGTTTGTTTGCGTTCGTCGGTGATGCTCATGCCGGCAATGACGGCATCCACTTGTTTGGCTTCCAATGCCTGAAGGGCCGCGTTGAATCCGAGTGGGCGGATTTCGATTCCGAAACCTTGATCCTTAGCGATAGCGCGGATCAGATCCATGTCGATGCCCACATAGTTGCCGTTCGCGTCCTGGAATTCGAAAGGGGCGAAAGTTGTGTCGGTCGCGATGACGAAGGTTTTGCCATTTTGTGCCGGGACATCCAGGCTGGTATCAGCCGAAACGCCCAGGTATTTTTCTTGGATCGCTTGGTAGGTGCCGTTTGCTTTCAAGTTTGCCAAACCGGCATTGAACATTTCCAGCAATTCCGGATTGGTGTCTTTTGCGACAGCGAAACCGTAGGAACTCCCGGCTTCTTTGTCAGTGGCCAATTTCAGGGCCAGACCTTGATCTTCGATGGCATAGGCCATGACCGGATAATCCTCGAAAGCTGCTGCAGAATTGCCGGACAGAACGTCCTGGTACATGTTGGCGGAATCCTCAAATACGGTGGTGGTGAACCCGTATTCATCCTTGATGGATTCAGCAAACGTAGCGCCTTCTGTCCCGGTTTTGACCGCAACATTTTGGCCCTTCAAATCTTCGTAGCTTGAGATGTCGCTGTCGGAAGCGACTGCCATGACGACGCCACTTTCAAAATACGGTTCCGAAAAGTCGAAGGTTTGTTTGCGTTCGTCGGTGATGCTCATCCCGGCGATGACGCCGTCGACTTGTTTGGTTTCCAAGGCCTGCAGAGCGGCATTGAATCCCAATGGACGGATCTCCACTTCAAAGCCTTGATCCTCCGCAATTGCTTGGATGAGTTCCATATCGATCCCGACAAATTCGCCGTTCGCATCCTGGAATTCAAATGGTGCAAAAGTGGTGTCTGTCGCGATGACAAACTTTTGTGTT
Source organism: Trichococcus ilyis (assembly GCF_900109135.1). Classification (GTDB taxonomy): domain Bacteria; phylum Bacillota; class Bacilli; order Lactobacillales; family Aerococcaceae; genus Trichococcus; species Trichococcus ilyis. The sequence goes on along the minus strand of NZ_FNYT01000002.1, from coordinate 50,744 downwards.
TCCGCGGCTGCCGCCACTTCTTGTTGGGCTGAGCCAAAAATAAAAAAGCCCAAAGCCATGAAGAGCATCGGCAACTTTAGTCGCAATTTCTTGCTTAACATATTTTTTTCCTCCTTATAAACAGCATTCCTTCCAATATAACCATGAGATTACGATGAAGCCTCTGCTTGAATATTCATATAATACCACATCGAGATTATATTTTAAATTCACAGAAACTACAATCAGATTACGACGTGAATATGTTAGGAATTCTGACACAAAAGCATCGGTTCGATAAAACGCTAACAAATCGGTGTTAACTAACTCGGCTTATTCAGGAACGTTCGGAAAATGAAAGGCAAAAAGCCTTGATGTGATGGCATGAAAGCTATCACGTCAAGGCTTTTTTTACTGTTGCGGAGTATCGGGGCGATCATTTGAAAGCCCGGCTCAGGTCTTCAATCGCGCCGACCAGTGCATCCAACTTTTTTTCCATCCGGTGCAGCAGGTACATCGCGATCACGATCGGAAATCCGGTGTTGCTGATCAGTTCCATATACGCCAGCACGTCCACGTTCGCATCCATTCATTTTCCTCCTTTCCTACATCCATAAAGACGTATTCAGGGGAGAATATGTAACCGTTCAAGGAACCGCTCCATGCCTACAAGTTTTCGTTGATGCAGCGCATGATGGCCTCGGCCACACCGTTTTCCGAGTTTTTCGAAGTGAGGTACTTCGCGAATTCCTTGACGCCGTCTTCGGCGTTGTCGACTGCGAAGCTGGCGCCCGCCACCTGCAGCATCGAGACATCATTGAAGTTGTCCCCGATGGCCATGACATTTTCCAATGCAATGCCCCTTGCTTGGGCGAATTTTGCCAGCGCGACCCCTTTTTGGGCTTCCACATGGTTGATTTCGATATTGTTTCTGAAGGAGGAAGTCACGACCACGCGGCTGTCTTCGGCCAGTTTGGTGCGGATCGGTTCCAGTTCGGCTTGGCCGGTATCGCTGAAGACCAAGATTTTCAGGACTTGTTGGTCATGGTCATCCAAGACTTCCTTGAAATTTTCGACATAATTCACGTGCATCAGCTCCAACCGGGCTACCGCCAGAACAAGCGCCATTTTGAAGGTCGTGTCGGGATTGGTCTCATGCAGCAAAGAAGTCATCGATTCGATCCGGCGTACTTTGTTATCCGAGAATATCCCTTTGGATGTCATGAGCTCGCAGTAAAGGCCGTAATTTCTGACATCCTCCAATATATGGCGCGTTGTCGTCTTGTCGATGCCCAAGTTTTCGACCAATTGCCCGTCTTCGTCAAATACTTGCCCGCCGTTGAGCGTGATCATTGGGCAATGGAGACCGGCTTCCTTGAGCGCCGGCACAGCTTCAGCATAGCCCCGGCCTGTCGCCACCATAAATTTGATGCCTAATCTATTCGCTTCGTTGATGGCGCTCACGTTCGATTTGGAGACTTCCATCTTTTCGTTCAATAAAGTGCCGTCCATATCCGAGACGATCAGTTCAATCATATAGTCATCCTCCTGTTGGGTAATTGCAGTATATTCACCCTTATATTCTACCATGCTTTTTTCATTTAACTGAGAATTTGTTCGCGGCCGGCTTAAATATCCAGAGAGGAAGCGGAAGGGCTGAAAAGGGTGCCTCCATTATGGTAAGATTGTCGATGAACCAATGAAAAATATTGAGGGATAGTGATGTGAAAAAGATGGCCAAAGCAATCATCCACAACGAGTGGCAAGAAAAATTGGAAAAGGAGTTCGAAGCGCCGTATTACCGGCAGTTGCGCGCCTTCCTTAAGGAAGAATACCTGAACGGGACGGTCTATCCCGGGATGCAGCACATCTGGGAAGCCTTCGAACTGACGCCGTACAATCAAGTGAAGGTGGTCATACTCGGGCAGGATCCCTACCACGGTCCGGATCAGGCGAACGGGTTGAGTTTTTCGGTCCAGAAAGGGGTCAAATTGCCGCCCTCCTTGGTCAACATCTATAAGGAACTGGAGGATGACTTGGGGATACCTCCGGCAAAACATGGCGATCTGACCTCTTGGGCGAAACAAGGCGTCTTTTTGTTGAACACAGTCCTGACGGTCCGGGCCGGTGAAGCCAATTCCCACCGCGGCAAAGGCTGGGAACTGCTGACGGATGCTGTCATCCGGGCATTGAACGAGCGGGAGGAACCGGTCGTCTTCATCTTATGGGGAAACGCGTCGATCGCGAAAAAAGTATTCATCGACACAAAGAAGCATGTGGTGATCACGTCGCCGCATCCAAGTCCGTTGTCTTCCTACAGGGGCTTCTTCGGGTCGAAGCCTTTTTCCAAAACGAATGAGGCGCTCAAATCATTCGGTGTCGAGCCGATCGACTGGCGCCTGCCGGAATAAGAATAGGAAGGGGGAGGCTCATGAGGGGGAAGATGTTGAAGACCGATAAGGGAAATCTTTACTATCAGGTAGGGGGCTCGGGCGAGGCGTTGCTGCTGCTGCACGGAAACGGCGAGGACTCCGACCTGTTCGCAAAGCAATTTCCGTTCTTCACGAGGCATTTCCGGGTCATTGCGCTCGATACGCGGGGCCATGGCCGCTCGGAGCTGGGCGTGGAGCGGCTGACCTTCAAACAGATTGCGGAGGATATCCTTGCGCTGTTGGACAACGAACGGATTCGGAGGGTCCACGTGTTGGGGTTCAGCGATGGCGGCAATCTGGGACTCTATTTAGCGGCGCATCATCCGGAGCGGACGGCTTCTTTGATCGCGATGGGGGCAAACTATCAAGCGGATGGCCTGACGGATGCCTGCTATGCGGAAACGCTGGAACACTACGAACAACTGCTTGCTTTGCCGGATACCGATCCGGAAAAGATCCTTCGCCTGTGCATCCATAATCTGATGCTGAGTGAACTGGACCTTTCTGAGGCGGATCTGCGCAGTATCCAGGCACCGACGCTGCTGTTGGCAGGTGAATTCGATCTGATCCGTGACGATCAAACGGAAGCGATGCACCGTCTGATTCCCGGATCGCAAAAATATATCGTTCCAGGAGGCCATCACAGCTTTTTCGTGGATGACCCGAAAGTGCTGGAACGCCTTGCCAAAAAATTCTACGCATCTTTGTGATTACCGGAGCGTATCAGGAGGTGCTTCCGGAAAAGTGTGGTAGAATGAAATTCTGAAAAGCGGCCTGCATGGGTGATCAGCACTACTGCCGCTCCAGAACCCAAAAAGTGAAAAGATACGCAAATACACAATATGTTGTGCGGACAAAAGGAGGTCGCGCTACATGTTGTGTCTTTTTGTTGTAATTTGAATTGCGTATCCGTATAATGAATGCATAACAACTTGGAAAAGGGGGGGTGCAAAAATGAAGGTGGTTTTTATGTCTTTGACCGGCCAAACGAGGAAGTTCGTGAACAAACTGAATATGGAAACAATCGAGTTGACGGCCGAAAATGCCTTCCGGACGATTGCGGAGCCTTTCATCATCGTAACGCCGACCTATGACAAAGAGGTGACGGATATCCTGGTCGACTTCATCGAAACGGGCCAGAACCGCACCTTCTGCAAAGGCGTGGCAGGCGGAGGGAACCTGAATTTCGGCAAGCTTTTCGGGTTCACGGCAAAAGACTTGGCACGCGACTACGGCATCCCGTTGCTGCACTTGTTTGAGTTTCAGGGAAATGAGAAAGACATTCAGATTTTGAAAGAGAAGGTGACGGAACTTGGATAGTCCAAAATTAGTAACCAAAACAGATGATGTAACCTATTATAAATTGAACAATGAAATCAATCGTCCGATCGATAACGCCATCCCGTTGCACAAGGATAAGGAGGCCGTACGGGCGTATTTTCTGGAGCATGTGAATCCGAATACGGTTTTCTTCTACACGTTGGACGAAAAACTGAATTATTTGATCGAACATGACTACATCGAAAAGGAATTTTTGGAGAAATACCCGCTTGATTTCATCAAAAAACTGATGCAGGACACCTACAACAAGAAATTCCGCTTCAAATCGTTCATGGCCGCCTACAAGTTCTACACCCAATACGCGCTGAAGACGAACGACGGCAAGCGTTATTTGGAGCGCTACGAGGACCGGATCGTCTTCAACGCCCTCTTTTTGGCTGACGGGGACCAGCAGTTGGCTGTCGACCTCGCGGAAGAGATGATCCATCAGCGCTACCAGCCGGCAACGCCGACGTTCCTGAATGCCGGTAGAAAACGCCGCGGGGAACTGGTGTCGTGCTTCCTGATCCAGACAACGGATGACATGAACAGCATCGGCCGCACAATCAACAGCGCGCTGCAGCTGTCCCGCATCGGCGGCGGCGTTGGCGTGAACTTGTCGAACGTCCGTGCTGCCGGCGATCCGATCAAAAAAATCGAGAATGCCTCGAGCGGTGTTGTGCCGATCATGAAGCTGCTCGAGGACAGCTTCAGCTATTCCAATCAGTTGGGCCAGCGCAACGGAGCCGGAGCCGTTTATCTGAACGTCTTCCATCCGGATATCGTGGCTTTCCTGTCGACGAAAAAAGAGAATGCCGATGAAAAGATCCGGGTGAAGACCCTTTCCTTGGGCCTGGTCATCCCGGATAAATTTTACGAGTTGGCGGCGAAGGATGATCAGATGTATCTGTTCAGCCCGTACGATGTCGAGCGGATCTACGGCAAACCGTTCTCCTACGTCGACATCACCGCCGAATACGAGAACCTGGTAAACAATCCGGAAATCTCCAAATCGAAGATCCGGGCCCGCGACCTCGAAAACGAGATCAGCAAGCTGCAGCAGGAATCCGGCTATCCGTACATCATCAACATCGATACCGCCAACCGCGCCAATCCGGTGGACGGCACGATCGTCATGAGCAACCTCTGCTCGGAAATCCTGCAGGTGCAGCAGCCTTCCTTGCTGAACGACAAGCAGGAGTACGAAGTGCTGGGGACGGACATCAGCTGCAATCTGGGCTCGACGAACATTCCGAACCTGATGCAGTCGCCTGATTTCGGCAAATCGGTCGAAACGATGGTCCGCGCCTTGACTTATGTGACCGACCATTCGAGCATCGACGCCGTCCCTACGGTCAAGAACGGCAACGATCAAGCGCATACGATCGGCCTCGGCGGCATGGGGCTGCACACGATGTTCGCGATCAACCAAATGCACTACGGATCGCCCGAATCGATCGAATTCACAGATATTTACTTTATGCTTTTGAACTACTACACGTTGGTGGCCAGCAACAAAATAGCCAAAGAACGCGGAAAATCGTTCGTCAATTTCGAGAAATCCAAATACTATACGGGAGAATATTTCGATGCCTACACGGCTTCCGACGTTGTCTTCGGATCCGAAAAAGTGAAAAACATTTTCGAAGGCATCAAGGTGCCGACGAAGGAAGACTGGATGGCACTGAAGGAAGCGATCCACGAATCCGGCCTGTACCATCAGAACCGTCTGGCGATCGCGCCGACCGGTTCGATCAGCTATGTGAACGAGACGAGCGCGAGCCTGCACCCGATCACGCGTCTGATCGAAGAACGCCAGGAGAAGAAGACCGGCAAGACTTATTATCCGGCTCCGCAGCTTTCCAACGAAACGATGCCGTATTACCGCTCCGCCTACGATATCGATATGCGCCGCGTCATCGATATTTATGTGGCGGCCCAAAAGCATATCGACCAAGGCATGAGCCTGACCTTGTTCATGCGCTCCGAATTGCCGGAAGGCATGTACGAGTGGAAAGCAGGGCGCACGAATAAAATGACGACACGCGACCTGAACATCCTGCGCAATTACGCATGGAAAAAAGGCGCAAAATCAATCTATTATGTGCGCACCTTTACGGAAAACAACGACGAAATCGGAGCGAACGCCTGCGAATCATGCACGATCTGATGCTGCAGCGCGATGCATTTGATTTACCGTCATGCAATAATCGGAAAGCCTAACGGAGGAATGAAGGATGGCAAACAAGCCTTATATAGCGATCAACTGGAACAGCATCGAAGACATGCTGGACAAGTTGACATGGGAAAAATTGACGGAGCAATTCTGGTTGGATACGCGGATTCCGTTGTCCAACGACCTTGATGACTGGCGCACCCTCAGCAAAGCCGAGCAGGATATGCTGGGGAAAGTGTTCGGCGGTTTGACGCTGCTGGACACACTGCAATCGCAGGACGGCATCGCCGCCATGAAAGAGGACATGCGCACGCAGCACGAGGAAGCGGTGCTGAACAACATCCAGTTCATGGAATCGGTGCACGCGAAGAGCTACTCTTCGATCTTCAGTACGCTGAACACGAAAGCGGAAATCGAGGACATTTTCAACTGGACCAACAGCAACGAATTCATCCAGAAGAAAGCCAGCCTGATCAACGATATCTACGCGAACGGCAGCAACCTCGAGAAGAAAGCCGCCAGCGTGCTGCTGGAGTCTTTCCTTTTCTATTCGGGATTTTACGCACCGCTTTGGTACCTCGGCAACAACAAATTGCCGAACGTGGCGGAGATCATCAAGCTGATCCTGCGCGACGAATCGGTCCACGGCACGTATATCGGCTACAAATTCCAGATCGCTTTCAACAAACTGTCCGAAGCGGAGCAGGAAGAAGTGAAGAATTGGGTCTATATGCTGACGTATGAACTGTACAACAATGAAGTGAAATACACGCAATACATCTACGACGAATTGGGCTGGACGGAACGCGTCAAAGTGTTCATCCGCTACAACGCCAACAAAGCGCTGCAGAATCTGGGCTTCGATCCGTTGTTCCCGGATACGGCCGACGATGTGAATCCGATCGTCATGAACGGCATCTCGACCGGCACCAGCAACCACGATTTCTTCTCGCAGGTCGGCAACGGCTACCTGCTGGGTGCCGTCGAGGCGATGGAAGACGAAGATTACGTCAAATGGATTGACTAAAAGAAGAAGCAAGGAAGACTGCGGATGGATCCGCGGCTTTCCTTGCTTTTTTGTGTGTATTTTCTCCGGTGAACGGAGGCTTAGCCGGAGTCCGGTCCACATTCTGCTTGTGTGCTCCGATAAGCAATGCTTCATTGGAGTTGGGTCCGGATTGTTACTGGGATTCACCGGTGAGTAGTGCACTCACCGGTGGAGCGCTTGGATATCAACAAGAGCCGTCCTTGCTATACCGTCAGTAGCCATCCGATGCAGCCGCCCATAATGATGAGGTAGGAAGAATTCAATTTGAATCTGGTGAGGGCGATGAGACTGATGCCAAAGAGGATGACGCTGACCCAGGAAACGAAGGTGGCCAATCCCAACTGCCAGGAAACGGAAGCCATCAGTGCCAACGAAGCAACCGTGATTCCGTCCAGAATGCCGGCGAAGATTTTGGATGCGCGCAGCTTGTTAAAGAGCGGATGCAGCAACAGGATCAGCAGGAAGGAAGGCAGAAAGATGCCGACCGTCGCCAATAAGGCACCCGGTACGCCTTGGATCAGGTAGCCCACAAAAGTTGCGGTCGTGAAAACCGGGCCGGGAGTGAATTGGCCGATCGCGACAGCGTCCAGCAATTGGGTGCTGGTCAAGGCGGCATAACGCTCGATGAACTCAGCTTGCAGGAAGGCAAGCAGCACATAGCCGCTGCCGTACAGGACCGACCCGATCTTGAGGAAGGTCAGAAACACCAGAGTTAATGACATGGGTTCGACCGCCAGATGGCGAGTGCGCCATTTGGATAATTGTTGCATCAGCAACATCGCCAACCCGGCCAGGAGAAGGACCGTGATTTCCCCGATACCGAAGAGGGACAGCAGCCAGGCCGCCAAGAACAGCAGCAGCGATCTGACATCCTGGATCGTTGTCTGTCCCAAACGGAAAAGGGCCTGGATGATGACCGCCAGGATGACCGGCTTGATGCCGGCGAAAATCGCTTCAATGAGCGGCACCTCGCCATACTGTTTGTAGAACATCGCCAGCAGCAGAACGATCGTCATGGCAGGGAGAATGAAGCAGATTCCCGCCAGGAAGAGCCCGATTTTCCCGCGCCGTTTGTAGCCTAGGGCAATGGCCAACTCGGTCGAATTCGGACCCGGGATAAGATTCGTGAACCCGAGCAGATCCATGAAATCCGCTTTGGTGAGCCACTTGCGTTTCGTAACCAATTCATCCTCCATCATCGCGATATGGGCGGCCGGCCCCCCGAAAGCGAACAGACCCAAACGGGCAAAAACAAGGCAGATTTCTTTGTATATTTCTTTAGAATAGGACATAGACTTCCCCCCAATCATTTTTTGCCGCCAAGAAACGGAAGCAGATTTTTTCGTATAGGCGGTCCGGTTTTTGAACTTGGTCACTTCAGGCACGCCCAGCTCACGCAACAAAGCAAGGGCGTCATCAAAATGATAACAACAGGATGACATCAAGGGTTTTGCCTTTGAGATACTCCAGAATCTGTGCATGTGATTCCGGGGTGTAACCGACTTCGAGGCCCCGGCGGATGCGACCGCAATGGCGCGCATTGAATACGCTTATTTTATCGGAGTAGGCAGGATAGTCCGAGACGGTATCGGTACCGCCGTTGTAAGCATCGCGGAAATCCAGGGGTTCCGTATTGACAAGCAGTCTCCTTCAGCCTGCGCGAGAAGGTTTTCTAAAGTTTCCGCCGAATCCGGCGAAAAATGTGTGTGCATATGTTGGCCGTAGCAACCCAAAATCATTCCTCCTTGTGCATAGATGCCACCAGTATAGCAGACAACAGTGGATATCAAGAAAAGATTGCGTTAAGAAAACGTAAATGAGCGAAGGGCGAATAACTTACGATATCAAGAAATTTGCCCCCATGCTGATGGGATTTTGTTATAATGGTGAAGGTCGTGGAAAAAATAAGTTAAATTTTTTGGATTGGTGGTTTTTTATTTGGCAGCACGATATGTTATGGGAGTGGATGTCGGTACCACAAGCACAAAAGCCGTACTGTACGAAACGGACGGCTCCGCTTATGAATCAGCGTACGCGCATTATCCATTGATTAAGGAAAATCCCGAAATGGCGGAACAAGACTTGGATGAGATCTTTTCTGCTGTACTCAAAACAATAAAAGCAGTCACAGAGAAAGCGGGACTGGGGCCGACGGATATTGCGGGCATCGGTTTTTCGAGCGCGATGCACAGCCTGATCCTGTTGGACGGGGAAGGAAAGCCGTTGACACGCAGCATTACTTGGGCGGACAATCGTTCCAAAAAATACGCGAGCATGCTGAAGCATTCTGAAGTGGGACAGCGTTTTTATGAAAAAACCGGAACACCGTTGCACCCGATGTCTCCGCTCAGCAAAATTCTCTGGCTGAAGGCTGAGAAACCCGATCTGTTCCAAACGGCTCGTTGGATCATCGGCATCAAAGAATACATCCTTTGGCGCCTCTTCGGGGAATTCGTAGTGGACTATTCGGTTGCATCGGCAACCGGACTGTTCAACATCAGGGAATTCCGATGGGACGAGGAAATTCTGGAATTCTGCGGCATCACGGGCAATATGTTGCCTTTGCCGGTAAGCCCGGGCCATCAGTTGAGCGGTCTCTCTGAGGAAGTAGCGGAGTTGCTGGGGCTTGCGCCGGAAACACCGTTTATCATCGGGGGCAACGACGGCTGCCTGGCAAACCTAGGTATGGGAGCGATCCGCGCCGGCACGGCGACAATCACAATCGGCACGAGCGGAGCGGTCCGGATGACGAGCGACAGACCTCATTTAAGCCCGGAAGGACGGACTTTCAGCTATATTCTGGATGAAAACCACTATGTTAACGGCGGTGCCGTCAACAATGGCGGCAACATCTTCGATTGGGCCATCAGACAATTTTTGCCGGCCAACATTCCCGATGAAGATCTTTATGACAAGGCAATGGAAATGATCGCAAACGTCGCTCCGGGAGCGGATGGATTGGTTTTTCATCCCTACCTGAATGGAGAGCGGGCCCCTTTGTGGAATGCGGATGCCAGAGGGAATTTCAGCGGCGTCAACATGTTGCATACGAGAGATCATTTTTTGCGCGCCGTGTTGGAGGGGATTTGTCTGAATCTGAAGGATGTACTGGCAGCAGTCATCAGGATGAACGGAGAGCCAATAAAAATCATGGCTAGCGGGGGGTTCTCACGCTCGCAGCTCTGGCGCCAAATCTTAACGGATATCATCGGCATGCCGATCGAATTTCCGGAAACTTTCGAGAGCTCCTGCACAGGAGCTGCTTTGATCACGCTGAAGAGCTTGGGTCTGGTGGAATCCGTGGATGACGCTGAGGCAATGATGGGTGCTTCTATCGAGCACCAGCCGGATGCAGACAGCAAAGCAGTGTATGCGGCGTTGTTCCCGCGTTACCAAGAGATGAGCAGATTGTTGCAGGAGTTCTATACGGAAAAATAAGAAGAGGGGTGTATCAAACGTTCATTTTGGCGAAACCAACATTAACGTTTGATACACCCCTTTTGATTTTATATGGAATTTGCATTTATGCTCAGAACTACCCCGCCGAAACCTCGAACGCAGAATCAAAACATTATCCCGCTAAACCACAAAGAGGACGGCTCATTGAATTATGAGCAGGCCTCTTTTTTTCCTAATTGATCGGTTGTTCCAGGGCGCTTTCGATCAGTTTCGTCATTTTTTTCGGTGGGGTGATCGGTGCGAAACGCTTGATGATTTTGCCATCGCGGCCGATGAGGAATTTCGTGAAATTCCATTTGATGGCGCCGCCTCCGGTCTGTTCGACCAAGTACCGATAGAGCGGATCCGCATTCTCCCCATTCACATCGATCTTATCGAACATCGGGAAGGTGACACCGTAATTGAGCCGGCAAAATTCCGCAGCCTCGCCTCCGGTCAGCGGTTCCTGGTTGTTGAATTGGTTGGATGGGAAGCCCAGAATGATGAAACCCCGGTCCTGGTATTTCCGGTAAAGCTCTTCCAGCTCATCCAACTGGCCAACCAGACCGCACTTCGAAGCCGTGTTGACGATGCAGATGACCTTGTGTTTGTACTGTTCCAATGGTACAGATGACTGATCTGTTTTTCTGACATGGTATTCATATATGGACATGGGGAAGGCTCCTTTTGTTTTGCTACTTGTCTGTTCTAAAACATAGTATAAACAACAATGTAAAGGATTGCAAAAGAAATGGCCGCTCATTTTTGAGGGAGATATGACAGTTTCGTGAGAAATTTTAAAGATATAACAGTAAATTTCATAAATGACTGTTTTTTTGTTCTCGTTTGCTGTATGATGGTTGAGTATTATAAATCGTATCTGGAGGGATTTTTTGTGGACATGTTTGAAAGCTTAAGCCAAAAAATCGCAGGAAAAAAAATCAAAATCGTTTTCCCGGAAGGCTTAGAACCAAGAATCTTAGGAGCAGTCGTTCGTCTTAAGGCGGAAGACTTAGTGGAACCAATCGTTATCGGAAATGTGGATGCAGTCAAAGAAGCTGCAAAAGGCCGCGGGTTCAGACTGAACGGTATCCAAATCATCGACCCAGCTGATTACGCTGAAATCGATGAGATGGTTGCATCTTTCGTCGCTCGCCGTAACGGTAAATTGACAGAAGAACAAGCAAGAAAATTATTGTTGGATGAAAACTACTTCGGCACAATGATGGTACACATGGGCTTGGCCGACGGTCTCGTCAGCGGCGCTGTCCACTCCACTGGGGATACTGTCCGTCCTGCATTGCAAATCATCAAAACAAAACCAGGTGTAAGCCGCACAAGTGGTGCTTTCATCATGCTCCGTGGTACGGAAAGATTCTTGTTCGCTGACTGCGCGATCAATATCAATCCAAATGCACAAGAACTTGCTGAAATCGCAGTTGAGAGCGCGAAAACGGCTGAAATGTTCGATATCCAACCAAACGTCGCATTGATGAGCTTCTCTACGAAGGGTTCAGCAGCGTCGCCGGAAGTCGACAAAGTTGTGGAAGCTACGAAAATCGCCAAAGAATTGGCTCCTCACTACAACATCGACGGCGAATTGCAATTCGATGCTGCCTTTTCTGAAGTAGTCGCTAAACAAAAAGCTCCTGGCTCAACGGTAGCTGGTAAAGCAAAAGTATTCATCTTCCCTGAGATCCAATCAGGAAACATCGGCTACAAGATCGCCCAACGTTTCGGCGGGTTCGAAGCGGTAGGCCCAATCTTGCAAGGTTTGAACAAACCGATTTCCGATTTGTCACGCGGCTGCAACGAAGAAGATGTCTACAAAACAGCCATCATCACAGCAAACCAAACATTGCTTGATTAATGAAAACAAAGGGAAAGCCGGGATCCACATCCGGCTTTCCTTTTTTTCATGCTAAAAAGGAAACACGCTCAGAAAATCGGTGCATTCCTGAATGGATATCTCTATAATTAGGGATGGAATCATTTAAAATTGGCAAAGATGGAGGATTTAAACAGTATGCTCACCTTACAAGCAAAGAATGAAGATGAGACGATGTGGATAGCCGGGCAATTGGCTGAGCTATTGGAACCGAAAGATGTCATCCTCCTTGAGGGCAATCTGGGAGCCGGCAAAACGACCTTCACAAAAGGTTTGGCTAAAGGACTGGGTATAGAGACCGTCATAAAGAGCCCCACCTACACATTGATCAGGGAGTACACTAAAGGCAGGCTGCCGTTGTACCACATGGATGTCTATCGCCTGGAGGATGTCGGTGGAGATGACTTGGGCTTCGAAGAATACCTATACGGGCAAGGCGTGTCGGTGATCGAATGGGCCGAGTTCATCGAAGAGGAGTTGCCGACTGCCTATTTGACGATCCGTCTGGTCCCTACCGGAGAACTTTATGAAAGCAGGGAAATCACTTTTCTACCTACTGGCGAACGCTATGAGGCTTTGGTCGGAAAATTAAAGGAAATGCTCACGAAAGAAGGATAATCATATGCGCAAAAGAGAAAAAGTCGAAATCATGATCCGCGAAGCCATCCCGGCCGATGCCAAAGACATCATTGCGTTCAGCAAAAAAACCGGAGCCGAAACGCCGTATTTGGCATACGGACCTGAAGGACTGGAATTGTCGGAGGCCTTCGAGGAAATGTACTTGGAAGATTTGATGGAGAAGGACAATAACGTGATGCTGATTGCTACCATCAACAACAAACAGTTGATCGGTTTGGCATCCGTCGGGGCATCGGACAAACCGAAGCTCAGGCATGTAGGGGAAGTCGGCATCACAGTCGAAAAGGATTATTGGGGGTTCGGAATCGGATCCGTGCTGATGGAGGAAATCGAAACCTGGGCAATCGAGAGCGGCGTGATCCGTCGTCTCGAACTGACGGTCCACGGCGGAAATGAACGGGCCATCCATCTCTATGAAAAGATGGGCTATCAAAAAGAAGCGGTGATGCCGCGTGCCATGCTGATCGACGGGGAATTCATCGATGGCGTGATGATGAGTCTGATGATCGATTAGAATATGAAGAAGGGCGTTGCTGAGGGAGTTTTGACGGGGAAAATCCCGGAAAAAAATTTTCCGACAGCGTCATTTTTCTCTTGACGTGTTAGCGCTTACATGTTATTATAACTATACAAAGAGAGACATACAAAGCAACAACAAGAAAGAAAAAGAGTATGCCACTCTTTTAGGGAAATCCTTCAAAAAGATTTTCCGGTCAACAGTCCAATATTTATCCGAACTGTTGATTCAAGATCTTAGATGGTTCGGAATTTGCGTCCTAGATGCATTGCTAAGACATGAAAACTTGAACCATTCTAAGATTAATAAACAGTAGAACTCATTTGAGCAACCGAGAGCGAAAGTTAATATGACTTGCCTGAAAGACAAGCATAATCGGTATTGAAAAGTTCGTGGATCATTTTGATTGAACAATCAATGAAGCGAGGATGAGGCTACTGATTTAGGAGGAAGTGTTCCGTTTGTCGGAGCACTTCCTTTTTTGTGCACGCCAAAAAAATAGTAGCCGGATGCAGCAGGCGCTCAGAAGGGTACAGTAATTTGTATATATGAAAGAAAAAATAATGTACCAAAAAATGCTTGCATCAAAAGATGCTTTACGCTATTCTTTAAAACGTAATCGTTACGATTTGCGTTGATCAGGCAATCATGATTCGTTTTTCGGATAGACCATAAAAAAATAAACGGGGGAAAAATAAATGAGACAAAAAAAGAGGATGAAGTGGGCAGTGTCGCTGGCGGGGACGATTGCCCTGTTGGCCGGTTGCGGAGCAGCTGGGAGCGGAACAGAAAATACGGAATCGGACAAGCTTCAAGTAGTCACGACGTTTTATCCGATGTACGATTTTGCGAAGCAGGTCGCGCAAGAAGATGCCGATGTGAGCCTGCTGTTGGAGGCTGGAATGGAGGTCCATTCTTTTGAGCCATCAAGTCAGATGATCGCCGAAATCCAGGACGCGGATGTTTTCGTCTACAACAGTCCTGAGATGGAGACTTGGGTGCCTGACGTTTTGGCTTCCATCGACACTGCGGATATGGTGGTCATTTGCGCGAGCGAAGCGATCACGCTGTTGGAATATGAAGGCGAGGCCCACGAGCATGAACACGAATCCGAGGAGGAAGAAGAGGTCGGGCACAGCCATACGGTCGACCCGCACGTGTGGCTGGATCCCGTGCTGGCGCAGACGGAAGTCGCAACGATTGCGGAAGGCTTCGCTGAAGCAGACCCGGAGCACGCTGAAAATTATTCCAAAAATGCCGAAACCTATAGAGAGAAACTGGTCGAGCTGGACGCCGCTTACCGCACTGCCTTTGAAGGAGCGGAAAACCGCACTTTTGTGACCCAGCACGCTGCCTTTGCCTACCTGGCGGCCCGCTATGATCTGGAACAGATCTCGGTAACGGGGCTGAATGCGGAGAATGAACCGAGTGCGGCGGCATTGGCGACACTTTCCGACTATGTGAAAGCGAATCATGTCACGCACATTTATTTCGAAAACAACGCATCTTCCCAAACTGCGGAGACTCTGGCAAAAGAGGTGGGCGTGGAATTGGCGGTATTGAGTCCTTTGGAAGGCATCAGCGCAGAAAATCAGGAAAAAGGCTCGGATTACATTTCGGTCATGCTGGAGAATCTTGAAGCGCTGAAGAAGAGCATCAACTGATTTTTGTTTTTCGCAGTCAGGCAGACAGGCTGAGCTAATGACGGCATCAACAGTTTCCGAAGTGTTTTCGTTCCCGCTTATGGCGTTAGCGTGCTATGATTTGGTTGAGAGAAACGGACAGGAGGGAATCTTATGTTATTTGCCGATCGGAAAGAAGCAGGCGTTCAGTTGGCCGAAGCATTGGAGAAATACCGCGGGGAGGACATTGTTGTATTCGCTTTGCCACGAGGGGGCGTGCCGTTGGGAGTCGAGATCGCCAAAAGATTGGCGGCGCCGCTCGATCTGCTTATCACGAAGAAAATCGGTCATCCGTTCAATCCGGAGTATGCCATAGGAGCCATCACAGAGGATGCAGATCCGATCTTCAATCCCGGCGAGCACGGCGTTCTGGACCGGAATTGGCTGGAAGGGGAATTGAAACGGCTTCGCCAGGAAATCAAAAGGCGCAGGGAAACGTATGTCGGTGCCGCGAACGTAAAGTCCTTGGAAGGCAAGACGGCCATCATCGTCGATGACGGCATCGCGACCGGGTTCACGATGTTCGCCTCGATTGCAGCGCTCAAAAAGCGGAATCCGAAACGCATCATTGTGGCCATCCCGGTCACCCCGGAAGATACCGCGAAAAGATTGGACCGGATGGTGGATGCTGTGGTTGCCCTGGAACGCACGGACGCCTATCTCGGAGCGGTCGGGGCCTACTATATCCATTTCAACCAGCTCGACGACGCCGAAGTCATTTCCTTGCTTCGCAGCATGAAGCAGAAGGAGGGAAACTAAAATGAGCGATCCGAAAAAAGCAGTACGCATAACCGGTGCAGGGGTCACCTTGAACGGCGATCTGGCCCTGCACAAAGACGCGAGGGGACTCGTCATTTTTGCCCATGGCAGCGGCAGCAGCCGGCACAGTGTCCGCAACAAATATGTGGCCAGCGTGCTTCGTGCGCACGGATTGGCCACCTTGCTGCTGGACCTGCTGACGGAAACCGAGAGCGAGTGGACAGACAAACGATTCGACATCGACCTGTTGGCCGAACGGTTGACGCTTGCCGAAAATTGGGTGAAGCAACAAGATGAAACGAAACAGCTGCCGATCGGATATTTCGGGTCCAGCACCGGAGCGGCTGCCGCTTTGCAATCGGCGGCGGTGTTGGGCGATGAAATCAAGGCTATCGTATCCCGGGGCGGGCGGCCGGACTTGGCTAAAGACTATCTGGCCAAAGTGACGGCTCCGACACTGCTGTTGGTGGGCGGCTATGATGAAGGTGTGATCGAACTGAATGAGCAAGCTTATGCGTCGCTGAACTGTGAAAAAGAACTGACCATCATTCCGGGGGCCACGCATCTGTTCGAGGAAGCGGGCAAGCTTGAGCAAGTGGCCGAATTGGCTGCGCAATGGTTCGCGAAGCAGCTGCCGGAAAAATGAGTTCGGCCGGATCGATGCGGGGCCGATGAAGCAAAAATAAGCAGGACAACCTTTGCGTGAAAGGTGTCCTGCTTATTTTTGCTGTTGGGCCTTTTTCAGAAGGTGACGATCACTCGGATTCCGGCTTGTAGGTCCAGCCGTGATCATTGTGATAGATCATCTGCTTGGACATGCCGCCGTCGATAGTGAAGTTCTGCCCGGTGATGAAGCCCGCTGCGGAGCTGCAGAGGAAACGGATCATCTGTACGATGTCATCGGGTACGCCGACACGGCCGACAGGATGCTGCAGAAGGTCAGCCGCCTCGTAATCCGGCCGATAGTTCTCCTCTTTATGGAAGGAACCCGTGTCGATCCAACCCGGGCTGATGGAATTGACGCGGGCTTTGCCGGCCAGGGAAACGCTGAGGGCGTGCGTCAGCGCAAGAATGCCTCCTTTGGCTGCCGAGTAGCTTTCGGTGTCCGGCTGCGACATGAAGCCGCGGCTGGAAGCGATGTTCACGACCGAAGCATCAGCGCTGAATACGGGCACCAACAAACTTGTCAGCAAATAGGGGGCCGTAACACCCAAAGCCAGGACATAATTGAAGTCCTGATAGGAACAGTCCGACAGGATCCCTTTTTTGCTGATGCAGGCATTGTTCACCAGGTAATCGACTTTGCCGAAGCGCTGCTTGACCGCATCCGCAAAAGCGTGAAGGACAGCTTCCTCGGCGATGTCCCCGGGATGGAAATGCACAGCGTTCGCTTCGAAGCGTGACACGAGCTTTTCGCCGGCTTCTTTGTCCGTATCCACGAAGGCAACAGCTGCACCCGCGGTCAAAAATGATTCCACTGCGGCCCGGCCGATGCCATTCGCCCCGCCGGTCACCACAACCACACGATTTTGAAAATCCATATTCCATTCCTCCTGACTGAGATTTCGGTTCCTGCTAAAGCGAAAGCTTCAACGAGACCGGGCAATGATCGCTGCCGAAGATATTTTCATGGATATCCGCGGCGAGCAAAGTATCCTTCAAAGCTTCCGAAACAAGGAAATAGTCGATCCGCCAGCCGGCATTGTTTTTGCGGGCATTGAAGCGGTAGCTCCACCAGGAATATCTGCCTTCCGCATCCGGATGGAAGTAGCGGAAAGTATCGATGAACCCGTTGGCGACCATTTCGCTGAACTTGGCCCGTTCTTCATCGGAAAAACCCGCATTTTTGCGGTTCGTTTTCCAATTTTTGAGGTCGATGTTTTCGTGGGCAACGTTCAGGTCGCCGCAGACGATGACAGGTTTCTCTGTTTCAAGTCCTTTCAGATAGGCCAGAAAGGTTGTTTCCCAATGCATCCGATAGTCCAATCGTTTCAACTGTTCCTGTGAATTGGGCGTGTACACGTTCACGAGGAAGAAGTCGGTGTATTCCAAGGTGATGACGCGTCCCTCCGAATCATGTTCCGCAACGCCGATGCCCAACCGGACAGAGAGCGGCGTGTGCTTCGTAAAAATAGCCGTGCCGGAGTAGCCTTTGCGGTCCGCATAATTCCAATAGGATTCATATCCGGGAAAGGCAAGCTCGATCTGGCCATCCTGCAATTTGGTTTCCTGCAGACAGAAAAAATCGGCGTCGAAGTCCGAAAAAATTTCCGCAAAATGCTTGTTTACGACAGCCCGCAAGCCGTTGACGTTCCACGAGACAAATGTCAGGTCCATTCCGTCCACCTGCCTTAACGCAACGCAATCGTGTAGTACAGGAACAGGATGAACATGCCCAGGTTGAGGGCGGCCAAAGTCCATTTCATTTTCGGTTCCGGGATATTCAATGCAAAAATCGTTCCGACGACCGGCAAAAACAGGGCCAAAACCAACGAAGTCGTGGATACGGTAGCAGGATTTTTGGTGGTGAAGACGTAAAGCGGATAAAGGATGGATAAGAGTGTGAATGTGATTCCGTTTCTGGTTTGTTTCGGTTGCATGTTGCAGCCTCCTTTTTCTGTTATTTTTCCCATTTTACCATACTGGGGCGACCGAATCGCAAGGAAGAGGACCGGAATCGGTGTCCAAAAAATGAAAATGGATTGTTCCCCGCAGACAGATATGTAACAAAGCTCTTGCAAATTCATTAAATTGTAAATTTTTTCATAAACTTGTGTTAAAATAACAGATGCAGAGCATAAATGAATTTGGTTAAAAAAAGATTAGCGGAAAATTAGAAAAATATAATTAATCGCCAGCGCTTACTTATTTGATACAAATCGGTATCAAGTGATGTTAGAATGGACTACAGAATAAAATTAGTGGGTGAAATGCATGTTGGGGACGGAACTAAAACAACAGTTTCCTGAAACGATCGTAAAAGAGAACGAAAATCTATCATATTATACATACACAAAAACGGGAGGGCCAGCGGATGTGCTGGTCTTTCCGAAATCAAAGGCTGAAGTTGCGGCAATCATCGCATGGGTGAATGAAAAGCAGCTGCCTTTGACCGTGCTGGGCAATTCCAGCAATGTCATCATTAAGGACGGCGGGATCCGCGGCATCGTCATGATCCTGACGGAAATGGACCATATGGAAGTGAAACGCCAGCGTTTGGTCGTCCAAAGCGGCGCCCGCCTGATCGATGCTTCCCGGATGGCTCTGGCAGAGCACTTAAGCGGCCTGGAATTCGCCTGCGGCATACCCGGAAGCGTGGGTGGAGCGGTCTACATGAATGCGGGAGCCTATGACGGGGAAGTCGAAGAAGTCATCGAATCCGTGGTGGTCATCACCCGCGAAGGGGAAATCAAAACCTACGAGAAGGCTGAGCTTGAATTTTCTTACCGCCACAGCAAGCTGCAGGAAACGAATGAAATCGTTCTGGAAGTCGTCTTCCGCCTGGAAAAAGGCAAGCACGACGCAATCAAAGCCCGCATGGATGAGCTGACGGCCTTGCGCGAATCGAAGCAACCGTTGGAATACCCTTCCTGCGGCAGCGTCTTCAAACGCCCGCCCGGTTATTTCACCGGAAAACTGATCCAAGAGGCAGGTCTGCAAGGATTGACGTGGGGTGGCGCGCAAGTATCGATGAAGCATGCCGGTTTCATCGTGAACATCAATAAAGCTACGGCGACCGATTATATCGAGCTGATTGCACATATCAAAAAAGTCATACTGGAACGTTACGGCGTGCAATTGGAAACGGAAGTCCGGATCATCGGGGAAGATACAGTGGGAAGCGTATAGGTGAAAAGAAGGCTGGGTGCGCACATTCAGCTCTTTTTTGGATAGCACTTAATTATTTTTTTAATGAAGGAAGGAGGATAGTCCATGCGAAGACCACTGATATCTTTTCAGAACTTTAGTTTCACCTATTCGGATCAAAAGGAACCGACGTTGGAAGAAGTGAACGTGACCATCTACGAAGGCGAAAAAATACTTGTGCTCGGCCCCAGCGGCTCCGGAAAAACAACCTTTGCCCGCTGTCTCACCGGCGTATTGCCGAGTGAAGAGAATGGCGATGCGAGCGGAAACATCCTCTTTCACCATCAGCTCGATCAGACGGTCGCCCCCTTCGAGGATTTTCTTCCGAATGAAATGAAGTTGGTCAAAAAAAGCCTGATTCCGAGCGAAGATCAGATGGGCAAGTTCGGGGTGAAACAGCAGGTCCCATTCCGTACCGCGGAAGATTTGAAAAAAATGGATAATTGGCACGCATTTTTGAAAAAACGCCCGTATCTGAAACGCAGCTTCATGAAATTATCGGAGCAGCAGCTGGGCGACATCACCATGGCCGGCATCTCGTTGGACGGGAAACCTTTGCTGATATTCGACGAACCGTTGGCGAATCTGGACCCGAACTCCGGGGATTTGGCCATGAAATTTATCGACGATCTGCACCGGGTGAGCGACACCACAGTCCTCATCATCGAACACAGGTTGGAAGATGTGTTGGCGCAACCAATCGATCGCATCCTGCTGTTTTCCGGCGGGCGGATCATAGCCGATGCAACACCGGAAGAGATACTCCGCACAGAAATCCTAAGCGATATCGGCATCCGGGAGCCTCTCTATATCACGGCCATGCGCTATGCGGGTGTTGATCTGGACAATGTCCGCGAATTGGCCAACGTCAAGAAGGTCAACGGACCCCAACTCAGGGAACAGATGGAAAGCTGGCTGAATTATCTGCCGCAATTCCGCTATCCCGACTACGATGAGGTGCTTTTGGAACTGGACGGTGTTTCGTTCAAGTATCCATGGAACGACAAGGATATCGTCGACGGAGCCTTTCTTCGCATCTACAAAGGGGAAATGATCAGTCTCGTCGGCGCAAACGGCGCAGGCAAATCGACCCTCTCCCGTTTGATGATCGGCGAGGAACGCCCCCAAAGCGGCAGTATCTTCTGGAAGGGCCATGAAGTCAAGGACATCGATGCAGATGAGGCGGGAAGCTATGTCGGCTATGTCCCCCAGAATCCCAAAGACAGCCTGTCCCAAGAAACCGTCTACGAAGAGATTGCCCTAAAATTGAGGCGACGCAACCTGACGGATGCCGAGATCGAAAACAAAGTCGATGAAGTCACTAGGGTTTGCGGGCTGCAGTACATCAAGGAACTGCCGTTATCGATGCTGAGTTTCGGCCAGCTGAAACGCGTATCGATCGCAGCCATCCTGGCGCTCGATCCGGAACTGATCATCCTTGACGAGCCGGCAGCGGGCCAGGATTTCAGCCACTACAAGGAAATCATGAACTTCCTCCAGAAAATCCACCAGAAAGGCGTCACGGTCGTAATCATCACGCATGACATGCACCTGATGCTTGAATATACCCGCAGAGCGGTCGTCATGGCGAAAGGCAAGATTGTGGCCGATACGAGTTCCGCGTTTGTCCTCATCAATCCGAGACTGATCCAAATCGCCTCATTGAAAGAGACCACTTTGTTCACGTTTGCGAATCAGATCGGCATGACGGATCCATACTCCTTTACGGAAAAGTTTGTCTACTACGATCGGGCTGCGCGCCTGTTCTGATAAAATCCACACAAGTTTCAAACGCCGGAATTGTCGATTCTGGCGTTTTTTGTTGTAAATGATGTCTCTTCTTATATAATAATAGTGTTTTGTGCTAACATGATAGTAATGAGGGCAGGGCTGCTCGGATCCGATCGGAGGGAACGTCCAGCGCATATAAATAAAAGATGAAGGCGGGAGAAAATGACTGATAAACCAATCATTAAGCTTGAGAATGTAAAAAAAGTCTACGATGATGAGACGGTGTTGCACGACATCAACTTTGAGCTTGAAAAAGGCAAATTCTATACCCTGTTGGGCCCATCCGGTTGCGGCAAAACGACGATTCTGCGGTTGATCGCGGGATTTGCGGACGCCACGGAAGGCACCATCCAAATCAATGGCGAAACCGTGAACGAGGTGCCGGCGAACCGGCGCAAGGTCAATACCGTTTTTCAGGACTACGCTTTGTTCCCCCATATGAATGTTTTCGACAATATCGCATTCGGGCTGACGATCAAGAAAATGCCCAAAGATCTGATCAGACAAAAAGTGGAGGAAGCCCTGAAAATGGTCCAGCTTGAGGGCTATGAAAACCGTGAAATCAGCGAAATGTCCGGCGGTCAGCAACAACGCGTCGCAATCGCAAGAGCCATCGTCAACGAACCGGATGTGCTGCTGCTGGATGAGCCGTTGTCGGCCCTGGACTTGAAGCTGCGTACGGATATGCAGTACGAATTGCGCGAATTGCAGCAGCGGCTCGGCATCACCTTCATTTTTGTCACGCACGACCAGGAAGAAGCATTGGCGATGAGCGATTGGATTTTCGTCATGAACAAAGGCGAAATCGTCCAGAGCGGCACGCCCGTGGACATATATGATGAGCCGGTCAACCGATTTGTCGCGGATTTCATCGGCGAAAGCAATATCGTTCCGGGCACGATGGTGGAGGACTACAAAGTCCGTTTCGTCGGCAAAGAATTCGAATGTTCCGATGCCGGCATCACACCTGGGGAAAAAATCGAAATCGTCATCCGTCCGGAAGATCTGGAGCTGACGTCTGTCGAAAAGGGCAAGTTGGTCGTGAATATCGATACCCAACTGTTCCGCGGCGTCCACTATGAAATCATCGGCTACGACAAGGACGGGAACGAATGGATGATCCATTCCACCAAACGCGCGGAAATCGGCACAGATGTCGGGCTCCATTTTGGTCCGCAGGATATCCACGTCATGCGCCTGGGCGAGTCCGAAGAAGAGTTCGATGCCCGTCTGGAAAGCTATGAAGAATAGGGGGAAATGACATGACGAAAAATTCTAGAGCGTTCTATTCTGTCCCTTATGTGCTGTGGTTGGGCTTGTTTGTTATTTCCCCGGTGTTGTTGATCCTGTACCAATCCTTTTTCGATATCACCGGATCCTTCACTTTGGCCAACTATGCGAGCTATTTCTCTTCCGGAAATTATCTGCGGATGACCTTGAATTCATTCCTGTATGCATTCATCATCACGCTTGTGACTTTCCTGATCAGTTACCCGACGGCGCTGTTCCTGAGCCGGACGAAGCATAAGCAGCTTTGGCTTTTGCTGATCATTCTGCCGACCTGGATCAACCTCCTGCTGAAGGCCTATGCCTTCATCGGTTTGTTCAGTCAAAGCGGCACGGTCAATCAATTTCTGGGCTTCCTGGGCATCGGTCCGCAGCAGATCCTGTTCACGGACTTCAGCTTCATTTTTGTGGCGGCCTACATCGAGTTGCCGTTCATGATCCTGCCGATCTTCAATTCGATTGAAGAACTGAATCCATCCCTGATTGTCGCCAGTGAGGATTTGGGCGCCACCCGGATGCAGACTTTGACGCGGGTCATCTTTCCTTTGACGCTGACCGGGGTGCGCAGCGGCTTTCAGGCTGTTTTCATTCCGTCCTTGTCGCTGTTCATGCTGACGCGCCTGATCGGCGGAAACCGGGTCATCACCCTGGGGACCGCGGTGGAACAGCATTTTCTCGTCACCCAGAACTGGGGGATGGGCTCCACGATCGGCGTCATCCTGATCATCAGCATGATCGCCATCATGTACCTGACGAGTGACAAAAAGAAGAAAGGCAGGGGAGTCAAATGAAGGGAACTACCAATACGAAATGGAACAATGCCTTTCTTGCGCTTGTTTTCGCCCTCCTCTACTTGCCGATCTTTTATCTGATTTTTTATTCATTCAATGCCGGCGGAACCATGAACGCTTTTACTGGTTTTACGTGGGAACATTATCAGGCGGTCTTTGAGGACACGCGCCTGATCGGCATCGTGTTGAACACGTTTTTGCTTGCCTTGCTGTCGGCGCTTATCGCCACTGTGATCGGCACAATGGGCGCAATCTTCATCTACTACACGAAAAAACGCAGCACCCGAAATACGCTCTTGAGCCTGAACAATGTGCTGATGGTTTCCCCGGACGTCATCATCGGGGCGAGCTTGTTGATCCTGTTCACGATGCTCGGTTTTTCGCTTGGGTTTTCCTCGGTGCTGCTGTCGCACATCGCGTTTTCGATCCCGATCGTCGTGCTGATGGTGCTGCCGAAGCTCTATGAGATGAATGATTCGATGATCAGCGCGGCCCAGGATCTGGGCGCCAGCACTAGCCAAGTATTCAGCCGGATCCTGATCCCGAGCATCACTCCGGGAATCCTGAGCGGTTTCTTCATGGCTTTCACCTATTCCTTGGATGATTTTGCGGTGACCTTTTTCGTGACGGGGAACGGCTTCACCACTTTGGCGGTGGAAATTTATTCGCGGGCCCGCCGTGGTGTCAGCCTGGAAATCAATGCGCTCAGTGCGCTGATGTTCCTGTTTACGTTGCTGCTGGTCTTGGGCTACTATTTCATTCAGCAATACGGGCACAATAAACATGCGCAACAATTAAGGGCGGTCGGAAAACGCGCCGGTTCGGAACGGAAGGTGAAAAAAGGATGAAAAAATTGATGGGAATAGCGGCCGCTGTCCTGCTTGTTTGTGCGGCGATCGCTTTCGGGATCAGTGCATTGAACCGATCGCAAGGCTTCACTGATGGGAATACGCTGACGATCTACAACTGGGGCGATTACATCGAACCGGAACTGATCACGAAGTTCGAAGAGGAGACCGGCTATAAAGTTTCCTACGAGACGTTCGATTCGAACGAGGCGATGTACACCAAAATCAAGCAGGGCGGTACGGCTTACGACTTGAGCATCCCTTCGGAGTACATGATCGACAAGATGGCCGAGGAGGGCTTGCTGCTCGAATTGGACCATTCGAAGATCGTCGGATTGGAGAACATCGACCCGCGCTTCCTGGACTTGCCGTTCGATGAAGGCAATAAATATTCGATCCCTTATTTCTGGGGGACTTTGGGCATCATCTACAACGACAAAATGGTCAAGCAGGAAATCACTTCCTGGTCCGATCTCTGGGATCCGGGCTATGTGAACAGCCTGCTCCTGATCGACGGGGCGCGCGAAGTGATGGGGCTGGGGCTCCAAAGTGAAGGCTATTCGCTGAATGAAACGGACCCGGTCGTTTTGGCCAAAATCGCTGAAAAGCTGAAGGAGCTCACGCCCAACGTGAAAGCTATCGTTGCCGATGAAATCAAGATGTATATGATCCAGGAAGAAGCGGCCGTCGCTGTCACTTTTTCCGGCGAAGCCAGCGAGATGCTTTGGGAAAACGAACATCTCCACTACGTGATCCCGGAAGAGGGCTCGAATCTGTGGTTCGACAACATTGTCATCCCGAAAACAGCCAAAAACATCGAAGGCGCCTATGCCTTCATCAACTTCATGCTGGAGCCCGAAAACGCGGCCATCAATGCGGAATACGTCGGCTACGCCACACCGAACAAGACCGCCATCGGGCTGATGGATCCCGAAATCACCAGCGACGAGCAATTCTACCCGTCCGATGAAATCATGGACAAACTCGAAGTCTACGAAAACCTGGGCGCCAGAACCCTGGGGACCTACAACGACCTGTTCCTTGAAATCAAAATGTTCAGGAAATAAAAGAGCGTGATGATTCGCGTTCAGATACCTGTACGTTGGAGCCTCCAGCTGCCGTTCACCGCTTTTGTGGACGACAGCTGGAGGCGAAACGTTAGTGGTATCTGCGAATCAGAACGCGTTAGGGAAGTGTGTGATGAATCCTGAGCTCAGAGTTTGAGCACTAACGAGGTCCATGCCCAAACAGCCCGGTTTTGGCTTGTTGGGCATGGACAGCGTTAGGTGGAGAACTCTAGGATTCAGAACCGTTCTACAAGGATACGATGAATTGCGGGTAGGGTGCTGAGCACTAAGAGGACCGTACGGAGAATTCTCGCTTCACAATTGCTCCAAACTTGTGCTATCATTAAAATAAGATTAAAGGAAAGAAGGGACTCTCTCTTGACCAAATTCATCAGCACCGACAAAGCGCCCGCAGCAATCGGGCCTTATTCGCAAGGAACCAGAAAGAATGGTTTCATCTTCTCATCCGGACAATTGCCGATCGACATGGAAACGAAGGAGCTTGTTTCGGATCCCGCGGCAGCGACGACAGCCAGCTTGAACAATGTGTTGACGATCGTCAAAGCGGGCGGCGGTTCGTTGGAATCGATCGTGAAAGTCAACGTGTTCGTGAAGGACATCAATGATTTTGACGCCATCAACGGCGCGTACACCGCCTTCTTCGGCGAACATAAGCCAGCCCGCTCATTGGTGCAGGTTGCCGCTTTGCCGAAAGATGCGGTTATTGAAATCGAAGCCATCGCAGTGAAAGACTAATAGAATAGCTGCCAAGGAGTGCACCAAAACCGGAAAATGCCATTCTGGATTTGGTGCACTCTTTTGATTTCATTCGGTAATTGAAACGATCCGTTCCAACTCCGGTGAACGGTCTGCTCACCGGAGTAAACCGCTAGTAACCGGATTTTAACTCCGATGAGGCCATCCTCATCGGAGGACGCAACTCGGAATGCAGCCTGAACTCCGGCGAAGCCTCCGTTCACCGGAGAAGCAAGGGATAGACAGCCCCTTATTGATACCAAGCCAGATGTAAAGAAGGCTCTAAAAAATAAGAGAGGCCGTCCCATAAACCATGAGACGGCCTCTGACAGCTGTTTTTATTCGAACGGATTCGCTTTGACCGGGGGCTGATCGTCCACCCATTCCGGTTTGACTTCCAGTTCCTGGCCGAAGATCTTCATTTTCAGGCGGACGCCTTCCCGGGTGGCGGCCAAGCCGCCCAAGCCGGTCTCGCGCAGGGAAGCGGGCAGGTTTTTGCCGACTTTGCGCATCGCTTCGATCACGTCATCGGCGGGGATTTTGTTCGTCAGCCCGGCCAAGGCCATATCGGCGCTGATCAGGGCATTGACCGCTCCGATGGCATTGCGCTTGACGCAAGGAATCTCGACCAGTCCGGCAACCGGATCGCAGACAAGGCCAAGCAGATTGCTGATGGCCATCGCCATTGCTTCCGCTGCCTGCTCCGGTGTGCCGCCTGCGATTTCGACTGCCGCAGCGGCTGCCATGCCGGAGGCGCTGCCGACTTCAGCCTGGCAACCTCCGGCGGCACCGGCGATCATGGCATTGTTGGCGATGACCATGCCGAAGCCGCTGGAACAGAACAGCATTTGGACCATCTGATCCTCCGTCAAAGCTAATTTGTCTTTGATGGCGAACATCACCCCGGGCAAAGTCCCCGAGGAACCTGCCGTCGGAGTGGCGCAGATGATGCCCAACGAAGCATTGACTTCATTTGTGGCAAGGGCGCTCTCGACCGCAATCAGCAGGTCGTTTCCGGAAAGCGTGTTGCCGCGCAGACGGTAGTTCCGCATTTTCACGGCTTCGCCGCCCGTCAAGCCGGTGGGAGAAAATACGCCATCACCGGTCAAACCTTTTTCGACTGCAGCTTTCATGACGTGGTAATTTTTGCGCATCTGATCCCAGATTTCCGCGCGGGTGCGGTGACTTTTGGCCATTTCCTGAAGCAGCATCAATTCGGAAATCGGTTTGCCGCTATCCTCAGCGGCGGTCACCAGTTCTGCAATCGTATCGTACAAAACAAAATACCTTCTTTCCTAACTTATCAGTATCGCCTTTTCGATGAAAGGCAGCTCGTTGATTTCGTAGATCATTTCTTTGGTCGGGAGCGTATCCAGATAGAGGATGACCCACTCGGTATCCTTTTCGCGGAAGATGCGGATGTCGTTCAGGGGATAACCCTTGAATGCAAAATAGTTCTGCCATTCCGCCTCGCTGTACAGATGGTACTGGAGCGTATTCTGGTGGATGAAATAGACGGGCAAATGGGCATCCAAACGCATCGAGAAGTTGTCGATATCGACCTTGTTCAGGATGATCGAGCCGCCGCCGATGGAACTGCCCGTTACGGACAACTTTTTCTTGTCCCGCTCTAACACCATTGTGGCCGTGTTCGGGTGGCCGACGGGAGAGTCGCCGATTTCTTCAATGAATTTGACGGTTATCTTTTGGGACTCCGCCATCTCCAGTGATTGCGGGATCAGCGGATCATCCGCCGCAAAACCAAGGATGCCGCCGATGATCGCGAAATCGGTGCCGTGCCCGAGATGTGTGTCCGCAAAAGACTCGTAGTAATGGATCGTGACTTTTTTCGGCTTCACCTCGAATAATTGCGCCGCTGCTCTTCCCAGTGCCAAGGCGCCGGCAGTGTGCGAACTGGAAGGTCCGACCATCACCGGTCCGATGATATCGAAGATGCTTCTGAATGTATGGCCCATACTGATCCCCTTTCCTGATTGGTTCATAAAAGCTTGCCTCTCATTATAGCGAAAAGGCTGGCGGAATGACAGGAGACCGGTAGGCTTTTTTAGCGGATTCTAATGTCATTTTAACGGAGTATCCGTTGCCAACCATAGAAACGCTTCCTTTCCGTATGATATAATGACTTCATCATCCTGAAAGGAACGCGTGAGAAAATGGAACTTAAAGAACTGGTTGGACTAAAAGCAGCAGAATATATTAAAGATGGTATGACAGTAGGCCTGGGGACAGGCTCGACTGCTTATTATTTTGTGAAGGAAATCGGCAGACGTGTGAAAGAGGAAGGGTTGACGATCACTGGGGTGACGACTTCGATCCAAACAAAGGAGTTGGCGGAATCGCTGGGGATTCCTTTGAGGAGCGTGGATGAAGTGACTTGCATCGACATCACGGTGGACGGAGCCGATGAGATCAGCGAGGATTTCCAAGGGATCAAAGGCGGCGGCGGCGCACTGCTGTTCGAAAAGATTGTTGCCGACAATTCCAAGAAAGTCATCTGGATCGTTGATGAAAGCAAAATGGTGAAACATCTGGGCGCTTTCCCGCTACCGGTGGAGGTCGTCTGCTACGGTTCGATCCAACTGTTTAATAAATTCAAAGAAAAAGGCTATCATCCGGAATTCCGCAAGACCGCAGCCGGCGACTTTTATTTGACGGATGAGAAGAACAACATCATCGATCTGCACTTGGGTGAAATTTTGGATCCGAAGGCGCTTGCCGAGGAATTGATCCATCTGACCGGTGTCGTGGAACACGGTTTGTTCCTTGACTGCGTGGACACTGTTTTGGTCGGAACGAAAGACGGCGTAAAAGTGATCGAAGCGAAAAGGTAGGCTGACCTAAAGTACACTGATGCGTTTTGCGTTGTGCTTGATAGGCAAAAAATCGGATTCAAATGGAGGAACAAGCTATGAGAATGGTAGATTTAATTATCAAGAAACAAGAAGGCAAAGCATTGACAAGGGAAGAAATCCGTTTCATCATCGCGGGCTACACGGACGGTTCGATCCCCGATTATCAGATGAGTGCCTGGGCGATGGCCGTCTATTTCCAGGACATGACCGATGCAGAACGGATGGAACTGACGATGGCCATGGCCGAATCCGGCGATCAGATCGATCTTTCCGCCATCGCAGGCATCAAAGTCGATAAGCATTCAACGGGCGGAGTCGGCGACACGACGACGCTGGTACTGGCCCCATTGGTCGCCAGCTGCGGCGTGCCTGTGGCGAAAATGAGCGGGCGCGGTCTCGGGCATACAGGCGGCACTCTTGATAAGCTGGAATCGATCCCTGGTTTCCATATCGAGATCGATGAACAAGAATTCGCATCCATCGTGAACGAAAATAAAGTCGCCGTCATCGGGCAATCCGGCAATCTCTGCTCGGCCGACAAAAAACTTTATGCACTGCGGGATGTGACCGGAACCGTGAACTCCTTGCCGCTCATCGCTAGCTCCATCATGTGCAAAAAAATCGCAGCCGGTGCGGATGCGATTGTGCTTGATGTAAAGACAGGGGCCGGGGCCTTCATGAAGACGGAAGAGGATGCGCGGGCGCTCGCTCATGCGATGGTCAAAATCGGCAACCTGGCCGGCCGCAAAACGATGGCGATCATTTCCGACATGAGCCAGCCTTTGGGCGTAGCGGTCGGGAATGCCTTGGAAGTGGAAGTGGCGATCGAAACGCTGAAGGGCAACGGGCCGGAAGACTTGAAGGCGCTCTGCATCGAATTGGGCAGCCAGATGGTCTACTTGGGCGGAAAAGCGCGTGATCTGGCTGAGGCCCGCGCGCTCGTGGCCGAAAACCTCCGCAACGGCAAAGCGCTGGAAAAATTCAAAGTCTTCGTTGCTTCCCAAGGCGGAAATCCGGCTGTGGTGGAAGACTACACCTTGATGCCGCAGGCTGCCCATCAACAGGATGTACTGGCTGAAGCATCCGGATACGTGACAGAAATCGTTGCCGATGAAATCGGCGTGGCTGCGATGCTCCTTGGGGCTGGGCGCGCCACGAAAGAAAGCACGATCGATCTGGCGGCCGGTTTGAAGATCCTTAAGAAAGTCGGCGATCCGGTCCAGAAAGGCGAAGCGATTGTCAGGATGTTCGCCAACCAGGCAGATTTCGGCCCGGCCGAAAAACTGATCCGGGAAGCCTATTCCATCGGGGCCGAAAAGAAGGAAATAACGCTGATTCACGATATCATCACGGACTGATAAGAGGGCTGTCCCCAAAAAAGGGATGGCCTTCTTTGTTTGGTGTGCTTGTTGGCCGGAGAAGCTCGCCGGAAAATGTTTCCCAGCTCCTGTGAAGGGACCGCCCGCCGGAGGTCGCCGGTAATTATCCAGCTGCACCTCCGATCAAGCCTGCCCCATCGGAGAACGCAAGCAGAATATGAGCTGAACTCCGGCGAAGCCTCCGTTCACCGGAGCAGAGCACTTCAGCAAACCTTCAAAAAAATCCATTTCAGCATAAATATAAAGAAGCAACCGGAAACGCGCCCCGGGTGCTTCTTTACTTTTCTGATTATTGATCGAAGGACACATTCGTGATGTCCTTGCTCATGTTCATCAGACCGTTCACCAGATCTTTTTTCTTGTAGTAATGCGGCAAATCGACCCCATAAATGACGATGTAGTTCGGGTGCTCGCTCTCCGGATTTTCGATCAGAAACTTCATGTCCGAAGTTTCGATTTCATTCTCGGAAAGGAACAGCTCGATCGCCTTTTTCAGTTCCGGCTGCCGGTAGCGGATCTCAACGTGAAGTCCGCCAATGGAAGTCCGGATTTTTTTGATGATATGCAGAACGACGTAGAGGATCAGGCAGCCGATGAAAGAAAGAAAATAATAACCCATCCCGACGGCAATCCCGAGACCGGCGACCGTCCAGATTGTTGCCGCCGAGGTCAGACCGGTGACCGTGTCCCGTTTGGTGATGAGGATCGTGCCGGCCCCCAAAAATCCGATCCCGCTGACGATTTGGGCGATAATGCGTGTAAAGTCGACGGTGATGCTGGATGCCACATCCGGATTGGCGATTGCCAAATTCAGGCTGTAATAAGCGATCTCGACCTGGATCAAAGTGATCAGACAGGCGGAAACGGAAACGATGATGTTCGTCCGCAGCCCAGCAGCCTGGCGGTTTTCTTCGCGTTCGTAACCAATGACGCCGCCGACGATGACGGCCGCAAGTAAGCGTAGTGTGATTTCCAAAGTGCTGATTGTGTACACCGCAATTCCTCCTTCAAAATTGGACATTTCC
The DNA here is from genome assembly GCF_900109135.1 of Trichococcus ilyis. Lineage (GTDB taxonomy): Bacteria > Bacillota > Bacilli > Lactobacillales > Aerococcaceae > Trichococcus > Trichococcus ilyis. The sequence continues at coordinate 19,182 of NZ_FNYT01000002.1, read as the reverse complement.
TCTATTCTAATGCACCAACCGTTTTCTGTAAAAGGAATTGACGATTTTCTGAACAGATAGGGAATCACGCCGATTCTTCCGTCAATATGTGATAAAATGAAAAATAGCATGAATTTTTGATTAGAGGAGGGACAATATGTCGAAAAAAGAATGGCTTGCGGGGATGAAAGCCATCTATCCGGTGTGTTTCGGCTACATACCGATGGGGTTGGCTTGCGGGGTGCTCCTGCAGCAAGCCGGCTATCATTGGCTGGCGGTCATGCTGATGAGCCTGCTTATCTATGGAGGGGCTGCGCAGTTCATGGTCGCTTCGATGACAGTGGCGGGGGCAGGCCTGCTGGAAATGGTCATTATGATCTTTTTCATCAACCTGCGGCATCTCTTGATGAGTTCCAGCCTGGCCCACCGGATCCGCGAAAAGAGCACAGCTTTCAGCATATTCTTTGCCCAGACGATTACGGACGAATCATTCGCCGTCAACACGCTGTACTTCAAAACGGAGGGGATGTGGAATCCGACGAAAGCCTTGGCCGCCAATGTCACGGCCTATGCTACCTGGATATTGAGCACCGGGATAGGGGCGATGGCCGGGAAAAGCATTGCTTTGTCGCCGATCGTGATGAACTACATCTTGGTTGCGATGTTCATCTTCCTGCTGATTTCGCAGATCGAGAACCGTATCGTGTTCTGGACGGCTGTGTTTTCCGGAATACTGGCGGTCATACTGATGAGCTTGTTGCACCATAATATCGCCATCGTCCTGACGTCGATTTTGGCCTCGGGATTTGGGCTCTATCTGCAGAACATAAAAGACGAAAAGGAGGGGATTTTGCGTGGATGATCAAGCATTGTGGCTCATTTTGGGAGGCGGGTTGGTGACATTTCTGCCCAGATGGATCCCGATTTTTGCCCTGAAGAATGCGCGCATTCCGCTTTGGTTCCAGAAATGGATGAGCTTCCTGCCGGTTTCGATCTTTTCGGCCTTGATTGCTTCGGATATCTTTTTCTGGGAAGGCAAGGTTTCCTTGAATGCATTGGATAACGCCAAATTGCTGCCGTCGCTTGTGACGGCTTTGGTGGCCTATTATTCGAAAAACATGATCCTTTCCGTCATTGCCGGCATCGCGGGCATAAGCCTTATGGTGTGGATTCTTTAATGTTTTTGTCATCATATTTTCATTATTCTGTTGACATACTTTTGTTTGTTGCTTATGATGAAAGCATCAAAGAAAGGGAGGCAGTCAATATGCAAACGGTCACGCGAGCAACAGCAATGAACAGGAAAGGCTGGCAAAGCCGCATAGCGTAGGTTGATCGTGCGACAGGACTGTCCATAGATGCAACCTCAGATGATTCAATCTGGACGAGCGTCTATGCGGATTTTTCCTTCTTTTACAATACTGGGAATAGATAAACCGCAAAGACTTTTTGGGTCTCTGCGGTTTTTTTGCATCCAATAATGCGCTTCCGCTCCGGATTGGGATAGGGACGAAAATTCAATTTCAGAAAACGGAGGAATTTTGATGATGAAAAATGGGATGAACAACATGTTAAGAATGGCTTCGATAGTGGCAATCGGGTTACTGGGAGCCTGCGGAAACACGGCTTCGGAAAACGACTCTTCAGCTGCGACGACGGAAAGCGAACGGGAACAGGTCTATATCGGTATCCTGCAGCTCACGACGCATCCGGCTTTGGATCAGATCACGGAAGGCATCCTGGATGAATTGGCGGCGGCGGGATATGTCGACGGCGAGAATGCGACCATCGATTTCCAGAACGCCCAAGGGGATCAGGCAAACATGAAATCGATCGCCGAAAGCTTCGTCAGCCATGATGCGGACATCATGATCGGCGTTGCAACGCCGGCCGCGCAAGCATTGAAGAATGCTTCCGATGAGATTCCGGTGATCCTCGGCGCGGTTCAGGATCCAGTCGGCGCTGGCCTTGTCGAATCCTTGGAAGCTCCCGGCAGCAATGCGACGGGGCTTTCCAACCGGACACCATCCGATGAACAGATGGCGTTGATCAAGCAATTCCTTCCGGATGCCAAAACAATCGGCGTCATGTACACGACTGCCGAAGACAACGCGATCATCTCTGGTCAACGCGCCGAAGCGGCAGCCGCTGCCATCGGATTCGAAGTCGTCACGAAAACGATCACCACCACGAACGACATCGCCCAAGCCGCGGAAAGTCTCGCCAAAGAGGTGGATGCGATCTATGTGCCGAATGATAATGTCATCGCGAGCGGAATGGCCACTTTGGTGGATGCGGCCGATGCGTTCGGCATCCCGGTTTTCCCGGCGGCCGACACGATGGTGAAGGACGGCGGTGTCGCAACTTTCGCGCCTAGCCAATACGGCATGGGCACCCAGATCGGCCAAATTGCGGTCGATATCCTGAAGGGAGCCGATCCCGCGACTTATCCGGTCCAACTGGTCAAAGAGAATTCCGTCTACATCAATCAAGCCAAAGTCGACGAGCTGGGCTTGACGATACCGGAAGAGGTCAAAGCCGATGCGGTGTTTGTGGAATCAGCCGAATAGCAAGCTTTTTTGTGATGGCTCATCCGCTTGCGGATGTCGTTCGTTGCCTGACTGTCGGGTTTCGGGACGGAAATGGTCGCCAAACACCCGACAGAAGTGCGGTTTGTCGGGTGTTTTGAGTTTTTCGGTGATCGTTTTGCCGACAGATGCCTGATCTGTCGACAGTTCAGGATACTATCCTGGGATTATGCCTGACAGAAGTCCCATCTGTCGGGCTTCGGAACGGAAATGCAGTTCGTGCACCTGACATCCTCTCAAACTGTCGACTGTACGCAACTTAACACTTACACAACACCCGACACATCCGGATCCGGCCGATAAATCGACCATCCACATCAAACAAAGCGCGCCAGCGAACGGTAATCCTGCCGGTCGCTGGCGCGCTTCTTTCATGTTCGATTACCGCTGAACGGAACGGTTGGCATATTGACGGAAATCGATTCCGCGCATCTCGCACCAGTCGAGGATGTCGCGCTGGAAGATGAGGTCCGTGCGACCCAGATCGGCAACCGTAGTTTTGCCCAGCATCGCCATCACCGTCGTGATCTGTTGCTTCCATGCTTCTACCGTTTCGGCCGTCTGCTCCGGCCCATCGGTCAGCACCATATGCAGGAACTGGCCGGAAAGCCCGACCGCCTTCGCGCCCAAGCTCAGCGCCTTGACGATGTCCAGAGGCGTCTTGATGCCGCCAGATGCGAGGAACTCGGCTTGTCCGCGAAGCGTATCGGCCTCCAACAGCGAGATCAAAGTCGATTGGCCCCAGTCCTCCAGATCGTCGTAGGCCAAAGCCGTCCGCCTTGCATTTTCGATCGCGGCAAAGTTCGTTCCGCCTTTGCCTGAGACATCAATCGTCCGGACGCCGACATCAATCAGTTGCCGGATCGTTTCGCGGCTCATGCCGAAGCCGACTTCTTTGACGATGACGGGGATGCCGACATGCGCGGTGATCTCCTCGATTTGGCGCAGCCACATCGTGAAGTCGCGGTCGCCTTCCGGCATGATCATTTCCTGTGGCGCGTTGATGTGGATCTGCAGGGCATCAGCCTCCAGAATCGCCACGGCGCGCTTGGCGTTCTCCAGCGAATGGTGTGCGCCGATGTTCGCGAACACTTGTCCGTTCGGATTCACTTTGCGGATGATCGCAAAGCTGTCGCTCACGCTGGGATCCTTCAACGCCGCGCTGACGGATCCGGAAGCCATCGCCAAGCCGGTCATTTTCGCGACCGCCGCCAGATCCGCATTGATCTGTTTGGTTCGTTCGCTGCCGCCGGTCATGCCGTTGATGTAGAAGGGCGCCGCCAGGCTCATCCCGGCCATTTCCGTCTGCAGCGAAATATCCGCCACTTTCAGGGCGGGCAGCGAGTGATGGACAAAGCGCATTTTCCCGAAATCGGACAGATCGGCCAGCTGATACTGCTTTTCGGCCAAATCGACATGCTGGTCTTTTCTGTTTGAATCAAGCGTCATGCGGATGCTCCTTTCCATTCAATGGCTTCTGCGTTGCGTGAGTAGCTGAAGACGTGCAGCGGCAAATTCATGATCCCGGCTTTTTCCCATTCCGAAATCAAAGGGATGATGCCCGATTGCCTGTCGATGATGACAATTCCGCAATCCCCTCCACCTGCACCGGAAGACTTGGCGGCGCCGGCTTTCTGCTCAGCCAAATCGCACAATTGCGTCAACGGCGGCGTTTCGATGACGACACCGGTGTGCGCCGTCAATTGCTGCAGCAGCGAACGGTTCTCGCGGATGCCGGCCTGGATTGCCTGCAGATCGCCCTGCTCGAAAGCGGCGATCATGGCGTTCACGCACGTTTTGCTGTCCTCCAGAAAATTTTTGTAGAAATCATCGATGCCGCCCCGGACATCATTCACGCGATCGACAAGATGCGTGGTCGAAGCCGGCGAGCCGGTCCAGCCGATCACCAGCCGCAGATTGGGTGGGGGCGTCAAGGGCCGGATCATCAGTTGCGGCCAGGCTGTTTCCAGCAATTCGGTCAGCGTCAGCTCCCCAGACTTCTCCAACACCCATTCCCGGTCGAAGCAGGCATAGGCGATCCAGCCGCCGTAAGTGCTCGCGGCGATGTCGCCGAAGGAACCGTTGCTTTTGACGGACAGATGCGCCAAGGCGGCCAGCTTGTAGACCAGTTCGGAGTCCGGATCGATTGCATAAAATTTCAGCAAGGCTTTGATCGTCGCGACCGTCACCGCACCGCTTGATCCAAGCCCGTATTTTTTTCCGCTGGCGTTGTCCAGCTCGCTCCTGACCGAAAGATGGAAATAGGACAACGGAATCCCGGATTCTTTGATGTAGCGCTCCGTCACCTTGACCGCCTCGGTAATGTAGAGGAAAGGATTTTCGCGTTGGTCGATGACCAGCTGATCCTCTTCACGGGTCCAAGGTATCGGCAATCCGCCGTACTGAGCGGAACGGATCGTCCCAACCGTATCGGCCTCTTCCAATGATACGGTGATGAACTGATCCAGAGCGACCAGAATCGATGGATGGCCCGGCGTCACTACCGCATATTCCCCGGCGATGAATAATTTACCCGGAGCACTTGCTTCTGTTACAGTCATGCCTTCAACCCTTTCTGTGGATAGTCAGCGTTCCAATCATAGACAGCGCGTTCTTCTTCCGTCAATTCCCGGATGCCTTGTCCGGGCTCGGTGATGATCAATTTATCCGCTGCGAAATGTTCCGATAATGCCGCTTTTATCGTTTCGGCCTGAGAAAGACGGCACAGCACCTTCACATTCGGACCGGCATCCATCGTCACATAGCAAGGGATGCCTTGCTTGCGCAAAGCCTGGACGGTCTTGATGGCGACGATGCTGTCCGGCTCCCAATAGGACAGCGGCGGCTCGGCCCCCAGCATGGTCCCGTGCATCTTCATCCCGTTCGCTTCGGTGATTTCGCCCAAACGGACAAAATCTTTGGCGGCGATGGCTGCTTTGATGTCCACTATGTCCTTTTTCGCCGCTTCCACCCAAGCCGGATAGAAGGGCGACGTTTCGACTGTGCGTTTCATGCCGATGCGGCTGGAGACTTCCTTCGCTTTTTGGTTGACAGCCACGATGACCATGCCGATATCCCAGCCGGCGTCATCGACCGGCACCGCGAGCGAGTCGTCGGAGCAGGTGCCCATGTCCCATTCCACAAACCCGCCGAAGATGCTGCGGGTCGCACTGCCGCTGCCGCGTCTGGCGAAAGTCGAGAGGCGTTGGGGATCCAGATCAAGACCCAGAGCCAGATTGGCGGCTCCTGCCAAGGCAGCGAAGGCCGATGCGGATGAGGCCAAACCGGCTGCGGTCGGCACGTGATTGATGCTTTCCACGCGCGCGCGCAGGCCTGTTTTTTTCTCTTCGCGGAACAGATCGAGGAATTTGGAGATTTTTTTGGTTTCTTTTTCGCTTTGTTTCTCGCCGTTCAGATAGAAGGCATCTTCCGTGAACGTCCCATCGAAGACGACCATCGTATCCGTGTAGAGTTTGTCCAAGGTCAGGGAAAGACTGCTGTTCATGGGAAGGAAATACGTTTCATCCCGCTTTCCCCAGTATTTGATCAGTGCGATATTGGTGTGTGCACGGACACAGGCTTTATTCGGCATCTTCAGTTCCTCCCATTTGATAGATCCAAGTCCGGATCGCTCCGGCCTGGAGTATTGCTGTTTCGACTTTTTCCGCTTCGGTGCGGCTGTTGCTTAGGGCAATCACGCAGCCGCCGCGTCCACCGCCCGTCAACTTGGCGCCTAACGCTCCGGCAGAGCGGGCGGCTGCCACGAGTCTGTCGAGATCGGGGCTGGACACATCCAAAAATGACAGCACGTCATGGGCCTGATTCATCAATTGCCCCAGTTTTTGCGGGTCATTCGCCTCGATTGCGGCCTTTGCTGTTTGCGCAAAATTGCCCAAACGCGTGATGGCATCGCGGTAAGGTTGCGGATTTTCCCCGTCCAGTTTCGCGGCGATGCTGGCTACGGCTTCCTTGGTTTGCCCGGTCACACCGGTATCCCCGACAATCAGGTAGGCCTTCAGGTTCAGCGGGAAAGCCTCGAAAGGTTGGCCTTTGATGTAGAAAAGCGGATCGTCTCCGCTTGCCGTGGCGGCATCCAGACCGCTCGGGTTTCCGTGTGCGACCTTTTCGGATATGTTGACGAGCCGGAGCAGGGTTGCTTGGTCCAATGGCTTGCCAAAATAGGCGAAAAGCGCGCGGGTCAAAGCCACCGATACGGCAGCGCTGGAGCCCATGCCTCTTTCAGCCGGGATGGTGCTCGCGAGCGAAATCGCCAAATTTTTGTCCGAAACCTGCAGCTCGGCCAAGGCCGATTGGATGGCTGTCTTCAGGCTTTCCAGGATTTCCGGCATCTCCGCAGCGATGCCGTTATAATACGAACAATCGATGGTCAAAGGTCCATCCGCTTCGCATACGGTCGCGGTCATTTCGACTGCCGGGAAAGGCAGTGCGATGGAGGGCTCTCCGTGCACGACGGCATGTTCTCCCATCAGGATGATTTTGCCGTGCGACTTACCGGTTGAGCAGCTTGTTTTTGTCATATTGGGATCGTCCTTTACTGGTTATGGATCAGCTGGACAACTTCATGCCCCGCTGATCCTTGCGCGTCTTCTATTATGCTTGCTGTGCCTGGATTTTGCAAATCAGCATGGCGACTCTGTAATGCTCTGCTTTGCGCAGGCAACGCTTATGCAATTCCGACAATTTCGGCACATATTTTTCACTATTTTCTTTCATCATTTTCATTGTATCGGAGCAAAAATGCAAAGTAAATCAAATCTTTGGGTTTTAAAAGAAACTTTAAAAGCTATCCCGCCGCAGAAAACAAAGATTAGGTTTCGATTAAAATTAAATGTTCGTATTTGATGGGGGTTAAATTTTCAGAAAAGTGTGATACAATTACCGAAAGTTTGATTATTTCCAGAAGGGAAAAGCTATGATAGAAGATAGAAATTACTACGAAATCCATCGTGAAGAATGGCAAACTTTTCATCAAGATTCCATTCCGGCAATCACGGAAGAGGAACTGAAGGAATTGACATCATTAAATGATAGGCTTTCATTGGAAGATGTCAAGGATGTCTATGTGCCCTTGGTGCATATGTTCGATATTTACTTGCAGCAGTACCGGAATCTTCAGCGGGATAAAAGCAGATTTCTTGGCAGACCCTATGAGCCTTCTCCGCTCATCATCGGCGTAACGGGGAGTGTCGCGGTCGGGAAAAGCACGACAGCGCGTGTCCTGCAGAATCTTTTGAAACGAGCCTATCCTACTAAAGCAGTCGAATTGATGACAACGGATGGTTTCCTGTATCCGAACCGGATACTTAAGGAACGCAACATCATGGACCGCAAAGGCTTCCCGGAAAGCTACGATATGGAGAATTTGGTGCAATTCCTGTTGGATGTGAAGACAGGCAAGCCGAATGTCCGGTTTCCGGTCTATTCCCACCGCATCTATGATATTGTCCCCGGTGATTACGAGGAAGTGAATCATCCGGATATCCTGATTGTGGAAGGGATCAATGTGCTGCAGTTGCCGAGCAACCAACAGATTTACGTCAGCGACTTCTTTGATTTTTCCATCTATGTGGATGCCGAGGAAGAGATGATCGAAAAATGGTACATCGAACGCTTCGAAATGCTGATGGACCTGGCGATCGATCAGCCCGACAACTATTACTACAACTACGCAATCGGCAAGCGCGAAGACGCCATCGAGATGGCCAGAGGCGTCTGGAAAAGGGTCAACCTAAAGAACCTTCGGGAGTATATCTATCCCACGATCACACGGGCAAATTTAGTGATTCACAAAACAACGAATCACTTTATTGATGAATTGTACATAAAAAAATATTAAGGAAATTGGAGAGATTATTAGATGATAGAGCAATTTACCGAGTTGGAAAAAATCGTCGTACTGGATTTCGGCAGTCAATACAACCAATTGATTACACGACGCATCCGCGAATTCGGCGTATTCTCAGAGTTGGTTTCACACCGCACAACTGCTGAAGACATCAAAGCGATGGGGAACGTCAAAGGGGTCATTTTCTCCGGCGGCCCGAACAGCGTCTATGAAGACGATGCATTCAAAGTCGATCCGGCCATCTTCGCTTTGGGCATCCCAGTAATGGGCATTTGCTACGGCATGCAACTGATGACCGACCATTTCGGCGGAAAAGTCATTCCTGCTGATGAAAGAGAATACGGACGTTCCGACATCCAAATCCTTGATTTGGATACGCCGATGTTCAAAGGCCTTTCCGACATCGAGACTGTCTGGATGAGCCACGGCGACAAAATCACGGAAATCCCTGCCGGATTCAAAGTGACTGCCACAAACGACAACTGTCCTGTCGCGGCTTTCGCCAACCAAGCAGAGAAATTCTATGGCGTCCAGTTCCACCCGGAAGTACAGCACTCTGTACACGGCAACGAAATGCTGAAGAACTTCGCCTTCGAAGTCTGCGGCTGCTCGGGCAACTGGTCGATCGCCAACTTCATCGAGATCGAAACCAAAAAAATCAGAGAAACTGTCGGCAACAAAAAAGTCTTGCTGGGACTTTCCGGCGGGGTTGATTCAAGCGTAGTCGGCGTGTTGCTGCACAAAGCGATCGGCGACCAGTTGACTTGTATCTTTGTTGACCACGGCCTCTTGCGCAAAGGCGAAGGCGACCAAGTCATGGAAAGCCTGCACGGCAAATTCGGTTTGAACATCGTCCGCGTCGATGCGAAAAAACGTTTCATGGACAAACTGGCAGGCGTCAGCGATCCGGAACAAAAACGTAAAATCATCGGTAACGAATTCGTTTACGTATTCGACGATGAAGCTACGAAATTGCAAGGCATCGACTTCTTGGCGCAAGGAACGCTTTACACTGATGTGATCGAAAGCGGAACAGAGACTGCCCAAACAATCAAGTCCCACCACAACGTTGGCGGACTGCCTGAAGATATGCAATTTAAATTGATCGAACCCTTGAACACACTGTTCAAAGACGAAGTCCGCGAATTGGGAACACAACTTGGCATGCCTGACAGCATCGTTTGGCGCCAACCATTCCCAGGACCTGGTTTGGGTATCCGCGTCATCGGCGAAATCACCGAAGAAAAATTGGAGATCGTCCGCGATTCTGACTTCATCCTGCGCGAAGAAATCGCAAATGCCGGCTTGGAACGCGATGTATGGCAATACTTCACTGTCCTGCCAGGCTTCCGCAGCGTAGGCGTAATGGGCGATGGCCGTACGTATGACTACACAATCGGTATCCGCGCCGTGACATCCATCGATGGCATGACGTCCGACTGGGCACGCATCCCTTACGAGGTATTGGACAAGATTTCCCGACGCATCGTAAATGAAGTGAAGCACGTCAACCGCATAGTGTACGACATCACGAGCAAGCCACCATCGACCATCGAGTGGGAATAATTATAAGATAGAAATTTAGTTTTTACGCTGATTTAATAAGGGTTTTTGAGTTAATGGAAGGTTAACTATTATAGAAATTAATTGATTTCCCTCCAAAAATCAGCAAAGCTAGAAAAAATTGCTTTTATCATTTAGTGATAAGGCAATTTTTTTGTTATCTGTTAAAATTATATCGCTTCTCTTCTTATCTATTTTAAAATCCCTTACAAATTTTGTTATAATAGATTAAATACTAGCTAATTAAAGGACTGTAAACCAAATGCCAAAGAAAAATTTATTATCTATCACAGAAATTGAAGATAGAGCAAAAATAATTGTTGAAAATTTAAAGAGAGAAACTTTTATTGCTGACTTTTTAGGACTTTTTGATATTCCAAAAACAAGCATCACAAGGGCAAAATCGAGTGATGGCGATTTTGTGATACGAAATAAAGTTTGCTATCGAAAAGTTGATAACAATCCATTACGTGCTATTGATGAAATCACGCAGGAATTCGAATCTCAGAATAAAAAACCTCGCTATCTTATCACAACAGATTTTGAAATGCTTTATGCAAAAGATACAAAAACAAACGATTCCCTTGCTATTAACTTTGAAGATTTACCAACTTCTGCAGAGTTTTTCCTTGCATGGAATGGGATTGAGAAAGTAGATTACCAAAAGGAAAATCCAGCAGATATTAAAGCCGCTGAGCGTTTCACAAAACTTTATGATGAATTGGTCAAAATCAACCCAGAGCTTGCAAAAGAGGAAGTTGACGGGAAATCCTTTAATCTTTTTCTGATTCGTTCACTTTTTTTGTACTTCTCTGAAGATACAGAAATTATCACTAAGGGTTCTTTTACCAATATTCTAAAAACAAGAACTGAAGCCGATGGGAGCAATCTAAACTCAGTTATCAAAGAATTATTTTCAATTTTAGATGTTCCTGAAAACGAAAGGCACGAGACACCTGAATGGTTGAAAGAATTTCCATATGTAAATGGGCAACTTTTCAAAGAACCCCATCATGACTTAAATTTCAATGTATTTACCCGAAAGTTACTCATTGAAGCAGGCGAACTACTCAACTGGAATGAAATAAATCCTGACATTTTAGGAGCAATGATTCAAACTGTTGCGAACAAGGAAGAACGCCAAGTCTCAGGAATGCACTACACAAGTGTTCCGAACATCATGAAAGTCATTAAACCACTTTTTTTGGATGATATCCAAACAGAATACCAACGTTTGGCAGACCGATCGGATGATTATCTCGAGCGTGATATTACTGAAGAACAGCGACGCAAGCAACAACGCGATATCATCAATCAACTTGAAAACTTAATAAAGCGGATGAGTAAAATCAAATTCTTAGACCCGGCTTGTGGCTCCGGTAATTTTTTGATTATAACGTATAAGGAACTCCGTCGACTTGAAATCAACTGTCTTGTTAAAATAAGAGAAGTGCGTGAATCTCTGAATGAGAAAGATGTTTATCAAGGTAATCTTCTCAAACAATCCAGAATTAAACTTGATCAGTTTTCAGGAATAGAACTGGATGACTTTGCACACGAAGTTGCAAAGCTCTCTCTATATATCGCAGAACATCAGATGAATGTCGAGATGACTGCATCACTTGCGGATTATCAGCCGCGGATTTTGCCATTGCAAGAATCTGGAAATATCGTTCATGCTAATGCCTTACAAGTAGATTGGAATCAGGTTGTTCCCCATGGAACTAATGATGAAGTTTATATTATGGGAAATCCGCCTTATGTCGGAGCACGTAAACAGAAACAAAATCAAAACCTTGACTTAACCAATGTCTTCCACAAATATCAGATTAATACTGGAGATTTGGACTATATTTCTGGTTGGTTTATAAAAGGGGCAGAATTTGTTCAGAATTCTTTATCACAATTAAGCTTTGTAAGTACAAATTCAATCACACAGGGTTCGCAAGTTTCATTATTATGGCCGTCAATTCTAAACAAAACTAATGCTTCAATTAGTTTTGCATACCCTTCTTTTAAGTGGGCGAATAGTGCGAAAAATAATGCAGGGGTGACAGTTGTAATTATAGGATTATCTGATAAAAAAAATACTATTCAAAAGAGGATTTTTATAGGTGAAACTTGGACTTTGGCTAAAAATATAACTCCATATTTGACAGAAGGGGAAAATATCATAGTTAGTAATGCGGAACAATCAATTTCGGGATTTCCTGAAATTGCTTCAGGAGATATGCCTAATGATGGAGGAAATTTTATTGTTGAAAAAGACGAATACTATTCATTAGTGAACCAAGTACCCGGTATAGAAAAGTATTTAAAAAAATTTATAGGTTCAAAAGAATTTGTCGCCTCTACTTATAGATATATTTTTCATTTGACAGAACAAAATCACAATGAAGCTGAAAAAATTTCAGAAATAGCGAAAAGAGTAGAAGCTGTACGAAAGCACAGACTATCAAGCGATCGAAATGCAACTAAAAAGCTTGCTACTATTTCATATCGTTATGGCGAGTATAGGCATAAAGAATCTAACTTTATTTTTGTTCCCCAAGTATCATCGGAGTTTCGTGATTATGTTCCAATGGGATATTTTGAAGGGACAGAGATAGTAGCCAGTCCTAATTTTACAATCTACGACGCTCCAATTTGGCTCCTTGGCATCCTAGAATCCCGCATGCATATGAATTGGCTTCGTGCAATTGGAGGGAAATTGGAAACACGGTATCGCTATTCCGCAGGCATGGTTTACAATACTTTCCCAATTCCAAATATTACAACTCAACGTAAAAATATCCTTGAAGAAGCCGTTTTTGAAATGCTGGATGTCCGTGAGGAAGAAGGTGGCACTCTTGCTGAGTTATACGGCGGTGCGAATAAACCAATGAATGCTCGATTGCGCGAAGCTCATGAGAAAATTGATGGGATTGTGGAGCGTGCTTATAAGCAAGAACCTTTCAAATCTGATGAGGAGCGTTTAAGTGTATTATTGAAACTTTATCAAGAAATGGTAAGTGAGGGGATAAAATGACATCTAATATTTTTGAAATTAATTATAATGGCACTGGAAAAAGCCAAAATACAAATGCGTTAGGAATGCGTGAGATGCAGGCTCGTGTCTATGAAAAGCGAGCCTCGCAATATTTATTAGTTAAAGCTCCCCCTGCATCAGGGAAATCACGTGCTTTGATGTTTGTAGCTTTGGATAAGCTCACCAATCAAGGTGTAAAGAAAGCAATTATTGCAGTTCCAGAGCGATCGATTGGAAAATCTTTTCAAACCACAGAATTAGCACAATTCGGTTTTTTTTCTGATTGGGTAATCAATCCAAAAAACAATCTCACAAATCGAGGGACAAGTGAAAGCAAAGTGTCGCAGTTTATTAATTTTATTCGTTCAACACATCCGGATGATAATATAATGATTTGCACACACGCGACTTTACGTTTTGCTTTTGAGAAGTTGAATGATTCGGATTTTGACAAAATTTTACTCGCCATTGATGAATTTCATCATGTATCACAAGATGATAATTCTGTTCTTGGTAATGCGATACGAAATATTTTGGGAAATTCTTCTGCGCATATCATTGCGATGACCGGCTCCTACTTTCGTGGTGACTCTGTTCCAATTCTTGAACCAACTGATGAGCAAAAGTTTGATAAGGTAACTTATACTTATTACGAGCAACTTGAAGGTTACAAACATCTTAAGAGTTTTGCTATGGGCTATAGCTTTTATAGAGGGCGCTACACTGATGCACTTTCAGAAGTGTTAGATACTTCTAAGAAAACAATTATTCATATTCCTAATGTAAATTCCGGCGAATCTACCAAAGATAAATATGATGAAGTTGACCGTATTCTGGAGGAATTAGGTGATGCAAAATTTGATGAAAATACGGGTCTTTGGCTAGTAACTGAAGAAAATGGACGAGTATTAAAGATTGCTGATTTAGTTAATGAAGAAGGCCGTGAAAAAGTTCAAGAATATATCCGAAATATGTCTGAACTTGAGGATTTGGATATCATTATTGCACTGGGTATGGCAAAAGAAGGATTTGACTGGCCTTTCGCAGAATATGCTTTGACAATTGGTTATCGTAATTCGTTAACTGAAGTTGTACAAATTATTGGGCGCGTGACTCGTGATAGTTCGAATAAAACTCACACTCAATTTACTAATTTAATTGCTCAACCAGATGCTCAAGATGATGAGGTAATGTTTGCGGTTAATAATATCATGAAGGCAATCACTGCGAGTCTTTTGATGGAAGCTGTCCTTGCTCCAAACTTTACCTTTAAGCGTAAAGATACTGATGAACAAAAATCAAAAGGGACAGATATTTTCATCAAAGGGTTAAAAGAACCAAGTACCGAACGTTCAAAAAACATTATTCAAAACGATTTGAATGATTTGAAAGCGACTATTTTACAAGACACTCAAATTCAACAAGCTATTGCTGCTGGTGTCGATGCAAAAGTGATTAATAAACAACTTATACCGCGTGTAATAATGAATAGCTATCCTGATTTATCAAATGATGAGACCGAAGAAGTCCGCCAACATATAGTTGCACAAGCAGTCATTCAGTCTGCTGAACGTGAAGAAGGAACTAACGGAAATCAATTTCTTAGAATGGCGAATAAATTTATAAACATTGATGAAATTTCTATTGATTTGATTGACGAAGTGAATCCCTTCCAACGCGCTTATGAGGTTATTTCAAAAGAGATAGATGCGCCAACTTTACGCTTTATCCAGGATTATATAGATGGTATAAAATTTACTTTTTCAGAGGATGAGTTAATTATGTTGTATCCTCAAATTGTTCAATTTAGAACTGAAAATGGTAGAATTCCAGATAAGTCTAGTCATGACCAGTATGAGCAAAGATTAGCCTATGCATTATTGCGCTTGGAGCAATTAAGGAGAGAAAGAGATAATGGATAAATTTAATCTTGATGACATTTTTTCAGACCCAATTTTTGATGAATTAATAGCTGAAACTCCTAAAAAACAAGTTAAGCGAATTGATCCAGAGTTTGAAAAATTTCAAGAGATTATCGAATGGATTAAAAATAATGGCGGAGAAGAGCCAAAAAAATCTCGAGATATGACTGAAAGAAAATTGTTTTCCAGACTAAAAGGCTATCGTGAGAGACCAGAAATGATACAGAAACTCGCTAAGATTGATGAATTTAACTTGCTCAATATCCAAAATACGATTCTAGATGAGTCGAAAGAAAATCCTAAATCTCTTGATGATATTCTTAATGATAATAAACTATTTGAGAAAAAGGATAAAGTTGATTCACTGCTAGACTTGTCAAGATATAAGCGAACAATTAATGCAGCGGATAAATATAGTACTCGGAAACGTGCCAGCCATTTCGAGCGATACGAACCTCTCTTTAAGCTTGTTCAAAAAGAAATCGCAAATGGTACTCGAAAAATAATACCTGTCGATACTGAAAAAAACATTAAACCAGGTAAATTTTATATTGATAATGGGATTCTTCTTTACGTTCTATCTGTAGGTAAATATTATGAAGACAAACATGGTTATCGTAACGCAAAGCTCCATCTTATATATGAAAATGGAACTGAAAATAAAGAAATTCTACTGAGATCATTTGCATCAAATCTATTTGATAAAAATCGTCATGGTCGAATGGTAACCGAAGTAATGAGTGATGTTATGGGAGAAACAACAGTTGAGGAACGAACTGATGAATTTGTAACCACTGGATATATTTATGTAGTCAGATCTCTTAGTTCTAACCCTGAAATATCAAAATATAAAAATCTTTATAAAATTGGTTTTGCTGGTAGAAGCATTGAAAAACGTATTGCTAATGCTGAAAATGAAGCGACTTACCTATATGCACCTGTAAAAATTGTTGCAACCTGGAAAGTCCAAAACTTTAGTGGTCGGAAGCTAGAAAAAGCTATTCATCATAGATTTGAAGATAAGCAGGTACAAATCTCTGTTCCAACAGCGAATGGGAAAATTGAAAACCCGAAAGAATGGTATTTAATTTCGTTGGATGAAATAGAATCTAGTATAAATGATATTGTTGTGAAATTGAACAGTTAATTAAAAATTTAGGGTAGGTATTCAATAAACCGGAAATATACAAAAATAGCCCACCTATTAGTGCTCATCATGAATAGCCGTATACCATGCGATTTTTTCGCGAGTATCCGGCTATTTCTTAATTTACTGCCACTAAGTGTTATATTCTACTACTTTGCCAAAATCTCACATCTGAAATTTTATTGCAATGTGGGCATTCAAGGGGCTCATAAAAACCACCAGACTCTAACAGGTCAAAACCCGTAGCGTTAACCGTAATTTGCACCGTTGTATCCAGATTGCAATAAGGGCAAAGGTAGGTACATATTACTTTTGCTTCCTGATCATTTTGAAAAATTATTTTGTAGGTTTTTCCAGGCATCTGTTTGTGTCTTCCCATAACATTTTTCACCACCTTATTTTATACACTATATTGTAACGCCTAAATCCTCGTTACAATTGTCTGTCCTCTTCGTGTGGCTCATCTTGTGTCACTTCTTTTTGAAAGGGCTCTTGGTTGGCTTCTCCTTGTTCAGTCTGTTCCATCCCAGAAATAAGTTCATCTTCAATTTTATGTATTTCACAATCAGTTATTATGGTTCTATCTTTCTTGTTCTTCCAATTGAAATAAAAGACTGTTCCTCCGATGCCAACACCTAGGCTGATCAAACTTGCGGCAGCAATTACAGGATTCTTTGAAACAGCGCCTTTTTTAAAGTGGTATGCGGCATGTTTTGCTAACAACTCTTTAGGACCACCGTGTTGTTTTGCTAAACGTGATAATTCAGAATAATCCCAACTCATTAGTAAGCAGCTCCTTTCATATCAATCATTATTATTTCGGAAATCTTCTTCGGACTCGTATATGTTGTTTGATGAGATACTGTTCTTGTAGCCGCTTTCGGCGAAGCGCCAAATATACTTTCTATCATCAAATCCGTATTGGTTGTTCAGGTGAGAATTACAGAAAACGCAATACCAATTGATACCAGAAAACGTTAATTCATTGATTATGCCTCCTTTTGTACTTTTAGCAAGTTGAGTTGTTCGAGCATTTGGCTTAGGACTTTTACACGATCTGATTCTGTTGAGATTTCTAGCTCAAGTTGAAGAATGTTTTCTCGTTTACGTGCGATTATTTTCTCGAGCGATGCAATTTGAGCTTCAATAAATTCTTGGATGGAATCTCCATCTACAGTTGCATCATTTAGATCTTTCAATTCAATTGCCTTACCAGCAGCTAATGTTGCTAATATCGCTGTTGATGTAGCAAATCCGACCGGACCTGAAGCTAGCGCTATGGCCGCATACTTTGGGGTGGATTTTAGAAAACTTTTAAGCGCATTCTCAAAAATCACATTCCCGCTTTTATTCGAGGCCTTCTGAGCCTGGAGCTTTCCAGTTCGAATCCATCGCCTTACCGTTTCCGGGTTTGTTTCAAGCATTTCAGCAATTTGTTTGACACTATATGATTTCAAGAACGTCACTCCTTTCTTGCTACATTATAGCATTTTTGGTTGAATGTAACAAGAAAGTGGTGGTAAAATCAACAAATAATTACTATTAAGGCTATATATGATTAACTCAACTTTCGCAGCTCAAAATAGGCAAGTATGCCTTGATATAATTGGGCAAACTTGCAAACCATTGCTGTAGTTGACTTTTGATGAAATTTTTAAATTTTTTCGATGTTTTTTCCAAAGCTTCTTCAAGAATTTCGACTAACTGCTGTAATGCTACAGCCCAATCAAGTTCTTTCAATTCATCACAAAGTTCATAAAACATGCCACCCAATGTCCGCTCATCCGTGTTGCATCGGTTCTGCCAAGACAACACAATGTACCGTGCGAACACAATTGTTGTGTGGCTGACGAGAGAATCATACGATCTACCTTGCACTTCTTTCTGCAGTTTCAAAAGCGATTTTGTCGCCTTGAAGAACACCTCAATGTCCCAACGCATACCGTAAATACGGACAATTTCCTGTTCCGTCAAGGAACAATCCGTGCTTAAGATAGCCAGCCAGCGGCTGTGGTTGTTTCGGTTTCGTATGAAGACAACCTTTACGGGAATCCCGTTGGCCATTGTAGTATGGACGGACCGTAAAATGTCCTTGTGATGGTTTGTAGGTGTAGCGAGTTTATAAAGGTTCTTCAGATCAACCCATTTATTGTCCACCGAATAGCGCTGGTTGGTAGCTTTGACCATTCCAATTACATCAATGCCTTGTTCCGTAATGGATTTAATCAAGGGCTGTTGTGTGAACCAGGTGTCCATCAGGACGTAGGAAGCCTCAACGCCGGAATTCAGGGCGCGTTGAATCATACCAGGGATAGCGGATGGCGCAGTTTCAAGCGCTTCTTTCCGTCTTTTATACCCGCAGGTGCGTTTGTCAATCCTTTCATCAATCCCGTTAATGTTGGCTTTGGTTGAGCTTAACAGGGAAAAATCAATGGGCATGAAGGTAGCCCCATCGGACCAACCAAGCGTAAGCATCCGGAAGCCTTTGTAAAAGCGCATTTTCTGTGAAGAATGATCAAAACAGCGCGCAAGCAATTCTACTTTTTTGCTGCGATTTCTCTCGTAGGCAGAATCATCAATAATCAAGACCTTTGGTCGATGATGAGTGGTCAATACACTGACTTTAGAGATTGTGGCCGCACTTAAGGAAAGTAGAAAACGGCGCCAGTTATAGGTTGGACTGTTCAAAAAACGATAGACAGCGTCCTTGCAGGGCAATCCAACGGATTTCTTGCTTTCAAGCATTCTGAACCAATTTTTGCCTTCAAAGATGAAGCAGAAAACCAGCTGGAACAAATACCCGCAGGAAAAGCCGTTGCCTTTCTTGATTCCAGCATTTCTCAAGTGTTTTAGGATTTGAAGTTCTTCGAATACAGTTTGTAATGAATTTGGTAGTTGATTGTTTAGGCCATTATTGGTTATCATAGTGATAAGCACCTCGCTATTGGTAGTTTTTTTGTGGTAATTAAACTATACCAAATAACGAGGTGTTTTTCTTATGCATTCAATTGTCAAGGTACCTAATCAACAACAGATTAAAGCAACACACGTAAAGTTTCACTCAACTTTTTCTACTGCGAAAGTTGAGT
>NZ_FNYT01000060.1 GCF_900109135.1 Trichococcus ilyis | reverse complement strand
GATCTACCCCAATCAGGAACAACAAATCCTGATTGCCAAGACCATCGGCTGCTCCCGGTTCGTGTTCAACCATTTCCTGTCCGAATGGAACAAAACCTATCAGGAAACAGGAAAAGGATTGAATTACAACACTTGTTCCGCCAAGTTGACGTTGCTGAAGAAGGAAGAGGAGACGCTCTGGCTGAAAGAGGTCGACAGTACCGCCCTCCAATCTTCCTTACGGAACCTATCGGACAGTTACGACCGCTTCTTCAAGAAACAGAACAGCTTCCCCCACTACAAGAGCAAAAAGAATCCGGTACAGTCGTACACGACCAAGCATACAAACGGCAACATCGCGATTGTCGGGAACAAGTTGAAACTCCCTAAATTGGGGCTGGTTGCATTCGACAAGAGTCGGGAACCCGAAGGGCGTATCCTGAACGCCACCATCCGGCGCAATCCGTCCGGAAAATATTTCGTGTCCATCTTGTGCGAAGTCGAAACCCACCCCACTCCCAAAACAAACACTACCGTTGGCGTGGATGTCGGATTGAAAGACTTTGCCATCCTATCGGATGAAGACAAAACCGTCTTCGAAAATCCGAAGTTTTTCCGAACAATGGAAAAGAAATTGGCGAAGGAACAGAAAATACTGTCCCGCCGAATGGAGAAAGCCCGCAAGGACGGCAAGAAGCTGTTCGAGGCGAAGAACTACCAGAAGCAGAAACGCAAGGTCGCCTGTATCCACGAGGATATCACCAATAAACGGAACGATTACCTGCATAAAATCTCCACCGCCATCATCAAAAACCACGATGTGATTGGGATTGAGGATTTGCAGGTATCCAACATGGTCAAGAACCGAAAACTTTCGAAAGCCATCAGCGAAGTCAGTTGGTCGCAATTCCGCACAATGCTGGAGTATAAAGCGAATTGGTATGGGAAAGAAGTCGTTGTTGTCGCAAAAAACTTCCCTTCCAGCCAGCTATGTTCCTGTTGCGGCTACCAAAACAAAGACGTGAAGAATCCCCGTGTGCGGAAGTGGACTTGCCCCGAATGCGGGAGCTATCACGACCGGGATTACAACGCAAGCATAAACTTGAAGCAGGAAGCACTGCGTATTTTAGCTTCCCGAACCGTGGGGGCCACGGGGTTAGCCTAACGAGAATCTGACCGATAGGTCGGAGTTTTTAGGAATCTCCCACCTCTAAGCATAAGCATAGGTGGG
>NZ_FNYT01000019.1 GCF_900109135.1 Trichococcus ilyis | reverse complement strand
AAAGAGGTCGACAGTACCGCCCTCCAATCTTCCTTGCGGAATCTATCGGACAGTTACGACCGCTTCTTCAAGAAACAGAACAGTTATCCCCGTTACAAGAGCAAGAAAAATCCGGTGCAGTCGTACACCACCAAGCATACGAACGGAAACATCGCGATTGTCGGGAACAAGTTGAAACTCCCTAAATTGGGGCTGGTTGCATTCACCAAGAGTCGGGAACCCGAAGGGCGTATCCTGAACGCCACCATTCGGCGCAATCCGTCCGGAAAATATTTCGTGTCCATCTTGTGCGAAGTCGAACTCCGTCCCATCGCCAAAACAAACGCTATCGTTGGTGTGGACCTCGGATTGAAAGACTTCGCCATCCTATCGGATGAGGACAAAACCGTCTTCGAGAATCCGAAGTTCTTCCGAACGCTGGAACAGAAATTGGCGAAGGAACAAAAAATACTGTCCCGCCGCATGGAGCAAGCCCGCAAGGACGGCAAGAAGCTGTTCGAGGCGAAAAACTACCAGAAGCAGAAACGCAAGGTCGCCTGTATCCACGAGGATATCACCAATAAACGGAACGATTACCTGCATAAAATCTCCACCGCCGTCATCAAAAACCACGATGTGATCGGGATTGAGGATCTGCAGGTAGCCAACATGGTCAAGAACCGAAAACTATCGAAAGCCATCAGCGAAGTCAGCTGGTCGCAATTCCGCACAATGCTGGAGTATAAAGCGAATTGGTATGGGAAAGAAGTCGTTGTTGTAGCAAAAAATTTCCCTTCCAGCCAACTATGTTCCTGTTGCGGCTACCAAAACAAAGACGTGAAGAGTCTCCGTGTGCGTAAGTGGACTTGCCCCGAATGCGGGAGCCATCACGACCGGGATCTGAACGCAAGCATAAACTTGAAGCAGGAAGCCATGCGTATTTTAGCTTCCAGAACCGTGGGGGCCACGGGGTTAGCCTAACGAGAATCTGACCGATAGGTCGGAGTTTTTAGGAATCTTCCACCTCTAAGCATAAGCATAGGTGGGAGTAGTTCAATTATCCACTATATACTGAAAGGAAACATCAGTAAAACAAATAGTTCTAATACCAATATAAGAAAAGGTAATGTGTGCCATGAAAAGATTGCTTGTGCTCCAAAAAATCGTCGAACTCGGCAGCTTCACGAAAGCCGCGGACAAACTCGGCTACACCCAATCGGCCGTCAGCCAGATAATCGCCTCGCTTGAAGAGGAATTGGCCATAAAACTGCTGTACCGCTCCCGGGTCGGCATCCGCCTGACGCTCGAAGGCGAAGAACTCTACCCGTTCATCCAGCGGGCCGTTTTTCAGCATCAGGCGATGCAGGAAAAAGCCGATGAAATCAAAGGGTTGGAAACGGGGCTTATCCGCATCGGAACCATCTCCAGCATCTCCTGCCATTGGCTGCCGGGCCTGATCAAGCACTTCCAGGAGCTTTATCCCAAAGTCCGCTTTGTCCTGCATCAGGGCGATTACACCAGCATCCCTGAATGGGTGCGGACCGGCGAAGTCGACTTCGGGTTCGTCAATCCAGACGCCGTCAGCGGACTGGAAACGCAATTCATCAAAGAAGGCGAACTGCGTGCCGTAGTCCCGGCAGACCACACCTTGGCTGCCCGCCCTTCCGTCACGCTGGAGGAATTGGCGAAGGAACCGTTCCTGCTGCTGGAGGAAGGCAACCTCAGCGAACCGTTGGAGGCATTCCGCGCGCTCGGGCTGGAACCGGACATCACCTTGCGCGTCCACGACGACTACTCGATTTTGTCGATGATCGAAACGGGCCTTGGCATCAGCATCCTGCCGGAACTCGTCTTGCGCAAGACGAATTACGATGTCGCCATTCTCCCAATCGAACCGGCTGTCACGAGAAAAATCGGCCTCGTCATGAAGGAACAGCAGACCTTGCCGATCGCCTGCAAGCACTTCCTTGCCTTTTTGATGCGCAACACCACTTCTTTGCCTTGACACACCAAAAAAAGCCAATCGAAGGAGATCAACGGAATGTGTGCACACCTCCGGGGAAAGATCCCTCTCCGGAGAACACCGGTAACTTTCGGCCTCACCTCCGAAGAAGCACCGCTTATCGGAGGTCGCAAGCGGCATGCAGCCTGAACGCCGGCGAGGCCTTCGTTCGCCGGAGAAGAAAAATACCGTTATCGATTTTGAAGAATGACGGAGAAAAAATTAGCGGATAACGACGAAAGAGGCTGGGGTTGTGTACCAGCCTCTTCTATCGACTTTTAGTTTCTTGTGAAGCGAACCCAATCCTGATATACCGAAAGCAATTCCGGATCGAAATAGGCCAGCGCCCGTTGTTTCATTTGTTCCGGAATCCCGTAATGGGCTTCCGCGACCGCACCGGCAATGGCGGCCAACGTATCGCTGTCCCCTCCCAGCGAAACCGCATTGCGGATGGCATCCTCGTACGAAGCGGATTCGAGGAAAGCTTCGATCGCCTGTGGGACAGTCGCTTGGCAATCGGTGGTGAAGCGGTAGGCGCCCCTGATTCCGTCCAGCGTGAAACCCAGCGTGTAATAGTTGGCGCCGATCCTGTTCCTGATTTCTTCTTTGGATGAACCGGAGCGCGCCAAATAGATAGCCATCGCGGTGGCTTCCGCACCTTTGAGGCCCTCTGCGTGGTTGTGCGATACCCCGGTTACCGCTGCGGAAAGTCGGCGAACTTCTTCTTCCGACTTTGCGGTATGGGCGACCGGGCTGATCCGCATCGCCGCTCCGTTGCCGAAGCTGTTGTATGGCTGCGGGTCATCGCTGACGATCCATTGGAAGAAAGCCCGGCTGAAGCCGCACTCGGGATAACGGCGCCCGAATTTTTGCATATATGTGACACTCATTCTTGCAAGCAAGGGATCATAATCATTGCTGTCGCGTGCGCTTGCCTTCTCCGTTTCCATCAGGGCCTTGGCAACTGCGAGCGTCATGATGCTGTCGTCCGTCATCCGGCAATCCTCCGTAAACAATTCAAAATGTTTGTCTTTGTGATTGTGCCACTCGAAACGGGAACCGACGATGTCCCCGATGATCGCGCCCAACATAGGAATCCCTCCCCTTCCCGGAACTTTCCGCGGAGTCATCAAAAAATTACTGCCTCAGCTCGGATTGAACTTCAGGTCCTTGAAGAAGCCTTCCGTGCCTTCCTCAACCCAAAGCGCAACGGCGCCTTCCGCATCCGGCCCGAGCTTCAGGTCGTTGACCACCAATACTGGATACTTCGAATTGTTCACATACAGTTCCGCATGTTCGCCCTCCACCTTGATCTTCAGTTCGATCCATTCATCCAACCCCATGTCAGCATATGATTCGTACTCGCCCGGACTTTCGGCTCTGGAACGGTCGAATTTGAAATCAGGGTACGAAAAATATTGGGTGGAGCGGTTCCTTCGCAATTGGCTCTCATTCCGGCCGTTCGTAGGACGGATGTAAAGCGATTCGAACTGCTCGTCATTTCCGTTGATGCGGAAGGCGATGCCAAGAAAGCCCCTGGCGAATTCTGGAGCGTAAGGCAACAGACGGCTCAGCACTTTCACCTCGACAGTGCCGTTCTTGAACGTGCTGCCGCTCACTTTCGCGTAGGTCGGCTCATCAAAAGCTTCGATTTTCGGATCTTTGATGACCCTGAGCACTTCGGTTCCGTCAAAATCAATGTTGCTGATGAAGGAATTTACCGGGATAAAATTTTCTGCGTTCATGGCTACGTTCATACTTTTCTTCCCCTTTGAATGATTTATTTGTGCTGTTCTTAGCATCAGTCTAGCACGAATTTCCAGGCTGTAAATTA
This sequence comes from Trichococcus ilyis, assembly GCF_900109135.1. Lineage (GTDB taxonomy): Bacteria > Bacillota > Bacilli > Lactobacillales > Aerococcaceae > Trichococcus > Trichococcus ilyis. Next base: position 55,141 of record NZ_FNYT01000019.1, on the reverse strand, counting down.
CGCACTAAAAGGTAAGTATGGGAAATAGGCCCTCGGGAACAAACAATTTTTGGCTGTCCTTGCATTCTAATAATGTTATTCCGGTTCAAGTAAGCCCTCTCATTATCTGACCTCATTCTACCATTTTACCGACTAGAAGGAGCTTTATTTCACAACAAAAAACTCCCCAATATCATTTCTGATGGGGAGCTTCATGCTGTTTAAATTGAGATTACCCGTGACAAGGACGGTTTAGTTGACTGCCAAAGCCTCGTTTGAAGGGAGGTCAGTCAAATCCGCTCCTTGGGAAGCGATCATTTTTTTGTACCAATAGAAGCTGTCTTTTTTGCTTCTTGCCAATGTTCCTTCACCGACATCGTTGCGGTCGACGTAGACCAGACCGTAGCGTTTCTTCATTTCGCCCGTTCCGGCGCTGACAAGGTCGATGCAGCCCCACATGGTGTAGCCCATCAAGTCGACACCGTCGATGTTGATGGCATCATCCATCGATTGAATGTTCTGTCTCAAGTATTCGACCCGGTAATCATCATGGATGCTGCCGTCCGCTTCAACCTTGTCGTCCCAGCCGATGCCGTTCTCCACGATCCAAAGCGGTTTTTGGTAACGATCGAAAAGGGTGTTGAGCGCCAATCTCAGACAAGCCGGGTCGGTGGCCCAGCCCCACGCGTTCGTTTGCAAATATGGATTCGTCACGCCATTGAACAGATTGCCGCCTTCCAAGTCCTCCTTGTGCGTGGTGACGGTCGTCGAGCCGTAACACGAGAAGCTCAGGAAATCGGCCGGATAATTCTCGAGAAGCTCGTAGTCTTCCGGCGAATCTTCGAGCACGATGCCTCCCCGTTCGTATTTCGTGAACTACTCACGACTTAAGTCGCGAGCTTCCTACGAACTCCTTCCTTGCCTGCGCATGTCTTTGCAGACAGCGGGAATGGATATGGAGTAGGCTCAAAAGGCAGTCCCTGCCTCATTGGTTTTCTTTTACTTGGCCAAAGCCAAGAGGTTCTTGCTGGCATTGATGTCCCGGTCATGGGTTATGCCGCAGTTCGGACAGGTCCAAGCACGGACATGTAAGGCCTTCTTGCCGTCGCGGTGTCCGCAAGCGGAACAGATTTGGCTGGACGGATAGAACCTGTCCGCCTTGATGAGCGTCCGGCCTTTCCATTCCGCTTTGTACATCAACTGTCGGCTGAATTCGAACCAACTGACATCCCCGATTGCTTTCGCAAGTTTGTGGTTCTTCATCAGATTCGAGCTCCGCAACGTCTCGATCACGATGACTTGGTTTTCGTCCGTGATTTGGTTGGAGAGGTTGTGCAGGAAGTCCTTACGCTGGTTCGCAATCTTTTCATGTTTCTTGGCCAGAACCAAGCGTGCCTTTTCCCGGTTCTTGCTGCCTTTTTGCTTACGCGACAAGGCGCGTTGGGCTTTCTTGATTCTCTTTTCGGACCTCCACAGACATTTCGGGTTCGGGTGTTTTTCACTGTTGCCCGCATCGTTTGTGGTGACGGCGAAGTCGGAAATGCCGAGATCGATGCCGATTTTGTGTTCCGCCGGCAGCCATTCTGTTGTTTCCTGTTCCACCAAAATGGATATGAAGAAGTTACCGGCCTTATTCATGGAAACGGTGCAGGACTTGATCAGCCCATCAAAATCCCGGTGCTGTTTGATTGTGACGGAACCAATCTTCGGCAGTCTGATTTTTCCGTTTTCGATGCGGATGGTTCCGCCCTGGTTGTTGGTGGTATAGGAAGCCCTTGATTTGTGCTTGGCTTTGAATTTCGGGAAACCGACGGATTTGTCGCGGAAGAAGTTCTGGTAGGCTTTATTCAGGTTTTGGCCGGCATTTGCCAGAGCCAAATTGTCCACTTCTTTCAGGAATGGAAATTCTTCTTTGAAGGACGTATAGGTCCTCGGCTTGATGGATTTCAGCAGTTCCTTGTCGTCTTTGTATGCTTCATAAATTTCCTTTCGGTCAGCCAACATCTGATTGAAGATGAACCGTGCGGAGCCAAAACAATTGGCGAAATAGATTTTCTGTTCCTGATTGGGATACAAACGGTACTGATAGGCTTTTAGCATGACGCTCACCTCTTTGGCTTCATTATACACCCGCGAACATGCGTTCGCAAACTTAGAAGAATGAAACCAGACCTTGCTGCCTAACTCATGACTGAAGTCACGAGAATGCGGCAGCACTAAATTTCAAATTACCTGCTCCTTACCCTACACGTTATGGTAATCCTGCAAAGGCACCCTTTGTATGCGTCACCAACCATATGCAACAAAAAAAGTACCTTTCCTAAGAAGATACTTTTATCATACGATATTAACGGGATTGTTCAATAGCGAAACAGAAATTATACAGAATTTATCTTGCCGAGTTCGTCCACGAAAGCACGCTTTTTCTTGTGACGCAGAAGCAGTTCGTTCACCAATCCAGTTGCACTTTTATTTCCGGCAATTTTTTGGTACCGTCTGATCAGGCTGCAGACATCTTGATAGGCAGTTCTTTTCGAGGATGAATCAGCTGCGGATCTTATATGGTTCGCATAGAGAATCACCACATCATCCTTATAGTCTTCCTTCAATAGGTCTGCATAATCTACGATGTATTGTGGATGTTCTTTGACATACGCCATGATTTCATCCGTATCTTTTTCATATTTAATCAGACTAAGATACACGCTGTTGGCTTGCCAACGCTGATCGTTTTTCAAAGACGTTTTTAATTTGCTATAAAACGTTGTTTCATCCTCGGTATTCAACTCTTTAAGTTCCTGATAATAGTCAAATTTGCCATCAAAAAGCAGTTCCTTTGCCAAACGCGCCTGTTCAATTTTTAAGGACAATTTTTTGTAAGCATCGTAGCGGATTTCCTTCCAATCGGATATTCTGCCAGCATATCCTTTGTCTGATTTTTCCCCATCCAGCGCCAGTGCGATGACTTTTTCGAAGTTTTTCTCTTTGTTGGCTCTCTCGATCAGCAACTTCCGGAAGGATGCGTATGCACTGTTATCCTCCTCGAATTGCACCGCTTCAGCTTCTGTCCCATAGACGACAAGCAATCTATGCAAAATGTGCAGCAACCTTTCAGTATAATACGTTCGATAGTCATCAGTAGTGCTGTTGTTGAAATAGGCCATTATTTTGCTCTTTAGCTTGACTCTTAACTCTTCTGTATCCGCAACTTCCGCGCACAATCTGAGAATATCGATTGTGTATTCTTGCCAATCCTCATAGATTGCGCCATCACTGTCTTCCAAGAGTCTATTGAACAGTTTTTGCTTTAAGGAGCTAGCGGCAAGTTTTTCGCCGAGGACAAGATCTTCCATCACCTCAAAGCAATCCGAGACAAGCCCTCCTATATCGCCATAAGAATCATCTGCGTATTGGTAGGCTTCCACTGCTTCATGAAGGAGCAGGATAATGATATCCAAAGCTAATAGGCTGTCTTCAGTTTTTTTCGCCTTTTCCAGGAGACTCCCTATCTCATCCGCAAAAGCACTGACTTTTGGGTATTCAATAACTCCGCCTCTGCCTGCATATTTTCTGACGACGGCTTGCATAAACTTGGCACATTTCGCTAGTTCCTCTTCCCTATCCCCTTTCGAATACGTCACGAGCAAACTTTTTTCTAATGTTGCATCTTTAAAGGATATAGCCATTATTATTTTTATCAACTCTTCTTTAGGGAGACTGTTCAATACCTCTTCGATTCCGGGTTGCTTAGTTGAGGCCTCCTTTGTGTCCCATTTGACGCTTCCGTTGTTGATGATTTCGGCGAGCTGAAAAAATACTGCCGCTTCGTGCTTGCATACAGGGCCAAGATCGTAAGGACAATCACATTCGGAGTGGATGATTTCTCCCATATCGTCAATCTCTACTGTCACTTCATAATTGTCGCGTCCTTCAACCTGAAAAAGGTAGGTGTTGCCCCTTCGAACATAATCCTCATCCACATTGCCGCCCATATAATAATTGTATCCTCTATCCAAAATGGTTCGGTTGATGAGATTTTGAAAATTGTTGATATTCACTGTTGTTTTTCACCCCTGTCCTAGAAAGGAAAGTCCTGATCAGGTTCATTCGTTTCCTCAGAATCCAAAAGTCCATCTTCTGCTGCCTGTTCCCATGTGATGCCGTAAGGAGTTCCGCCGGGAGTGTAATCGACTATAAAGAAAAAATTTTCATCACTGCCATATTCAACAATTTCTTTTTCTTTCATCCGTTTTCTGTTCTTATTGCTCTGTTTATTTGCAGAATGTTTCATAGGTTTCCTCAGAAAGTAACGACCTTATCTGCCCATTCGACCATCTGGACGCAGTCGATCATGGTGCTGATCGGGCAAACGTCCGAGCCTTCCATGTTGCGTGACTTCAGGCACGTGCCGCAAGCCAGTATTTCACCGTCCAGTTCGGCAAAAGCCTGCACTTGTGCGGCTACGTCATATTTTTCGTGGGTCATGTTCTCGATTTCGACGGCTTCGCCCATCAGGAAGACTTTCACTTCATGGCCGGTCTTCTTCGCAGTCACAGCAAACCTCATGGCGTTCCATGATTTTTCGTATTCCTTTGTTTCGATGATGATCCCTAATTTCATTGTGATTCCTCCAAATTTATTATTTGTCTTTATTCTTTGATTTGGCAAAATTTCGGGCATTCTTGATGCCGCCGAAATCGGCAAATATTGTGTTGATTTTTTCCTTCTCTATCTGTCTGGAATTCAGGCCCTCGTACTTGGCTTCCTTCTTGAGTTTCAGATAGCTCTGCAGCCTTTCTTCGGTCAGTTTGCCCTCCGTGATCGCCTGTTGGACGGCACAACCCGGTTCCTTTTCGTGCTTGCAATCCTTGAATTTGCACTGCGCCGCCAGTTCGTCGATGTCGACGAAGGTCTTCGTCAGGTTTGCGCTTTCCAAACCGAGTTCGCGCATCCCCGGGGTATCGATGATGCAGCCGCCTGTCGGAACGAGGAACAATTCGCGTCGGGTCGTCGCATGCCGTCCTTTGTCGTCCTTTCTGATTTCCCGCGTTTCGTTCAGGTCCTCCCCAAGGATCCGGTTGATCAAAGTCGATTTACCGACACCGGATGAGCCGATGAAAACGACGGTCTGGCCCGGCACAATGTATTTCAGGACGGCTGTGTATCCGTCCTCGCTCAAGCTCGATGTGACCAGCACATCGACACCGAAAGCGATCGTTTCGATTTCGCGCAGTTTTTCCGGGATATCCGCGCACAGATCCGCCTTCGTCAGCACGATCACCGGCGTTGCCCCGCTGTCCCAGGCGATCGCAAGATAACGTTCGAGCCTGCGCAGATTAAAATCGTTGTTGAGCGACATGCAGATGAACGCGATATCGATGTTCGCCGCCACAACCTGGACATCATGGGCTTTCCCGGCAGCTTTCCGGATGATCACACTTTTCCTGGTCAACGTATGATGGATGATGGCATGGTCCCGGCTTGCCTCATTGCGGTCGATCAGCACAAAGTCGCCGACCGCCGGATAGTCCGACATTTCGGCTGCGGCATGACGCATTTTTCCGGATATTTCGGCCAGCAGCTCCGATTCGGCGGTCGCGACCCGGTACAATTCCTTGTACTGCGCGATGACTCTTGCCGGATGCAGGTCTGGATAAAGGGTCGCCTCCTGCGCGAACCTGTCCGCGAAGCCTAAATTTGTAAATTTATCAGTGATGATCCCTTTACCTCATATTTAGTAAATTTAATCTACTTGATTTAATCTTTGATACTAGTGTACACCCTTTGAAGGCATATCATCCATTCCACCTTCAACAATGAAAACAGGGACTGACCCTCAGTATATTATTTGTGTTTTTTAATTATCCTATCAGCAGCTAATTTACCTGTGATAATGCATGTAGGTGTTCCGGCTGGATTATAGGCCCATTGCCCTACTTGATAAATATTCGGAATCGGCGTAAGCACTGATTTGTTCACTTGCTGCATTTTATAGACAACCGGGATCGGGGCTTCAAAAGACCAGCCCACGATTGCCCCACCAGCACTTCCGACTCGATTTTCAACACTTAAAGGTGTAAAGGAAAATTGCTTCTCCACTTTATCTTTTAACTCGGGACATAAACTTTCAGAAAGCACGCTGATTATTTTATTTTCAGTTTCCCTTCTGAACTCCTCATACCAGCCCGATTCTTCGACTTTATCGAACAATTCCGCCTCCATAAGCAGGCTGATTATTAAACCCGTTTTATCTTCCGGGACCAAATCAGAATCTCTCATAGCCGGGATCGCTATTTCATAAGTGTTGTATTCCAGGAAACGATCCAGCCAGGAAAGAACTTCTCCTTTATCCGTCTCTCCCCATTTTCCCAGCATTCCCTTAAGCTCACTCTTATTGATGTTGCCCAACCCTTTTCTGGATGGTGTGTAAAACAGATGCCCATTGAAGGAGTCCTTAAAATAAGACACCGGCAAATCAACTTCCAAATAGAGCGAGAAGACAGATTCACTGGGCCTGCCTTTTGCCATCAATGCTTTTGTTGTTTCAAACTTTTCACTTATTTTCGGAGCCTGGTTACCCAAATCAGTGATAGTGTAAAAAGTTTTTAGGTCTGCAGCCCAAACAAGGTCTTCATAATAGTATTCGTTGTTGTTTTCATCGACAATCACCTGTTGGTCGGAATGGATTTTTTTTACAAACGTATTCGGGAGTATGTCACCATTCAATGCTTGGATTTTTTCCACCAATGCTTCGGCAAGCTTGCCTGTCCCACCTTTCGGATACACATAGCTGCTGTACAATGTGAAATAACTCAAAGCAAAAAATGTCGGTGTGCCTTTAAAAAAATGTTGTGAAATGATATCTATGAGGGAAGGATCTTTAATAAGTTGTTTAAGATATTCATCACAAGGCTTGGAAAGCTTTTCGATCCTGCTCATTGCAAACATAAACTTCGGCAGCCATGGCAAAAGTTCTTTTATTACGTACTCCTTATCTCTCTTGATATCTTTAAATAATGGATTATCAATACCATAGATAATATCAATCAATTTCATTATTCTGATCATGACTTCTATGAATTTGTCAATATCCCCTACGCTATCAGGATAGAGGCTCACCAACAAATCTCTGTATTCGCCAACAGAATTCGAGCCTTCAATGCCGATGATTTTATCCTCTACGCCAAGGGAAACTTTGCTTGAGACGACCTCAATATCAAGATTCAAGTCTTTCAGCATCGCCAAAACGACTCCTAATATGGCTCTGGCTCCAGCATCAAAAACAAAACCGTCCCTTTCAAATGAATTGACCAAGCCACCAAATTCGGCGTTTTTTTCTATCAGCAAAATCTTCTTGCCTGCCTGAGAAAGAAACACCGCAGATGTAAGTCCTGCAAGTCCGCCGCCTACAATTATGGCATCATATTTTTTCTGTTCTGCATTATTCATTTAAATTCCCCATTTTCAAACTTATTTCCCACAGAACTTTTGCATTTTCAATATCCAGCGCTGGGGGAGCAGGTTCTTCAAGAGTTGTCAGATTGAAGAATTCACCACTGCATGTATCCAGATCTTCAGAAACCCCTAAATAGTATATCGCTTCTGCTGCAACCGAAACAGGCTGCAATGCTTTGTCCAATACATTCTTCTTGAACCATTTGTATAATGGTCCATTGTCCTGTCCAGTGGCTGTTTTTACAGCTCCGGGATGCATGGCATTGATGGTTACACCCGATCCTCGGAAATACTCATCAAATTTTATCATCGCTAAGAGTTCAGCGAGTTTGGCTGTACCGTAGCTTTTCAAACCGGAATAATGTCTTTTTGACCAATCGAGATCATCAAAACGCATCCCCCAAGCCGCAAAGCGGTGCCCTTCTGAGTTTACCAAGATAATCCGACACTTTCCCTGGGATATTAGTTTCTCTTTTAAGATATAGTTCATGATAAAAGACGAAAGGTAATTTACCATAAAGACTTTCTCGATTCCATTTGAAGTGATTTGTCGTTTTGTAAGATAAATGCCAGCATTATGAATAATAATGTCAATCGGTTTTTCAAGTTCCAACAAACTATGCGCAGCTTTATCCGTATCATCCATGCTGCTGAAATCAGCTAAAATGTAGTCACACTTGACTTTGTTCACGCTCTCAATTTCATGTTTTAAAGCTTCTGAGCGCTCTTTATTTCGGTTGATACAAATCAAATCTGCACCTTTTGAGGCAAACTTTCTGGCAACGGCATAGCCGATTCCGGAAGTAGCTCCAGTTATGACGACCAACTTGCCTTTGCAGGCATCCGAGCAGATCAGCGGGCGCTTAGAATTATTTTTTATCATTGCCAGCACATCGGACAAACGATATTCTTTAAAATATTTCCCGAACTTTATCCCATTAGTTTTCATAGTGTCACCCAAATTTTTTCTTCATGAATTTTCTGTATTTATTACCGAATGACGGGATGTTATCAAATATATCTCCCCAAAGATCATAATAATCCCGTTGCTCAATAATTTTACCCTGCTCATTTATGGTTAATCTTGAAAGTCCATATAGGATGGAACTAGGATATTTCTTGTAGCTGATCGTCATCTCCCATTCGATGAATATATCATTCCCCTGCTGCACAGCTTTAACTAGTTTCATACCCAAATCTTTTGATCGTTCTGTCAGTCTATCCGTCATTTCCTTAAATGCCACAATCCCTCTGATTTCCTGTATCGTGTCTTTAAAGTAGATAGTATCGTCATAATAAGGTAAGATGTGTGACCAATCAGGCTTTCCATTGGTATTATAGGTTTTTGACCAGAGTTCTTTTACAACTTCCAGCGTCAGTCTGAACTCTCTTTCCGGTTTAAATTCTTCCATATACATCATCTCTTTCTGCATATTTTGAATTCGCTCTTTACTTTTATTTTAGCATATTGTTTCCAACATCCTAGTGACGAAGTTCACCAACATTTAACGGTTCACAGCGGGATTGGCGATCAGAAATCAGAAGAACTGCTCAGCGTAGTGCTCAAAATTGTCGAATATCTGAGTAATATTCAACCATTTGGCCTCGACCGCACAAAAATGAAAAAAAAAAGCGAGAATGCATTCAATTGTGAATGCATTCTCACTTTTTTACAGTTGTCAATTTGCTGTCTTTAATGACCTTGCCGCGAAGACAGACTTTGTTTCTTATTTTGATTAGAATGAATCATGAATAACGCGTTCGAGCAAGTCAGCAATTTGTGCTTTCGTTGCTTTTGCTAACTCCAACGCATAACCGGATACGCGGATGGTAGCTTGCGGATAATTCTCCGGATTTCTCAACATTTCTTCCAGTCCTTCTTTGGAGAATACGTTGACGTTTAAGTGATGTCCGCCATCTTTTCCAAAGTATCCGTCCAACAGCATCGTTAAGTTCTCTATTTGAACGTCACGTTCTTTTCCTAATGCTTTCGGATGAACTGCCCATGTATAAGAAGAACCATCTTTAACGTCTTCGAAATCAATCGTACTAACTGATTTCAATGCTGCCAATGCACCTTTGTAAGGACTGCTGTAACTTGGGTTAGCTCCTGGAGACAATGGCGTGAATGCTTCTCTGTAGCCTTTGAATTTCGCATCTTGTCCACTGAATAGGGCGCCTGTTGCTTTTCCGTAAACGATATTTGAAGTAATCGTCAAAATAGAAGTTGTGATTTCAGCATTACGGTAAGTAGGTTGAGCTTTCAACTTGCCGACAAATTTCTTGATCAGCATGTCAGCAATTTCATCCGCTTCTTTTTCGTTGTTACCGAATGTCGGGAATTGTTCTCCTTCAACGACATAGTCGATCGGGAAGCCTTCTTCGTCACGAACGACACGGACTTTGGAATATTTAACAGCACTCATTGAGTCAGTTGCCAATCCGATACCCGCAATACCTGTAGCCATCATTCTGTGAAGTTTTGTATCCAGCAAGCCGAATTGAACAGCTTCGTATGCATATTTGTCGTGCATGTAGTGGATGATGTTTAATGCTCTCACATAAGTTGTCGCTACCCAATCCATGACAGCATCAATTTTTTCCATCAGCGTGTCATAGTCCAGGTATTCATCTGTGATCGGTTCTAGGCCATCGATAACTTTACTTCTGTTTTTCTCATCGTAACCTCCCGTAACGGCATACGTTAAGATCTTAGGAAGGGACGCTCTGGCACCGAAGTACTGGATAGAACTACCTGTATCCCCTGCTGTCGGGCTTACGCAACAAGCGATTGAAACGTCATTACTTCCATAATAGTGACGCATAACATCGTCATTCTCATATTGGATCGCACTTGTATCGATGCTTACTTTTGCACAGAAATCCTTGAATCCTTTAGGAAGTTTTTCATTCCACATCAAAGTCATGTTAGGTTCTGGTGCGTTCCCCATGTTATAGAGTGTCTGCAAGAATCGGAAGGTATTTTTTGTCACCAATGAATTGTTGTCATCAAGCATACCTGCAAATGTCAATGTTGCCCAGGTTGGGTCTCCCGCAAACAAAGCTTCGTATTCTGGTGTTCTGAGTTGACGAACGATACGCACTTTCATTACCAAGTGGTCAATCAATTCTTGCGCTTCTTTTTCAGTCAAAGTACCTTCTTGGAGATCACGCTCGATATAGATATCCAAGAATTCTGCAATACGTCCTAAACCTTGTGCAGCACCATTGTCTTCTTTAACCATGGCCAAGAATCCCAGGTAAACCCATTGCACTGCTTCTTGTGCAGTTTCTGCCGGTCTGCTGATATCGAAGCCATAAATTTTGCCTAATTCAATCAGTTTGCCTAATGCACGATATTGCGTTGAAACTTCTTCACGCAAACGAATGTCTTCTTCAGTATACGTTTTTGCTTGCAATGCGTTCCAGTCGTTCAGTTTCTGTTTCTTCAAGTAATCAACACCGTACAATGCGATACGTCTGAAGTCTGGAATGATACGGCCGCGACCATAAGCATCGGGCAATCCTGTAACGATCTTGTTGCGTCTAGCCATGCGAATGTCGTCATCGTAAGCATCAAAGACACCTTGGTTATGCGTTTTGCGATGTTCTGTATAAAACTCATCCAATTCCGGATCAAGCTCATAACCGTAAGATTTTAATGCTGTTTCTGCCATACGGATACCACCATAAACGTTCAAGCCGCGTTTCAATGGTTTTTCTGTCTGTAACCCAACGATTTTTTCTAAATCTTTGTTGATATATCCAGCCGGATGAGAAGTTATTGTACTGACAACAGAAGTGTCTGCATCCAAAACCCCGCCATTAGCGATTTCTTGTTTTTTAAGTTCTATGATCTCTTGCCATAACTCATTTGTCGCTTCTGTAGGTCCTTCCAGGAAACTGTCATCGCCAACATATTCTGTGTAGTTATCTTTGATGAATTCTTGAACATCAATACCTTCTTGCCATTTAGAACCTTTAAAGCCACGCCATGCATTACTCATAAACTAATTCCTCCGCATCTCAGCAGTTTGTTTTTATATTCACATTATACACCATCACGAATGATTTTATAACAGTTATCCTAATTTTTTTTAAAAAAGTTAAAAAAGCTTTTAAATAGGGATGTATCTGTTATATAATCAGACGCTAAACTGTATCAATTGTTGTATAACTGAAAAATTCTAACGGTCTTCACCCTTTTTTCGTTGGTATCCTCACTCTATACGATAAAAATTACACATTTAATATCCTATAGATTCAGTCCTGATTTCCATAAGCAATGGTTCCCTTTTCGGTGGCAGTCGTTAAATAAAGTGCAAATCCGGCAACGATCAGCTCGGAAAGCACAAATGATGACCAGATCCCTGTCATTCCCCAAAGGCTACTCAATAGGATTGCCATCGGTACGATAACCGCAAGTCCCCTCAGAACCGAAAGGACAAAAGCGGCCCGTCCCTTTTCGGTTGCGCTAAGTATCATCGCCGTCACGATATTGATTCCTACAAAGAAAAATCCAAGAAAATAGATTTTCATTCCGCTGTCAGCCAACTTTAGTATCACCGGATCATTTTCGTTGTTAAACAGGCCGGTCAACGCTGCCGAGTTGAAGAAGGTCCCCAGGTAAATCAAGACAGCGATGAAGCCCGCCGTCAACAGTGCATAGCGGTTCACGCGCCGAACCGTCTTGCGATCCTTCAGACCATAATATTTACTGATGAGCGGCTGCACGCCCTGCCCCAGTCCGGTGAAGATCGCGACCGCCACAAAGGCAATATTTGCGACGATTCCGTAGGCGGCAACGCCCTTGTTCCCTTCGAGCCCCAGAATCAACATGTTGAAAGTCGTCAGCACTACCGCCGAGGACACTTCCATGACGAAAGTGGAGGAGCCCAGATTGAGGATATCTTTGACCCCCGGGAGCGTCAGCTTGTGCTCCAAAATGGCGGGGCGGGATTTCTTTCTTGCGAAATGAAGCGAGAGGATGCCCAGGCTGATGATCGGGGCAAGGCTCGTCGCAAAGGCGGCACCGAACATGCCCATATTGAACGGGAACAGGAAAATGTAGTCCAGGATGACGTTCGAAACACTGCCGCCAAGCATCGCCAGCATGGCCAGTTTGGGATTGTTGTCATTGCGGACGAACGCCAGCACCGTATTGTTCAGGATGAAAAACGGCGCAAAACCCATGATCGTTGCCATGTAGGCATGCGTCAGAGGCAGTGTGACCGCATCCGCCCCCAGAACCGAAGACAATAGTTTCGAACCGAATAAACCGAGCAGGGCAAACACCAAGCCTATCCCAACGCCCAGCTTGAGCGCACGCGCAAAGACCCCTTCAGCCTCTTTCTCGTTGTTTTGGGATTTCAGGATGCCGTAACGGGCTGCCCCGCCGATGCCGATCATCAAACCGATGCCGTGGATGATGCTGAATACCGGAATGGCGAAATTCAGCGCCGCGATCCCGGTCGCCCCCAACGCCTTCGCGATATAGTACGTGTCGGCCAAAATGTAGAACGACACCCCGATCATCCCCAAAATATTCAGGCTGACGTACTTTGAAAAGTTCCTCAGTAATGTTTTTTCCAAATTGCATGCTCCTTTCAAAATAAAAAAGGTGTCCCGGAAACATTCCTTCAAAGACCTACGGAATATTTCTGAACACCTTGAACTCCTTGCCCGGTGGCAAAAAGAGGGTTATCTATTTGATTGATATCATTTGATTATAATTTTTCGGAGACTAGTTGTCAATGTCCTGGCACTTCCTACTTGGCACGATGGACTCATTTCTGTTTTGTATCCATAATATTTTTTAAGAGTTTTTGAAGCACATCCACAACAGCAGTTAGGCTGCTTGTTGCCAAAATCCCCATCAGACTTAATGATATAGGACCTGCCGCATCATCCCCTGATACTTCAGCAATTATCCTTAAGGTTGCTATCGCTAACACGATGCAGAAGATGATTGTAAACCCGCATTTCTTTATGACCTGCAAAGATTGAAGAGAGAACTCGGAGAATGCCTTGTCCGTTTCAATGTAGTTTAATAGTGTAAAAGATTGGTACAAGGCAACAGAAAATGCAATGCAGCATCCATACACAAATATCAATAAGGGATAAAGCGAGTAGTCCCCTGGGTGTGCTTTCGGTTCTCTGATGGCTATCACAGGCAACCAATAGAAACACAAAGCAAGCATCACCATTCCAAACAATAAAATAATTCCCTTTAAGAAAGTGGTTGCACCTTGTTTAACCTGCATTTAAAACACCTCGCTGTTTTTGATAAAATAATTCTAACACACCATTTATCGTTTAACAATAAATTAATATCGTTAATTAATATTTTTATTGCCCGAAAATCCGCAATTAAAAAGCTATTTTGAAGTAATTTGCTTTGGGACAAAGATCCTGTCAATACGCCAAAAGCCGCAAAGCCCGTCACATTCCTGACGGTCCTTGCGGCTTTCTGTTTTATTCTGATCGGATGAATTCAATCTGAAAAACCGTAACGGTTAAAAATTCTTTTGATTCCTTATTTCTTAGCATCAATTCGCCGAGCTGTTCTTGATCGAATCCGTTATGAACCAGTTCTGAAACAACCTTATCATTCTTATTGAAATTCGCTATCCCATAAAATTTATCTGTAGTGCCCACAAAATCAGTTTTCCTCCCATGACTGCTTCTTATCATAGCTAGCATTCCAAGTGGTTATTTCCAGCATGCGGCAGACGGGCCTTATTAATCGTAATAAACTTCATCGAGGAACAGACCCTGCGAAGGCACGGTCATCCCGGCATCGCTCCGGATTCCGCTTTCGAAGATGGCGTCGATGTATTCCGGCTCCATTGTTCCTGCCCCGATCTCCAGCAGCGTCCCCATCATGATCCGGATCATGTTGTAGAGGAAGCCTTCGCCGATGAACTCAAAGTGCAGCAGATTGCCTTCCCTGCTAATCGTGATTTCATTGACGGTCCTTACCGTCGATTTTTTTGATTTTTTGAGTGAAGAGAAGCCAATGAAGTCATGGGTTCCGACCAACTTGCGGCAAGCCTCGTTCATCCTGTCGACATCAAGGTTTCCGGGGTAATGATAGCTGTACTTGCGCTCGAAAGCGGACGGCACGACATTATTCCAGACATAATAGCTGTATTTCTTTCCGGCAGCGTGATAGCGGGCGTGGAACCTTTCCGGAACCTCCTCCAGCTCTTTCACGACAATATCCTGCGGGAGGTACCGGTTCAGAAATTCCTGCATCGCCGCCAACTCCAGTTTCGATTCCGTCTTGAAATTGGCTACCTGTCCCCTGGCATGGGCTCCGGCATCCGTCCGGCCCGAGCCGATGATTTCAACCTTGCTTCCCGTCATTTCCGACAGGATATTCTCTATTTTGCCCTGGATGGTTTTGTCCGAATCCCCGAGCCTTTGCCAGCCCAGGTATCTGCCGCCATCATATTCGATCGTCATTTTTATGTTTCGCATTTTATCTCCCTTAATTATCTGATTCTGTTTCTTGTTGCTGCCATGTACTTTACGTATTATACCCGATTTCGTTGCCGAATAATAACGCAAAACGCCTTGCACTGTTATTCTGTATTTTTGCATCGGCTTATCAGTTCCATCATAAACTCTTCGCGGCTCACAGGCGATATATATGTCGTACCTGTGATATAACCCTTGCCGTGCTGCCGGATTTCAATGCGTTTCCTTGATAATGCCATTGAAGAAAGCAGATTCTGCGAAAGCTTAACCGATTTAATTTTTTCGTAGACTATTTTTTCTACGAACGGCCCACTCCTGCAGTAAAGGTATTCATTCCTGAATTCATAATATGTACCGAAGTATATCCAAAGCATAAAGGTGATCATTGGAAAAACAACTACATACCCAAAGATTTTTTCATTTTGCGGTACATAAATCAAGCTAACCAACATGATCAATACAGTTCCCCATATTACAATTCCAATCCAAACGTCTATCTTTGACTTCACTCTCATTCCATTACCTCTCTATCGCCTCATAGTTGTCGACACTAAGGGCAATTTCGAAATCCCTTTACAAGCGCTCGATTATTGTGGTTACGAATTTTTCCACACCTTGATCGATAGTCTCGATCAACGCAGTTTGATCGTCAAAATTTGGTGTGGCCGTCAATACGCATTCAATGATAGCATCCGGATTGTTACTGTCATGAAAAACGTTCGTATCATCCGAAATGTTACGGTTTAGTATAGATGCGTACCCTTTTGCAATATCCCTGTTCCGGGCGGAAAGCCACACTTCAAAAACTCCCTTTTCATGCAAATAGACAATCGCGATTTTCAAACCTTGTGCTTTTAATGATTTTGTGCTCAAAGAAAAATAGGACATATCCATATAGCCTTGATAGATACTGCTAACATCGTAATCCGGATGATTTTTGATAAACGCAGCTCTTAATTTGCCCAAAAATTCCATTATTCCTTTGTAGGCAATTTGAATTTCGCCTTGTTTCAAATGATTCGTATAACCTTCAATCAATTCATTCAGATTCTTCATGCTTCACCGCCAGCGTTTTGATGCGCTCCAGGACTTTTGGTAGCCTGACAGTGAATACTTCTTCCATTTCTGATGGGACTTCAGTTTTGACCAGCAACGTCGTGACGCCATCTTTTTCGGTAAGAGTATAACTTTCTGTGCCGCCGGTCCATTCTTTTTCGCGCTCCTGCTGTCCGCTTGCTTGGGTGTCCGCACTGTGCCTGAACAATATGAACGCATTCGGATCGAGTTTCTCCACCAGGCTCGTCACACCGTAACCATTGACGGAGGACAGGAACTGGATCTCCTTGCCTTCTTCCATTGCGCCCTTCATGTATGTTCCTTCATCGATGATGTTTGCCCAGTCGCGGAAGGATGTGTCTTCCCAAAGCGTTGCCCAGACTTTTTCTTTTGCTGCCTTGATTTCGATCGAGAATTGTAGTTCTTTCATGTTTTCTTCCTTAAGATACTGCATTTGGGTTTCCTGTTTCTTCGCCTGATTCCGTTTTACTTTATGCTTATTTTGAAATCGGCAAGGGTATAAACTGCTGCCTGCATTTCCTCCGAACGCACTTCGAAAACAACTGGGAAATACTTCAATTTCCCACCCGTTTGTTCCGAATCCGCCAGCAATCGCTTGACTTCATCAGCAAGCGGCAGTCTAAATGCATCCGCACGATCTTTTTCCGGGACATAGATGGTTACCTTGAAAAAACCGTCCCAAATCGATAGCCAAAAAACGGTTACTTCATTTTTGCCGCCACGAACACCGATCCACTTATGGAGTCCTTTCGCAAGCCAGGCTTTCCCGTCGCTGTAGTAACGCCATTCCATTTGAATTTCGTGGTTCGCAAGTTCGCCGATGAACTTAACGTAGGCGTTGTTCGCTTCGCCAAGCGCTTCCGCAATAACGTCGCTTGTGGGCTTTATGTCGGGATTTCTGAGCAATTGTTGTTTGGTTGGTTTCATAAGACAAAATCCTCCGCCATTTTGATTTTTTCTGCAAAACCCTGCACTTTTTGCACTAAACACTAACCGCCTTTTAATCTCTACGACTTAGAATTTCTTCGAAAATCCCTTTGGTTTCATCTGCATTCTCCAGATTAAAGATCGTGATTCCGCCATCAGTTTCCAGATAAATGAAAGGAGGCTCTTGGGCATCAACGAATAGCTTCACTGAACCCAATTCTCTTGTTCTGAAATGCCCCTTCAAATTTGAACCCAGAGCTGAACCATTGGTGCGCATTTCAATAGTGGGTAATTCTTCCTTCAGCTCTACAGACTCGATGGTTTCCCAAGTGTAGACTTCGCCATACATGCCATGGATTTCTATGCCTTCTTCAAAAACACTGACCTCGGTTGAGCGGGATGAAAAAAACAGCAGAACAGCAACAAAGATGAATGTGACAACGGTGATGGCTGCAGGCACAGCTAATTGCTTTCCTGCCCCTTTCCGGATTTTTCCGTCCTGATCAAAGATATTCCCGTCATATTTTTGAGCCTTGACCAATAAATAAACTGTGGAAATAATGAAAAATACAAAAGCTGGCGTCTGAACGGGTTTGAATCCCAAAGCCTGCAGCACACCCATAAAAATAAAAACGCCACCATTAATATAGGCATATATCCCCATCAGACGTCCGAGCCCTGCGGTATCGACGTTGGCCTTTTTCTCTTTGGGCATAGTGTTATAGCCCGAAATCAAAAAGTACCATTTAAAAACATGAACCGCCAACCCTATGCCGATGAAGAAAATGCCCAATATTATATTGAACCACATGGTGAACTTCCTGAAATTAATCGATTTTGTTGTTTGGTAGCGCTCATGACAATCAGCGCAATGTCATCATTAGTGTCGGAATCCAAAAATTCCACATCATTGAAACCGAGATTGGCTTTTGCCCATTTTGCCCACGGTCGCCATATTTCTTTAGGTCCTTCCATATCGTAACAGGCTGTGATTTCAACGATGCCGGTCTTTTCCCAAAGATGCCGCCACCAACCCTTGCTGTGGAAGCTGAACATTTCCCCCTCCCAATGCTCTTTAAGCGTATCGGGATAGCCTTTCTCAAATTCGTGCGTCAAACCCGGAACCACAATGCCAAATTGGCCACCTGGCTTCACTAACTTTGCGTACGTGCAGGGAAAATAAGCTTCATCCGCGCCATAATAGTGGTAGCTGTCTATTGCTATGGCAGCGTCGAAGAATCCCTCGGCATAAGGCAGGGCATGTGCTTCCGCATGGATGGGAAACACCAGATCGGCTACGCCGGCTTCCTCAAAGCGTTTGAGGTTCTCTGTCGCGCTGATCCACAAATCGTTGGCAAATACCGTCACGCCAAATTCCTTCGCCAAAAACACTGAAGTGAGGCCCTTTCCGCAACCCATGTCAAGAACCTTCATGCCCGGCTTCAACTCCATGTGTTCGCACAATTCCTCCAGCAGCCATAAAGGATTGGGGCCCATCCAATTTGCACTGACACAATCGCTAGCGTATTTTTCTGTTCGCGGATATTTTTTCATTCCGTTATCCTCCTCATCCTCTTCATGAAGTTGATGTAACCCATCTATTATCAATAGCCTGAAAAAAACAGCGTTCGATTTTCAAGTTGCTGCTGAGAACACACTACAGTGGAATTCTTCATAGCGGCCTAGGGCTCGGGTCCTTCCCTCACTACCATTATAGCCCCTTTGGACGGCCGCCACTAAGCGCGACCCCATTTTTGGCGCACAAAAAACGCAAGGCCTGCCATTTCTGACGGTCCTTGCGGCTTGCTGTTTTTTTGTTATTTATTTGTTGCGTGTCAACGCCACAACTGATTCTACATGCAATGTTTGTGGGAACAGGTCCACTGGTTGGATGCTGCCTACGCTATAGCCGCCTTCGTGGAACAATTTCAGGTCGCGTGCCATTGTGGCCGGGTTGCAGCTGACGTAGACGATGCGCTCAGGAGCGATTTCCAACGCGGCTTCGATGAAGGCCGGTTCCAAGCCTTTGCGTGGCGGATCGACAACCAGGACATCCGCTTTGACGCCTTCAGCAGCCCATTTTGGCATCACTTCTTCGGCAGCGCCGACTTCGAAGGTGATGTTATCGATGTTGTTTGTTGCGGCATTCAATTCAGCCATTTTCACGGCATCCGGAACGACTTCCATCGCGTAAACGTGTTTGGCTTTTTCGGCCAACGACAGGGAAATTGTTCCGATTCCGCAATAAGCATCGATGACGGTTTCTTCGCCGGTCAATTGTGCAGCTTCGATCGCTAATTTATAAAGCTTTTCGGTTTGGACCGGGTTCACTTGATAGAATGAGCGGGAAGAGATGGCGAAGGTATGGCCCATCAATTTGTCGTGGTAGACGTCTGCGCCGTGCAGGACGATCGTTTCGTCACCCAGGATGACGTTGTTTTGTTTCGGGTTCACGTTTTGGACGATGCTGACCACTTCCGGCAGAGCTTCCAAGATAGCCGGGATGATTTTGCTTTGCGGGAACAGTTTTGCCGTGCGCGTCACCAGGACGACCATCATTTCGCCTGTGTAATAACCGCGGCGGATCATGATGTGGCGGATGTTTCCGGTGTGCTTCTTCTCGTCGTAGGCTTTCACGTTGAATTCCTGCAGGATGTTGCGGACTTTTACGATCGCTTCATCGATTTTCGGATCCTGAATCTGGAAGTTTTCCATCGGGATCAATTCATGTGTGTTCGTGCGGAAGAAGCCGGTGACCAATTTGCCGTCTTTTTGGCGTACAGGGATCTGAGCTTTGTTGCGGTATCCCCATGGATTTTCCATGCCGATTGTCGGTTTGACTTCTACTTCCGGCATTTTGGCGATGCGCTTCATCACTTGTTCGACGTTGTTCTGTTTGAAAGCCAATTGCGCGGAATAACGCAGATTCTGCAGGGGCATCGTACCAACGCGTGTGCCTTTGATGTCGCGGGTCGGGATGCGGTCAGGAGAGCTTGTCAGCCTTTCCTCGATGCGGGCGAAGCCGAAAGATTTGCCGACTTTGGTCACCTTGATGTTGGCCCGTTCGCCCGGCAGTCCATCCGCCACAAACAAGGGATAACCTTCGACCTTTGCGACACCCAATCCTTCTGACGTTAAGTCCTCAAACGTGACAGTCATCTTCTCATTTTTGATTACCGGTGCTGCCGAATATTGTTTTTTCATAGTTACTCCTCAGTTCCTAATTTTTCATTCGCGTCCATTATACCAAAAAAGACGGGTACCTGATACAGCAAGCCCGTCTGTTTGGGAAAAATAAGCCAATTCTCATAATGACTCCGGCGGGCATGCGGTCTTATCGATAGGAAGTTTCGCCGCTATTCAGTATAATAAGGGTGTATAAACGGGTTTCTGAAGGGTATAGGAAGAAAGCGAGGATGACAAAATGAGCGGACATCGGATTGTTCCCTTTTTGACGTTTGCGGGGACTGCAGAAGAAGCGATGCACTTTTATGTTTCCATTTTTCCGAATTCCAGTGTGACCTCCCTCACAAAAGTCGATGAGGATGAACACGGGGAAGGCGGCCGTGTGGTCAATGAACAGTTTGTTTTGAACGGGCAGGATTTCATGGCGATGGACATGGAGGAGGACTTTTTGCCGGACATGACGTGGGCCGTTTCGCTCTACGTGGACTGCGAGGATGAAGCCAGCTTCGACAACTACTTTGATTCCTTGTCCGTGGACGGGGTTGTGATGATGGGGCCGGAAGCGGTAGGTGAGCTGCGCGCGGTGGCTTGGGTTACCGATCAATTCGGTGTCACTTGGCAATTGGTGTGGAAATGAACATGCGAATGGGCTGCCCCCGATTTTGGAGGCAGCCCATTCTTTATGGTTATCGGACAAGCTCGAGCCGCCACGCTCGCTATTCCTCCGCCAGCAACACCGGCAGGTCGGCGACGGTGTCCAGATTGACTGATCCGACCGCTTTGCCGTCCTCCAGTTTGATCAAGACGGGCACGAACGCGACGCCGAAGGTATCCAGCACTTCATCATAGTTGGCGTCATTGGCGCGTTTTTTCGTGTTGTAGTAGTAGGCGGTCTGCCCTGTTTCCGCCAATTCCCCCTCCAGGATCGGCCGGAATTTCTTGCAGTAGGGGCAGTCATCGAAGCCGAAATACAGGTAGGCCACATCCTGCGCCACCACTTCTTCGTATTGCGCTGCATCGCCTATCGCCATGATCGGGGAATCCGCCTCCTTTGCGCAGGCTGCAAACAGCATCAGCAGCACACCCAATAATAATGCGGACAAAAATCTTTTCTGTTTTTTCGGCATATGGCAGGTCCCCTTTTGCGTTTGAATGGCTTTCTTCCAGTATAGCAAAAAATGCCCGGCAGCTCTCGTCACAACTCCGAGAGGCCGGGCATTCTTATTTAAACATATAGGAATCGATAAAAAATTTTCAGAATAAAATTTGCATCACAGATTAACAAAATGTGCCATGCATCCCAAAGTGTTGGCTAGCTCCACGGGTTAGCCCTTCGGAAATTATTTATAAAGGAACCCCTTGTCTCTGCGAGCCAAGGATACTGTTCGACTAACCTGCTGACGCAGGAAGTCTCTCAGCATATTGCGCTCTTCGATGCTCAGTTGCATGGGGCTCTTTGGGATTCATCCCTTAGAGCCCCAGTATAAGGTGACCGTAGGGAACGTTGCGGACAGATTTCCTAAATTTCTTTCAGGGCTGAACGAACCCGTTCCGCTTTTTCTTAGTCCTTGCCGTCGTAAGGCAAACGTTTATCGTTCACTTCATCCGGGTGCAAGGTTTCGACTTCCTTCATGAAGCCTGTGCCGGCACCTTCAAGCACGCCTTCATCCGCTTCTTCGATCGGATCAGCGAAATCGGAGGTGTTGCCGATGATTTTGATGTGTTGCTGATGGTTCGTGAACAGGGTCGGGGCATCGCCGCCGTACTCACCGTCCAAGTTGATCATCAGGCGTGAACCATCCATGGATTCCGCTTTCACAAAGCTGGTATGTGTATAAAGGACATTGGAATTTTCTAGATGCCTGCCGCCGTTCAGCACTTGGGCCAACAGTTGCAGGATTTCGAAGATGTTCGCTGTCTTTACGACAAACAAGGTAAACTTGCCGTCCCCCAAAACGATGTTCGGATCGATCGTCTCGAAGCCGCCGACCGAATTGGTCAAGGCCACAAAGAACATGGAAGCCATACCGTCGTAGACCCCATCTTCATACTCGATGCGCATATGCATCGGTTTCAGCTGCGGAATCTTTTCGGCGCCCTTCACCAGATAAGCGAGGTAGCCAAAAATGGTTTTCAGCTTTGCGGGAACGTCGTAGGTCAGATCCGTCAGATAACCGCCCGCTGCGATGTTAATGAAATAAGTATCATTCGATTGACCGATATCCATAGGAATGGCATTGCCGGCCGCAATCACACGGGCCGCATCCAACAAGTTTGAGCGTGGAATCTTCAAAGCGCGGGCATAGTCATTTGTGGTACCGGCAGGTATGATGCCGACTGTCGGTCTGTGTTCCAGTCCGGCAATACCGTTGATGACCTCGTTTACGGTGCCGTCCCCGCCTGCTGCAACGATCAGATCGAAACCGGCCAAAGCGGCGCGTTCCGCTTCTTTGGTTGCGGATAGGGGTTCAGGAGTCGTGGCATAGGCACTGGCCTCATAGCCTGCTTCTTCCAAAATTTGGAGAATATCAATCATGCTTTTTTTCAGCATTTCTCTTCCGGAAGTAGGATTATAAATTACTCTCGCTCTCATTCTTTTCCTCATCTTTCTAGGCTCATCTGTTATATTAGCTCACAATTCATCTTTGCTTGGCAAACCACTCAATTAATGATTATAGCACCAAAATCAGAATAATACTAATTGTTGATTTGGAAAAAGATAGCTTTATTGGCATTTTTTTGGAGTGAATCTATTAAAAAAACAACCTCCGGAAGGAAGTTGTTTTTTTTGATCTCGCAATACGCAAATGCGTTTTGAATCCCAGTAATCTCCTCTTAGTGCTCGATTCCTAGAGCGGGATTCATCACGCTCTATCTTAGTTGAGTTCTGATTCGCAGATACCGCTCCCGTTTCACACCCAGCGTAGTGAACAAAAGCGGTTCACTTCGCTGGGTGCTCCAACGTCCGGGTATCTAAACGCGAATCATCACATCCTATCTTTTTTCTAACTCTTGTGCTAGTAGTTGGTTTACCAGGCCTGGGTTGGCTTGGCCTTTGGTTTGTTTCATGATTTGGCCTACGAGGAAGCCTTTGGCGCGGTCTTTGCCGGCTTTGAAGTCGTCGACGGATTGTTGGCTGTTGTCCAAAACGGCATTGATGATCGGCAAAAGTTGGGCTGGATCGCTCATTTGGATCAGGCCTTCTGCTTCGACAACGGATTTGGCGTCGCCGCCTTTTGTCGCCAACAGGCGGAAGACTTTCTTGGCGATCTTCGTGCTGATGGTGCCGTCTTCGATCAGTTTGATCATGCCGGCCAAATTCGCTGGCGTCAGTTTGGTAGCGGCCAATTCCACTTTCTCACTGTTCAGGTAAGCGGACACTTCGCCCATCAACCAGTTGGAAGCCAATTTGGCATCCGCGCCGGCAGCGATTGCGCCTTCGAAGAAGTCTGACATATCTTTGGACAAGGTCAAGACCATTGCATCGTATTCAGGCAGATCGTATTCCGAAATGTATCTTTCGCGGCGTTTTGCAGGCATTTCCGGAATGGAAGCTTTCACGCGGTCGATCCATTCCTGGGAGATGGTCAAACCTGGCAGATCTGGTTCCGGGAAGTAACGGTAGTCACTTTCGCCTTCCTTGACGCGCATCAGGATTGTTTCGCCGGTCGTTTCATCGAAACGGCGTGTTTCTTGCTGGATGACGCCGCCAGCGTTCAATACTTGCGCTTGGCGTTTTTCTTCATGAGCCAAACCTCTGCGGACGAAGTTGAAGGAGTTCAGGTTCTTCAGTTCTGTCTTCGTACCGAATTTTTCTTGGCCGAAGGGACGGATCGAAATGTTGGCATCGCAACGCATCGAACCCTCTTCCATCTTCACATCGGACACGTCGGTGTACATGATGATTTGACGTACGGCATCCAGGTAGGCATAGGCCTCTTCAGGGGAGCGCATATCCGCTTCCGATACGATTTCGATCAACGGCGTGCCTTGGCGGTTCAAGTCGACATAGGAGTAGCCATCGGATCCGTGCATGTTCTTGCCGGCATCCTCTTCAAGATGGACGCGCTCAATGCGGATCTTTTTCTTGACGCCTTCGACTTCGATCTCGACCCAGCCGTCGTGGCCGATCGGGTTGTCCAATTGCGAAATTTGGTACGCTTTCGGATTGTCCGGGTAGAAGTAGTTTTTGCGGTCGAAGTGCGTTTCCGTCGAGATTTCGCAGTTCAGAGCCAATGCGGCTTTCATGCAGAATTCGACAGCGCCTTTGTTGATGACAGGCAAGACGCCTGGGTAGCCCCAGTCGATGACGTTTGTATTTGTGTTCGGCTCCGCCCCAAAGTGTGCTGGAGATGGGGAGAACATTTTTGATTCAGTTTTCAATTCCACATGGACTTCCAGTCCGATGACTGTTTCATAATTCATAATGTCTTCCTCCTACAGGTTTGGGTGTTGGTTGATATAGTCATTCGCTTGCTCGAATGCATAAGCGGCTTGGTAAATCTTCGCTTCTTCGAAGTAGTTCCCGATCAATTGGATCCCGATCGGCATGCCGTCGGAAGACAACCCTCCCGGTACAGAAATGGCCGGTACACCCGCCAAGTTGATCGTAACAGTCAACAGGTCGTCCATGTACATCGCCAACGGATCATCGTTCTTTTCGCCGATACCGAAAGCAGTTGTGGTAGTAGTCGGTCCCAGGATCAGATCATAGCCGGCGAAGATGTTCGCGAAGTCGCGTTTGATCAGAGTACGGACTTGGCCTGCTTTTTTGAAGTAGGCATCGTAGAAACCGGCACTCAGCGAGAAAGTTCCCAGCATGATGCGGCGTTTCACTTCCATTCCGAAACCTTCGGAACGGCTCTTGATGTACAATTCATCCAATGAGTTCACATTGTCTGCGCGGTAGCCGTAGCGGACACCGTCAAAACGCTGCAGGTTGGATGAAGCTTCCGAAGAAGCGATGATGTAGTAAGCAGGGATTCCGTAAGCCAAAGTCGGCATGCTGACTTCTTCCACGATTGCGCCCATTTCTTCGAATTGGGCGGCCGCTTTTCTGACAGCTGCCTGGATTTCAGCGGATACACCTTCCTGGAAATATTCCTTCGGCAAAGCGATCTTCATGCCTGCCACTTTTCCGTTCAGGTTCGCGCTGAATTTCGGCACTTCGAGATTCATGCTGGTTGAGTCACGTTTATCGTAGCCGCTGATGGCTTCCAACAACAAGGCATTATCGGTTACGTTGCGCGTCATCGGACCGATTTGGTCAAGACTGGATGCAAAAGCGATCAAGCCGTAACGGGATACGCGTCCGTATGTCGGTTTCATGCCGACGATGCCGTTGAAGGCTGCTGGTTGACGGATACTTCCGCCGGTGTCGGAACCCAAGGAAGCGACCACTTCGCCGCTGGCAACCGCTGCAGCGGAACCGCCGGATGAACCGCCAGGAACTTTAGTCAGGTCCCAAGCATTTTTGGTCTTTTTGTAGTAGGAATTTTCCGTACTTCCGCCCATGGCAAATTCGTCCATGTTCAGTTTGCCGACGTTGACTGCACCGGCTTCCTTCAATTTGGTGACGACCGTCGCATCATAGATCGGCATGAAGTCGCCCAGCATGTGGCTTGCCGCAGTGGTTGTCACGCCTTCGGTAACGATGTTGTCTTTGATCCCCAAAGGAATCCCGTTCAGGACATTGCCGTCCGCATAGCCTTTTTCATCCGCAGCTTGCGCTTGCTTCAGGGCGCCTTCTTCGTTCAAAGCCAAGAAAGCTTCGACTTTTCCGTCTGTTTCGGCGATGCGTTTGAAGGCTGCTTGGGTCAATTCCACAGAAGAAAATTCTTTGTTGACTAGGCCTTCATGCAGGCTCGTCAGCGTTTCATTGAAAATACTCATGCGCCTTCCACCTCGTTATCTAGGATTGCCGGCACTTGGATCATGCCGTCTTCTGCTGTTTTGACGTTTTTGAATAACAGATCGCGATCCGTCCCCGGTTCCGCTACATCTTCGCGCATGACGTTCTTCAATGCATAGCCATGGGAAGTCACAGGTACATCCGTTGTATCGACTGCTTCCAATTGTTCCACCATGTCGATGATGTCACCCAACTGTTCGGTAAAATGTTTGATTTCGTGAGGAGCGAATTCCAGCTTGGCCAGCTTTGCTACGTGACGCACTTGCTCTTCGGTGATTGCCATGTAATACCCTTCTTTCTGTCGTGTTGTGTAGGCTTCGTTTTTTTACATACTTTTTTATTCTATCACAAAAATCATCGCTTTGCGGGAGTTTTCTCGCGTTTCCCGCACTTTCTGAAAACCATTGAAAGCTGAATGGCTTCACTCAGCCCTGATTAAGGAAACACTGTGACCTAATCGAAGATATGGTAGCTGAATCCCTGGCTGTTGGTTTCTCTCGTCAAGAATGATTCAATGCCGTTGATCGATTCGATCGTGATCTCAACCGGTATATTCTGAGGCAGGAATCGGCCTGCAGCATCCGTTACGTGCTGGGTGAAGGCGATGATTTCCGTTTCCCCGTAGAACTGCGTCGTGATGTCGATTTCGAGCGACATCAACTGCCCGTCGATGTATTTGCCCTCGCCGACGATACCGTTCAGATTCGGGAAGAAATCCTGCACTTCATTCTTGAAGTTGTCGAAATTGGAAGATTCTTCCGTCTGCGCTCCGCTTTGCAACGGGAAGACAACCTTACTTTCATTGCGGGCGATCCATTCCCCGACCGCATTCCCTTCCGTGGAGACGCCTTCGAACAGATAAACACCGCCGACCGGGCTGTCCTGCGCCGATTGTTCATAAACGCCGATGACGATCGGAATACTTTCCAAGCCCTCGGTCTGGCGCAAGCGGGTAATGATCGTATTTGCATAGTTTTTTGCCTGTTCTTCCAGTTTGTCGCGGGAAATGGCTTGTTCCATCGGCACATCGTTCACTTTGTAATAGTCGACCGAATTCATCGCCAATCCGATAGCCATCCCGGCCAGCTCGAAGCCATTTTCATTCTGGATCATATAGTCCTGCTCCAGGATCTGCTCCAGATAAATCGGTTCTCTGGTGGCTGCATCGGTGCTGCCGTTGTCGGTCGGGTTCAAACCGTCCGGATTGGCGTCGCTGTAGCGTCCCAACCACAACCTTGTCGTATCGTAATCGATGACTTGGCCTTCCTGAAAGAAGTATTGGTCCGTCGGAAAAACATTTTTGGCTACGTCCAACAGATCCGCTTCAAAGTCTTTGATGTTGGCTGTTGAGTTGAGCGAGAGGCTGACACCGCGGTTCTGGCTGAACTGGTACTTGCCGTCGACGATCAAGGCTGGGTAATAATCGGTCGACAACTGATTCTGGGTCGTTTGGACCGTCACTTTCTCAGGACCGGTCTTGGTTGTGTTCTCCGTCGTTTGCGTCTCTGATAGCTGTCCGCAACCGGCCAACAGAAACATGGCTGCTCCGGAGACAGTCATCAAGATAACGCTTTTCGCTTTATTCACTGCTGTCACTTCTTTCCAAGTTTTTCACCATGTCTTCTTCAGTCCAGACAGGGATGCCCAAAGATTGGGCTTTTTCCAATTTGCTGCCTGCTTCTTCCCCAGCGACGATCCAGTCGGTCTTTTTGGAGACACTGCCGGTCACTTTTCCGCCGAGCGCTTCGATCATTTCCGTTGCTTCCGATCGGGTATAGTGCGTCAGCTTTCCGGTCAGCACGACCGTTTTGCCGTTCCAAACGGAATCGACAGCGGCTACATCAGCTTTTTTCTTGCCGAGGTAAGTCAGATTCACGCCGTTCGCCCGGAATTCTTCGATCAGGTCCTGCACTTCAGGCAATTGGAAATAAGCCACGACGCTGTCCGCGATGATGTCGCCCATTCCTTCCACAGCCATGATTTCGTCTTTTGTCGCCAGCATCAGCCGGTCGATGGTTTCGAATTCCGCTGCCAGGCTGGCTGCCGCCTTCGCTCCGACATGACGGATACCCAAACCGAACAGCAGGCGTTCGAATGAGTTGCCGCGGCTCTGATCAATGGCCTTCACAATGTTGTGGGCGGATTTCTCTTTGATCTTATCCAATTGATACAAATCTTCTTCCGTCAGTTTGTACAGGTCGGCAACGTCCTTGACGAGCCCTTTTTCGAACATTTGGCTGACGACGCGAACGCCCAGGCCGCTGATGTTCATGGCATTGCGCGAAACGAAGTGGGACAGTCCTTCCTTTATTTGGGCCGGGCATTTCGGATTGAGGCAGCGCAGAGCCACTTCATCCTCCAGATGCACCAAGTGGCTAGCGCAGGCAGGACACGTCTCGGGAATGGCATAGGGTTCACTTTCCGGATCTCTGCGGTCGACGAGGACATACTGGATTTCCGGGATGATGTCACCCGCCTTGTGGATCACCACCGTGTCGCCGATGCGCACATCCTTCTCGCGGACAAGGTCGACGTTATGCAGGCTGGCGCGCTGTACTGTGGAACCGGCCAAGAACACCGGATCCATCACGGCGGTCGGGGTCACGACGCCGGTGCGGCCGACTGTCCATTCGATGTCACGCACGATCGTTTCGGCCTCTTCCGCCTTGAATTTATAGGCGATTGCCCAGCGCGGCGCTTTTACCGTATAGCCGATTTCTTCCTGGGCAACGAAATCATTGACTTTAATGACGATGCCGTCGATTTCGTAAGGCAGGTCTTTTCTTTTCGCTGCGATCTCTTCCGTGAAGGCCCAGACTTCTTCGATAGAATCGAAGAGTCTGCGTTCCGGATTGGTCCGCAAACCGATTTGTGCCAATTTTTGCAGCAGCGCATCCTGCGTCTCCACAGCCAATTGCTCGAAATTGGTGGCGCTGTAAAGATAGATATTCAGGTTGCGGCTGGCTGCGATGCTGGAATCCAGTTGGCGCAGACTGCCGGCAGCTGCGTTGCGCGGATTCGCAAAAATTTCCAGGCCTTTTTCATCACGGTCCGCATTCAATTGGACGAATGAAGCTTTCGGCATGTAGCATTCCCCGCGGACTTCGAAAGTCAACGGTTCATTCAGGCGCAACGGGATGGCTTTGACCGTCCGCAAGTTCTGCGTGATGTCTTCACCGGTGTTCCCGTCCCCGCGCGTCGCTCCTCGGATGAACAAACCGTCTTCGTATTTCAATGACACGGCCAAACCGTCGATCTTCAGCTCGCAGATGTACTGCAAGGGCCGATTGGTCAGCTTGCTGATCCGCTGATGGAACTGCAGCAGGTCTTCCTGACTGAAGGCATTTCCCAAGCTCAGCATCGGTGAATCGTGCTGGACCTTCGTGAAACCGGGCAGGATCGTGTCGCCGATGCGTTGCGTCGGTGAATCGGAGCTGATCAGTTCCGGATGGGCTTTTTCCAATTTCTCCAGTTCGTGGTAATGCTGATCGTATTCTTTATCTGAAATGCTTGGCTTGTCCAGCACATAATACTCGTAACTATAGCGGTTAAGGAGCGTCTTCAACGTCTCGATGCGCTCTTGGACTTCGGTCAAACTTTCTTTCGCCATGGATGCTTTCCTCCTCTTTTTAGGCTTTTTCGATCGGAGCAAAGGATGCCAACAAACGTTTGATGCCGATGTTCTTGAAGGCGATATCCAATGTCAAGCCGTCGCCCTCTCCGCTTGTTTGAACGACAACGCCGACGCCCCATTTTTTGTGGCTGGCTTTGTCTCCGACAGCCCATCCCAGTCTGTCCGCGCCGCTGTTTCCGGTTTGTTGGACGGATTGCGTCGTTTTTTCGCGTGCTCCGGCCGAAAAAGGCTGGCTGAAGGCTTTTTCTTGACGCGTATCGCTTGCGGTTTTCCAGCGGTTGCCTGAACTTGCCGGCCTTGATGAAAATGAACTTGGCGTACTTGTGGATCCGGAACTGTCTTCCCGGTCCAGAACGGATCCGTCCAACTCATCCAGGAAACGGGATGCCGGATTCGACATCGACCGTCCATAAAGGGTACGCGAATAGGCATTCGTCAGGAACAGTTTTTGTTCCGCCCGCGTGATGCCGACATAGGCCAAGCGGCGCTCTTCCTCCATCTGGTCCTCATCCATGAAGGCACGGGACGACGGGAAGATGCCGTCCTCCATCCCGATGATGAAGACGATCGGGAATTCCAATCCTTTGGCCGCATGCATCGTCATCAGCGTCACTTCACTCTGCGGTTCTTCCTCGATCTGATCCAGATCGGAAACCAAGGCCAGATCGGTCAGGAAGGAAGTCAGATCCAGGTTATCGGCATTCGTTTTGTCGAATTCCTGCGTCACTGAAAGGAATTCGTTGATGTTTTCGATGCGCGCTTCCGACTCCAGCGTCTTTTCCATTTCCAGCGCTTCCAGATAAGTCGTCTGGGAAAGCATTTCCTGCACCAGTTCCGTGATCGGCAGGAATTCCTGCATTTTCTGCAGATTATCCATGGTGGTCGCGAATTTCTTCAATTCCTTCGCGGCTTTTCCGGACACACTGGAGAGCGCCACATCATGGGCTGCCTGCAGCAGAGTCAGGTTGTGCATATCGGCGAATTCGCGCAGTTTTTCGACGCTGGCATCGCCGATTCCGCGTTTGGGCACGTTCACGATCCGCCCGAAGCTCAAGTCGTCGGCCGGATTCACGATCAGGCGCAGATAAGCCAACAGGTCCTTGATTTCTTTGCGGTCGTAGAACTTGCGCCCGCCGACCATCTTGTAAGGGATGTTCGACTTCAGGAGGTTTTCTTCGATGACACGCGATTGTGCGTTCGTCCGGTAGAGTACGGCGAAATCGCCATATTGCCTTTTGTTTTCGCGGACTTCCTTGAGCATCTTCGTGATGACATAGCGCGCTTCGTCGTGTTCGGACTGGCCGCGGAAGTAGACGATGTTATCGCCTTCCGGATTGTCTGTCCACAGTTCTTTTTCTTTCCGGTTGACGTTGTTTTGGATCACGTCATTGGCTGCACGCAGTATTTTTTTGGTGGAGCGGTAGTTTTGTTCCAGCAACACCACTTTTGCGTCCGGATAATCCTTTTCGAAGTTCAGGATATTTTCCATGTCGGCACCGCGCCAACCGTAGATACTTTGGTCCGCATCGCCGACTACGCAGATGTTTTTGAATTTGCTGGCCAACAGCTGCACCAACTGATATTGGGCATAGTTGGTATCCTGGTACTCGTCAACATGAATGTAATGGAATTTATTTTGATAGTAGGACAGCGTTTCGGGATGCTCCTTGAAGAGTTTGACCGTCAGCAGGATCAGGTCGTCGAAGTCCATCGATTGGCTGTTTTCGAGCGCCTTTTGGTAATCCTTGTAGCATTCGTAGACGATGTTGTCGATGTATCCACCGGCGAATTCGCTGAATTCCTTCGGCGTCTGCAGTTCATTTTTGGCTTGGCTGATCCTTCCCAGGATCATGCGGTGATCGAATTTTTTGGAATCCAGATTTTTTTCGCGGATGATGCGTTTCATCAATGTTTCGGTTTCGCTCTGGTCGCAGATGGTGAACGAGCGGGCATAACCGATCTGTTCGCTCTCTCTTCTGAGGATCCGCACGCACATGGAGTGGAAAGTGGATACCCACATGTCGTTGCCGACCGTACCCACCAAGCGGATGACCCGTTCTTTCATTTCTTTGGCCGCTTTATTCGTAAAGGTGATGGCTAAGATGTTCCAAGGATTTACTGATTTCTCTTCCAAGAGATAGGCCATGCGATGGGTCAGTACGCGTGTTTTGCCGCTGCCTGCACCCGCCATGATCAATAGCGGCCCTTCCGTCGCCAAAACGGCTTCCGCTTGCCTTGGGTTCATTCCTTTTATGAGGTCGTGTTTTTGTTGCACAATTGCCATCCTTTCTATTGTTGCCTTCGTTTCGGAGTGTATGGGTTTGTTCTGTTTTTATGGGATCAAGGCAATCTTTCAGCCTTGTCGATTCTGATTTGCATCATGGTTTAGTCTATCATTTTAGAGCCTGGCTATCAATGAATCCCCTGATATTTTACATAGTTTTTAACCCTTGTTCGCCATGCTGCCTCTGCGGTTCTTATCCTCTCCTGGGGCCAGCTTTTTGCTCATGGATGGCAAAAAAACTTCCTTTTCCGGATGGCAGGGGTTACAATGAAGACAGTAGTCAGCATACCGATAGTAACCTGTTTGATATTAGCCTAAGGGGTGGATTTCATGACAAAAAAAGGGTTAGTGTTTTATCTGGTAAGTTTGTTTATCATCTTAATGATTTGGGCATTCCAAATTCCTTATTCGCAAACTCTTTCCAGGGAGGTCGCACAAGGTCTCCGCGATTCCCGGGAGCAACATTTGCTTGTTTCGGATCCTGAGAACAACAAAGTCTCCGGCACACCTGTCGCCACCAATGAGGGCGTCGCCTCTCCCCGTGCGCCAAGACGGAACTGATCTGCCTGCCGCCCCCTGAATGATTCTTCAAGCCACTAAAAAATTCCTGTTTCCGGATCACCTCATGATCCGGAAGCAGGAATTTCTGTTTTTTTGTCGGCCTACTGGGCCAGGATATCGTTTGAGTCCTTCAGCGTTTCGAAGAAGAAAAGGATGTACTCGCCCATTTTTTCGTAATCCTTGTTGCGCATGCAGACAGCTATTTCTTTATATATGCCGAGCAACTGCGCTTCACTTTGGTAACGCTCTTCATCCATCAGATCGCTGTTGTCGGAATAGGAACTGTGGATGTCATGGGCAGTCGTCAAGATCACTTTCTTCAGGAATTGGTTCTCGCTTCGGGCGATGAACGTCTCAAAGATTCTGTATTCGTTCTTGAAGTATCCTGTCGCATCCCGGTAATCCAAGTACTCCTCTTGTTTTTCGAGTATCTCCTCAAAAGCCTGATGGTCCAAGGCGATATCGTTTTGCTTCAGGTATTGCAGGTAGTTCATGATGAGCCCGCCGATCAGTTCCAGTCGTTCCAGCAAGCCCGCATTGGAAATCTTCTTCTCGGCCACTAGATAGCCTTTGTAGGGGATGGATTTCACCAATCCTTCTTCTTCCAGCAAAAGCAGCGCCTTGCGGATCGGCGTCCGGCTCATGAACAAAGCTTCCGAAATGAGCTGTTCGGTCATTTTGGTTCCCGGCTGCCAGCAATCGCTGTCGATCTTGTCTTTTATGTAATCATAAGCTTTATTAAATAATCTGTCCTCCATGATCCAAGCCCTTCCTTCACCTCAGAGAGCGCACGTTGGCAGCCGCTACGCCTTTGATTCTAACAACCCGTTTTCTTCCAGTTCCTTAATGAGGATATCCGGGCTATCGCCCAATAATGTGACGTGCCCCATCTTCCGTTTCGCGCGGTGTTCTTTTTTTCCGTAAAAATGGAAATGCCAGTCCGGTTTGGTCAGCAAAAGGATCCATGCTTCATCAAGCTTTTCTTCCATGATGTTGAAAGTCACGCTTGTATCATAAAGTTGGATTTCCGGAACGGGCAATCCGCAGATGCAGCGGACCAAGGCTTCATATTGCGAGATACTGCAGCCATCCAACGAATAGTTGCAGGAATGGTGGGGTCTGACGACCAAGCGGTTCACATACAGCGTTCCTGACGAAGTCATGAATGTTTCGATCGTCAAAAGACCGACCAGATTCATGGCCTTGGCAGCCAGCTTGCCGATATGCTCCAACTCTTTTTGGATATTTCCGCCTACGCGCGCAGGCGTGATCGTCTTCACCAGTTTTTGCTCTCGGTAGATCGTCTCCGTGACAGGGAATGATGTGAACACCTTATTCATATCCTGAGCGACGGTTATGGCCAACTCCATTTCGAATGGGATCCAAGCCTCCAAAATGCAGGTCCCTTTTTTGAGCAAGGCAGCCGCCCTTCCAAAGTCATCTTCACTGTACAAAAGATGCTGCACAGGCGCAGCCGCCTCGACGCGGATCGGCTTCAGCACACACGGAAATCCAATGCTTTTGACCGCTTCTTCCATATCTTCCACGGCTGTTATCGTCGCGTAAGGCGTTACATTTATATTCAAGGATTCCAGAAAGGCTTTCTCAATCAACCGGTCTTGGGTGATGGAGAGACTGTCCGGATCCTGCGGTATGGCGATATAAGGATTTATCTGTGTCAGCAGCATCGTATCCACGGCTTCGGATTCAAAAGTCAGGACATCCGATTTTGCTGCGAGATCCGTCAGCGCGTCGAAGTCCGTATATTTCTTGGTTATCTGCCAATCAGCTATTTGCCCAGCCGGACAGTCCGGATCGGTGTCCAAGATGCCTATTTGGTAGCCCAATTTTTTGGCTTCCAAAGCTATCATACGGGCGACGTGTCCTCCGCCGATAATCCCGATTGTTTTCCCGGGTAAAATTTGATTTGGCATGCAATCACACTACTCTCTTGGATTATTCATTAGAATTCGCTAAAAAAGTCTTTACCAAATCATTTTATCACTATATTCGACGAATGTCGCCATGCAAAAACTGCTCTTTTGTCAAATTTCCGTCAAAAATCAGGCGGGCGGATCAAAAAATGCGCGGACAGGCTGCCCCTCGAAAGGACCCAGTCTGTCCGCGCATTTCTGCTCACATTTTTCAGAAATCATATTCGTACAATCCATTCTGTTCGATGACCGCTATCAATTTGGAGGCATAGTCCGGATCGGTCGCATACCCGCAATCCTGGAGGGCTTGGGCTGCTTCCTGATAGGTTGTCGCCTGAAGGACAGGGGCATACTGGTCCGGGTTCCAGGTCGTGCCATTGACGAAAAGCAAGGCATGATCCTGAACCGACTCGGCCCAACTGCCGTAGACCTTGAAGTTCGCTTGGATGGTGACCCACTGGCCGTTGTAGTATTCGTTGGTCGTCAGAAGGACCGTATTGGCCGGATTGTCGCCCTTCATGCCGTACAAATTGTTGTAGACCGCAGAGAGCTCGCTCTCTCCCCAATCCGATTCGAGGATCGCTTGAGCGATGCTGATGCTGGCATGGACTCCGTAATTGGCTTGCATCTGCTGTGCAGCCGGCGCGACGGTGGCGATGAAATCGGACCCTTGGTTGTTGCCGTGCTCCGGAATTTCAGGCACAATCGGAGAAAAATCACCGATCAACGACAGACTGCCCATAAAACTGATCAACAAAAAAAATAAAATTTTGACGGCCTGAGAGGATGCCGATTGCGATTGTTTGCGGGTCCGCTTTCCCTTTCGTGCCATAAGTTCCTCCGTAGGTTGTGTTTCGGTGCTCTGCCGGCTTACTGTCCGCCGGCACCGAGCGCTTCATTTTGCTTCAGGATTGCTACGTATTCTTCCAACGTCAGATTGTTTTCGGTCATGTAAAGAGCGTTTTCCACGCCTACATAACGGAAATGCCACGGTTCAAAATTGATGCCGGTGATAGCTTCTTTCGCTTTCGGATAGCGCAGAATGAATCCGAATTTGGGTGCATTTTCTTTCAGCCACAGCCCTTCCGGATAGTTCTCCAAATCCGGGAACAAACCAGAGCTTCCTGCTTGGTTGGCTAGAGCCGTCGACGTGATATCCACAGCCAGTCCGGTCGTGTGTTCGCTGGCATTGGGCAGAGCGATGTATTCTTCGGTTTTTGCGCGGGCTTCTTCTTCGGATAATCCCGCTGCCAAATAATTCTGATAGTTGACGTCATAATTTGCTTGTTGCTGCTCGATGGAGCGGTAACCTGAAATCATCGTGAAATCCATTCCCGCCGCTTTTCCGGCTTCCAACAAGGCCAAGTACGGATCCCTTATTCTGCTGTCGACCGGATAGCCGCTTTCGGTCAAATAGAACTCCATTACGATTTCTGCAGCGAGCAGATTTTCTCTGTTCACCAGAACCAGATTCCAATCGGTTGAGGAAGCGGCCGGTGTGACAATCACTTTGGACGCGACTTCTGTTTGAGTATCCTCTGAAGAAGTTTGCGAGGCTTCGGAAGAGTCGCTCGTCATCGCATGCTCTTGCTTGCTTAAGGCTTCATCGTCCCCGGTTGTGCAGCCTGTGAAAACGAGCATAGCCAACAAGAGTCCCGCGAGAAAACGCAACTTCTGTGCGTACTTCCTAGGATTTTTGGAGCATTTTTTTTTCGTTTCCATCTTCTGACCTCTTTTGGTATCTAATTTTTTGCTATGCCCATTTTAGCATATCCCGAGAGTAATCCACACCTAAAAAGTAAGCCTTCTGTCTGAAACGCGCGAAAAGCCAAGATAGTTTCATCTCGGCTTCCCATTCTGTATCTTGTTATTCGATGATTTTTTCGATCGTATCGGGTGTGTTTTCATTGATCCATTCCAGCAGATTGATTTTTTTCGAATCGATCTGGTGGCGGATGATGCTCGGCAGGCGCAGATCGATGATGTCTTTGTAGCTCCAGAAATCATAGTTGCACTCAAGCCGTAAAGTCGTGATCGCCGGTTTATGGGTTTCGGAATCATGGACAGTCTCTTCGGTGGTGTACCATTTGAAATCGGCCAATTCGGTCGCGATCCATTTTTTGGCGACTTGGTACTTGAGGAATTGATATTCCCTCACCGGATTTTCGGCTACTTCAGGAAGTATCTCGGCATTGCGGCAGACCTTCTGGACAAGCATCCATTCATAATCGGTGAACAGCTTGGAAATGATCTGCATGTTCTCGGGTTTTAAACCATGCTCTCCTTTTTTCCAGCGATCCCAGCTCTGTGGCGAGATCCCTAGTTGATTGGCATAAAAAGCTTTTTCACTGACGTATTGCTCTTTGATCGTATACAAGACAATTGTTATAAGTGCATTATTCATCTGTGTAACCTCCAATCTTTCATGTTCTTATTATACACTTATTACGTGATAAAAGAAATCATTTGCTAAAAAAATCGAGGTTGCCTTGAAATGAGACAGCGCTTCTTCGTAATGAACCCGTTGGCCGGAGAAGCGCGAATTGCCCGGCCTCAGCTCCGGTGAACGGTCTGCCGACCGGAGAATAGCGGCAACAATCGGACTTACCTCCGTTGAGGCAGCGCTCACCGGAGAACGACAAAAACGGGACTGTCTCATTGAGACAGCCCCTCGGTTGATTCATTTTTAAGCTTTTGGGTCGCGGGGCGGGATTCATCACACACTATTAGTCGAACTCTGAATCCCAAAAATCCCCGCCGCGACCAAAACCAGGTCGCGGTGGGGATTTCCTCTTAGTGCTCGATTTCTAGAGCGGGATTCATCGTATCCTATGCTCTTTCTGGTTTGTAGATGATGGAGCCGATCTCGTAGCCGTGCTCTTCCAGTCGGGCACGAATGCCGTCGATGTCTTTGCTTTCCAACTGGACGACGACTTGGACGTAGCCCATCTTGCGGTAAGTCGCGATTTGCTGGATATTGATGTTCTCATCGGAGAAGATATCCGTCAGGTCTTCAAGCACGCCTTTCTTGTCTTCATGGATATTGACGACAACACGGACGCCCGGTGTGTAGTAGCCCAGCACATCGATGAAGGCGGAAAAGATGTCCTTTTCGGTGATGATGCCGATGAGGCGGTTGCCTGGTTCTACTACCGGCAAGACGCTGATGCCATTCTCGCGCATCGTCACGGCTGCTTCCTCCAACAAAGCTTCTTTATTGATCGTCACGACGCGTTTTTCCATGATATCGGCCACTGTCGTTTTGTTCAACAGATAATTGACTTCATGCATATCCAGGCTGGTCATTGTTGAAGGCGTGTTGCGCTCGATGATGCCTTCCGTGATCAGGCCTACGATGGTCTCGCCCTGAACGACCGGCAGACGATGGATATTGTGTTTCTTCATCAAATCCAAGGCTTCGATGATTTTTGTTGAAGGTTGAATCGTTACTAAATCCGTTGACATATAGCTTTGTACATCCATTTTTTTAGCCTCCTAAGTAAGCTTTTTGAACTTCGTCACTTGCTAATAATTCTTCCCCGGTTCCGGTCAACACGATATTTCCCGTCTCCAATACATAGCCTCGATTCGCGATCTGCAGCGCAACGTTGGCGTTCTGCTCGATCAAAAGGATTGTCGTACCTTGCTTCTGGATATCTTGGATGATATGGAAAATCTCCTTGATGAAAATAGGCGCTAGACCCATCGAAGGCTCATCCAAAAGCAACAGCTTCGGCTTTGTCATCAAAGCGCGTCCCATCGCCAACATCTGTTGCTCCCCGCCGGACAAAGTGGCTGCATCCTGATTTTTTCTTTCGCGCAGAATCGGGAAACGTTCGAATACCGCCTCCAGATCGCCGGCAAGATTCTGCTTATCTTTGCGGGTGAAGCTTCCCAGATCAAGGTTTTCCTGGACCGTCAAGCCTTTGAAGACATGGCGGCCTTCCGGTACTTGGGCGATCCCTTGTTCAACGATTTTTCTGGTCGCCACATTATGGATCGGGTTTCCCAGATATTCGATTTCACCCGAGGACGGTTTTACCAATCCGGAAATCGTCCGCAGAATGGTGGATTTTCCAGCACCGTTGGCCCCGATCAAAGTTACGATTTCGCCTTCGTTCACTTCAAAGCTGATGTCTTTGATGGCCTGGATCATGCCATAGTGCACGGATAGATTTTTTACTTTCAGCACGTTAGTCGCCTCCCAGATAAGCCTTGATTACGGCTGGATTTTTTTGGATTTCTTCCGGCGTTCCTTTGGCAAGCAGACGGCCGTATTCCAATACATAGATTCTTTCGCAAACATTCATGACCAAGGACATATCATGCTCGATCAGAACGACAGTGATCTTGAAGTCTTTTTGGATTTTGCGGATCAAAGCGGTCAATTCCGCCGTCTCTTGCGGGTTCATGCCGGCTGCAGGTTCATCCAGGAAGAGGATTTTCGGATTCGTCGCCAGGGCACGGACGATTTCCAAGCGGCGTTGCTCGCCGTAAGGAAGATTTTTCGCCAAAACATCAAATTTCTTTTCCAATTCGAAAATGGCCAACAGTTCCAGAGCCTTCTCGCGCATTTCCGCTTCCTTGCGGTAGTAAGTCGGCGTGCGCAGCAAACTGTGGAAAGTATTCTCACCCATGGTGCTGTGCATCGCGATCAGCACATTGTCGATGACCGTCAATTCCTTGAAGAGACGGATGTTCTGGAAAGTACGCGCCAAACCGAGGTCCGTAATTTTATACGGCGCCTTGCCGTTCAGCAGCACTTTTTTGTTGTCGATTTCCAATTCGATCGTGCCTGCCGTCGGAACGTAAACGCCCGTCAGCAGGTTGAAGAAAGTCGTTTTGCCAGCACCATTGGGGCCGATCAGACCGACCAATTCATTTTCTTCGATCGTGAAATCGACATTGGAAACCGCGGCCAAACCGCCGAAGTTTTTGGTCAACTCTTTTACTTCCAATAGGCTCATTACTGGACCTCCTTCTTGACAGAATCTTTTTTCGCAAGACGATTCAACAAACCGGACATCGTGAATTCACGGTTGCCCAACAAACCGCCTGGACGGAACACCATGATGGCGATGATGGCCAGAGCGTAGAAAATCATCCGCAATTCACCGAACGATTGCAGGTACGTATTCAGGACACCCAGCACAACCGCCGCAACGACGGTTCCGGTTACGCTGCCGATGCCGCCGAACACGACGATGATCAGCACGTCGATCGACTTTTGGAAAGTGAAATCACTCGGATTGATGACGCTGAAATAAGTGCCGTACATGGAGCCTGCGATGCTGGCTGTTGCCGCACCGATCATGAAGGCGATGACTTTGTAAGTCGTCGCATTTACCCCCATCGATTCGGCCGCGATCTCATCTTCACGGATGGCGATGGTCGCACGACCTGGACTGCTGTTGATGTAGTTGACAGTGATGATGGTCGTCACGATCAAAATCAGGAACAAAACCATGATGAAGCTGGTGTTCGACTCGAACGGGAATGAAATGCCGCTGATTCCGCGGGCGCCGTTCGTCAATTCGCCCATGTTCAGGATCAGGATACGGATGATTTCCGCAACACCCAAAGTAGCGATCGCCAAGTAGTCGCCTTTCAGACGGAGCGTCGGGATACCGACGATCAAAGCCACGACGATCGAAATGATCATGCCCACAAACAAGCCGACGAAGAAGCCGGCCAAGCCTTCGATCCTATCGCCGATGATGGCACCGCTGTATGCACCGATCGCCATAAAACCGGCATGCCCCAGGGAGAACTGGCCGGAAAAGCCGATGACCAGATTCAGTCCGATCGCCAGGATGATGTTGATCATGATGGTCACTAAAGTGATCTGATAGAACGGAGAAATGACATTCGTGCTGACGCCGACGAACAAGACGACAGCCATCACAGCGATAAGAATGAGCCAACCTAGATTTGTTTTATTGAATTGTTTCATTTTTATCACCTACACTTTCTCTTTTGTATTTTTCCCGAAGATTCCGGAAGGTTTTACGATCAGGATGATGATCAGGATCAGATATACGACGGCATCTTTGAACATCGATCCGCCATAGGCGCTGACCAGCGTCTCGATGACCCCGATGACGTAACCGCCGACCATGGCCCCGGGAATGATGCCGATGCCGCCGAATACGGCCGCAACGAAAGCTTTCAGACCCGGTGTCACACCCATCAATGGCGAAATCGAGTTGTAATAGATCCCGACCAATACGCCTGCCGCTCCTGCCAAAGAAGAGCCCAACACGAACGTGAAGGAGATGACGTTATCCACGTTGATCCCCATCAATTGTGCCGCTTCAGGATCGGTGCTGACCGCACGCATGGCCTTCCCCATCTTCGTGTATTTCACGATGACCTGCAGAGCAATCATCAGGATGACCGTCGTCAGGAAAATCAGGATCTGCTGCGAGTTGATCGTCACACCGCCGAATGTCCAGTTTTGGACCTTCAATGCCGTCGGAAAGGCCTTCACTTCAGGTCCCATAAGATAGATCATGACATTTTGCAACAAATAGGACACCCCGATGGCTGTGATCAGCGTAGCTACCCTGGTGGCGCCGCGCAATGGTTTGTAGGCGATCTTTTCAATGACCACCCCTAAAATGGCACAAAAAATCATCGAAATTAGGATGGATGGGAAAAGGCCGAGACCAACGTTTTGGATCAAAGCATATCCAAGGTACGCGCCCACCATATAAATATCCCCGTGGGCAAAGTTAATCAATTTGATGACACCGTATACCATGGTGTACCCTAGCGCGATCAAAGCGTAGATGCTTCCCAACGATATCCCGTTTATCATCTGTTGAACTAAATTTTCCATTTTACACCTCTCTTTTCTCCTGCTGCGCAGAAGTCTTTCTTTCATTATACTGTATTGTTCGGTTATAGTTTACTATTATTCACGCACGACGAGGGTTTCTTTTTTCAACATAAAGAGAGGTGCTAAGCAAATTCTGCCAGCACCTCATTGTGTTACTTTAGAATCAAACGGTCTATTCAGGTTTCAAAGCCGCACTGTTGAAAGCAGCCTATTATTTAGCTGGTTCCACAACAGAGTTGCCGACCTCTACACCATCTTGTAATTCAATAACGAAAGCGGATTTGATAGGGTTGTGATTCTCATCGAATGAGAATGTACCCGTCACGCCTTCAAAATCTTCAGTTGCCGCTAAAGCATCCGTGATTGCTTGAGGATCTGTGCTGTCAGCAGTCGTGATTGCATCGAATACCAATTGCGCAGCATCGTAAGCCAAAGCTGCGAACGAATCTGCAGGTTTGCCGTACTCAGCTTCAAAAGCAGCCAAGAATTCTTGTACTTTAGGGTCTTCACTGTTCGGAGTGAAGTGGCTCGCGTAGAATACGTTATCGACATTGTCGGCACCGGCCAATTCAACCAATGTTGAGTTAGCGAAGCCATCCGGTCCAAGGATCGGTTGCGCGATGCCCATTTCGCGGGCTTGCTTGATGATCAGTCCGCCTTCTTCATAGTAGCCAGGCAAGAAGATGACATCGTAGTCCATTTGCGCAATGTTCGTCAGGATCGCTTTGAAATCTGTATCGCCGGCTGTGAAGTTTTCTTCGGCTACGATTTCGCCTTTAAAAGTTTCTTTGAACGCATCAGCCAAGCCGATTGCGTAGTCAGTCGAGTTGTCCACCAAGATGACTGCTTTTGTGGCTTGCAAGTCTGTTTGGGCGAATTCAGCTAATGCTTTACCTTGGAAAGAATCCTGGAAACATACGCGGAATACGTATTCCAAGACAGAATCGCCATCCATCGTTACGGCATCGCCGGTAGCAGCCGGAAGGATCGCCGGTACTTTCGCTCTTGTGACTGCCGGTGATTGTGCGTTTGCCGCACCTGTTGTAGCAGGTCCCATGATCGCTACGACGCCATCTTCGGTAGCCAAACGCGTCGCAACCGACGTGGATTCTGAAGGCTCGGATTTGTTATCGTAAGATATATATTCAATCTCTTTGCCCAATAAGCCATCTGCAGCATTCTGTTCCGCAACAGCCATTTTGATCCCTTCATCCATCAGTGTGCCGTATGCACTGGCACCGCCTGATAATTCGAAGTTACCACCCAATTTGATTGTATCGCTCTCTTCGGTTGTCGCACCATTGCCGCATGCGCCAAGCAAGAATACAGATGCCAAGCCCATCAATATTTTCTTTTTCATCTAAAATATTCCTCCCCATCTCACTATATATTAATGATTTGTTGCAAATTCAAAGAAAAGTCCCTCATCCTTCTCCTTAAAATTTAATGTCATTAGTATAGAATATTCTGACAATTTAAGCAACCCAATTTTGCCCTTTTTTGGCAAAAAGCGAATGTTCTTTTTTTACCCTACCAAAAAAGGCTGCCGTTGCAACATTTATGGGAAAACACCCTGTCAGATCATCGCCATTTTTCGTCCAAAAATGGCCGTTCCTTTTCTCTCATTTTCCAGTAATACACGTTGGACAAATCGGCAAATGCGGGTGGATTATTTGCACAATAATTCGAAAATGACTTGATAAAAATCCAAAAATGCTTATGATTGAGATATTATTTCATTTCGAGAGGAAGTGCAGTACTTACTATGTTGCATTTGGATAAGGAGAAGTTCCGCGTAGGCATGCGTACGACCAAATCCGGCATCGCTGTCGGCTTGTGCGTCCTGCTGTTCAAGCTGTTGGACCGAGGTTCTCCTATGCTGGCCGGATTGGCGGCAGTCTTTGCGCTGCGTGAAGATTGCAAGCAATCCTTCCATCATGGAATCCGCCGTGTCGGAGGCAACACTGTGGCAGGCATCCTGGGAGTCACCTTGATCGCAGTCAAGGATTTGCTGGGGCTGGATTTTTCCGTGGACTTATTCGGCACGATCATCGCCATCATTATCCTGATCACGGTCTGCAACATCTTGGACCTGTCAACGGCTATCGTCGGGGCCACGGCGACTTTCCTTGTTGTTTTCTATAATATAGAAGATACCGAAAAAGTCGCCTATGCCGTTCAACGGGTCCTGGATACCGTAATCGGCACTTCCATCGCCATCGGAGTCAACCACCTGTTGCCGGGAACTGACCAGACACCCTCCGAAAACTGAGCATCTGCAGGAAAGAGACCGGGACAAAATCCCGACCTCTTTCCTGCATCTTTTGTTATTCCACTGATTTCAGTGCCTCGATCATGTCCACTTGTTTCAGCTTGCGGTGCATGATCAGCATGACAATGCTCGAGAAAAGCAGCGACAACAGGCCTGAATACAGGTAACTGATCGGCATGATCGTCGGCGGGAACATCATGAAGTCGATTTCCACCATTTTGAGCACGACTGTACTCAATATTTTCCCTAACACAAATCCGAACAGGATGCCCAACAAAGTCAAAATCAAGGACTCCCGGTAGATGTACAGGCTCACTTCCATATCATAGAAACCCAAAACTTTGATGGTCGAAAGTTCCCTGATCCGTTCCGATACATTGATATTCGTCAGACTGTACAGGACCACGAAAGCCAATGCCGCTGCCGACACGATCAACACCAAGGTAACGATGTCCAGACTTCCAAGCGTTTCCGCGAAACTGCGGTCGACGGAGTTGATGAACGTCACCAAGGCGACAGCCTTTTCCCGCATCGCTTCGGATCCGAAGCCCCGTTCCCAGCTTTCCGGTTCATCAAACAACAAGAGGTCTGTTGTCGGTTCCGCGCTTTGGATGAAAATTTCTTCATAGAGGGTCGGCGTCAG
The DNA here is from genome assembly GCF_900109135.1 of Trichococcus ilyis. Lineage (GTDB taxonomy): Bacteria > Bacillota > Bacilli > Lactobacillales > Aerococcaceae > Trichococcus > Trichococcus ilyis. The sequence goes on along the minus strand of NZ_FNYT01000019.1, from coordinate 10,955 downwards.
GTAAATGTAATGATTGACGTAGTTCTCGGTAACGGCCTCGATCGGCACCTGATAGGTCTGCATTTCATCATTGCGGATTTCGATGCTGTCCCCTGGTCCTACGCCTGCCAAGTTCGCCAATTTTTCCGAGATGACGGCTCCCTCATCCGTCAGTGCGATTGGTTCTTGCGTTTTGCGGTCACGCAGGCTGACGAAATCGGAAAGATTATCGGTTTCCAGCGGAGCAAAAATAGTGACATTCTGAAGGTTCACCCCTTTTTTATCGAGTTTGTAGCTCTCCTGAACAACTTTGAGGTGGTCGGTAATCTCAGGAGTCTCCGCAATCAGCTCATCATAAGCGGTGATCTCTTCCTCGCTCGCTTCCGGACGGAGCGCTGTGATTGCGTTGTAGCGCATCACATCATTGAATTGCGTGTCCGCCAATCCCGATATGGAATTTTTGATGCCGTACCCGGTCAAGATCAAAGCGGTGCAGCCGGCCACCCCCAATATCGTCATCAGGTTGCGCGCTTTGTAGCGCAGCAAGTTGCGGACCGTGATCTTCGAGTTGAAGCTCAGGCGATCCCAAATGAACGTCACGCGTTCCAAGAGGACCCGTTTGCCGTTCTTCGGCGCTTTCGGCCGCATCATCGCTGCCGGATTTTCCCGGAGTGACGTATGGGCTGCCCATGCTGCAGGCCCGATGGTGCAGAGCAGCGCGATGGCTACGGAAATCAGTGCATAGGACAGGTAATAGGTGATCTTTACGGAAGGCAGCCTGTACATGGAGCCATACGCATCAAAGATGACCGCCGGAAAGATGTTGTATCCGGCCACAAGACCGAGGGATGTCCCCACGATGCAGGCGATCGCTGCATAGATCAAATATTTTTTGGCGATGTCGAAATCGCTGTAACCGAGTCCTTTCAGCGTCCCCATCTGTTGGCGCTGTTCATCCACCATCCGGGCCATCGTCGTGAAGCTCACCAAAGCCGCAATCAGGAAGAAAAACACCGGGAAAATCTCTGCGATGGCAGAGATGCGGTCGGCATTGTCGCGGTATTCCTGATACCCAGGATTACTGGATCGATCGGTCACATAGTAGACCGGTCCGACCAGATCGGCCAAGGCTTGCTTCGCTTCCTCGACCTGCCGTTCTCCATCGGCTATCTCGATTTCTGCATCGGCTCGCTCGGCTGCAAAAGTGGCCAAACCCTCCTGATAGTCTGCCTCACCCTGTTGGATTTCCTGCCAAGCTTCAGCCAAAGCCTCTTCACCGCTCGCGCGTTGGCTTGCCAATTGGGCCCGGCCATTCTCGATCTGCGCCTGGCCATCTTCCAGTAGGGCCAACGCCGCTGCCAATTCCAATCTGCCGTTCTCCAGCGCTGTCCCTTGTTCGGCGAACTGAGCGTCCGCGGCTGCGATTTGGGCTTCGGCATTTGCCATGAATGCCGTCAGCTTCTCTTCCAGCACTTGTTGCTGTTCCAGCAATTCTTCCCCTTTGGCAGCCAATGCTGCGCCGGCTTCCTCCAAGAGGCGCTGTTCTTCCGATAGCGCAGCCTCTTCAGCTGCCCGTTCGGTCTGAAAAGCGGCGGCTGCGGCCGCTAAGCTTTCTTGACGGCTCGCTAAGGAAGCACCCTCTTGTTCCAGTTCACTTTGGCGAATCGCCATATCCGCTTCAGCCTGCGCCAGATTGGCTTCTTCCGCATCCAAAGCTGTCTGTTGAGCCTCCAATGTCGCCAAGCGTTCCGCCACACTCGGGTCCGCCTCCTGATCCAAACCTGCCAAAGCTGCTCTTTCGGCATCGATGGCTGCTTGCCTTGCGGCGAAATCCGCTTGTTTGACTGCATTTTCTGTTGCGAAAGCTGTCAAGTCAGCTGTGAAGCTGGCCAATTCATTCTGGTAAGCCACTCCGTCGCTCTCCAGGCTCGTCTGCTCAGCCAGCAACTTTTCGCCTTTTGCCGCCAAGGCGGTTGCCCGTTCCTGCAGTTCCACTCCTTTGGCTTCCAGTGCTGCTTGTGTCGCTTCAATTTCGGCTTGACCATCCTGCAATGCTTGGGCCAAATCAGCGATTTCGTTGCCTTCCGGTGTATCGGGCAGGCTCGCCAACAACATTTCCAAAGAAGCGTCCGAACCGTTCTGCTCTTGCAAGGAGGCTTTTTGCGACTCCCAGGCCGCTTTCGCCTCGTCGTAGAGTGCTTTGTTTTCAAGATAGGTCGCCAGACCTGTGCGATAGTCGGCCATGCCCGCATCGATTTCGGCTTGACTAGCGGCTAAGCTGTTCTCGGCCGCTGCGATCTCCTCCAGGAACAATCGGCGATTTTCTTCATAGTCTGCTATGCCCTCATCCAGTTGTTGGCGGGCATCCTGCAGTTCCTGTTCGGCTTCCGCCAGTTTGTCTTTCCCTTCCTGCAGGTCATCCTCCGCGTCTTTGATCTTCTGCTGGCCTTCAGCACGGATTTCGTTGATGCGCTCCATCGGCCTCCCGTTCAAAGCGAGCTCCACCTGGTCGGCCAGGCTGTCCACCTGCTCATCATAGCTGTCGGTGTAGCCCGTTTCCGCCGCTTTTGGGTCGATCGTCAGGTAAGCCTCCGTGTAGATGCTGCCGAGTATATCCTCATCGGCCACGACTACGAAAGCATCCAGGCTGCCTTTGCCGACGTTCGTGGAGCCGCGCATCATCGTTTCGATGTACATCGGCGAATCGACAAAGCCGACGACGGTATATTCCTGCTCTTTCAAGGCAATCCGGTTTCCTTTTTCCTCCTCGCTGAGACCTTCAGCGGACTCATGGCGGAAGGTGATCTTATCCCCGATCTGATAGGTATCCATCAGATTTTGTTTCGCATCCAGCGCGATTTCGCCGCTTTCCTGCGGCAGCCGGCCTTCGACGACCGCATAGGCATTGACCGGATTGGCACCCGTCTGCAGCGGGAAGACTTTCACGAGGAAGTCGCTGCCCTCCATTTCGATATCCACCGTCCGCATCGGATGGACAGCCGTATCGGCGGTTTCCGCCAGAATGGCGATGTCCGCTTCTTCCAATCCGTAAGTGGACAAAACTTTCAGATCATACAGATTTTTTTCCTCATAATATCGGTTGGCGGTATCCAGCATGTCCGGGCCCGCCGCTTTGATGCCGGCAAAAAAGGCCACACCCAAGGTGATGATGGCCAACAACGCGAGAAAGCGCGCCTTACTTTTGCCTATCTCTATCCAGATATCTTTCCAAAGCGCCTTCTTCTTCATCGTCTCCCCCTCCTACCATTCAATTTCTGATACGGGTTTCGGATGCGGATTCTCATGGATCGCTCTTACTTTGGCATTGTTGATCTCGATGATCCGGTTCGCCATAGCTGCGATGGCTTGGTTGTGGGTGATGACGATGACGGTTGTTCCGGTATCGAGGCACGTGTCCTGCAGCAACTTGAGCACTTGTTTGCCCGTTTCGTAATCCAACGCACCGGTCGGCTCATCGCAAAGCAACAGCTTGGGCTGCTTCGCCAAGGCGCGGGCGATGGCCACGCGCTGCTGTTCGCCTCCGGAGAGCTGCGCCGGGAAATTGTCCATGCGTTCGCCCAGTCCCACTTCGCGCATAACCTCGGCAGCATCGCGGGCATGCGGAGAGATCTGCGAGGCCAGCTCCACATTCTCCTTCGCGGTCAGGTTAGGCACCAGGTTGTAGAATTGGAAGACGAACCCGACATCCCGCCTTCTGTAGGTCGTCAAAGCTTTTGAAGTGAACTGGGAAATGTCCACCCCATCGATGCTGATGTGGCCTTCGTCGGCATCATCCATCCCGCCGAGAATATTCAGAACTGTGGATTTTCCGGCTCCACTGGGCCCAAGTATCACGACAAATTCCCCTTCATTGATGTCGAAACTGATCTTGTCGTTGGCTGTGATCCGCGTTTCGCCCATCTGGTAGAATTTGCTGACATTCTTTAAGGAAATGTAAGCCATTATGCATCCCTTCATTTCTTGGTCGATTTTATTTTGAAGCTTCGCGAAAAATTATCCGCACTATATTTACCTATCGTGATACTCCTATCGTATACAAACGGGAGCGGATATGCAACCGGTTCCTGAATGGTGTAGCATGCCCGCCGCTGAACGGTATGCAAAAAACGACCCGGGAAACCTGAATGTTTCTCCTGAGGTCGTTTTTCAGTGCCTGGACCGTTCTAATCCACGATGTTGCTGGCGATTTTTCCCAATGTGCGCGGCCGTTCATGCAGATAGCCGTGCGGGTAACCCGCCAACAGTCCGGCCACAGGTGTGAAGCCTTCCGGAATCTGTATTTTTTCGCGGATCCCTTCTGCAGCCAACGTGCCGTTCCTGATAAGGCCCATCACAACGCAGCTGCCCAACAGTTCTGCGGTTGCCTGCAGGTGCATATTTTCGATGATTGCTGCTGCGCTTGCGATGTTGCCGGGGTTAGTCGGTTCCTTGACGGAAACTACGAAAAAGGCAGGCGCTCCGTACAATGGGTCTTTGTCGCTGTCTCCCGTCACTTGCTTGGCCGCTGATGTAATCGCTGCCAATATTTCCGAATTTTTTATGACCGTGATATGGTAATCCTCAAAGCGGCCGCGGCTGATCGGCGCATTCTGTCCGGCCTGCAGCATCATTTCCACTTGTCCTTGCGATAGCTTGAACGTCTGGAAGCTGCGTGTTGTTTGTCTTGTGTGCATCACTTTCGTAAAATCCATTTCATTTCCCTCACTTCTCAAAAATAACTGTGCTCTACGGCTATTATACCCTCTGAGGCAAAAAAAATGAACGGAAATCGGGAGCTGCAGCAAAATTCATTCTGCAGGATTGCTGCTTAGCTGTTCAGCAATCCAGGTCCCGTTTCCGTCCAGGAGGGAGGAGTTCTTCTGCGGGTGCAGAAGAGGAAAAAGAAAAGATTATCTTTGGGTATGGATACAGTATAGCCATGATTTTTGAATATTTAATGAAGGAAAACAATTTTTTTCGTGACCATTTTGGAAAGAAAGCCGTTTGCAGATGGACATATCTGTGATAAAGTAAGTGCAGCAAAAGAACGGAGAAAATAAATCATTATGAAAACACGCATCATCATTGTCGGCGGAGGCTCAAGCGGCCTGATGGCGGCTTGCACCGCAGCCGAAGCAGGGGCTGAAGTGACGCTCCTCGAACAAAATCCCAGTCTCGGGAAAAAATTGCTTTTGACGGGCGGAGGGCGCTGCAACGTCACCAACAACCGTCCCGAAGAGGAAATCATCCGGCACATTCCCGGGAACGGAAAATTCCTGCACAGCAGTTTTACCCAGTTCAATCAATACGACATCATGACCTTCTTTATCGAACGCGGGGTCGCCCTGAAAGAAGAGGATCACGGCCGGATGTTCCCTGTCACGGACAAATCCAGGACTATCCTTGAGACCTTCATTGAGGAATTGAAACGGCTGCAGGTCCAGATCCGGACCAACATCAAAGTGGCACGCATCCTGATCGAAAACGGGCAAGTGGCCGGTGTTCAGTTGGAAGATGGCGAAATCCTCCCGGCGGATCGGATTATCCTGGCGACCGGCGGGAAAGCCTTGCCGCGCACCGGATCCAAAGGCGACGGCTATAAATTCGCCAAAGCTGCGGGACATACCATCACGGAACTGTACCCGACCGAAGCACCGATCACGTCCGATGCGGACTTCATCCGCTCGAGCGAACTGAAAGGACTATCCTTGCGCAATGTCGCCCTCAGCATCAAAAACAAAAAAGGCAAAACGGTGGTATCCCACCAGATGGACATGATCTTCACGCACTTCGGCGTGTCCGGACCTGCCGCTTTGCGCTGTTCAATGTTTGTCCATCAGACGATGAAGCGCGACAAATCCGAAACCGTCACGATGTCCCTGGATGTCCTGCCGGAACTTTCATTGGGCGCCGTCGAGCAGCGTCTGCAGAAGCTCGTCAAGGATCAAGCGGAAAAGAGCGTCAAAAACGGCTGGAAAGATCTGATGCCGGAGCGCTATCTGCTTTTCGGTTGCAGCCAGGCAGCCATCGATCCGCAAAAGGCCCTTAAGGAATTGACGCCGAAAGAAATCAAGGCTTTCGCCGATTTCTGCAAAAACTTCTCCTTCGAAGTGAACGGCACGCATCCGTTGGATAAAGCTTTCGTCACCGGCGGGGGCGTCTCCACGAAGGAAATCAATCCGAAGACGATGGAAAGCAAACTGACGCGCGGTCTTTATTTCTGCGGTGAGCTGATCGACTACAACGGCTACACGGGCGGCTACAACATCACTGGGGCCTTTGTGACCGGGCACGCTGCCGGGCACCATGCCGCTGCGGACATCCAAGAATAGCAGCACTCCTAAAAACAGGGAACGGAGCCACCTCATTTTGAGGCAGCTCCGTTCCTTGTTTTTATTTGGCTAGTTTCCTGATGATGAAGACTTTCAGGTAATCGCTCGTATTGCTGCCGGCCGGAACCGCGAAATCGCTCGGCAGATGGAAGGTTTCCAGGATACGGTAATCGCATCGGCTGTTTTTGAAGGCTTGGGCGATGTCCTGCTTGAAATTCTTTTCCTTGTAGTTGGCTGCGTTTGAAGAGACGATCAGCGTACCGCCCGGTGCAGTGATCTGGATCAGCTCCTCCAGCAATTGCGTATAGTCTTTCGTGACCGAGAAAGTCCGCTTTTTGGTGCGGGCAAAGCTCGGCGGATCGATGATGGTCACATCATACTGCAATTCTTTGCGGATCGCGTAGCGGATGAAATCGAACACATCCATGACATAGATTTTCTGATTCTCGTTATCCAAGTCATTGACGGCAAATTGTTCTTTGGTCCGTTCCAATGAGCGGTTCGCAACATCGACACTCGTTGTTTCGATTGCCCCGCCCATGGCTGCCGCAACCGAGAAGGCGCCGGTGTAGCTGAAGGTATTCAGCACCCGCTTGCCTGCCGCATAACGCTCCGTCAGTGCGCCGCGAACATCGCGCTGATCGAGGAAAATCCCCGTCATCAAGCCGTCGTCCAGATAGGTCGCATAGTTGATGCCGTTCTCCTTCACGATCAGAGGCGCCGGGGCCGCTTCGCCACTGACGAAGCGGCTGATCAGGCCGTCGTTCCGTTGGTAACGGAATTTTTCATAGATGCCTTTCACTTCCGGAAAAATCGCCTGAAAGGCTGCGGTGATGGCGGTTTGGTAACGGAAAATACCTTCACTGTACCAAGAGAACACGGCAAAGCCAGCGTAATGATCGATCGTGACACCGGGGATGCCGTCGCCTTCCGCATTGAATAGGCGATAAGCCGTCGTTTCCGGATCGGCCTGAAGATTTGAGCGGGCATGTTTCGCTTTTTCGAACTGCTGTCTGAAGAACGCCGCATTGAAATTATCCGCATTGTTCAACGAAAATACCCAGCCTACGCCTTTGTTCTGTTTGGCCAAATAGGCTTTGGCGACGAACGCTTGGCGGGAGTCGACCAGCTCGACGATTTCGCCCTCCTCAAAACTGAGCTCATTCGGAAAATCTTCCGGCTGCAGCAAAGGATTCCCTGCCTTGATTTTTTTTGCGCTTAGTTGCGTGATTGTTTTCTTTTTCATATTTTTCTTCCTTTATAGTCAATTATCCGTTTTGCACTTCTGTAATTTTTTGATGACACCCAGATGCCGTAGCCGATCACGGCACCCAGCGTATTGAAGAAGACATCGTCGATATGCGTCACGCCGGTCTGAAAAATCAGCTGGAGGAACTCGATCATGCCGGAAAATAGAAAGCCGGCTGCTGCCACTTTGCGGAAACTGCATTTTTTCCCGAACAGATACGGGCCCATATAGCCTAACGGCATAAACCAGACGACATTCCCCCATGAGTTGTACCAGGCCGAAAAACCTGAATCCCCGTAGAAGAGTTTGATCGTATCCACAAACGGCAACCAGTGGATGGCCGACCAATCGATTTTGTGGTACTCGACTGTCCAAAAAGTCTCCTCATTGCGGAAAACCGTCAATTGCAGCAACAGCACGATATAAACGAAGAGGGCATGGAGCAAGCCTTCCTTATATAAAGGGATTTTCTTGCCAGTCTTACGGTGTCTGTGCAACAGATACGCCGCCCTCAGCACCAGCCAAATCAAATAATACAGAATCGTCTTGTCGACGCTTTTGAAAACTAAATGTATAAGCGGAAAATGATTGATGGATGATTCCAACGAAGCAGCCACCCGCTCATACAGCCCTTGTAAAAATATCATAATCTATGCTCACCTTTGTCACTTTCGTTCCTTTGACCAGATACATTGAAAGACCTATTTTCTCGAAAAATCCGTAAAAAAGCAACCGTTCTTGACAAAAACTTAGGAAAATCTTTACGGTGCTTCGATTGACTATCAAAACCATTCAGAATATAATGACACTAGCTCTTTTTACATAAAATTCACAAACAAGACACACTAACTTAAAACATTCACATGAACTTTACATGTGTTCCAAAGATATCATAGGAGGTTTCTTTTTTGAAACAACAACTGACCAAACTGCTGCAGACACGTTTCGGATTCTTTCTCTTCGCCGTCGTCCTTTTTTGGCTGAAGACCTATTTCGCTTACCATACAGCCTTCTCATTAGGCGTGGACGGCTGGTTCCAACAGCTGATCCTCTTCATCAATCCGATTGCCACAACCTTATTGATTCTGGGGATTTCGCTTTTCGTCAAGAATCCCAAAAAGGGCTACAGAAGCCTGCTTGCTCTATACCTGCTGAATTCGACTCTTTTGTTCTCCAATATCGTCTATTACCGTGAATTTACGGACTTTTTGACGATCAAAACCATTTTCGGCTCCGCCAATGCGACCAAGAACCTGGGCTCGGGCGTCATCGCCATGATGCAGCCGATCGACTTGTTTTATTGGATCGATTCTTTCGTCCTCGTCTATGTCTACAAGAAATTCGTCAGCAAGAACCGCGACGAACGCATCTTCAAGAAAAGATGGGCCTTTGCGACGGTTGCCGCCTCGATTGCGCTTTTCGCCGCCAATCTGGGGCTTGCTGAAATCAGCCGTCCTCAGTTGCTGACAAGAACCTTCGACCGCAACTATATCGTGAAATACTTGGGCATCAACGTCTTCACGCTTTATGACGGCATCAAGACTGCCCAAGCCAACCAAGTCCGCGCAAGCGCGGACAGCTCGGATATGGCTACCGTCCTGGATTACTTGGCTGAACATTATGCTGAACCGAACGAAACCACTTTTGGACAAGCGGAAGGCAAAAACGTCGTATACATCCATCTGGAAAGTATGCAGCAATTCCTGATCGACTTGTCGCTTACCGATGAAACGGGCGCAACGACAGAAGTGACGCCTTTCCTGAACAGTCTGTACCACAGCAACGATTCCTACAGCTACAGCAACATTTTCCACCAGACCGGGCAAGGAAAAACAAGTGATGCCGAATTGATGCTGGACAACTCCCTGTTCGGCTTGCCGCAAGGATCCGCGTTCACCCAGATTGGTGCCGACAATACGTTCCAATCGGCCCCGGCCATACTGAGCAACACTTTTGGCTATACATCAGCTGTTTTTCACGGCAATGTCGGTTCTTTCTGGGATCGCGATAATGTCTACAAATCTTTCGGCTACGACTATTTCTTTGATGCTGACAGCAGTTATACACTGACGGATGAAAATTCGGTCGAGTACGGATTGAAGGACAAGCTGTTCTTCCAGGAATCGGCCCAATATCTAGAACAATTGCCGCAGCCTTTCTATGCGAAGTTCATAACCGTTTCGAACCACTTTCCGTTCCCTGAAGACGAGATGAACAGCACGTTCGCTCTGGATACCGGCGATGAAACGATTGACGGGTATTTCAATACCGTCCATTATGCCGATCAAGCCTTGGCTGAATTCTTCCAATACATGAAGGACGCAGGGCTTTACGACAACACGATTTTCATTTTGTACGGCGACCACTTCGGTATTTCCAGCTCACGCAACGAAACCTTGGCTCCACTGATCGGAGCGAATCCTGATTTATGGAGTGCCTATGATGATGCCATGATGCAACGGATTCCGTTCATCATCCACAACCCGGGTTCCGGCACCGGCCAAATCAGTGACGTTTACGGCGGACAGATCGATATCTTGCCTACCGTGATGCACCTCTTGGGTGTCGACACCTCATCCTATGTCCAACTTGGGCAGGATCTGTTGTCAGCGGAACATGAAGGAATCGTGGCTTTCCGTAACGGCAGCATCGTGACAAGCGAATACACCATTTTAGGAAACAATGTCTACCACACCCAAACGGGCACACTTGCTTATCAGACCGAAGAAGTGATCCAAAAAGTCGCCGAAATCCGGGCTGAAGCTGAAATACAGCTGGCGATTTCGGATCAGATCATCAATGGCGACTTGCTTCGCTTCTATACGCCGGATGGATTCGTCCCAGTCGACAAGAGCCTCCACAGTTTCGTGGATTCTCCAGCCGAACTGGAAGAGGACATCGCAGAATTAGGCGAATTGAACACTTCCTTGTACTACACAAACAATGGCGTGTCCAGCGTTCCGTTGTATCGGACGGATGCTCCAGAGTTCCCGGCCAACAAAGCCGCTGCCGCGGAAGCTGCAGCAGGACAGCCAGAAACAGAAGAATAATCGAGTAGGAGGAGCCTTTAGGCTCCGACCTCTCACACCACCGTGCGTACGGTTCCGTACACGGCGGTTCAGTATCTTGAGTAAGCAGACTCTGCCAGGTGACTTAATGAAATTAAGCCCCAATGGTGGAGCCTTTTCGTCGTAAGTGCCCGATGAACTTCAGGCGTTTTGGAGAGCCTCCAGTGTTTCTTTCTGGAGAATCCGACGCGCTTTGCGCTATCTTTGTCGAGACCAAGCTTGGATAGTCTGTCAATTTTCGTACGGGAGCTTTTCCATCGTTTAAGAATGAGTTGTCTGATTCTGCGATGCAGCCATTGTTCAATCCTTCGGATAAAGGTTTTGATG
>NZ_FNYT01000011.1 GCF_900109135.1 Trichococcus ilyis | reverse complement strand
AAGATGAGATTTCCCATCACTTCAAGTGAGTAAGACCCCTGAGAGATGATCAGGTAGATAGGTTGGGAGTGGAAGTACAGCGATGTATGGAGCGGACCAATACTAATCGGTCGAGGACTTAACCAATTTTTAAGAAGAAGAAAACTCAAGCGGTGTTTTCGGAATCCCTTTGTTTTTGTAGATTCAGTTTTGAGAGAACAACGTTCTCCAATTAAAAATGTGCGGTGACGATGGCAAGAAGGTCACACCTGTTCCCATCCCGAACACAGAAGTTAAGCTTCTTAGCGCCGATTGTAGTGAAGGGTTTCCCTTTGTGAGACTAGGACGTTGCCGCGCAAACGAAAAGCAAGCATGCAGGATATTCCTGATGCTTGCTTTTTTTGTTTGTTGACATTGTTTTCAATTATGGGCTTTGCTTTCCAAACAGCTGGACGGCATACAGGAATTCCCCGTCATAATGGACGCCGATGCCCACCTCGAGGAAATCGGGCTGGATCATATTGGCGTAATGCCCTTCGCTTTCCACCCAGCCATTGAACAAAAATTCGGCCATGCCTTCTTCATCTTTGAAATAAGTCGCCATCGCCAGATTTTCTCCGACCATTTGATAAGGATACCGGTAATCTTCGGTCAGGATGATCGTGTAGAAATCGCTTCCGTCCGGTCTGGTATGCGAAAAGCTTGTCTGGGTTTCGATGGCCCGGTGATCGGCGGCCGCTTTCAGAGTGTCATTTTTCGTGAGGGGAAGCAAGCCTTGCTCCTGGCGGAGTTCATTCAGCAAGGTCATGATCCTTTCTTCCACCAAAGTATAGTCGATTTCATCGGGTCGGGTGAAGGGCGCTGTTAGCAGATCGACACCGCCGGGACTCGTCAGCACTTGGATTTTTTCGGCCACATCCGATTGGGCTGCCTGCTCCAAAAAGGGGAAATTTTCGTTGAAGGCGGTGCGGTTCATTCCGTATCCGACCAATAGTGCAGCGAGGCCGATGAACAGCAGGCCTTTTATAAAGCGCATCCGCAGTGCTCCTTTCTTGTTTTCGATTAGTGGATCCCTGAGGAAGCCATTGCGGTATCAAGCATGTTTCCATTATAGTCAATTATTTGGGCAATGTCCTGAAGAATGTCTGGGATTCGTTTTTTGGCCGGTTTTTTGCTAAAATGAGTGTGAGAATCGTAAGACTGCAACCTGTTAGGGGCGGATAGCTGAAGGGGGAATTCCTGTGCGTAAGAAAGTGGGATTGTTGCTTATTTTCTGTGTAGGTGTCTTTGCCGCTTGCCAAAATGCAACCGAAAGTTCAACCGTAGAGTCTGTGATGAGCGAAGAAGCAGCTTCCGCTGTACCCGAAGCTGAGGACAGTGTCGCCAAAACAATCATTTTTTCAAGCGGCGTAAAAGACGGGGTCACCCGCGGCGACAAATATAATTATTTTGCGATAAAGGGCACAGCCGAGGGGTACGATCAGGTGACGACCATCATCGAAGGAACGGCTGTCGACTACCGCGAAACGAACAATGTGTGGGAGTTCGATTATCCGTACCAAGGCCCCGGCGTCGAAACGGAAATCACCTTCACGACGGATACATCCGTCATTTATGGCGATACCGGAATCGATTTGGCTGAACTTGCCCCTGGGAGCTATGTCACGATAAGTTTTCTGCCCAATGCGAACCCAACGATAACCCCGCCTGCTTTTACGGTCAATGAAGGCGAAGCGCAAAACTTTTTGAGCGAGGATTCCGGGATCAATGAACTGGTCACGGTAACGGAAATCCGGGAAATTGCAGCGCTGGAGGAACTCAACCCGCTTGGGGAAAAGATGTTGGAAGTGCAAATACAGTATGTCAATAACGGCAGCGTCAACACCTATATCGCACCCAACTACTTTTCTGCATTGGATGGCGAGGGGAAAAATCTGCCGTTGCGCTATACCCATTTCTGGCTGCATACGGTCGCACCCGGCGAGTCTTTTACGGATACGGCTTATTTCGATCTCACGAGCGAAGGCCCGTACTCCATCCAGTTTTTTGATGGGGCTTGGATCGACAGCGAGGAAACGGGCGGGACAATCAATGACATTTAGTTGAGTGAACGGCAGCAAAAGGAAACAGCCTTGCAAAGCGAAAGCTCTGCAGGGCTGTTCTTACGTTTTCTGAGGTACGGCTGCAAAAATTGTGCGCTACTTTTAGGTACGGACAACCAAAACATCACACGGTGCATGACGGACGACATAGTTGGAGACAGATCCAACGAAAGCCCTTGTGATCGCGCCTTTGCCGGTCGCTCCGATGACGATCAGATCGATGTTGTATTCTTTAGGGAATGCTTCAGCGATCAAGGTCATCGGATTGCCGTTGGTCACAGACTTTTTGATTTCAATGCCTTCATTGGTGGCGAATGTCATCATTTCATCCAGGAATTCATATTCCATGTCCTTGTATGCTTCCGTCAATCTGGATTCATATTCAGGGCTAAGCGGAACATTGCGTGTGTCCTTGACGTAGATAAGATGCAACGCGGCGTTATTGCGTTTGGCAATGGCAACAGCTTTTTTGAACGAGTCTTCGGACTGGCCTGAACCGTCAACGGGAACCAAAATATTTTTGTATTCGGCTAACATTTCTACCCGCTCCTTTTTTTATTTTGTTCAGAAAACGCTTCCTAAGTTAATTTTACAACAACACCGTTTGAAAGGAAAGCGGGGCACATGGGAAAAACATGGGAAAAACACTGGGGAAACATGGGAAAGGGAAGAGAATTGTTTGGGTGGCAGAACTATTAAAAAGAAATGAAGCATGCTAAAATGAATTTACGCAAAACGAAAGGAATGAAGACGTACATGACGGAAGCGAACCAAGAGCGGGAGATCAGATATTGCAGGCAGACGAAGGTGATCCAGACACACCATGTCTTTCCGTTCGATTCAAATTACCACGGTACTTTGTTCGGCGGCAAACTGATGAGCATGATCGATGATTGTGCGGCAATTTCCGGAGAGCGATTCGGTCGTACGACCAATGTGACCGCGTCGGTTGACACATTGAACTTCATCAGGCCGCTTCCGACAGGGCATTCGGTCTGCATCGATACCTTTGTATCCGGAGCGGGAAAGACCTCCATGGAAATTTTCACAAAAGTCACCGGGGAAAATCTCCGGACGGGGGAACGCTACTTGGCTGCAACTTGCTTTCTGACCTTTGTCGCGCTTCCGGATGAAAATGGACAAAAAGTGTCCCTTCCGAAAATCGTACCGGAAACGGTCGAGGAAAAATTCATCAACAGCGGCTATGAAGAAAGACGGCAGAAACGCAGAGCCGATCTGGAATACCAAAAGCAGCTGCATGAGCATCTCACAATTGAAATACCTTGGGCGGATTGAAGATTTTAGGCAACAATGCCGCAGCAAGTCTTGATTTGAATAGCATGGAAATAATTATATACAAATGATGGAGCAGGAGTGTGTCAACGTGTCGAAAACAAACGGGAAAGATTTATTGCGTCAGCCATTTTTGAACAAGGGAACCGCATTTACTTTGGAAGAACGGGCAGAGCTGGGTTTGGACGGCCTCTTGCCGACAGCCGTCCGCACCTTGGAGGAACAGAGTGAGATTGTCTATGCGCAATTGGGACAACTGGACGATGCCTATTCCAAGCAAAAGCACCTGATGGGGATCTATGACCAAAATCGTGTGCTTTTTTACCATGTCATCGGGAAACACGTGACGGAATTGTTGCCGGTCATCTATACGCCGACCATCGCCGATACGGTCATGAATTATTCGCGGGATTACCAGCTTCCCCAGGATGCGGTTTATCTGGATGTGAATCGTCCGGAAGCTATCCGGGAGGCTCTGCTGAACGGCAGCAAGGATATGGCTGAAATCAAAATGATGGTCATCACGGATGGCGAAGGCGTGCTGGGCATCGGCGACTGGGGCATCCAGGGCGTCGCAATCTCGATCGGCAAGCTGGCTGTCTATACCGTCGCTTCGGGGCTGAATCCGCAACAGGTGTTGCCGATCGTGATCGATGCGGGCACAAACAATGAGCAGCTGCTGGAAGATCCTTTCTATCTCGGCAACAAGCACAAGCGCGTGACCGGGGAGGCTTATTACCCGTTCATCGAAACGTTCGTCGAAGAAGCTTCTGCGCTGTTCCCGGATGTGTTGTTCCACTGGGAAGATTTCGGCCGCGACAACGCCGCCAACATATTGGAGCAGTACCGCGATAAAATCTGCACGTTCAATGACGATATCCAAGGTACCGGCGTGATGATGTCCGCGGCAATGGACTCGGTCGTGCGGATCACCGACAAGCCGATCACGGAACACAAGGTCCTTGTTTTCGGAGGCGGGACTGCCGGTGTCGGCGTTTCCGACCAGATTCTACTGGAGATGACGCTGCAAGGCGCTGACAGTGAAGAAGCCCGCAAACAGTTTTACATGGTGGACCGCTACGGTCTGGTCACCGACGACATGGCAGATTTGACGCCGGGACAGCAAAAATATGCGCGATCAGCAGCTGAATTTTCCGCTCCGCTGGCCGATTTGGCTGACATCATCGATGCGGTAAAACCGACCGTCCTGATCGGGACTTCCGGACAAGCCGGCGCCTTTACGGAAGAGGTCGTGCGAAAGATGGCGGCATACAATGAACGGCCGGCCATCATGCCGATCTCCAATCCGACCCGCTTATGCGAAGCGAAGGCTTCCGACGTGATCGCTTGGTCCGAGGGTAGAGCCTTGGTCGTCACCGGCAGCCCATCCGATCCGATCGCATACAATGGCGTGGACTATAAAATCGGCCAAGCGAACAACGCTTTGTTGTATCCTGGTTTAGGCTTCGGGATCGTCATCGCAAAAGCCAAAACCGTAACGGATCGGATGCTGTCCGCTGCCGCGCACGGCATCACTTCCCTGCAGAATTTGGATGAAGCGGGGGCGGCGATTTTGCCGCCGGTTTCCCAGCTGCGCGAAGCATCGAAATTGGTGGCGGCAGCCGTCATCCAAGCAGCCATCGAAGACGGCGTGAATGGCGTTGAAATAAACGACCCGATGGCAGCTGTCGAAGACGCCATCTGGAAAGCGGAATACTAATACAAAAACGTGTCCGGAAACGGAAAGAAGCGACAGAAAGGAACGGGATGGATGGATTATCGGATTGAACACGACTCATTAGGGGAAGTAAAAGTAGCAGCGGACAAACTATGGGGGGCGCAGACACAGCGCAGCCTGGAGAACTTCAAAATCGGGAACGAAAAGATCCCGATGGAAGTCATCTATGCATTGGTGGAAATCAAACGTGCCGCTGCGGAGGCGAACATGGAAGTCGGCCTTCTGGACGAGACCGTGGCAAAAGGGATCCTTCTGGCGGCGGATGAAGTGCTGGAGGGGAAATGGGACGATCAGTTTCCCCTATCCGTTTGGCAGACAGGAAGCGGCACGCAATCGAACATGAACGTCAACGAAGTGTTGGCGAACCGCGGCAATCAGCTTGTCGACGGCGGCATCCATCCCAACGACCACGTGAACAAGGGCCAGAGCTCCAATGATACTTTTCCGGCTGCCATGCATATTGCCGGCGTGCTGTACATAAAAAATAAACTGTATCCGGCAATCGAGCAATTGATCGGGACGCTGACCCGCTTGGAGCAGGAAAATGCGGCGATCGTCAAACTGGGCCGTACCCATCTGCAGGATGCGACGCCGTTGACGCTGGGCCAGGAAATCAGCGCATGGCGCGTCATGCTGCAGGAAACGAAATCAATGATTGCGGATTCCCTGAAATATATGCGCCAAGTAGCCTTGGGCGGTACGGCGGTAGGAACCGGCTTGAACGCCGATCCTGTCTTCATCCAAAAAACGATCGAAAAGGTTGCGGAACGCACGGGCGAACCCTTCGTTGGGGCTGAGAACAAGTTCCACGCTTTGACCAGCAAGGATGCTTTTGTGCATACGCACGGGGCAGTCAAAGCCTTGGCGGCCAATTTCTACAAGATCGCCAATGATGTCCGTTGGCTGGCGAGCGGTCCGAGAAGCGGAATCGGCGAAATCAGCATCCCGATGAACGAACCGGGAAGTTCGATCATGCCCGGAAAAGTCAATCCGACCCAATCCGAAGCCGTAACGATGGCCTGCATCCAAGTGATGGGCAACGATGGCGCCATCGGCTTTGCAGCTTCACAAGGTTCTTTCCAGCTGAACACCTACATGCCGCTCATCGTGAACAGTTTCATGCAATCGGTCCGTCTGCTTGCGGATGCACTGATCAGCTTTGACGAAAACTGTGCCAGCGGAATCAAGGCGGAACAGGAAAAAATCAACCATAACCTGACCAATTCCCTGATGCTGGTGACAGCATTGAACCCATACATCGGCTACGAGAAGGCAGCCAAAATCGCCCAGAAGGCTTTCGTGGACGGTACTTCCTTGAAAGAGGCCGCTGTCGCGATGGGGCATGTCACTGCTGAAGAGTTCGATCAGTACGTCGATCCGATGAAGATGGTCTGATATTTTTTGATTAAGCGCGGATCGACAGCGACAGCCAAATGCAGTCGGTCCGGCTTTTTTTGTAGTTTATCGAAGAACGAGTACAGGGGGTTCAGTCATGGATATTATGTTGGAATTGATGAAGCACAGCGTTTTGGAAGGCGAACGAATTTTGCTGCGTCCGGTCGGGCTGGCGGATGCTGCGGATATGTTCGAGTATGCCTCTGATGAGGAAACAACCCGTTTTGTCTTCGAAAGGCACCTTGATCTGGCGATGACGGAAGAAGCCATCGCGAACTATTTCATGGCGGCGCCAGCGGGAAAATATGCGATCGTGGTGAAGGACACCAAAAAGATGATCGGGACGATCGATATCCGTCCGAACCCGGCCGACCGCATTGCGGAAATTGGCTATACGCTGAACAAGGTTTACCGCGGAAAAGGCTATATGACCGAAGCCGGAAAGCTCATCACAGCGCTGGCTTTTGGAGTTTTGGGAATGGAGAAAGTCTTTGCGATGCATGACATTCTGAATCCGGCATCAGGCGAAGTGATGAAGCGGCTCGGGATGCAGCAGGAAGGCGTATTGCGCAAGCATAAAGTCTTAAAAGGGCGCAACTGCGACATGGTATACTATGGCATTCTGAAGGAAGAGCATTTCCACCAAGCAAGCGAAGCCTGAACGGGAAAAAAGCATTGCTATTTCGGAACTTTTCTCATACAATGATTAGTGATTGGATGTAAGGAACAGTAGATGGATGATGGGCAAAGAGAGTCTTTCCAGGGCTGGAAGAAGGACCCCCGCTGATCCGTTGAACCTACCTGACAAATAGCCATAGAAATATGGCCGGTTTTCTGCCGTTACCAGATGTTGAGTTGGGCTTTCACCAATAATGAAGGCCAATAAAGGTGGTACCGCGGAAATACGTCAGAAAGTATGTTTCGTCCTTGTTAAGGATGGAGTATGCTTATTTTTTTGCATTCGAATACGATCAGGATCCACAAATTAGGAGGAAAAACATGAGTAATTTACAAAAGGAAGATTTTTCGGCTTGGTATATCCAAACCATCAAGCAGGCAGGATTGATGGATTATTCGCCGGTCCGCGGCTGCATGATCTTCAAACCGGACGGCTATGAAATCTGGGAACATATCCAGGAGGCATTCAACGCGCGCTTCAAGGAAGAAGGCATCCGCAACGCCTACTTCCCGATGCTGATCCCGGAATCATTCTTCACGAAGGAAAAAGACCATATCGAAGGCTTCAGCCCGGAATTACCTTGGGTTACCGAAGCAGCCGGAGAAATTTTGGAAGAGCGTTTGGCATTGCGTCCAACTTCAGAAACGATGATCGGTACGGCTTTCGGGGACTGGATCAATTCCTACCGCGACCTGCCGATGGAAATCAACCAATGGGCGAACGTGTTCCGTTGGGAAAAGAAAACTTTGCCGTTCCTGCGCACTTCTGAATTCCTTTGGCAAGAAGGGCATACTGCCCACGAAGACGAAGCGGACGCACGCCGCCGTACGATGCGCATGCTGCAAGTCTACAAAGAAGTCATCGAAGGTTTGCTGGCGGTGCCTGTCTATGAAGGCCAAAAAACGCCTTCCGAACGTTTTGCCGGCGCGGTGGATACCTACTCCGTGGAAGCGATGATGAAGGACGGAAAAGCGGTCCAAGCGGGAACTTCCCACTATATGGGCACTAAATTTGCGGAAGCATTCGACATCAAATACTTGAACCGCGATAACGAGCACGTTTATGCGCACACGACTTCATGGGGCGTTTCGACCCGCCTGATCGGCGCATTGATCATGGTCCACGGCGACGAGCAAGGGTTGGTCCTGCCTCCAAAAGTGGCAGCGAACCAAGTCGTGCTGATTCCGGTCGGACCTAAGAAAAAGAAAGAGGAGATCGTTGCACGTCTGGAAGTCCTGCAGAAAGAACTGAAGGCTGCCGGCTTCCGCGTCGTCCTGGACGACAGCGACAATTCGCCTGGCTTCAAATTCAACGAGTGGGAATTGAAAGGTGTGCCGATGCGCGTCGAATTCGGACCGCGCGACATGGAGAACAACCAAGTCATGGTCAAGATGCGCGATCTTGGCGAAAAAGAAGCCGTGTCCTTGGATGAGATTCTGTCTTACGTTCCGAAAGCGATGGACGAAATGCAAGTCCGCCTGTTGGAAACGGCCCGCGAAAACCGCAAAGCCAATGAATACACCAACATCGATACTTTGGATGAACTGAAAGCCCACATCGAATCCAAGCGAGCAGCCGGCGAAGTGCCTGGCTTCGTATTGGCAGGATGGGACGGCGAACTGGAAACGGAAGCGAAAATCAAGGAAGAAACCGGCTTCACGACCCGCAACATCCCGTTCAACCCGCCAGTCGAAAAAACAACCTGCATCGTGTCCGGCAAACCAGCCAAACACACAGTCTGGCTAGCACGAGCATATTAAACAGGATACGATGAATCCCGCTCCGGATTTCAGCTTAGGCGAAACACCCTGCAATTCAGAGTTCGACTAAGAGCGTGACAAATCCCGTCCTCCGGCGAACGCAGGCTTCACCGGAGTTCGGCCAGCATGAAGCGTCCGTTCTCCGATCAGGGGAGTTTCATCGGAGCAGCGGCCAATTGTTAGCGGTGTTGTCCGGCGGGAAGAGCTTCACCGGAGCTGAAGGAAGCTGCCCCAGCTTTCCTCCTGCGAACGGAGTCCTGGGTGATCCTTGGGCATGCTGAGACGATAAGCCTATCCCCACGTCGAATAATGTACAAAAAGAAGGGAACGCCTCATTCAATTCGGAGGCGCTCCCTTCTTTTTCATTGCTATTTTTTATCGGCATCCTCTGGGTTCAGGTGCACGATTTTGTTCCCGCCCAAAATGTTTTTCACTTCATTACGGCGCTTTTCTTTTTGGGCCTCGACCAGTTTTTTCGGAGTGATGTCTTTGCCCTCGGGATCGTAGACTTTTGAATTCAAAAGGATGTCGTCAAAAGAGCTGCGGAAAGATTTGAGGTATTGTTGGCGCAATTCTTTCTGCTCAATTTTTTCGGTTTCCGTCAGACCTTCCGTTGTCTTGGCTTTGCGCGCCAATTCATTGATCCTGTTCAATAATTTATCCATATATAGTTCTCCTCTCGTGTCGAAGGAGATGTCAGAAGTGTTTGTTGTACCAAGCTTTCGCTGCAACAACTTCTTCATTCGTCAGTGAGTGTCCAGCGTTCCCCCAATAAATGGATACATCACTGCCGGCTCCTTCTAGTGTTGCCTTCAATTCCAGACTTTCTTCCGGTGCGCAAAGCGGATCATTTGTGCCGGCACCGATAAAGACAGGAAGGGAATGCAGATCAGGCAATTGACGATTGCGGAACGGCACCATCGGATGGTGAAGCATGGCCCCTTTGACCGCATCTTTGAAAGAGTATATCATACTCCCGGCGATATTTGCACCATTTGAGTATCCGATCGCGACGATGTTGTTCCGGTCAAATCCATACGCTGCTGAGGCAGCGTCCAGGAATGCGATCAATTCCTTCGTGCGGTAATCCAAGTCGTTTTCATCGAATACGCCTTCTGCCAAACGGCGGAAATAGCGGTTCATTCCGGATTCGGTCACGTTTCCGCGCACACCCAGCAGGGAAGCTTCCGGATCGATGGCCTCCCCGAGGAAAAACAGGTCATGTTCGGTTCCGCCTGTGCCATGCAGCAACAGCAGCAAAGGCCTTTCCGGCTTGCCGTGCTTGAAAATATGTTGGTGATTCATCTAGATCATTCCTCTCAGTTAAACGTTGCGGACTTCAAACGGAATGAGTCCTGCCGTCAGTTCATCGCGTCTGCCTTCGTACTGCGGCGGCAACATCAATTTTTGGCCCATCTTTTCGCGCGGCTCATCGACAGCGAATCCTGGCGTATCCGAAGCGATCTCGAAAAGGATGCCACCTTTTTCCCTGAAGTAAAGGGCCTTGAAATACTTGCGGTCGCGGACAGGCGTGGCGTGCTGACCAAGGGAAGTGACATGTCTCAGCCAATCCAGATGATCCGCTTCGTCCTTGGCGCGCCATGCGATATGATGGACAGTCCGGACCCCCATGACGCCGGCACCGACGGAAGTCATTTTGATATCCACGGTATTGCCGACAGTAGCTTCGGAACGGAAGCGGATCAGATCACCTTCCTGCGCAAAGCGTTCCAAGCCCATCACTTTTTCGATGACAGCTGCAGTTTCCTCAGGCGCCCCGGTCAAGAGGACAGCCCCGGAAAAGCCCTTGATGGCATGCTCGGCGGGGACGCCGTTGAATGCATACGGGTTGTTTTTCCCTTCTTTGCGTTCCACCAATTCCAGATGCAAGCCATGCGGATCATCGAAGTCCAGATAGGTTTCCCCGAAGCGGATTGTCTTATCGAACGGCACGTTGTATTCGGTCAGGCGCTTTTCCCAGAATGACAGGGAACCTGCAGGAACCGCATAGGCGGTGATGCCGACTTGGCCGTCGCCGATGCTGCCTTGGCGGGAGTTGGGCCACGGAAAGAAAGTGATGACGGTTCCGGTCTCGCCTTCCGCATTGCCGAAGTACAGATGATAGGTTTCCGGATCGTCGAAATTGACGGTCTGTTTGATCATGCGCATCCCGAGCACGCCGGCGTAAAAGTCGACATTTTCCTGCGGATGGCCTACGATGGCCGTAATATGGTGGATTCCTGCTGTTTTTTTCATTTTAATGGACGCTCCTTTTGGATTATTGTGGGTTTCAATTGCTCTTTTATCTCGAATTCGAAATAATAATATCATGGGGAAAACACACTGTCAATTAGTAAGCTTTGAAGCCTGAGGTAAATAAAAAGTTAAGACAGAAGTAAAATTTACCGCGGCGCATATGCTATAATGAAACCTACAACAACAGAGGAATGAGGGGTAATTTTGCAGGATAACAGCATCGGTCAAGTCATACGGGATTTTGTCAGCAAAGGCATCGCGACCCATCGCATCCACAGCTTGGATGAGCGCTATGCCATCAATCACTTATTGAGTCAATTAGATCTGGACGCTTATGATGTCCACAAAAAACCTTCCATTCCTTTGCCCGATCTACTGGATTCGCTTGATCGGCTGGTCGGTTACGCAGTGGAAAAACAACTGGTCGCCGATGTTGCCGAGGAAATCGAAATTCTGGAAGCGCAAATCATGGAGTTGATCACACCTTTGCCTTCGGAAGTGAACAAGCGTTTCTGGATGCATTATGAGGAAGCACCGATGCGGGCAACCGATGAATTTTATCGCTTGTGTCAGGACAACGACTACATCAAAACGCGGAAAATCGCAAAAAATAAACATTTTCCCATCGATTCCAAGTACGGCAAGCTGGAAATTACGATCAATCTTTCCAAACCGGAAAAAACGCGTCCACAAATGGAAGCTGCCCGTGAAGCGGAAGGCGGCAAATATCCTGTTTGTGCGCTCTGCATGGAGAATGAAGGATACAAAGGCAGAGCGGGTGCGCCCGCAAGAAGCAACCACCGGATTGTGCGCCTGCCTTTATCCGGTGAGAATTGGGGTTTTCAGTATTCGCCCTATTCCTATTATAACGAGCATTGCCTCGTCCTTTCCGAAGAACATGTGCCCATGGACGTAAATGCAGAAACAATCGCGAACTTATTGGAAATCGTGACGATCTTTCCGCACTACTTCATCGGATCCAATGCGGGCTTGCCGATTATCGGAGGTTCCATCCTCAACCACGAACATTACCAAGGCGGGCGCTATCATTTTCCGCTGGAAGCTGCAAAAGTTATCCGGAGCCTGGAACTGAACGGTTTCCCGGAAGTCGAAGCGGAGCTGCTTTATTGGCCGCTTTCGGTCATCCGTCTCCGTTCTGAGGAGCGTGAGGAAATTTCTGAAGCTGCGCGCGCCATCTTGGAAGAATGGCAAAACTACAGTGATCCGCAAGCCGAAATTTTTGCGGAAGCAGCAGGCATAAAGCAGAATGCGGTGACGCTGATTGCCCGCCGCGTCGGAGAAGCTTACGAGTTGGATGTGGTGCTGCGGAATAACGGGACAACCGCTGCGTTCCCGGACGGCATCTTTCATGCGCATCCCGATGTCCAACATATCAAAAAAGAAAACATCGGCTTGATCGAGGTGCTCGGGCTGGCCATTCTGCCGCCGCGATTGGAAACAGAGCTCAGCGAAGTGGCCGACTATCTGCTGGGCATATCCAATGATGTCGCCCCTTGCCATCGGGAGTGGGCCGAAGAGCTGAAGCAACAAGGGCCTTTCGAGGAGGATTCCGTCATGGAAATGATCCAGGAGGCGGTCGGGGAAAAATTCCTGCGCGCCATGGAGGATGCAGGCGTTTATAAGCAAACACCGGAAGGGCAGGCCGGCTTTGATCGCTTTTTGCGCACACTTGAAAATCAGTAATGAGTATATACAGGAGAACGATGGAGGGGGACTAGTATGGCGACCATGAAGGACATCGCCGAAAAGGCAGGCGTCTCGACAGCGACTGTCTCGCGGGTGCTGAACCACGACGAGACGCTTTCTGTCGGGAAGGAAACGAAAGACCGGATTTTTGAAGCCGCAAAAGAGCTGAATTACACAAAAACGAAAAGAAAACAAAGCAGGGAGAAGATTCTGCTGCTGCAATGGTATACCCAGGAAGAAGAATTGGATGACCTCTATTACCAAGGAATCCGTTTAGGCGCCGAAGAACGCGCCGAAGCGGAAGGATATGATGTCGTGCGGGTCTTCCATGATGTGAGCTTCGAAATCGAAAAGGATGTCATCGGCATCGTCGCAATCGGCAAGTTCGGGGAACGGCAAGTGCAACGCTTGATGGAGATAGGGAAACCCTTGTGTTTCATCGATTCGGATCAATTCAAATGGAAACAAGATTGCGTCGTAGTGGATTTTGCCTTTGCGATGGAACAAGTCATTGCCGAAATGGACAGAGGCGAGCATTCCAGAATCGCCTTTTTGGAAGGCAAGGAACTGACGAACGACAAAGAAATGCTGGTACGCGATCTGCGCTCGGAGCTGTTTCTGGCCGAGCTGCGCAAAAGAGGGTGGTACCGGGACAAGTATCACCGGATCGGGAGCTTCAGCACGTCCTCAGGATACGAGATGATGAACCAGTTGCTCAATGATAACCCGGGGCAATTGCCGACATTCCTGTTTGCCGAAAACGATGCGATCGCGATAGGGGCTTTGCGGGCCCTTCAGGAAGCGGAAATCACCGTTCCGGATCAAATCTCGGTAGTCGGATTC
Organism: Trichococcus ilyis; assembly: GCF_900109135.1. Classification (GTDB taxonomy): domain Bacteria; phylum Bacillota; class Bacilli; order Lactobacillales; family Aerococcaceae; genus Trichococcus; species Trichococcus ilyis. The sequence continues at coordinate 77,782 of NZ_FNYT01000011.1, read as the reverse complement.
AACGACAGCAAGGTCGCCAAATACGTCTACCCGCCCTTATCGACAATCCGGGTCGATACGCGCGAGATGGGAAACACAGGGGTGTCCTTGTTGCTGGACCGGATTGCCTATCCGCGGAAAATAGCCAAAAAAATCAGTTTGTCCACGGAATGGATCAAGCGCGCATCGACAAAGTGACTTTTTCGGGTCAGGCAAAACGCCGGATGCTCCGGTGAACGGAGGCTTCGTCGAAGTTCGACCGACATTCTGCTTGTGTTCCCCGATGAGGCTGGCTTCATCGGAGTTAAGACCGATTTTTGCCGGCGTTCAACGGTGAGCGGAAGCTTAACCGGAGGAGAGCACCGCTTCACCCGCTCTCCTCCGGCCAGCGGGTGAACACGAAAGGGAAGGGGCTGCCTCATCGCGAGGTGGCCTCTTCCCTTTCCGTCAAAAATGAGTTTTATTTTTTCCACTCATCGATTTTATCGTTTGCCTTGTCTGCCAACTCCTCAGCTTTTTCACTGAGATCTTCTTTGATTTCGCCCGCTTTTTCGCGTGCTTCCCCGCGTGCTTGTTGGAGTTTTCCTTCGAGTTCTTTTTCTGGGTCGTTCACCAAGTCGCCGTATTCTTCTTTGATTTTGCCGACAACTTTGTCCTTCATGCCTTTTAATTTATCGCCCATATCTGAATCCATGATGTTTCCTCCTTTGGTTTCAAGCTGATTGGTTTCGCTTACTATAATCTATTTTAACTTATTTAATGTCAGAATCAAGCGATAGCCCTTGCGGTCGGATGCAGCCCGTGTCCTGCCGAAAGCATTTGGAAGGATGCATGCTTTTTCTCTCTTTGATTAAATGCTATACTAGATGAGCAGAACTATCAGTGAAAGGAGGCTAACCAGATGAAAATATTAGCCATTGAGTCTTCGAACCAGACTATGAGCGCGGCTGTATGCGAAAATGGCCGTCTGATCGCAGAAGTGACCACCAACGGGAATCTTCAGCACAGCACCCAGTTGATGCCCGCGGTGGATCATGTCATCCGGCTTGCCGGATGGAAACCTGCTGATTTGGAGCGCATCGCTGTCGCTAAGGGTCCGGGATCGTACACAGGGGTCCGGATCGGAGCGACCATCGCCAAAACATTGGCTTGGACATTGGCGCTTCCGCTAGTGCCGGTTTCCAGCCTGAAGGTCCTTGCCGGCAACTGTGAAGGAGCGGCGGAGAAGATTGTCCCTATGATTGACGCGCGCCGGGGAAACTGTTATACAGCGGTCTATCAATTTGAAGATGGACTGTTGGTGGAACGGACAGCAGACTTGCACACCGCCAGTGAAGATTGGTTCCAGCGTTTGTTGGCGGAAGAAGGCACCTATCTGTTCGTGGGAGAGGATGTAAGCAAGTACCGCGAACGCATCGGTGAATTATTCAAGGGACGTGCTCTTTTTGCGGGGGAATCCCAGGACTTGCCGCGAGCGAGTGTTCTGGCCGCTCTTTCGGATTCAGGAGCCGCGGAAGATCCGCATACTTTTGTGCCGGCCTACTTGAAAAATCCGGAGGCTGAAGAAAAATGGGAAGAAAAGCATCACAGCAATCGGAGGGAAGACTACGTTGAAAGAGTGGATGCGTCGATTTAGAGCCGTGTACCAGGAAGTGAAAACCACTGTCCTGCCGCATATCCTGCCCGAATTCAGGTCGCGGCGCTGCCGCTCCGATGAGAAAGCCTATTTGTTGCGGAACCAGGTACCGGTCAGATTGATGATCGGCAAGAAACAGCACGTTCCGGATATTCTCTATATCGAACGGATGAGTTACAATGGTGCGACGCCTTGGGGAAGGGCGGCACTTGAGAGTGATATGCTGCAGAATCCCAAGTCGTTGTATTATGTTTTGTATGAGGGGCATATGCCGATTGCCTTTTTGGGTGCAAGATTGGACGGGAAAGATATCCATATCACCAATCTGGCGGTGGTTCCCGAATTCCAGCAGATCGGTGCGGCCACGTTGTTGTTGCAAGTACTGAAAGGTTTTGCCGACGAAAAAGGCGCGGCCAGCATCAGTCTGGAAGTACGGGTCTCAAACCATCGGGCAAAAGCCTTGTATACGAAAATGGGTTTTCTGCCGGAGCGGATCAAGCAGCATTATTATCACGGTGATGGGGAAGATGCCTTGGAGATGGTGTGGCCATTGAAGGAAAAACAATCGGAAGAAAAGGAAGATGTTCATGCAACGCACGTTTGAAATCTGCGACCTGAAGGAGGACGCGGGCAAGTTGGAGCAATATGCACAGGCTTTGTATGAACTTACATTGCTGGCTAATGAAGGGCATTCCAGTTGGAAGGTTTCCTCGTTCCTGTCCGAACTGAAGGATAAGCATTCCCTGTATACAGGCTGCATGGAGGAAAACAAGTTAGTGGGCTACATCTGTTGCATGGCGGTCTTGGATGAAGCGTCGATCAATAATTTTGCGGTATCGCCTGCCCATCAAGGAAAAGGAATCGGTAAAAAATTGCTTCTGGAGATGATCGCCTTGCTGAAAGCCAAGGGCATGGAACGGCTTTGGCTCGAAGTCCGGGTATCCAATCATGCTGCCTATAACCTTTACAAGAAAACGGGCTTTACAGAAATATTCCGAAGAAAAGATTATTATCAGAATCCGGTAGAGGATGCCTTCATCATGGAATTGGCGCTGCTATCGGATAATAAAGAGGAGGCGGGAAGCTGTTGACGGAAACAGATGTGACCATACTCGCGATAGAGAGCAGTTGCGATGAAACGAGTGCGGCTGTGGTGAAAAATGGGGATACGGTGCTTTCGAATGTGGTGGCTTCGCAGATCAAAAGCCATATGCGTTTTGGCGGGGTCGTCCCGGAAGTGGCGAGCCGCCATCATGTCGAGCAGATCACCCAAATCGTTGAGACGGCTTTGGATGAAGCCCAACTCACTTTCGAAGCTATCGATGCGGTTGCGGTAACGGACGGCCCTGGTTTGGTCGGATCCTTGCTGATCGGCGTCAGTGCAGCGAAAGCACTGGCTTTTGCGCACCAGAAACCGCTGATTCCGGTCAACCATATGGCCGGCCATATCTATGCAAACCAGTTGGTGACGCCGATGCGCTATCCGTTGTTGTCCTTGGTGGTCAGCGGCGGGCACACGGAATTGGTGTATATGGAAAAAGACGGCTCTTTCGATATCATCGGCGAAACGAGGGATGATGCTGCCGGAGAAGCTTACGACAAAATCGGCCGCATTTTGGGATTGCCTTATCCGGGCGGGAAAAAAATGGATGAAATGGCTCATGAAGGCAAGGAAACGATGCATTTCCCGCGCGCAATGATCAAGGAGGACAACTACGATTTCAGCTTCAGCGGATTGAAGAGCGCTGTCATCAATACCGTCCACAATGCGCGCCAAAAAGGGGATGACATCAATCCCTGCGATTTGGCCGCCAGTTTTCAGGCCAGCGTTGTTGAGGTTTTGGTGCACAAAACGATACGTGCAGCCAAGGAAAAGAACATCAAGCAGCTGTTGTTGGCCGGAGGGGTTGCCGCCAACAGAGGGTTGCGCGAGACGCTTTCCGAAAAAATGGCGCAGGAACTTCCGGAAGTAGAATTCGTCATCCCGCCGCTGTCGCTTTGCGGGGATAATGCGGCGATGATCGGGGCGGCAGCCTTTACCGAGTACCAGCAAAAACATTTTGCTGGGTATGATCTGAATGCCCATCCCGGCCTGGTGCTCGGAGAATAAGAAAAGAAGAGGAAGCTGGTCGATTGGAGCGACGCAAGCTTCCTCTTCTTTTGTAGTTCACATTTATCGGTCAATCAGGGCGCTGCAGTAAGCGGCATCGAGACCCGAGAAATCAGTGACGATGACGGTTGCCAAGGACAGATCCTGCGGAGGGAACGCGGGATTGCGGAAACCGATGCATTTGCAGCCCGCTGCGTGCGCAGATGCAACGCCGTTCCGGGAATCCTCGATGACGACGCAGTTTTCCGGTTTGGCGTTCAGGTTCGCGGCGGCATCCAGGAAGATATCGGGCGCAGGCTTGGGGTGCGCAACGCTTTCCCCGGACACAAAGTAACTGAAATAGGTTTCGATTTCCAATGCTTTTACAGCCTTATGGATATCCTTCAAAGGAGAAGAAGACGCGATCGCCAAAGGGATGCCGGCAGCATGCAGGCGTGAAATGAAGGGGATCACACCCGGTATTGCTTGCAGGCCGTCCTCCTCCATCAGACGGTTGCGGATGACGTTCGCCCGTTCCACCAACTCGGCGACCGGGGCATCCAGATCGAATTCATTCTTCATTGTCTCCCACATATATTCGTGCGTGGTTCCTTGATAGCGGAAATGGTATTCCAATTCGGTGTCCACACCGAATTCCTTCAACAACATACTTTCTGATCGCAAAAAGAATGGTTCCGTATCGATGATGACACCATCCATATCAAATAAAACGGCTTCCAACATACTCTGACCTCCATATTGTGCGTACTTGTTCCAGTGGATCTTAACAAAAGCAATGGCAGTGCTCAACCAAAAAGGAAGCGAAGGGCCGGAAACGGTTATTCGCTCAATTCCTCAAGTGCGGTGGTCTGCTCTTCCCAATCCTGCATCAGCTGGTCCTGTTGCGCTTGGAGAGCAAGCAGGTGCTGGTTGAACTGCTGGACTTTTTCGTGGTCGCCGAAGACTTCAGGGTCCGTCAACTGCAGTTCGATCGCAGCGATGGACTCCTCGACAGTCGCCAACTCATCCTCCAAAGCTTCCACCTGCCGTGCCAGTCTTCTTTCCAATTTCAGTTTCTCCTTGGAGGAAACGTAATCCCCCTTGGCTTTCGAAACAGTCTCTGCTGCTGCAGTTGCTTCAGCCGCTTTCTCGGCTTGCTGCAGTGCTGCCAGCGCCGCTTCTTGCTGTTTCTTTTCGATATAATAATCGTAGTCCCCGAGGTAGACTTTGCTGCCCTCGGCGGAAAGTTCGACAATGCTGGTCGCGATCCGGTTGATGAAGTAACGGTCATGGGAAACGAAAAGCAAGGTGCCATCATAATCGATCAAGGCATTTTCAAGCACTTCCTTGCTGTCGATGTCCAAATGGTTCGTGGGTTCATCGAGGACGAGGAAGTTCTTTTGATCCAAGGCCAATTTGCAGAGCGAGAGCCTCGCCTTTTCGCCACCGCTAAGTGCCGGAATCGTTTTTTCGACATCGGCTCCGGAAAAAAGGAAGCTGCCCAAGATGCTGCGCACATCTTTTTCGTTCAGAGTGGGGTGCAGATCCCAGATTTCGGCAAGGACGGTCTTGTTGTTGGAAAGATTGCCCAACTCTTGGTCATAGTAACCGAGGTCCACATTGGCACCGAGTTGGACGCGGCCTTTCAAAAGCGGAATCTCGGAAATGATCGACTTCAGCAATGTGGATTTTCCGATCCCGTTCGGCCCGACGATCGCGATCGCTTGCTGTTTGCGGATGTCCAGGTTGATCGGATCAGCCAAAATCGTATCTCCATAACCGACAGCGCCATTTTCCAGAGTCAAGACGACATTGCCGCTTTCCTTCGCGATCTCGAAGGAGAAGCGGGCGGAGCGTTCATCGCCTTTCGGTTTCTCCATCCGGTCCATCTTCTCCAAGCGTTTGCGTCGGCTTTGCGCCATCTTGGTCGTCGAGGCGCGCGCCAGATTGCGGGCGACATAATCCTCCAGTTTCGCGATTTCGTCCCGCTGCTTCTCGTATGCTTTCAGATCCTGTTCCAGGCGGGCGGCTTTTTCCGTAAGGTAATAGGAATAGTTCCCTTTGTAGTGCTGGATTTTGTGGCGGCTGATTTCGTAGACTTCAGTGGCGACTTTGTCCAGGAAATAGCGGTCATGGGAAACGATCAGGAGCGAGCCGTTGTAACCGATCAGATAATTTTCCAGCCAAGCCAGCGTGTCGATGTCCAGATGGTTGGTGGGCTCATCCAAGATGAGCAGGTCGTTCTTCTCAAGCAGGATTTTGGCCAAAGCAAGCCTGGTTTTTTGGCCTCCGGACAATTGGGAAATCGGGCGATCGTAATCCTCTTCGTAGAACTGGAAGCCGTGCAGCACCGAACGGATCTCGGACTCGTAACCGTAGGCGTTCTTTTCGTGAAGGGTATGCTGAAGCTGATCATAGCGCTCCAACGCTTTCTGATACGCCTCTTCATCTTCGAGCAGGTCCGGATCCCCCAAGGCGAAAGCGGCTTTTTCGGCCTCTTGGGTCAATTGGATGAGGGGAGTAAAAATGGTCAGCATTTCCTGCCAAATCGTATTGGAAGAATCGACTGCACTATGCTGATCCAGGTAGCCGATCGTAACATCCTTGCTTTTTGACACAGAACCGGCATCCGTCGCTTCGATGCCCGCCAAAATTTTCAACAGGGTCGATTTCCCCGCACCGTTTCGGCCGACAAGCGCAATACGTGAGTGGTCCTGAACGGTGATCTGAATATTATCGAATAAAACGGTCGCCCCAAAAAGGCGCGCCAAATTTTGTCCTTGCAGTAAAATCATATGTAGTGTCCTCTTTCTGAGCAAATACTGGTGTTTATCCTTTTCATTTTATCACAGCAAGCCCCGATTCGATAGGGAGAAGCAGAGTTATTGCTATATTCACGTATGTGTGCATGTGAAAAATGATGCTGATTCCGCTTACAATTAGTATTGTGTTTCACATGTTGTTCAAAAATGGCTTCACAATCAAGTCCCATTTCGAACAAATTTGTAGATTTTTCACAATCAGATGATATAATAGCTAGTGTAAAATGAAAGCAAAAGTATGTGAACATACTTTTTAACGGTTTGTGCGTTTCGGCCAAACGATACGAGGCAAGAGAAGAAAGAAGAAAGAAGAAAGAAGAAAGAAGAGGAGAATAAGCATGACGACGAATGAAATTCCAAAAGCCACGGCAAGGAGGTTGCCGATTTACCACCGTTATTTGCGTTTTTTGCATAACGCGGGTAAGAAACGTGTTTCATCCACTGAATTGAGCGAAGCAGTGAAAGTGGACAGTGCTACAATCCGCAGGGATTTTTCCTATTTTGGAGCACTGGGCAAAAGAGGTTACGGTTATGATGTCGAGTATTTGTTGGATTTCTTCAGCAAAACACTGAACCAGGACCGTTTGACGAATGTGGCTTTGATAGGTGTGGGTAATTTGGGTCACGCCTTGCTGAACTACAACTTCCATGTCAGCAATAACGTGCGCATCAGTGCCGCATTTGACGTCAATGAAGGCATCGTCGGCAAGATCCTCAGCGGGGTGCCCGTCTATCCGATGTCGGACATGGTTGAGCAATTGCGTATCCAGCAGATTGATGTGGCCATCTTGACCGTTCCGCAGGAAGTAGCTCAGGATGCCACCAACCGGTTGACTGAAGCAGGCGTTCGCGGCATCATGAACTTCACTCCGATCCGTCTTTCCGTTCCGGAAAATGTCCGCGTGCAGAACGTGGACTTGACGAATGAATTGCAGACATTGATCTATTTCCTGGACAATGATATCGGCTGAGCAAAGTCGGTAGCCGATGATAAGGAAAAGTAAAAGAAGGATGAGGCGGCCCTCATCCTTCTTTTTTCCTAGTTTTTGTCGATGCTGTCTTTGATCTTCAAGTAGGCGTTGAACATGCGGATCCCTTTCACGACATCACCTGTTGCGAACAGCACGCTGATGATGGCCATGAATCCCCAACCTGCAGTATTCACGGCATCGACGGCCAGTGAAATGAAGAGGATGGCGAAAACGAATCGGATGATCACTTGAATTAATAGATTTTTTAAAGTCATGGCATTCCTTTCTTTTTCCTAAAATAGCGGGCTTCAGGAGCCTTACGAAACGAGTTGGGAGAGAATCGGCAAAGCGGACACGGCGTTCATCAACGCATGCGCAATCATCGGAGTCGCAATGTTTCTTGTCCTGTAATAAAGGAAAGAAAACCAGAGCCCAAGCGCGCCATAGACCAAATAGTGCCCGTCGTTATGCGCAACCGCAAAAAGCAAGGCGCTGATTGTGGCGGCACCGACTATCCCGATTGCGTCCACCAGATGTGTGACGATCGCTTTCCGGAACACAAATTCCTCCATCACAGGGGAAAAGAGGATGATATTCAAAATAAAGAACGGGTAACGGTTTGTCAAGTCGAGCAGCACTTCCGTATTTTCGGAAGCGACGGGCAGCCTGAACAAGAGGTACTCCACGTTCATCGCGATGATCTGAATCAGGACAGCTCCGACGAAACCGAAGATTCCGTTACGGATTGTTTTGCCGATCGGGGCAGAGGGGTGGTCCGTGAGACTGTTTATTGGTGTCCATTTCTTTCTTCCATTCCATGCTACCATAAGGACAGACCCCAGAAAAGCAGAGAATAAAGAGAGATTCATGCCGGATGGGATGCGATCCGCTTCGGGAAGGAACGGGATCACGAAGACGGGCAGAAGTTGAGAAGCAAGATAAACAAGAATGATCTGTATTGCCAACGTCAATCGGGAACGTTTTTTATTATCCATATATAGTACCTTTCTGAGAGAACTTACTTTGTTGCGCTCGATAAACAGTATAGCATAAGAGCGCAAAAAAATAGAATCGGAAAAATTCTGCTTCCCCCTTGCAAATTAATTTGAGATTGATTAATATAGAAATGTAACTTAGCACTCTGGGTTACCGAGTGCTAAAATGATATTATTTTTTTGGAGGGATCATCTTGTTAAAACCATTAGGAAATCGCGTTATTGTTGAAGTTGCCAAAGAGGAAGAGAAATCTATAGGCGGCATCGTTTTACCGTCATCCGCCAAAGAAAAATCTCAAACCGGGACCGTTATTGCAGCAGGCCCAGGCCGCGTCACCGATAACGGCGTAACAATCGAAATGACCGTTAAGGCAGGGGATACTGTCCTTTTCGAAAAATATGCAGGCACAGAAGTGAAATACGGTGGCACAGAATACTTGGTGATCAAGGAAAGCGACATCGTAGCAATCCTGGACTAAAAATATAATTCATGAGGTGAATCGACAAATGGCAAAAGACATCAAATTTTCAGAAGACGCAAGAGCAGCGATGCTGCGTGGCGTGGACATCTTAGCAGATACCGTAAAAGTGACTTTGGGACCTAAAGGACGCAACGTTGTTTTAGAAAAAGCATACGGTTCTCCTTTGATCACGAATGATGGCGTGACGATCGCCAAAGAAATCGAATTGGAAGACCGCTTCGAAAATATGGGAGCGAAACTGGTTTCCGAGGTTGCTTCCAAAACGAACGATATTGCCGGTGACGGAACGACGACTGCGACTGTATTGACGCAAGCCATCGTTCGCGAAGGTTTGAAAAATGTCACAGCCGGCGCGAACCCGGTCGGCATCCGCCGCGGTATCGAGTTGGCGACGCAAGCGGCTGTAAAAGGCTTGGCTGAAATTTCCCAAACCGTAAATTCGAAAGAATCGATCGCACAAGTTGCTGCCGTATCATCCGGATCGAAGGAAATCGGTGAATTGATTGCGGAAGCGATGGAGAAAGTCGGCAACGACGGCGTTATCACAATCGAAGAATCGAAAGGGATCGAAACCGAGTTGGATGTTGTGGAAGGAATGCAGTTCGACCGTGGTTACCTGTCCCAATACATGGTCACCAACAATGACAAGATGGAAGCGGAATTGGAAACGCCTTACATCCTGATCACAGACCGCAAATTATCCAATATCCAAGATATCCTGCCTTTATTGGAACAGATCCTGCAACAAGGCCGTCCGTTGTTGATCGTTGCGGATGATGTCGATGGAGAAGCCTTGCCAACACTGGTGTTGAACAAATTGCGCGGAACGTTCAACGTAGCTGCAGTCAAAGCACCAGGTTTCGGTGACCGCCGTAAAGAAATGCTGCAGGACATCGCGATCCTGACAGGCGGTACTGTCATCGCGGAAGATTTGGGCTTGGAATTGAAGGATGCTACCGTCGAACATCTGGGACGCGCAGGCAAAGTTGTCGTAACCAAAGATTCCACAACAATCGTGGAAGGCGCCGGCGAAAAAGAAGCCATCGAGCAACGTGTGGCGATCATCCGTGCCCAAGCTGCAGAAACAACTTCTGAATTTGACCGCGAAAAACTGCAGGAACGCCTTGCGAAATTATCCGGTGGCGTCGGCGTCATCAAAGTCGGAGCCGCTACAGAAACAGAATTGAAAGAGCGCAAACTGCGTATCGAAGATGCCTTGAACGCAACCCGCGCCGCGGTTGAGGAAGGTATCGTATCCGGTGGGGGTACTGCTTTGATCAACGTCCAAAATCGCGTTGAAGCGTTGGAACTGACCGGTGATGAAGCGACCGGTGCCCGTATCGTAGCGCGTTCATTGGAAGAGCCAGTAAGGCAAATCGCTGAAAATGCCGGCAAAGAAGGCTCTGTTGTAGCCGATAAGATCAAAGGCATGGAAGTCGGCATGGGCTACAATGCCGCAACCGACGAATGGGTCAATATGATCGATGCCGGAATCGTCGATCCTACGAAAGTGACGCGTTCCGCTTTGCAGAATGCAGCCAGTGTCGCTTCGTTGATCCTGTCAACAGAAGCAGTAGTAGCAGACCGTCCGGCTCCAGCAGCAGCCCCAGCCATGGACCCAGGAATGGGCATGATGTAAAAAAACAGGATGTGATGATTCGCGTTTAGATACCCGGACGTTGGAACACCCAGCGAAGTGAACCTCTTTTGTTCACTACGCTGGGTGTGAAACGGGAGTGGTATCTGCGAATCAGAACTCAACTATAAAGGATACGATGAATTGCGGTAGGGGGTGAGCACTAAGAGGATATTACGAGAACGGTCGCTCTTTGACCGTGACGTAATATCCTCTTAGGCGGAACCCCCTGCAATTCAGAGTTCAACTAAACAGTGTGTGACGAATCCTGAGCTCAGAGTTTGAGCACAAAGCCACCCAAAAAGGACCGGATAGCCAGAAATGGTCATCCGGTCTTTTTTTGCTGGTTCATTATACAGCACGGCATTTGGCATGTGGCGTTTGCGCATCGTCGGCGGTTGGATTTCAGTCGGGAGCGCTCTCTGCATGCGTTCACTGTTTCCGGTCCACAGATTCAACAAAAACATCTCGCTGTGAAAACAGCCGTCCCGTTGTACGCGAAAAAACAAATCCGGTCCTCCATTCTGCTCGAATGGAGGACCGGATTTGTTTTGTTCTCATATAGAACATGGGATTGCCCAATTTATTGATGAAAACAGTTGCGGCTGATTACAGACCAAGTCCCTCTGAAAGCTTTTGGATGAAAGTTAATGTTTTTGGATGAAAATGATTGCTTTATTTACGCATAGGTGGTATATTTTTGTTCGAGAGGTGATGGAAAGTGCTTACAGAAGAGCGGCATAAAATCATTCTAGACACTTTAGCCAAAGACAATATCGTGAAACTGCAGGATCTTGTCGATCAGACAGGAAGCTCAGAATCAACGATCAGGCGGGATTTAAGCACGCTCGAAGAGGCTGGGTTCCTGATCCGTGTCCACGGTGGAGCAAAGAGGAACTATAATGTTTCTGCTGAAGACAGGATGGAAGATAAAACTTCCAAAAACGTTCAGGACAAACAACGGATCGCTGAAAAAGCGGCCCAGCTGGTGAGCGATCAGGACATCATCTTTTTGGATGCCGGATCCACCACTTACGAAATGATTCCCTTCCTGAAGGGCAAGAGCATTCTGGTCGTAACCAACGGTGTTCCGCATGCCAGTTTTTTATCGGATCTGCAGATTGAGACAATCCTTATCGGCGGCAAAATCAAGATGGAGACAAAAGCAGTCATCGGACCGGTCAGCCAAATGCAAATGAAGAATTACCGCTTCAGCAAAGCCTTTCTGGGCATCAATGGCATCGATAAACAATATGGCTTTACGACGCCCGATACCGAAGAGGCAGCCGTCAAACGGATAGCCATCGAGAATGCGGCGCAAAGCTATGTCGTAGCGGATGCTTCGAAGTTCAAACGCGTCAGTTTCGTGAAAGTCTGCGATATTGAAGATTGCGGCATCATCAGCCACAATGTCCCTTCGGAAATCAAACGTAACCTGAAAAACAGTACAACTATTTGGGAGGCTGAATAATGATTTATACAGTAACATTAAATCCGTCCATCGACTACATCGTCCATTTGCCCACTATCCAGTTGGGCGAGGTCAACCGGATCCAGCAAGACTTCAAACTGCCGGGCGGCAAAGGCATCAACGTTTCCCGCATCCTGAATGAACTGGAAGTGGAGAACACCGCTTTGGGGTTCCTGGGCGGATTCACCGGAAAATACATCGAAGACTGGTTGGAAGCTGAAAACAGCAAAACGCACTTTACCCATGTGGATGAAGCGACCCGCATCAACGTGAAAATCAAGTCAGGACTGGAGACGGAAATGAACGGTCCGGGGCCGAACATCGAGCCTGCAGTAGCCGAAGAATTCCTGAAACAATTCGATGGGCTTGATCCCGAAAACGACATCGTTGTGTTGGCGGGAAGCAAACCTGCGAGCTTGCCGGACGATTATTACCAGACCATCATCCGCAGACTGACGGATAAAGGCATTCCCTTCCTGATCGACACGACCGGGGAAGAATTGAAAAATGCGCTGCCATACCATCCGTTGTTGGTGAAACCGAACCATCACGAACTGGCGGAATTGTTCGAGACGACCTTCGAAACGGATGAGGATATTTTGCCATACGGGAAGAAGCTGCTTGAAGCGGGCGCCCAATACGCAATCATCTCCATGGCCGCTAAAGGAGCGATCCTGTTCACTCCGGAAGGCGTCTACCATGGGACAGTGCCAAAGGGAGTCCTTAAGAATTCCGTCGGCTCCGGAGATTCGATGATCGCCGGATTTGTAGGTACATACACGAAAACGCATGACCCGTTGGAAGCATTCAAAGTCAGTATCGCTTGCGGAAGCGCGACCGCTTTTGCAGACGATTTAGCCAAACGTGAAGAAATCGATGCTTTAGTCAAACAAGTCACTATCAGTCAGCTTTAGGGAGGAGAACCTAAGAATATGAAAATCAATGATATCTTACTAAAAGAATTGATGATTATGGATTTACAAGGCACAACCAAAGAAGGCGTCATCGACGAAATGATCGCAAGTTTTTCCGCTAACGGCATCATCAATGATGTTGCGGTTTATAAGGAAGGCATTATGAAGCGCGAATCGCAAACATCCACTGGTTTGGGCGATGGCATCGCAATGCCGCACGCCAAAAACAAAGCGGTCAATAAAGCGGCTGTCGTTTTTGCAAAAAGTGCCGCCGGCGTTGATTATGCTTCATTGGATGGCCAACCGGCACACTTGTTCTTTATGATCGCTGCTCCGGAAGGCGCAAACAATGTCCACTTGGAAGTATTGGCGTCCTTATCCCGTTTATTGATCAATCCTGATTTCATTGCATCATTGAAGAAGGCTGAGACCCCTGAAGAAGTGCAAGCTCTGTTTGCAGCAGCAGAAGCTGCGCGTGAAGCGAAAGAACAAGCTGAGGCAGCTGCAAAGGCAGCTCCAGTCGCAGCAACCGAAACGAAAAGACCTTTCGTCATTGCCGTGACAGCATGCCCTACCGGTATTGCGCACACGTACATGGCTGAAGATTCCTTGAAACAGATGGCTGAAAAAATGGGCGTCGATATCCGCGTCGAAACGAACGGATCTGATGGCGTCAAAAATGCTTTGACGGCCGATGAAATCCGCCGTGCCGATGGTGTCATCGTGGCAGCGGACAAAAAAGTCGAAATGGCTCGCTTCAACGGGAAGCACGTGCTGCAAAGACCGGTAGCTGACGGCATCAACAAAGCGGAAGAACTGATCACAAAAGCGATGCGCCAAGAAGCACCGATCCTGAATGTAAAAGGCGATGAAGTGGCAGCCAGCGACAGCGATGAAAAACAATCCATCATCGGAAAAGTTTATAAAGACTTGATGAACGGTATTTCACACATGTTGCCATTTGTTGTCGGCGGGGGGATTCTGATCGCGATTTCCTTCCTGTTCGAAACGTCATTCGGTGCAGAAAGTCCGTTGTTCATTTCCTTCATGGCAATCGGTGGAGCGGCATTCAGCTTCCTGATTCCGATTTTGGCCGGTTACATTGCAATGAGTATTGCTGACCGCCCAGGCTTGCTTCCCGGTATGGCTGGCGGTTACTTGGCTGTGCAAGCGAACGCCGGATTCTTGGGCGGTTTGATTGCCGGTTTCATGGCTGGTTACATCATGGTTTACCTGAAAAAAGCCTTCAAAGGCCTGCCTCGCGCTTTGGACGGTCTGAAAACGATCCTGTTGTACCCTGTGTTCGGTCTGTTGATCACTGGTTTGCTGATGTATTTCTTGATCGGGCCTGTCTTCTCCAATATCAATACAGCGATGATCACATTCCTGGAAAACTTGGGCACAGGTAACGCAGTCGTGTTGGGTGCTGTTCTTGGCGGCATGATGGCGATCGACATGGGTGGTCCATTCAACAAAGCTGCTTACGCATTCTCGATCGGTATCTTTACGGATACAGGCGACGGCAAATTGATGGCTGCTGTAATGGCCGGCGGGATGATCCCTCCATTGGCTATCGGTATCGCAACATTGCTCTTCAAGAATAAATTTACTGATATCGAGCAAAAATCAGGACTTTCAAATATCTTGCTGGGTCTGTCCTTCATCACTGAAGGTGCGATTCCATTCGCGGCAGCGGATCCGATGCGTGTCATCACTTCATCAATCCTTGGTTCAGCCATCGCCGGCGGATTGACGCAATTATGGGGCGTTTCGATTCCTGCACCACACGGTGGATTGTTCGTTATCACATTGGCTAACCGTCCGTTGATGTTCCTGCTGGCACTGTTGATCGGAACTGTCGTTTCTGCCTTCACATTGGGTGTATGGAAGAAAGCCAAGCCGCAAGAAGCCGCAAAATAAACTGAAAAAACCATTGAGAGAACAGACGGAATGGACCGTTTCTGTTCTCTCTTTTTTGCTGTTCTGCGAGCAATCTGCATAAATGAAAAGACTATGACAGCTAAATGAGAATAATGTAAAAAAATGGGATGATTTTCATGGCAGATATGCTATAATGCATATTGTTAAACAAACGAAAATGTAGATATCGGTTCATGCACGAAAGCAACGGATATTGAAATCTGTATAAGGAGGTAAAAGCATGGCAGCAAAGGAATCAATCAAAAAAGTGGTTTTGGCTTACTCAGGTGGATTGGATACGTCCGTCATCATCCCTTGGCTAAAAGAAAATTACAACAACTGTGAAGTAATCGCCGTAGTAGGAGACGTAGGACAAGGTGATGATTACAGTAAGCTGGAAGAAAAAGCGATCAACTGCGGCGCATCGAAGTTGTATGTTGCAGACTTGAAGAAGGAATTCGTCGAAGAGTTCATTTGGCCGACATTGCAGGCAAGCGCTAAGTACGAAGGACAATATTTATTGGGGACTTCTTTCGCTCGTCCGATCATCGCCAAAAGAATGGTGGAAATCGCACACTTGGAAAATGCTGACGCAATCGTTCACGGTGCAACAGGGAAAGGGAACGACCAAGTCCGTTTTGAAGTAGGCATCAGAGAATTCGATCCGAACATCACGATCATCGCCCCTTGGAGAGAATGGGAACTGACTTCCAGAGAAGATGAATTTGCGTATGCTGCTGCACACAATGTGCCGCTTCCGATTACATTGGAAACAAACTACTCAAAAGACAAAAACTTGTGGCATCTGTCGCATGAAGGCCTTGATCTGGAGATGACAGCCAACGAGCCTGATTACGATAAAATCCTGGAAATGTGCGTGACGCCTGAGAAAGCGCCTGACGAAGCAACCTATGTCACGTTGGAATTCAAACAAGGCATCCCGGTCAGCCTGAATGGTGAAGCAATGGACGGCATCGCCCTGATCGAGAAATTGAACGTGATCGCTGGCGCGAATGGCGTCGGCATCATTGATATCGTGGAGAACCGCTTGGTCGGCATGAAGTCAAGAGGCGTTTATGAAACGCCGGCCGGAACTGTGCTTTACCATGCCCATGACAAATTGGAACAACTTTGCTTGGACAAAGACACTTACCAATACAAACAATTGGTTGCCAACAAATATGCGGAACTTGTCTACAATGGATTATGGTACACTCCATTGCGCAAAGCTTTGGGCGCCTTCGTTGACGAAACGCAACAGAATGTTGAAGGTTTCGTGAAAATGAAGCTGTATAAAGGCAACATCACGGATGCAGGTGTGGTCAGCGCGAAATCATTGTACAGCGAAAGCTTTGCGACGTTCGAGAGCGACGATGTCTACAACCATACGGATGCAGCCGGCTTTATCCGTCTGTTCGGATTGCCTACATCCATCCGCGTCATGAAAGAGCAAGCTGAAGGCCAAGCAACACATGAAGAATTGAAGGATTTGCTGAAGTAAAAAGCAATGAGCCGAAACAGCCGGTTGGACCGAAGCTGATCCGCTCCTGACCGCCCGCACCTGCGAAATGACCAGGTGCAGGCGGTTTTTTTGTCGTTTTCCGGCAGAAGCCTGCCGGAACCCCGCACAGGCCTAATCTTTCATATCCTAAAATTATAAACTATGATAAAATGAATGCATTCATATTAAGCAAGTTTAAGGAGGAGGAGATTAAGCGTGAATCAAACAGGTGAATGGAATAAAGCCCGTAAAATTGTCATCGGCATCATTGATATGCTGTTGTTCATAGGATCATTGCTGTTATCTTTTTATTTGAAATTCGGAAGAAACATACCGTTGATAAACTTCGATGCCTTCCAGGGAAGCATTGGCTATGTTTCCTTGATTTTCATCATCGTAAACATCCTGTTCGGTACCTATATATTTTACAATAAGTCCATCAGCGACTTCTTGTTCATCACGGTCATCGGGCAGTTTGTCCTTTCGTTGATCATCATGGCGCTGACTTTTGCCGGCCGTTGGTTGGCGTTTCCGCGGTCGGTCATCCTGATCAACTTTTTTGTGGGAACGATCCTTTTGTTCCTTTTCCGCGTTTTGGTTTTCAAAATGTACCAACGCATGAGCGGCAGCAAGCGGGTCATGATCGTAGGGATGGAAAAGGAAGTGTTTGCTGCCGTCGATAACTTCACAAACACAAAAAGCATCCGTCATGTCGTGACGCATGTCGTCCTGTCCGACTACTACGAAAATGTTCTGAGGCACCTGGAAGAGATCGATATCGTCTACTTGGCGAGCCAGATCGAAGAATCCGAAAAGTTGAAGATTTACGATCTGTTGACGAGCAAGGAGAAGAAAATGTTCTTGAATACCAGCTTCGAGAACCTGATCATGGTCAATCCGAACATGATGAATATCGAGGACGAGAGCATCATCGAAGTTTCGCCGTTCCGCATCCCGGCAGAAGACGGATTGATGAAGCGGATCATCGATATTGTGGTTGCGCTGATCGGCATCGTCATCACTTCGCCGATCATGGCCGTTACGGCGATCCTGGTGAAGAAGAGTTCCGAGGGTCCCGTGTTCTACAAGCAGACCCGCATCACCAAAGACGGCAAGGAATTCGAAATCCTGAAGTTCCGCAGCATGGGTGTGACAGCCGAAAAAGAGTCAGGACCGGTATTGGCCACAAGCAACGATGTGCGCGTAACGAAAGTCGGCAAATATCTGCGCTCCCTGCGTATCGATGAATTGCCGCAGCTGTTCAACGTACTGCTGGGGGATATGTCGTTGGTCGGTCCCCGGCCGGAACGCCCCTTCTTCGTTGATCAATTCAAAGAATTGAACCCGCATTATTACCTGCGCCACAACGTTCGTGCCGGAATCACCGGCTATGCGCAAGTCTACGGGAAGTACGCTTCCGATTTCAACAGCAAGCTGAACTTCGATCTGATCTACATCAAGAAGTACTCCTTGATACTGGATCTGAAAATCATGCTGCAGACCGTCAAGATCTTGTTCGATAAAGTCTCTTCCCGCGGAGTGGATGAAAGCGAACGGGCGATTCTGACCGAGCAAGAAATCGAAGCCCGCGGCATCCGCGTCATCTACTGATAAAAGAAGGGCTAACCCGTGAAGCTAGCCATCATTTTTGGATGCATGAAACCCTTATTTTTCAATCGCACACAAAAACCATCCCACCGGGCAGAAATTCGCCCGGTGGGATGGTTTTTGTTTACACGGGAATGCCGGTTGTGTTTGCGAGAATACAGCCGGATCACTATAATCAATCTGATCGATTTTGGACAAAAAAGCGGAAATGTATAAGGAATTGCGATACAATGGATGAATAGAGCACTTCCTTCTGCTGCACCGTGACAGAATGCGGAGGCGTACGATCAAAGATGAAATGAGTGAGTTGGATGAGTTTTGATTATAACGATGATAGTTTAGCTTTGCATACTGATTTGTACCAAATTAACATGATGAAGACTTATTGGGATGAAGGCATTACCGAAAAACATGCAATTTTTGAACTGTACTTCCGGAAGTATCCTTTCAATAATGGATACGCAGTCTATGCAGGGCTTGAGCGCTTTGTGTCCTACCTTCAGAATTTGCGCTTTACGGATACGGACATCGCCTATTTGCGTGAGCATGTCGGCTACGAGGAAGGTTTTTTGGAGTACCTGAAAAATTTCCGTTTCTCCGGCACGATCCGTTCCGCTCAGGAAGGGGATCTCGTATTCGCGAATGAACCGATCGTCCAAGTGGAAGGCCCTTTGGCGGAATGCCAATTGATCGAAACGGCCCTGTTGAATGTCGTTAATTTCCAGACGCTGATAGCGACAAAAGCCGCACGGCTGCGCTATGTCTGTGATGATGAGCCGCTGATGGAATTCGGTTCCAGAAGAGCGCAGGAAATGGACGCCGCCATTTGGGGCACACGCGCAGCCTATATCGCAGGATTCAATGCCACCAGCAATGTCCGTGCCGCCAAAATGTTCGGCATTCCGGCTTCGGGTACCCATGCCCATTCGATGGTCCAGGTCTACCGCAACGACTATGATGCCTTCATGGCTTACGCGCGTTCCCACAAGGACTGTGTCTTCCTGGTGGATACTTATGATACGTTGAAATCGGGCGTGCCGAATGCCATCAAAGTGGCGAAGGAAATGGGCGACAAGATCAACTTCCTCGGCGTGCGCTTGGACAGCGGGGACATGGCCTACATTTCCAAAAAAGTCCGCCAACAATTGGACGATGCAGGCTTTACCGATGCAAAAATCTACGCATCGAACGATCTGGATGAATTGACCATCCTGAACCTGAAGATGCAGGGAGCAAAAATAGATGTCTGGGGGGTTGGCACGAAACTGATCACCGCCTATGACCAACCGGCGCTTGGAGCGGTCTACAAATTGGTTTCGATCGCGGATGAGAACGGCAAGATGGTCGACACGATGAAGATATCCAGCAACGCCGAAAAAGTCTCCACACCAGGCAAGAAACAAGTATGGCGGATCACACGCAAACGCGACGGCAAGTCGGAAGGGGATTACATTGCGCTTTGGGAAGAGAAGCCCGATCAGGAAACGGAGCTGTACATGTTCCATCCGGTCTTCACCTACATCAACAAGACCATCACTGACTTTGAGGCGCGTCCCGTTCTGCAGGACATCATCGTGGACGGTGAATTGGTTTATGCCTTGCCGTCGCTCCAGGACATTAAAGCCTTCTCTGAAGCGCAGATGAGCGGCTTATGGGATGAATACAAACGTATCCTCAATCCGGAAGACTACCCGGTCGATTTGTCGCAGAAGACCTACGACCACAAGATGAGCACCATCAAAGCCATCAAGAAACAGATCAAGGAAGAAGCCGCATTATTGGAAAGCACGAAATAACCAAATAGATCAATCCAGGGGGAATAGGCATGCGTCCATTACAAAAAGAAATTATTGCTGCATTAAAAGTGAAACCGGAAATCGATCCAAAAGAGGAAATCCGCACCAGCATCGATTTCATGAAAGATTATTTGGCGGCACACCCATTTTTGAAGACATTTGTTTTGGGGATCAGCGGAGGCCAGGACTCCACTTTGACTGGGCGGTTAGCCCAGTTGGCGATCCAGGAAATGCGCGATGAGACAGGCGATGACAGCTATCAGTTCATTGCTGTCCGCCTTCCGTACGGCATCCAATTTGATGAACACGATGCCCAGGCGGCATTGGCCTTCATCGCCCCGGACCAAAGATTGGTCGTCAACATCAAGGAAATGGCGGATGCCGCACTTGATGCCCTGGAAGAAGCCGGGCTCACCATCACCGACTTCAACAAGGGCAACATCAAAGCCCGTCAGCGCATGATCGTCCAGTTCGCGATCGCGGGCGACAGCAGCGGGGCAGTCTTGGGTACGGACCATGCGGCCGAATCCGTGACCGGTTTCTTCACGAAATTCGGGGATGGCGCAGCCGACCTGTTGCCGATCTGGCGTTTGAACAAACGGCAGGGCCGCCAATTGCTGAAGGAATTGGGCGCACCGACACAGCTCTATGAAAAAGTTCCGACAGCCGACTTGGAAGAAAATCGTCCTGCCTTGCCTGATGAAGTGGCGCTCGGCGTGACGTACGAGCTGATCGACGCTTATCTGGAAGGCAAGGATGTACCGGATAAGGACGCTGAAGTCATCGAAGGCTGGTACACGAAGACAGAGCACAAACGGCACTTGCCGATAACGGTCTATGACAGCTTTTGGAAAGAAGGCTAATCTGTTCAGATAGCGGGGGGTTGCAGTGAAAATCAGCAAAAAGAATAAAATGATGAACGACAAACAAGAGTTGCAGTGCAGGAGCAGGAGGCATCTCCTGCTCCTGCACTGCTTCAGTTTGTTGGCGACCGTAGTATTGGTCCATCTCTATCTCCAGTGGACTCAAAATGGGCTGGATCCAGGCTTGGTCGTGAATTTTGCATTTGCCTGGCATACCGAGAAGTTTCTGATCAGTACCGGCGTATTGCTGACGCTCGGTCTCTGGCTTTGGGCACTGTTGGGGAATATCCGCTGGACCAACGCCCTGCTGTTGCTGGCGGGAGGGATCCTCGGAATGGCGACTTATGAAAAGATGCTGCAACGCAACGAGCCCGTTTATCCGAGCGATCTGAAAATGCTGACGGAGGTTCCGTTCCTTTTGGAAATGCTGAACGCACGGACGCTGGCGGCATTGAGCCTGACTTTGGCCCTGTTTCTGGCATTTGCGTTCTTTTCCGTTCGTCAGCAAAAGTCCCAAAAAGCCGTGAAACTGGGATGGCGCGCACGGGTGTTGCTGTTGGTTTCGACAAGCGTCGCACTCGCCTATGCCGGACAGTTCCAGCAGGAAGGCAATCTGCTGAAGCAAGCCTACGACCGGACGGCCTATTGGATTCCCTACAGCCAGCAGATGAATTACTACAACACCGGCTTTGTGGCCGGATTCCTTTATAACCTTTCAGCCGCACCGATGGAAATGCCGGATGGCTATTCGGAGAAGAAAATCGATGAGCTGAAGGCGACCTATCAGCGACTTGCTGACGAAATCAATGCGGAAAGAACGGCAGCCTTGCCTGAAACGAATGTCATCTACATCATGAATGAAAGCTTTGCCGATCCGCTTGAATTGGAAGGACTGGATCTGCTGCGTGATCCGATCCCGTTCACGCGAGGGGTGATGGAAACGAGCTACAGCGGCGAGATGTTGTCCCAAGGCTATGGCGGCGGAACCGCCAATATCGAATTCGAAGCTTTGACGGGTTTTTCGATGGAACCTTTCGCTGCGAACATCACCACACCGTATACGCAATTCCTTTCCTCCCAGGAAGCATTTCCATCCGTCGTATCCCGTTTGGAAGCGGCCGGTTTCCGGACGACGGCCATCCACCCGTACAATACGACCATGTATAAACGGCGGGAGAACTATCAAGCTTTGGGGTTCGATACGTTCCTTTACGAGGATACGATGGCAAACACGGACAAGCTGGATACCAATCCGTACATTTCGGATGCAGCGGCCTACGCTGAGATTGAGGCTGTCCTGAAAGCAAGCGCGGAAAAGGATTTTATCCACTTGGTGACAATGCAGAACCATACGCCTTATCAAAATAAATATACGATCACCCCCTCGGCTGCGGAAACGGGCGTAGCCAGCCAAACAATCCGGAACTATCTGCAGGATCTGCAGTACAGCGATCAAGCTTTGGAGCGCTTTTTTACCGACCTCAAGGAGTGGGGCGAACCGACCGTCGTAGTGTTTTGGGGTGATCATTGGCCCAGTGTCTTCGGCGAGGACCTTTATGCGCTGAACACGGTCCAAAACATGCATGAAACGCCGATGTTCATCTACAGCAACACAGCGGAAGCCCAAAAGGATTTGGGGATCACCAGTCCTGTCTACTTCTTGCCGGAAGTGTTGGAGCTCAGCGGCAGCAAAGTGACAGCTTTTGAGGCCTTGCTGATGACGCTTCAGGAACAGGTGCCGGCTTTCGAAAAGGCGCTGTACCGGAACGGCGACACCGGTGAATATGTCTCGAGCCGCGAGGAATTGTCCGAGCAGGCGAGAAGTCTTTTGGCGGATTATGATCTGATCCAGTACGACACGACCGCCGGAAACCGGTACGCAGCAGCAAACGGGTTCTTCCGCCTGGATGATTGAGCCGGACCGCTGCATCTTTTGTGCGACTGTTGCAGCAATGGATTTGCATGTAAGTCCGGAATCGCCTATGATTAAGGAAACGACGGTGAAAGGAGGGATCCGGTGAATTTCTTTATACGCTTTATGCTGCTTTTCGGCGCGACGATTGTGGCGAGCATGCTGCTCACCTATCTTTTCCGCGGCGCAGCGCGGCGCTTCGGCTGGACGGATAAGCCCTCCGAGGCAAAAGTGCATGTCAAGGAAACGCCGACGATGGGCGGCGTGGCCATCTTCTTGGCTTACTGGGGAGCTTTTTTCCTTGGAGTTCCTCTGAATAATCGGACCGGTTATGCCGGCATCATGTTTTTGAGCTCCTTGATCATCCTGGTGACCGGCATCATCGATGATCGCTATGACCTGAGGCCTTGGCAAAAAATGATCGGGATACTTGCCGCGGCGAACGTCCTGTATTTCTATACAGGCATCAAAATCGACAGCCTTACGCTGGATTATTTCGGAACGATCGAATTCCATGAAGCGGGGTATTTGGTGATGATGCTTTGGATTGCGGTCATCACGAATGCAGTGAATCTGATGGATGGGCTGGACGGTTTGGCGACGGGCACTTCGGTCATTTCGCTTTCGACGATGGGATTCGTCAGCTACTTCTTCACCGATTACATGGATGTGGCCACTGTCGTCATGATTTTCCTTTTGGTTGCGAGCTTGCTGGGTTTTTTGCCTTTCAATTTCTATCCGGCCTCCATCTTCCTGGGGGATACGGGATCGCTTTTCGTGGGTTTCATGATTGCGGTGCTGTCCTTGTACGGCCTGAAACATGCCACCTTCGTATCGCTCCTGATACCAGTGGCCATCCTGGGGGTTCCGCTGACGGACACGATTGCTGCCGTCCTTCGCCGGACCTTGCACAAGCGTTCCATCAGTGCGAAAGACAAAAGCCATCTGCACCATCGCTTGCTGCGGCTGGGATTTACCCACCGGCAGACGGTTTTGGTCATTTATGCTTTGGCGATCATCTTTTCCCTGACTGCCATTCTGTTCCCGATTTCCTCCTTCTGGGGGACGGTAGTTTTGGTTGCGGGTTTGGTTTTCGGCGTGATTCTCTTCATCGCCTCCTTCAATCTGTTGGACAGCAAACGTTCCAGGTTGCGCAGGATATTGTACCGCCTTTTGAGGGAAAAGGACGGCAAAAAGAAATGAACAAGCCATGAAAGCCTGCCGGGCTATCGTGTGCCTGTTCATTTTTTTGTTCAGGATCTATTCGATTTCTTCCTCATCAGCTTCATCATAAGCGATGGAATATGGACGCTCCACATACTCCTCTTCACCGACTTCAAAGACAACACGGCCGTTCATGACATCGGTGATTGTTTCCTGGAAAGCGTCGATGCCTTCTGTCGGGATGCCGCACAGGAAACAAACCTGGTCGGTGTATTGAACCTCGATCAGGGTGTAGGGGGATTGCGCCAAGTAATTCTCCAGCTTTCCGGATGCGGAATAGGATACGGTGCAGCCGATTTTAGTCTGCAGGCTGCGCACGACGATTCCGATGTCCTTCAATGCAGTCGACACGGACCGGCTGTAGGCACGGATCAGTCCGCCTGCGCCCAGCTTT
This sequence comes from Trichococcus ilyis, assembly GCF_900109135.1. Classification (GTDB taxonomy): domain Bacteria; phylum Bacillota; class Bacilli; order Lactobacillales; family Aerococcaceae; genus Trichococcus; species Trichococcus ilyis. The sequence goes on along the minus strand of NZ_FNYT01000011.1, from coordinate 53,569 downwards.
GTCCCGCCGAAGTAACGGGTGACGACGGCAGCGACATACCGCAGGTCGTTCTTTTTGAGCACCTCCAACATCGGTACGCCGGCCGTACCGGAGGGCTCCCCATCGTCGTGGGCACGCTGGATTTCGTTCTGGTCACCGATCAGATAGGCGGAACAGTTGTGCGTCGCTTTCCAATGTTCTTTTTTGACGGCTTGGATGAATTCTTTGGCCTCGTCCTCGGAATGGACACGTTTAAGGCTGCAGATGAAGCGGGAACTCTTGATGATGATTTCGGAAACGCCATTTTCTGCGATTGTGTGATAGGTTGTCAGCATAGACTTTGTCCTCCATTATGTTATTCAGTCCCATTTTACCACAGTGAGGTTCGAATGGCAGGCCGCCAACCGGCAAAGGGACTTTCCGAACATTTCCATTTGTGGTATTGTTAAGTGGAATAGACCGAACGGCCACAAGGGTCGATGGAAAGGTGATCTGCGTGAAAGCTACAGATTTAATCGATGTACTCAAAATGAAAAGAATTGTCGGGAATTTGAATCCCGATTTGAATATTGGAAAAATCAGTCAGGATTCCCGCGACATCCGATCGGGGGATCTGTTCATCTGCATCGACGGTACGCAAGTGGATGGGCACAATTACGTAGCGAAGGCAGTCGCGAATGGTGCGGGCTTGATTGTGGCCCGCAAAGATATCCAAAATGCGGCAGCCGCCGTCCCGGTTGTGTATGTTCCGGACACAGGCAAGGCGATGAGCCTGCTTGCGAATCACTTCTACGGTTACCCGAGCGAGGCGATGAACGTCATCGGCGTCACGGGGACAAACGGAAAGACGACAGTGACGTATCTGGTCGAAGCCATCCTGAAGGCGATGGGCAAAAAAACCGGACTGATGGGCACCATCGAAATGCATATCGGAGATGAAGTGCACAAAACGAAAAACACAACGCCCGACAGCATCACGATGCAAAAAGCGTTGCGCCTGATGGCAGAGAGAGAAACGGCCTACTTCACTCTGGAGTTGTCCTCCATCGCTTTGGAGATGGGCAGGGCTTGGGGATTGGATTTGGACGTCGCCGTCATGACCAATCTGACGCATGAACACATGGAATTCCATCACACGATGGAAGCCTACGCGGAAGCGAAAAAGCTGCTCTTCTCCCAATTGGGGAACGGCCGTAAAAACGGCAGGACGAAAACGGCGGTGCTGAATGCGGATGACGAAACGATCCACAGCTATCGCATCGCTACGGCTGCTGAAGTCATTTCCTACAGCGTGAAGGACGAAACGGCTGATTTCTTTGCGGCGGATATTGCTTATACCCGGACACAGACGCGCTTCGATCTGGTCGTGAACGGGGAACGCTATCCGGTCGTGACGAATCTGGTGGGGCTCTATAATGTCTCGAATACCTTGGCGGCGCTGGCGGCTGTTTATGCTGTGGGCATCCCGTTGGAGGATGCAGCGAAAGCCGTAACATCATTGACTGGTGTCACCGGCAGGTTGGAAATCGTTCCCGGCGCTGGCGATATCGGTGTCTATGTCGATTTTGCCCATTCGCCGGATGCGATGGAAAAAGTCTTGAGCGTGGTGCGGGAGTTCACCAAAGGCAGGGTCATCTCAGTTTTCGGCGGGGCAGGCGAAAGGGAGCATGAAAAACGCCCGATCATGGCCCGCATCGGTACGGAACTGTCAGATCATGTCGTGCTGACGACGGACGATACCGGTAAAGAACCGCAGGAAGAAATCATCGCGATGATGCTTGCCGGCATCGAAAAGGACAACTATGAATACATCGAAAACCGCAGGGAAGCCATCCAGCATGCGATCGCCATCGCGGAACCGGGGGATACGGTCATCCTGCTGGGGCGCGGGCATGAGGCGGATTATAACGACAGAGGCAGCATGATCCGCTTGCTGGACAGTGAGGTAGCGGCGGAAGCGATCGCATCGCGCAATCAAAGGCTTGCTGACAACGCCTAAAAGCAGAGATTTACCGTAAAATAGAGAGTGGCTGCGTTAAATAACGAGCAGAAAGTTTGAGGATTCCCATGAAAATTGCAGTAGTTACGGACAGTACCGCTTATCTGACGGCTGAAACACGCCAACGGCATCAGATTCATATGCTGCCGTTGGTCGTGACTATCGGAGACAAATCGTACCAGGAAGAAGTCGATCTGGTTGCCGAGGAATTCTATCCTTTGATGAAAGCATCGGAAGACTTCCCGAAGAGTTCGCAACCATCAATCGGAGCCATGCAGCAACTGTATGAAAAATTGGCGCAGGAGCATGATGCGATCATCAGCATCCATCTCTCGAGCGGCATCAGCGGAACTTACCAAAACGTTGCTGCTTTGAGCAGGGAATATCCTGAGTTCAATCTCCATCCTTTCGATTCTGAAATCAGTTGCTATGTGCAGGCCCGCTTCGTGTTGGAAGCTGCCCGACTGGCTGCCGCCGGCGCTGAACCGGAGCGGATCATCGCGCGATTGGACCATATGAAAAAACGTTCCCGTGCTTATTTTATGGTGGACGATCTGATGAACCTGCAGCGCGGCGGAAGGCTTTCCGGCGGTGCGGCTGTCATCGGCTCGATTATGAAGATCAAACCGGTGCTGCATTTTTCGGACAAAAAAATTGTTGTTTTTGAAAAGATCAGGACTAATACAAGAGCTTTGCGACGGATCGAAGAATTGTTGGGTCAAGCAGCTTCGCAGGCGGAATATCCGATCGTCGCCACGGTCATCCATGGCAACATTCCCGAAAAGGGGCAAGATTGGCTGGAACATCTGCAACAAGCGTTTCCTGACATCCGCTTCGAATTGAGTTATTTCGGACCGGTCATCGGCACGCATCTGGGCGAAGGTGCGTTGGGGCTGACCTGGACGGAAGACACTGAATTGAGTTATCCGATTTAGGCAACAAGGTGTTGCGGCAATCATACATCCATTTGGAAGGAAGGGACGCTGAAGTTCTGTCCTTCCTGTTTTTTTACCGGGACAAATGAGGGGCAACTTCTTTTAAAGATTGTGGGGGGACTGTCATGAGAGTGTTCATCGGCTTCAGACTACCTGATGCCATCCAAAAACAACTTATCGCCGTGCAGGAAGAAGTGAAACGCGCCAGCCTTAAGGGCTCATTCACGGATCCGGAAAATTTCCATTTGACGATGCGGTTCATCGGAGCAGTGGATGCGGAGGAGAAAAGTGCGATTGAAGCAGTTTTGGCCCGATGTGCTGAAGGGCAAGCGCCATTTCTGATCGAAACCGCGGAGCTGGGTAATTTTTTCAAGAAAAACAAGCGGATCATCTGGCTGGGCATCAAAGAAAACAGTCGACTCCATCAGCTCTACGATCAACTGAATGCAGCTTTGCTGAAGCAAAAAATAACGGTTGCGGATGAGGTTGGCTTCATTCCGCATCTCACGCTCGGCAGGGGAATCGTTTTGTCGCAAGACTGGGAAAGCTTATGCAAGGTGCATTTGCCTCCTGCCAGGCAAATGCCGATTACCGCACTGACGCTGTTCGAAAGTGTACGGCTGAACGGAAAGCTGGTCTATCGCCCGATTGCTGACTTCCCGTTCGCCGGCCGGAAGGCATCAGCCGACCAAAGCGATTCCTGTACGGAAACGGAATGATAATAAGCCGCCCCTCTTCGCTGATCAGCGGAAGCGGGGCGGCTTTTCCTGCGTATGTTATCAAGGAATAGGAGAGGGAGGATGAGATGGACAAAGAGGGACTGTTCGGCAGAGAATTGATGCTGAGCGAGTGCAGAGGCGCAGACGAAAGGCTGCTCGCTTTGGCTGAGAAGCGTCCCGGTTTGGTCCGCGCAAACGGGAAGCTTACCTGTTCCCGCTGCGGAAACCAGGACTGGCGCAAAATGCAGGCAACGCCTTGTTCCTGCGGGAATGCGTGCCATTACTGCCTGCATTGTCTCAATATGGGGAAAATCAAAAGCTGCACAGTGCTCCATCATCTGCCGGAGACCAATTCCTTTGCAAGGCTGGCTGAGCCGATTCTGCGCTGGCAGGGCCGACTGTCCACGGAACAGCAACGGGCTTCAGCTGAAATCGTGGCGACGGTGCATTCGGAAGAGACACGCCTGATTTGGGCCGTCGCCGGTGCCGGGAAGACCGAGATGATTTTTGAAGGAATAGCAGCCTGCCTGCGCAAGGGCGGGAGGGTTTGTCTGGCATCGCCGCGGGTGGATGTTTGCCTTGAATTGTCTCCCCGGATCAGCCAAGCCTTCCCGGCCGTTCCCTTGGCTTTGCTTTACGGAGGCAATCAGGAAGGTTACCGCTATACGCCGCTTGTCATCGCCACGACCCATCAGTTGCTGCGTTTCCGTGAAGCTTTCGACCTTCTGATCATCGATGAGATCGATTCCTTCCCGTATCATGATGATGCGGGCCTGCAGTTCGGCGCCCAAAAGTCCAGGAAAAAAGCGAGCGCGCTCGTATATCTGACGGCAACCCCTTCACGGAGGATGCAGCATGACATCAAGCGCGGCAATCTGGCGGCAACGATTTTGCCGGCCCGTTATCACGGGTATCCGTTGCCCGAACCAGAGCGGGTGTGGATCGGGAACTGGCGCAGCGCCATCAGCAAGAAAAAGAAGAACCGTTTTCTCCGGCTGATCGGGCGGCAGCTCCAAAAAAAGAGGCGTTTTCTGCTCTTCCTTCCGCACATCCAACTGATGGAGGAACTGGACGCATGGTTGCGGGAACTTTATCCGGAAAGGCGCTTTACTTGCGTTTCGGCGGGCGATCCCGACCGCGAGGAGAAAGTGAAAAAAATGCGGGCGGAGGAGTATGATTTTTTGATGACGACGACCATACTGGAGCGTGGCGTGACCTTCCGGGATATCGACGTCATTGTGCTCGGCGCGGAAGACCGGGTTTTCACGGAAGCTTCACTGGTGCAGATAGCCGGCAGGGCGGGCAGGCACAAGGACTTTCCTTCAGGCTGGGTCTGTTTTGCCCATGCCGGCGAAACGAAAGCCATCCAGGGGGCAATCCGGCAAATCCGATCGATGAACCGGGAGGCAAAGGGAAGGGGGCTGCTGCATGGGCCAGTGTCTGTTTTGCCAAAATGAGATCCGGGAAATATTGACTCTCCAGGAGCTGTTCAGTTTCGGGAAAAAAGTGGACGGAACCGTCTGCCGTTCCTGCCATGCAAAATTGCCGCGTTTGGCCGGGCGATTGTGTTGCCCGGGCTGCATGCGCCCGCAAGAATCCGCTGCTTTATGCGAAGACTGCCGGAAATGGAGTCGCCGCTATCCGCAGCTGCCGATCGCGCATCAGGCCTGCTACAGCTACTCGGGAATCGTGAAGGACTGGCTGCAACGCTATAAATTTCAAGGGGATTATCGCCTTGCCGGGGTTTTCGCGGCCGATCTGCAGGCTTTCCAAAAAGAACACCCCGGAGCGCTGTTCCTTCCGCTGCCGATCGCTTGCGCCAGTTTTGAGCAAAGGGGGTTCAGCCAATGCGAGGAAATGCTGAAACAGGCGGGTATCCGTTATGTGCAGCTGCTGTCCAACAATCACGCCGGGGAAAAGCAATCTGAAAAAAACCGGCAGGAACGGCTGGCGACAGCCCAACCATTTTCGGTGTTGCCCGAACACAAAAAATATATTCAGCAGGAAATGATTCTTTTTGACGACGTATACACGACCGGAAGAACGCTCTACCACGCGAAAGCGCTCCTGCACAGGCATGGATTCAGGTCGGTGCATTCGATCACAATCGCAAGATAATCAATCATAAACGTTGAAATGTTAAGGCGCTTACATTATAATATAGTTAAAGAAACCCCCTATGAGTGGTCCATAGGTGAGGGTTGTCTTTATCTGACGATGCGTCAGACGAAAGGAGAGAGTGCTATGTTTAAGTATAATGTCCGAGGAGAAAATATTGAGGTAACAGAACCGATTCGTAATTACGCCGAGAAAAAATTAGGCAGATTGGAAAAATATTTTGGCAACGTGCCTGAAACAACTGCGCATGTCAATCTGAAAGTTTATCCATTCCCAGCCGAAAAATCTGCCAAGGTGGAAGTTACGGTTCCGCTGCCTTTCCTGGTTTTAAGAGCCGAAGAGACTTCCAATGATCTTTACGGAAGCATCGATTTGGTCGTGGACAAACTTGAACGCCAAGTCCGTAAATACAAGACGAAGATTCACCGCAAATCCAGAGAGAGAGGGTTTGATATCGGAAACGAGCCGAATCTGATCGAAGAAAAAATGGAAACCGATGAGAATCCGCTTGAAATCGTCCGCACTAAACGTCTTTCCCTTAAACCGATGGATAGTGAAGAAGCTGTATTGCAGATGAACATGCTTGGACACAACTTCTTTATCTTCGAAGATGCTGAAACGAACGGCACAAGTATTGTGTACCGCCGGAAAGACGGCAAATTCGGTCTGATCGAAACTGACTAAATCCGAAAATAACGTCCCCCGCCCAGAGAAGGCGGGGGGCTTTTTTTGTATTATTCGATTTTTGCCGTCTCACCCGGGCTGCAGCGCTGAATCCGCAAACGTCGATCGGCACCTTGCGCAAGGTTTTGTTGATGGTGAGTAGTTCACATTAATTAAAAGTAATGATAGAATAGTAGAGATATAAGAATTATTTTTGCAGCAGCAACGAACGGCATATACACGCATGCATACCCAGTAAAAATGATTGCTGGAATGAAATCAGACAGCAAGAGGAGATATAGAATGGCCAACTTTTTAAAGAAACTCATCGAGAATGATAAGAAAGAGCTACGTTCCCTGGACAGTGTAGCGGATAAAGTCATCTCCTACGCGGATCGAATGGCCGCTTTGGATGATGAAGAATTGCGCGCATTGACCGAATCCTATAAAGAACGCTACAAAAAGGGAGAGTCATTGGATGATCTGCTTCCGGAAGCTTTTGCGGTAGTCCGCGAAGGGGCAAAACGCGTGCTTGGCTTGTATCCGTACAAAGTGCAGATCATGGGCGGGATCACCTTGCATAAAGGCAATATCGCGGAAATGAAGACAGGTGAAGGGAAAACCTTGACCGCCACGATGCCGGTCTACCTGAATGCCCTTTCCGGCGAAGGCGTCCATGTCGTCACGGTCAATGAGTACCTGGCAAGCCGTGATGCGGTCGAGATGGGCGAACTGTACCGTTTCCTGGGATTGACTGTCGGCCTGAACACCAACGGCAAGTCTTCAGAGGAAAAAAGGGAAGCCTACAACTGCGACATCACCTACAGCACCAACAATGAACTGGGCTTTGATTATTTGCGCGACAATATGGTCGTCTACAAAAATCAGATGGTGCAGCGCCCGCTGAATTTTGCGGTCGTCGATGAGGTCGACTCGATCCTGATCGATGAAGCCCGCACACCGTTGATCATTTCCGGACAAGCCGAAAAGTCGACGGCACTCTATAACCGAGCCGATTTCTTCATCAAAAGCCTGAAAGAAAATGAAGACTACACGATCGACCTGACATCCAAATCGATTTCCCTGACGGACGAAGGCATCGAGAAAGCCGAAAAAACGTTCCATTTGCCGAACCTGTACGATGTGGATAATACCCGCTTGGTGCACCACTTGGATCAAGCTTTGCGCGCGAACTACATCATGCTTTTGGACATCGATTACGTGGTGGAAGACGGCAAAGTGAAAATCGTTGACCAATTCACCGGCCGGATCATGGAAGGCCGCCGCTACTCGGACGGGCTTCATCAAGCCATCGAAGCAAAAGAGAACGTCGAGATCGAAAATGAATCGAAAACGATGGCCACCATCACTTTCCAGAACTATTTCCGCATGTACAAAAAACTGTCCGGTATGACCGGTACGGCCAAAACGGAGGAAGAGGAATTCCGGGAAATCTACAACATGAACGTCATCTCGATTCCGACGAACAGACCGATCGTCCGTCATGACTATCCGGATTTGCTGTACCCATCCTTGAAGAGCAAATTCAGGGCGGTAGTGGCCGATATCGGAGAGCGCCATGCGAAAGGGCAGCCGATCCTGGTCGGTACCGTGGCGGTCGAAACATCCGAATTGCTTTCACAGATGCTGCGCCAGGAAAACATTCCGCACCAAGTGCTGAATGCGAAAAACCATTTCCGGGAAGCGGAAATCATCGTCGGGGCCGGACAACCCGGAGCCGTCACAATCGCCACAAACATGGCCGGTCGCGGAACCGACATCAAATTGGGCAAAGGCGTCAAGGAATTGGGCGGGCTTTGCGTGATCGGAACCGAACGCCATGAGTCACGCCGGATCGACAATCAGTTAAGAGGACGTTCAGGCCGTCAAGGGGATCCGGGCGAAACGCAATTTTACTTGTCGCTGGAAGATGACTTGATGAGACGTTTCGGATCGGAACGGATCCAACAGGTCTGGAGCAAATTGAATTTGGACGATGAAGCTGAAGACGTGGTCATCCAAAGCAAAATGCTCTCCAAACAAGTCGAATCCGCCCAGAAACGGGTGGAAGGCAACAACTACGATACCCGGAAAAACGTATTGGAATACGATGAAGTCATGCGCGAACAGCGTGAAATCATTTATGGACAGCGTTTGGAAGTCATCAATGAGACCGGGTCGTTGAAGTATGTCACGACAGCCATGATCAAACGGGCAATCGCACGTGTCGTCGAAACGCATACCATCGGTGAAAAGACAACTTGGAACCTGCAGGGGATCCGCGACTTCGCCGGAGCTGCTTTGGTGCATCCCGACAGCATCAGCTTGGCGGATCTCGAAGGCAAAACAGCGCATGAAATCGAGGAATACTTGGTGGAACGCGCAATGGAAGTCTACCGGACGAAAGAATCGCAATTGAGTCCGGAACAGATGCTGGAGTTCGAAAAAGTCGTCATCCTGCGCGTCGTGGACAACAAATGGACCGATCATATCGATAACATGGACGAACTTCGCCAAGGAATCGGCCTGCGTTCTTACGCGCAGAACAATCCGTTGACCGAGTACCAAACGGAAGGCTATGATCGTTTCCAGGAGATGATCGCAACCATCGACTATGACGTCACCCGCATCGTGATGAAATCGGAAATCCGCCAAAATCTGCAGCGTCAGTCGGTTGGCCAAGGTTCCAACATCATGCCGAAGCGCGAGACAGTCGCTTCCCAAACGGAGCAATTGGAACAAGCGCGCCGGGCGCAGATCGCGGCGATGAGAATGCAGAAACTGATGGAAATCCAGAAAGCCAAACAGGCCGCAAATGCCGCTGAAGCGGCAGAAAAACAAGAGTCGTCCACGGAAAAATAGACCGGGTCGGCAGCAAAACACACACAACAATCGGATACAGCGTCAATCGGGGAGGGTCGGGAAAAAAACAGTCGCTTGTTTTTATCCCGACCCATCCTTCTTTGTCGAATCTAGGAGGAAATCAAATGGAATTAAGCGAAATCAAAGCAATATTGGAAAACTCAGAATCAAAAATCTCAAGCTTCAGGAGGTCTCTTTGACTTAGATGGCCTGGAAACGGACATCGCGGAATGCGATGATCGCATGTTGGATCCTGAGTTCTGGAACAATGCCGAAGCAGCGCAAGCAGTCATCAACCAATCGAACCAACTGAAAGCCGTCTATAACACTTTCAAGGATCTGGAAGCGAAGTATGAAGACCTCGAAGTATTGTATGAACTGGTGAAGGAAGATGAGGATCCGGATTATCTGGAGGAATTGACAGAAAAGACAACAGAATTCACGGAAGCGCTCGAGAAATATGAATTGACGATGCTGCTGAACGGCCCGCACGACAAATCGAACGCTATCCTTGAGATTCATCCCGGCGCAGGCGGAACGGAATCCCAGGACTGGGGAAGCATGCTTTTCCGCATGTACACGCGTTGGGCGGACAAAAAAGGTTTTGAGGTGGAGACGCTGGATTACCAGAGCGGCGATGAAGCCGGCATCAAGAGTGTGACGATCCTGATCAAAGGAGTGAACGCCTATGGCTATCTGCGTTCCGAGCGCGGCGTGCACCGTTTGGTCCGGATTTCGCCGTTCGACTCGGCCGGCAGAAGGCATACATCCTTCTGCTCGATCGACGTGATGCCGGAGATCGCTGCGGATGATGCCGAGATTGAAGTGAGCCCGGATGATATCCGTGTCGATACCTATCGTGCCAGCGGAGCGGGTGGACAGCACATCAACAAAACCTCTTCGGCAATCCGGATTACCCATATCCCGACCGGCATCGTTGTGGCGAGTCAGGCGCAACGTTCCCAATTCCAGAACAGGGACACCGCCATGGGGATGCTGAAAGCGAAGCTGTACCAGCTGCAAGAGGAAGAGCGCGAGAAGGAACTGGCGGCGATCCGCGGGGAGCAAAAAGAAATCGGTTGGGGCTCACAGATCCGCTCCTACGTGTTCCATCCGTATTCCATGGTCAAAGACCACAGAAGCAGCTATGAAACGGGCAACGTCCAGGCCGTCATGGATGGGGATCTGGATGCCTTCATCGATGCCTATCTGAAAATGACGATGGATCAGGAAGAACAGTAAGCCTCAGAAAAGCTATTGACACATACTTGTAAAGAAACTAAAACAGACATATTTGCACAACGTGCTATAATAGGGAAGCATTCTTGCAGCCTCCGGCGTCCCCGGAGCGGAAGCAAGGAAAAAAAGAAAAGACAGGTGATAAAATGATTGAAATGCTGAATGTCTCTAAGAAATATTCCAACGGCATTACGGCGGTCAATAATCTGAGCGTGAAAATCGAGCAAGGAGAATTTGTCTATATCGTGGGCCCCAGCGGAGCCGGCAAATCAACCTTCATCAAAATGATGTATCGTGAAGTAAAACCAACCTCAGGAACAGTCCAAGTAGGCAAATATAATTTATCGACCATGAAGGAGCGGGATGTCCCGTTGCTGCGCCGTTTTGTGGGCGTGGTCTTCCAGGATTTCAAACTATTACCTAAACTGACCGTCTACGAGAACATCGCTTACGCGATGGAAGTGGTCGAGAAAAGTCCAAAAGTCATCCAAAAGCGCGTATTGGAAGTGCTTGATTTGGTCGGACTGAAGCATAAAGTGCGGATGTTCCCGAACGAACTTTCCGGCGGGGAACAGCAACGGATTGCGATTGCGCGTGCGATTGCGAATATGCCGGGTGTGCTGATCGCGGATGAGCCGACAGGGAACTTGGATCCGGATACGTCCATGGAAATCATGCGCATTCTGGAAGAAATCAACAACCAAGGGACAACCATCCTGATGGCAACACATAACAGCCAAATCGTTAATGACATCAAGCACCGCGTATTAGCAATAGAGAATGGCCGTATTGTCCGGGACCAACAAGAAGGAGAATATGGATATGAAAGTTAGAACATTTGCCAGACACATAAGAGACGCCTTCAAAAGTCTGTTCCGGAATGGCTGGATGTCGGTCGCCTCGATCAGTGCGGTGGCATTGACTTTGTTGCTGGTTGGATCCTTCACCGGAATTCTTTTGAACGTGAACAAGTTGGCTTCCGATGTCGAAAATGATGTCAGCGTAAAAGTTTACATCGATCTGGCGGCTGATCAGGCTGCCCAGGAAACCCTGAAGACGGAACTGGAGAACATCGCCAATGTGGAATCGATCACTTTCTCCAGCCGGGATGAGGAACTGGACAAAATCATCGGGAGCTACGGCGAAGAGTTTGACCTTTTCGGCGGAGATGCCAATCCATTGTATGATGCCTATGTCCTGAATACGACAGCCCCAGAGCAGACGAAAGCGGTAGCTGAAGCAGCATCAGCCATGCAGTATGTGGCGCAGGTCGAATACGGCGGTGCCACAGCCGATAAGCTGTTCGAAACGATTGCGACGATCCGTACCATCGGGCTTGTCATCATCATCGGCTTGCTGTTGGTTGCTGTCTTCCTGATCTCCAACACAATCCGCATCACCATCTTTTCCCGCAGCACCGAGATCGAAATCATGCGCTTGGTGGGGGCAAAAAACAGCTTCATCAGATGGCCTTTCCTGATCGAAGGGGCCATGATCGGTTTGATCGGGGCTTTGATCCCTACGACTTTCCTTGTGTTCCTTTATCAGTTCATCTTTGACGTGAGCGGGGACTATTTGGCCGGCACAAATTTCGCGCTTCTGAATCCGAATCCGTTCCTCATCTACATCAGCCTCCTGATGGTCGGGATCGGGATCTTTATCGGAGCGTTCGGTTCCGTATTCTCGATGCGCCGCTTCCTGAAAGTTTAAAAAACAATTTTTATCCTCAAAAGGTCCCAGCCATACAAAGCGTATGGCCGGAACCTTTTTTTGCGCCAACGGCCGGGATGCAGTCTGAAAAATGACAACGTGCGCCGATTATTTTCGGGTGCGGAATGTGTTTCTGGAGCGGATGCAATCTGCTGTACAGCAAGCTTTCCGGAAAGCTGTCGCTTGAAAAGCCCGAATCGTCAGCTGAAATCTGAATTGCCGTTTTTCAACATTTTTAGTATGCTAAAAAAGGAAGCGAGCCGTTCAGGAAGCTGAGGCCCCAAAATACGGGCATTCGTAAATTACATGGGATGGAGCGATCCATACCGGACCCCAATCGGTCAGAGGAGGATACATGAAAAAGGTTTTGCTAGTGGATGATGAACCATCCATCGTTACATTGTTGGCTTTCAACTTGGAAAAGGACGGCTACGAGGTGACAACTGCCACCGACGGAGCGGAAGGCTACCGTTTGGCCATCTCCAATCCTTTTGACTTCATCATATTGGACCTGATGCTGCCGTCCATGGACGGAATGGACATCTGCAAGCGTCTGAGGCAGGAAAAATTTGATACACCCATCATGATTTTGACAGCGAAAGACGATGAACTGGAAAAAATCATCGGACTGGAGCTGGGAGCGGACGACTATATGACAAAACCGTTCAGCCCGCGCGAAGTATTGGCCAGGATGAAGGCGATCTTAAGAAGGACAAGCAAAAAGGTTCCGGCTGAGCCGATTGCGCCAGTACAACCAGAATTGCCTGCAGCAGAGACCGAAAAAATCGAAGTGGGTGAAATCACCATCTTTCCGCAGCTGTATGAAGTCCATGTCGATGGGGAACTGATCGAAGTGACGCCGAAAGAATTCGAACTGTTGCTTTACATGGCGAAGCGTGCCAACCGCATTTTGAGCCGGGAACAGTTGCTGAATGCCATTTGGAATTTTGATTATGCTGGGGAAACCCGCATCGTCGATGTGCACATCAGCCATCTCCGCGAAAAAATCGAAAAAGATACCAAAAATCCGCAATACATCCGGACAGTGCGGGGGTTTGGGTATAAATTCGAGGTAGCCAAGGCATGAAACAACTGCAGTTGCGGATGCTTGCCACTTTTGTGCTGATTTTTGCATTGTTCAGTGTGGCGTTCGGGATATTCCTGGAGACCATACTGGGCAATTACACGCGCAATTTGCACAGCGATCTGCTTGTTGAACAGACTCAAATAGTCGGGACCCTGCTCCAAAACAGTACGGACAGCGGCGATTGGGTATCGGTTGAAGAAGAGTTGGAAAAGATCGATGCTTTCACGGAAGACAGGATCACTTTGATCGATACCGACGGAGTTGTGCTGTATGATTCGCAGATCACTGCGGTGAATCTCGAAAATCATCTGCGCCGGGAAGAGATTCAGGAGGTCCTGTCCGGTGAACCGTACGGTACGGGGCAACGGAAGAGCGAAAGCACCAATCAGGAGTTGTATTATGTCGCTGTCCCGATCTATGCTGAGGATGGAACCATCGCTGCCGTGATCCGATTGTCAAGGCCGCTGAGCGCGTTGACGGTCAGCCAGCGCATCGAACAGTCCCTTTACGTTTTCATTCTTTTGGCTTTGGTTGCAGCTTTCATACTGACCTATGCTTTGACGAAGCGCATCGGCCGACCTATCGATGCCGTGATGGATGTCGCCAAAAAGCTCTCCGACCACCAATATGATGCGCGCTACAAAGGCCAAGGGTTCGGCGATTTCCAAAAATTGGGCGAAACCATCAATGAACTGGCCGAGAGCCTGGATAACCAAATGAACGAAATCAAACAAAACGATGAACGGCTGACAGGACTGATCAACCATTTGGTCATCGGCGTGATGTTGTTGGATGACCAGAAGGAAATCACGATGGTCAATGCCGCGATGCAGGAAATACTGAGCGAAAGCGAAGAATCTTTGATCGGCCAATCCTATGTCGAGGCAGTCAGCAGCTACGGGCTAAGCCATATGATCGAGCAAGCTTACACATATCGCGAGCCGCAGAATGACGAAATCTATTTTTACTATCCGAAAGATAAAATCGTGGATGCCAATATCGTTCCGATAATCGGCAAGAGGCCAGGCGAACTGAACTTGATCGTTCTGCTGTATGACATCAGCGAAATTCGACGCCTGGAAAAGGTCCGGTCCGATTTCGTGGCCAATGCCTCCCATGAATTGCGCACGCCCGTCACGGCCTTGAAGGGATTCGCTGAAACCTTGTTGGACGGCGCGATGGAAGACCCCATCATCCTGAAGCAATTCTTGGAGATTATCCTGGCGGAGAGTACCCGGTTGAATCTGTTGGTGAATGACATACTGGAATTATCCAAGTTGGAGCAGCGGCAAGTCCCGCTCACTCTCCAGGAAGTGAACGTGTCCGAAGTCGTTTTGGCGACATTCCAGCTGGTCGGTCAGAAAGTGAAAGAGAAAGGAATGACGCTGGAACTGGTGGAAAAGGATTTTGCCACCATCCATACGGATCCGAATCGGTTGAAACAAATCTTGGCAAATCTGATCAATAATGCTGTTGTTTATACACAAGCGGGAGGGCATATAACGGTCACTGTCGAGAAAACAGCAGAGCACGTGCTTCTGCATGTTGCCGATAACGGCATCGGAATACCGGAAGCCGACCTGGGGAGAGTCTTTGAACGCTTCTATCGCGTCGACAGGGCGCGGAGCAGAAACTCGGGAGGTACCGGATTGGGCTTATCGATCGTGAAATATTTGGTCGAAAACATGAACGGGACGGTTACCGTGGCAAGCAAGCAAGGCAAAGGCACCACTTTCACCGTAACCTTACCCCTTCGTTAATCCGATAGGCTGCATACAAAAAAGCTTTACAGGCGGAAAACGCGTCTGTAGAGCTTTTTTTGTTGGTTCAGAGAGGGTGCGTTTACAAAAGATTTACAAAAAAGGAGGCAACTAAACAAAAACTTTACACGAAACCGCAAGGAAATTAACAATGGACCGTTAATATTAGGAATGTGAACAGGCAATGACGTTCAAATAACCTCAACATAAAGGATGGTAGAAAATGAACTTTGGTAAATTATCTAAATTCGCATTGGCTTTGAGCATCGGCGCTACATTGGCGGCTTGCGGCAACGGAGACGGCACAACTGCTGAGAGCGGTGCGGCAACTGAAAGCACAACCGCAACCGGAAGCAATGATATCTTGGTGGATGGCTCTTCCACAGTATTCCCGATCATGGAAGCAGTGGCTGAAGAATTTTCAATCGCTAATCCAGACGTAAGAGCGACAATCGGTGTATCCGGTACAGGCGGCGGATTTGAGAAATTCATCGCAGGCGAAACGGACATCAGCAATGCTTCACGTCCGATCAAAGACGAAGAAATCGCTTTGTTGGAAGAAGCCGGCATTGAGTATACAGAGTTCCAAATTGCCTTGGATGGTTTGACGGTAGTTGTGAACAGCGACAACGACTGGGTGGATCAATTGACCATCGAAGAATTGGCTATGATCTGGACAGAAGGCACTGGCGTTGAAACTTGGGCGGATGTCCGCGAAGGCTGGCCGGAAGAACCGATCGAGTTGTTCAGCCCGGGTACCGACTCAGGAACTTACGATTACTTCGATGAAGTGATCTTGGATGGCGAACAAATCAACAAAGCCGCTTCACTATCTGAAGATGACAACGTTTTGGTTCAAGGTGTTTCCGGTTCTGCAAATGCGATCGGCTACTTCGGCTATGCCTATTACCTGGAAAACAGCGACATCGTTAAAGCTGTTCCGATTGTAAACGGTGAGGGCGTTGCAGTCACACCTAATGACACAACAGTCCAAGACGGATCTTATGAGCCGCTTTCCCGCCCATTGTTCATCTATGTGAAGAACGAGTCCCTGCAAAACGAGAATGTCTATGCGTTCACGAAATACACATTGGAAAATGCAGCCGAAATGGCAGCTGAAGTCGGCTATGTAGCATTACCGGCTGAAACTTACGAAGCAGCTTTGACTACACTGGAAGGCTTGAAATAAACAAAATTTCATAAATGACTTAGGGATGTGAGGAAAGCGGCTGTTTTGCTTTCCTTACATCTCATCTTTATTAGAGGAGAATCAATATGTCAAAATCTGTCAAAGACTTCATGAACGAAAAAAGTTCACGACAAAAATCTTTGCACTTCGCGGAAAAAGCCATGCCGCTTTTTTTTCTGCTCTGTGCGATCATTTCGATCCTGACGACATTCGGGATCGTCTTCACGCTGGCAAAGGAAACGTTCACGTTTTTCAGTGACGTTCCGATTCTGGAATTCCTTACCGGAAAAGAGTGGTATCCTTTCTTCAAAAATAATCCAAGTTTTGGGATTCTGCCGCTGTTGAGCGGAACCTTCTTGATAGCCGGCGTTGCGATGCTCGTTGCCGTACCGCTCGGCCTGAGCTCAGCCATCTATTTGAGCGAATACGCATCGGAACGGACGCGCAAAATCGTCAAGCCGGTTCTGGAAGTGCTGGCCGGGGTGCCGACAGTCGTCTACGGGCTGTTTGCGTTGACGTTCGTGACACCGATGTTGCAGACCTTCATACCGAATCTGCCGATTTTCAACGCGCTCAGCCCGGGAATTGTCGTGGGGATCATGATCATCCCGCAAATCACTTCCTTGTCCGAAGAAGCGATGGGTGCCGTACCGAATGCGATGCGTGAAGGCGCCTTGGCGCTTGGGGCTACCCGCCTGGAAGTGGCGCTGAAAGTCATTTTGCCGGGATCCTTGTCGGGAATCATCTCTTCCATCGTTTTGGGGATTTCCCGTGCGGTAGGCGAAACGATGATCGTATCCACGGCAGCCGGATCGACACCCAAATTCACGCTTGATGTGACAGAATCCATCCAGACGATGACATCCTACATCGTTCAGGTCAGCATGGGGGATGCAACCTACGGATCCACGATCTACTACAGTATCTATGCGGTAGGGATGACGTTGTTCCTCTTCACCTTGTTGATGAACCTGCTGGCGAATTACATGTCCCGTCGCTTTAGGGAGGAATATTGATGAAATTAGTGGAAAAGAACAACAACAGAATCAACAATCGGTTATTGCTGAACAGCGTAATCAAAGGGCTCTTTTTTTTGGCGACTTTCTTCGGTATCGTCGTCTTGGCCATTCTGGTCATGCGGATTGTTTCGCAAGGGACCGGCTATCTTGATTGGGACTTTCTGAAAAACTATGCCTCCAGAAAACCGGAGGATGCCGGCATTAAGGCTGCCATCTACGGAACAGTCAGGATCATGGCCATCGTCGCCCCGTTGTCGCTCCTTCTGGGCGTCGGAACGGCGATCTATCTGGAGGAATATGCTCCTGACAACAAATTCACGCATTTCATCGAGTTGAATATCTCGAACCTTTCCGGGGTCCCGTCGATTGTTTTCGGGCTCTTGGGACTGACTGTATTCGTCCGTTTGTTGGAAATGGGCCGGAGCGTCCTGGCGGGCGGTCTGACGATGAGTTTGATGATTTTGCCGGTCATTGTCGTTTCGAGCCAGGAAGCTATCCGTGCCATCCCGAAGGAGCAGTATGAAGCCTCTTATGCGATGGGCGCCACCAAATGGCAGACAATCCGGACTGTCGTTCTTCCGGCAGCCGTGCCCGGTATCCTTACCGGATCGATTTTGGCTCTATCAAGGGCAGTCGGAGAGACGGCACCGCTGTTGATGATCGGAGCGATGACTTTCATTGCCTATGTACCGGAAAGCATCTGGTCCGGGTTCACGGCCATGCCGATCCAAATCTTCAACTGGGCAGGGCGGCCGCAAGAAGAATTCCAGGCGGTCGCTGCAGCCGGAAGCATTGTCTTGATGCTGATGTTGGTCATTATGAATTCATTGGCGATCTACATCCGCAATAAATTTTCGAAGCGTTATTAAATTAGGAGGGTACTCATTTGAATCCAGAAGTGAGCTTAAAAGACAAAAAAATGATATACACAGTGAAGGATTTTAATTTATGGTACGGCAACACACATGCATTGAAAAATATCCAACTGGATATTCCCACGAAGGAAGTCACGGCGATCATCGGACCGTCCGGCTGCGGAAAATCCACTTTCATCAAGACTTTGAACCGGATGGTCGAACTGGTTCCCAGCGTAAAGATGACCGGATCGATCAATTACAATGAGCAGAATATTTTTGATCCGCGTTACAAAGTGGAGCAACTGCGGACGGATGTCGGGATGGTCTTCCAGAAACCGAACCCATTCCCGAAATCGATATACGAGAATATCGCTTATGGTCCTAAAATCCACGGCGTAAAAGATAAGACGGTACTGGATGAGGTCGTCGAAAAAAGCTTGAAGGGCGCCGCTCTTTGGGACGAAGTGAAAGACCGTCTGAAGGAAAATGCCTTCGGACTGTCCGGTGGGCAGCAGCAGCGGCTGTGCATCGCCAGAAGTTTGGCGGTGGAACCGGAAGTCCTTCTGATGGATGAGCCTACTTCCGCTTTGGATCCGATTTCGACTTCCAAAGTGGAAGACCTGATCCAGACTCTGAAAAAAGACTACAGCATCATCATCGTGACCCATAATATGCAGCAGGCAGCCCGCATTTCGGACCAAACGGCCTTCTTTTTGAATGGAGAAGTGGTAGAATATGATAAGACGGAAATCATTTATTCCAATCCGAATGATAAACGCACAGATGATTATATCTCTGGCAAATTCGGTTAAGACTGGGCTATAATGGAGTCAATGATGCACTGTGATGCATAACGATAGGTAACAGGGGGCGAAAAAATGAGAAAAATTTTTGAAGAAGAATTGCAGGATCTGCACGTACTTTTCTCTGAAATGGGGAAAATGGTGAACGAAGCGATCTATATTTCCGTTAAAGGTTTTGTGAATCATGATAAAGAGCTTGCCGCAGAAGTGATCGCGCATGATGCCGCCATCAACCAAAGAGAAGCAGAAATCGAGAAAAGATGCTTTGAATTGATCGCGTTGCACCAACCGGTCACCGGTAACCTCCGCAGAATCGTTACCATCATGAAGGCATGCGCGGATCTGGAACGGATGGCGGATCATGCCGTCAGTATCGCGAAATCCACCATCCGGGTTAAAGGGAACAAGCGCAATTCCGATATCGAAACAGCCATCGCCGAGCAGTCGGAGAAGGTTAAAATCATGGTGGAGGAAGTTCTGACCGCCTATATCAAAACGGATATCGAGAAGGCCAAAGAAGTAGCTTTGAGCGATAAATTGGTCGATCAGGATGCCGAACGGATCTATGAGCGCGCTATCGAAGAAATGAAGCTGGACCCTGAACTCGTTCTGGGTGCCACCGATTACATCATGGTCACCGGTTATCTGGAACGGATCGGCGATTATGTAACGAACATCTGCGAATGGATCATTTATCTGGGGACAGGGAAAATAATCGAATTGAACACAAACAACAAATTCGAAGACTAAAAGATTTATGCTTATTGAGTCAAAAAAATCAAGCCGGGAGGGCTGCGCGATCGGAACTGATCGCGCAGCCCTCCCGGCTTTTTTGCGCTTTCCGGAATGAGGACTGCCGTATGGCAGTATTGAAAATACTCATGAAAATGTAATATTTATTTCTGTACGAGATATAAGACAAGCGTTCAGGCAATTTGTTATAATATGGATGATTATTGGGGGAATTTACGGAAAAATAACCCAAAATCAACATGACAATGCTCCGTCAATAAAATACATGATGGATTTACATAAAATTTACAAAAGTGATACGAAACATTTACAAACTTTCGTTACGATGGATAAGTATGTGTTCAGTGCAAATACATGGGAGGTACACAATGAAATTAAAATACGTTACGGCCATAGTCAGTCTTGCTGCCGCATTTTCGTTGTCCGCATGCGGACCTGTAGTCGATGAGGAATCGATCACGGCGGTAGGCTCTTCGGCGCTGCAACCGTTGGTGGAAGCCGCAGGGGAACAATTCAGCGCGGAAAATCTGGGCAAATTCATCAATGTCCAAGGCGGCGGAACCGGAACCGGCTTGAGTCAGATTGCCGCAGGTGCAGTCGATATCGGAAATTCGGATATTTTTGCTGAAGAGAGGGAAGGGATCGATGCCAGCCAATTGGTGGATCACCGCGTCGCTGTCGTCGGCATCACGCCGATCGTGACGCCGGGAGTCGGCGTAACCGATCTTTCCATGGAAGAGCTGCGCGGCATCTTTACCGGCAAATACAGCAATTGGTCCGAGCTGGGCGGAAAGGATCTGCCGATCGTTGTTTTGAACCGCGCGAAGGGCAGCGGAACCCGGGCGACCTTTGATAAGTGGGTTCTGGCAGGGGAAGAAAGCATCATCACGCAGGAGCAGGAATCGAACGGAACCGTCCGTCAGATTGTTGCTTCAACACCAGGCACCATCAGCTATGTCTCGTTCTCATATGTGAATGAGGATGTCAAGCCGCTGTCGATCGACGGCGTGGAACCTACTCCGGAGAACGTGGCGACAAATGCTTGGGTCATCTGGGCTTATGAACATATGTACACGAAGGGTGAACCTACGGGATTGACGAAAGAATTCCTGGATTACATGCTGTCGGAAGATGTGCAAGGCAATCTGATCGAAGCACTGGGCTACATTCCTTCAACGCAAATGAAGGTCGACAGGGACATCGAAGGAAATGTGACGCCGATCGAATAGCAGGCAACTGAAATATCATTGCGATGGAAGGCGGCCGCCTTTTCGAAGGACGGCGCTTTTCGTTGCGGCTCAAAGTTTAAGAGGAGGGTTTCTCTTGGAAATGACACCAGGAAACTTAATGAAAAAGTCTAGTAAACGCAGATTGGAATCATTTGGACGTACCATCAGTCTGATCAGCACGACAGTCATCGTCTTCATCGTGCTGTCCATTCTCTATTTTGTCACCAGCAAAGGGATATCCACTTTTGTCACGGATGGCATATCACTGGGGGATTTTTTGACGAAGAGCATCTGGAATCCCGGCACCGTCGCTAAAGACGGCACGCCATTGGTCGGCGCCCTGCCGATGATTGCGGGCTCATTTTTGGTCACGCTGATTTCCGCAGCTTTGGCGACGCCGTTTGCTGTGGCGGCAGCGCTGTTCATGACGGAAATTTCGCCGAAATCCGGCAAAAAAATTCTGCAGCCGGTCATCGAACTGCTTGTCGGTATCCCGTCGGTCGTATACGGCTTCATCGGCCTGACCGTCGTCGTGCCGTTGGTCCGTTCTTTGTTCGGCGGCACTGGGTTCGGTATCTTATCATCCACCCTGGTTCTGTTCGTCATGATTTTGCCGACTGTGACCAGCATGTCGGTGGATGCTTTAAATGCGGTCCCCCGTCATTACCGCGAAGCTTCCCTGGCTATGGGAGGAACGCGCTGGCAGACCATTTATAAAGTGGTGCTGCGGGCAGCGACCCCGGGCCTGCTGACGGCAGTCGTATTCGGAATGGCGCGTGCGTTCGGTGAAGCCTTGGCCGTTCAGATGGTCATCGGAAATGCGACTTTGATGCCGACCAGCCTGGTCACCCCCGCATCGACATTGACCAGTATTTTGACGATGAGCATGGGGAACACGGTGATGGGGACGTTGGAAAACAATGTGCTCTGGTCATTGGCGACCATCCTATTATTGATGGCTCTGTTCTTCAACATTTTAACGCGTTACATCGGTAAGAAAGGAGCCGTAAAAAAATGAACCTGAATCCCAAAAAAGTAGACAAATTCATGGTCGGCCTGATTTACTTGTTTTCCGGCACGATCATCCTTATTTTGGCAAGCTTGCTGCTTTTCATCCTGTGGCGCGGCCTGCCTCAGTTTTCATGGGAATTTTTGACGGCACCGGCGAAATCCTTCCAAATCGGCGGCGGAATCGGAGTGCAATTATTCAATTCCTTTTATCTTTTGGTCCTGACATTGCTGATCAGTACACCGCTTGCGCTGGGGGCTGCGATTTACCTTTCGGAATATGCTCCCCAAAATTGGTTCACGGATATCATCCGTACGGCTATCGAAGTTTTGAGCTCTTTGCCGTCCGTCGTCGTCGGTCTCTTCGGATTCCTGATTTTCGTCATCCAGTATGATTTTGGCTTCTCGATCCTTTCGGGTGCTTTGTCATTGACCATCTTCAATCTGCCGCTTCTGACGCGGACAATCGAAGACTCCTTGCGGGCGATCCCTACTTCGCAACGCGAGGCCGGGTTGGCGTTGGGCCTTTCGCGTTGGGAGACCGTGACGCGGATCATTCTGCCGGCTGCCTTGCCGGGCATTCTGACGGGGATGATTCTGGCTGCGGGGCGGATATTCGGTGAAGCCGCCGCCTTGATCTATACAGCCGGGCAGAGCGCGCCGGCTTTGGATTTCACAAACTGGAATCCGCGGTCCATCACAAGTCCTTTAAACATTTTCCGACCTGCCGAAACATTGGCTGTGCACATCTGGAAGATCAACAGTGAAGGCGTGAAGCCGGATGGAGCGGAAGTATCGGCCGGAGCTTCGGCAGTATTGGTATTGGCTGTCCTCATCTTCAATCTGACTGCAAGAAGCTTGGGCAGAAGATTGCAGAAAAAGGCTACTTCTGCATAAAACCGGAAAATTGACTTGAAGGAGGAACCCTTGATGGGAAATGGAAAAACACTGGAAACGAATATCATCCGGATGCGTCCGGATGCTGATGTTGCCCTCAAAACAAATGATCTGCATGTTTTTTACGGTGACTTTGAAGCGATCAAAGGCGTTTCCATGGAATTTGAAAAGAATAAGATCACCTCGCTGATCGGGCCGAGCGGGTGCGGCAAGTCCACCTATCTGCGTTCGCTGAACCGGATGAATGACACTGTGGCGGGAGCAAGGGTGACCGGGGAAATCATTTATCAAGGCATCGATGTGAATGTGCCTGAAATCGATGTGTTCGAGATGCGCAAAAACATCGGCATGGTGTTCCAACGACCGAATCCTTTCAGCAAATCGATCTATGAGAACATCGCTTTCGCATTGAAAAGGCATGGCCTGAAGGACAAAGCGGCGTTGGACGAAATCGTTGAAACCAGCCTGAAACAAGCTGCCCTCTGGGACCAAGTGAAGGATCAGCTGAACAAGAGCGCCTTAGCGCTTTCCGGGGGCCAACAGCAGCGACTTTGCATCGCACGGGCGATCGCCTTGAAGCCGGATATCCTGCTCTTGGATGAACCGGCCAGCGCATTGGATCCGATTTCGACTTCCCAAGTCGAAGAAACATTGCTGGAACTGAAGGAAAAATATACGATCATCATTGTAACGCACAATATGCAACAAGCATCCCGAATCAGTGACTATACGGCGTTCTTCTATTTGGGCAATGTCATTGAATATGATGAGACCAGAAAAATCTTTACCCGTCCGAAAATCCAACAGACGGAAGATTATGTTTCTGGGCATTTCGGCTAGGAGGAAAGCAACGTGAACAGCACAAAACCCATTATTGAAACGCGTGATGTACATCTATATTACGGTAAGAACGAGGCGCTGAAGGGTATTTCGCTTGATTTTTACAAAAAAGAAATCACGGCGTTGATCGGGCCGAGCGGATGCGGCAAATCCACGTATTTGCGGACCCTCAATCGCATGAACGACCTGATTCCGGATGTGACGGTCACCGGGAAAATCAGCTTCAACGGCCAGGATATCTACAGTCCGCAAATGGACACGGTAGAGTTGCGGAAAAAGGTCGGCATGGTTTTCCAACAGCCAAATCCATTCCCTTTTTCGGTATTCGACAACGTGGCCTACGGCTTGCGCATCGCCGGAATGAAGGACAAGGAAAAAATCGCCCGGATCGTGGAAGAAAGCCTGAAGAAAGCTGCGGTTTGGGATGACGTCAAGGATAAATTGGATCAGAGCGCTTTGTCCTTGTCAGGAGGGCAACAGCAACGCGTCTGCATCGCGCGGGTATTGGCTATCGAACCCGAAGTCATCCTATTGGACGAGCCGACGAGCGCATTGGATCCGATTTCCAGTGCGCAGATCGAACGCATGCTGATGGAATTGAAAGAAGACTACACGATGATCATTGTCACGCACAATATGCAGCAAGCGTCGCGGATCTCTGACAATACCGCCTTTTTCTTGAGCGGCGAATTGATCGAGTTTGGTGAAACAAGCCAAATTTTCACGAATCCGAAAGAAAAACAAACGGAAGATTATATTTCTGGACGTTTCGGCTGATCCGTTGCATAATGAAATATATTTACAAAGGGGTTGGTTTGTGATGAGACGAGTGTTTGAAGAGGAATTAGAGAGTTTGCACGCTCACTTTTTGAAGATGGGTGTATTGGTGAATGCAGCGATCCATAAGTCAATCGACGCATTTGTCACGCACGATAAAGAACTGGCGCAACTAGTCATAGACGAAGATGCTGCCATCAATAAGCTCGAGAACGATCTGGAAATCGAATGCTTCGAATTGATTGCTTTGCAACAGCCGGTCACTACGGACTTGCGCAAAATCGTCACCGTGATGAAAGCCAGTGCGGACTTGGAACGGATCGGCGATCATGCCGTCAGCATCGCAAAATCGACGATCAAAGTGAAGGGCCAAAAGCATAATGCCGATATCGAAACGGCCATCGCGGAGACAGCTTTGAAGGTCATGGCAATGGTCAAAGAAGTCCTGGATGCCTATGTCGTCCTCGATGTCGAACGCGCGCGGGAAATTGCCGCGTGGGATACAGAGATCGACGCTGCCGCCAAGAAAATCTATGAAAGCTGCATCGAGCAAATGAAACAAGACCCGGATATCGTTTTGGGCGGGACAAACTACATGCGCATTTCGACTTATCTGGAAAGAATCGGGGACTATGTAACAAATATTTCCGAATGGATCATCTACCTCGATTCCGGAAAAGTCGTAGAGTTGAATGTCCATCATAAATTATAATTGAGCGACAAGAGCTTTGCGGTACCCAAAGGTGCTGCAGGGCTCTTTTTCTTGTTGGTGCGCTGGCGGCCTGCACGGCGAGGGCAATAGCTTTCACAGAACGTACGAGTTTGCTAAAATAGGAAATGAAAGCACGGATAGGGACAAAAAGAAAGGATGTCAGGTTTGAAGACAGAAACCATCCAAGATGTTACACGAATTTTCAAATTGATCGGTGATCCGACCCGTTTTTTGATCCTGCATGCACTGGAGAATCGGGAAATGAGCGTCAATGCCATCGCCGAAGAACTGGACCTTGAGCAATCAGCGGTGTCCCACCAACTAAAGAAATTGCGCGAAGCGAAACTGGTCAAGGGCAGAAGGAACGGGAAGAACATCCTCTATAGCCAGGATGACCAGCATGTCTATGAAATCCTGCACTTGGCTGTCGAACATGCGGAACATGGCAGGAAAGAAGAGTCCATGTGAGGCACGCACAGCGGCAACAAGCAAGAAACAATCGCGGACAACCGTACGAACTAGTGTTCTTTTTGGGCCGGGATATGGTATACTGAACTGGAAACAGACCACAACCAAAGAAAAACAATAAGTCAAAGAAGGATCTGAGATTATGGCAAAAGACCAAATCATCGTACGGGGAGCCCGTTCGCACAATTTGAAGAATATAGATGTCACCATCCCCCGGGATAAGCTTGTCGTGATGACCGGCCTTTCCGGTTCGGGAAAGAGTTCATTGGCTTTCGATACCCTTTACGCAGAAGGGCAAAGGCGGTATGTGGAAAGCCTTTCCGCTTATGCCCGCCAGTTTCTGGGCCAGATGGACAAACCGGATGTGGACAGCATCGACGGCTTGAGTCCGGCGATAGCGATCGACCAGAAAACGACAAGCCGCAATCCGCGTTCGACCGTCGGCACAGTCACTGAAGTCAATGACTTCCTGCGTCTGCTTTTTGCCCGGATCGGTCATCCCATCTGCCCGAATGACGGTACGCCGATCAGCAGCCAGTCGCCCGAGCAGATGGTGAACCAGGTCCTGGAGCTGCCGGAACGCACGAAACTGCAGATATTGGCCCCGATCATCAAAGGGAAAAAAGGCCAGCACAAGAAAGTGTTCGAGGACATCAAAAAGCAAGGCTATGTGCGCGTCCGCGTCAACGGGGAGCTTTTAGACGTCTCCGATGACATCGAACTCGAGAAAAACAAAAAGCATGACATCGCCATCGTTGTCGATCGCGTGGTCATCAAGGAGGGCATCCGTTCCCGGCTCTTCGATTCGATTGAAGCAGCTTTGCATCTGGCGGATGGGTACGCCATCGTCGATGTCGTCGACGGGGAAGAGCTTCTCTTCAGCGAGCACCATGCCTGCCCGTACTGCGGATTTACGATCGGGGAAATCGAACCGCGGCTCTTCTCCTTCAACGCGCCCTACGGAGCCTGCTCCGAATGCGATGGGCTCGGGATGAAATTGGAAGTCGATCCCGATATGATTGTTCCGGACAAACAATTGAGTTTGGATGAAGGGGCCTTGGCTCCTTGGAATCCGATCAGCTCAAATTACTATCCGGAAATGCTGCGCCAGTTCTGTGATCAGAACGGAATCGCCACGGATGTTCCGTTCGGCGAGCTGAGCAACGAAACCCAGCGGAAATTGCTTTATGGGGATGGCGGACATTTGTTCCATTTCCACTATCAGAATGAATTCGGCGGCGTTCGGGATGTCGACATCCCCTTCGAAGGGGTCATCACCAACGTCAATCGGCGCTACAAAGAGACTTCGAGCGATTTCACGCGCGAAGCGATGCGCCAATACATGACCGAGCTGCCTTGCCAGACTTGCCACGGTTACCGTCTGAATGAACAAGCCCTTTCGGTTAAAGTGGCCGAGCATGATATCGGCCAAGTCACGGAGTTCGCCATCGATAAGGCTGTCGATTTCTTCGAGAAAATTTCGCTTTCGGAACAGGAGAAGCAGATTGCTGCGCCCATCCTGAAGGAAATTTTGTCGCGCTTGGTTTTCCTGAAAAATGTCGGCCTGGACTATCTGACGCTGAGCCGGACGGCGGGCACGCTTTCCGGCGGGGAAGCACAGCGGATTCGTCTGGCGACGCAAATCGGCTCCAATCTCTCAGGCGTGCTCTATATCCTCGATGAGCCATCGATCGGCCTGCATCAGCGCGACAACAACCGGCTGATCGAATCGATGAAAAACATGCGCGATCTCGGGAATACACTCATTGTTGTGGAACACGACGAGGATACGATGATGCAGGCGGATTATCTGATCGATATCGGACCGGGCGCCGGGGAGCTTGGCGGAAAAATTGTTGCTGCCGGTACTCCCGAAGAAGTCATGAATGATAAAACCTCCCTGACCGGCAAATACCTGTCGGGTGAATTGTTCATTCCGGTTCCGGAAACGCGCAGGACGGAAGACCGGGGGGCTGTGAAAGTGACCGGCGCCACCGAAAACAACCTGAAGAATGTCGATGCGGAATTCCCTTTAGGGAAAATCGTGGCGGTCACGGGCGTTTCCGGTTCCGGGAAGAGCTCTTTGGTCAACAATGTCCTGAAGACGGCTCTTGCCAAAGAATTGACCCGCACAAAAGAAAAACCGGGCAAGTTCAAGACAATCAGCGGCTACGAAAGTCTGGAGAAAGTCATCGACATCGATCAAAGCCCGATCGGACGGACGCCGCGGAGCAATCCGGCGACCTACACGAGTGTCTTCGACGATATGCGCGATCTTTTCGCCAGCACCAACGAAGCCAAGATACGCGGCTACAAAAAAGGCCGTTTCAGCTTCAATGTCAAAGGCGGGCGTTGTGAAGCCTGCCGCGGCGACGGCATCCTGAAGATCGAGATGCATTTCTTGCCGGATGTCTATGTGCCTTGCGAAGTCTGCCACGGCACGCGCTACAATTCGGAAACTTTGGAAGTGCAGTACAAAGGCAAGAATATCGCGCAAGTCCTGGAGATGACGATCGAGGAAGCTTTGGAGTATTTTGAAGCCATCCCTAAAATCAGAAGAAAACTGCAGACCATCGTCGATGTCGGTCTGGGCTATGTGAAACTGGGGCAGCCGGCCACGACGTTATCCGGGGGCGAAGCGCAACGGATGAAACTCGCCAGCGAATTGCAACGGGTATCCAGCGGGAAGACGTTCTACATATTGGATGAACCCACAACCGGTCTGCACACGCATGACATCGCCAGATTGTTGCAGGTTTTGGATCGTTTGGTGGAAGCCGGCAACACGATCGTCGTGATCGAACACAATCTGGACGTGATCAAAACCGCCGATTACATCATCGATATGGGACCTGAAGGCGGTGCCGGCGGCGGAACAGTGCTTGCCACGGGAACGCCTGAAGAAATTGCCGAAGTGGCGGGCAGTTATACGGGCCAATTCCTGAAACCGATTCTGAAGCGGGACAAAGCCAGAAACCAAAAAACAATCTAGTCAAAAAGGTCAGCCGAATTTCCGGTTGGCCTTTTGTTTTGTTCAGGAGCCTCTAAGCATTTTTGCTGAAGGGAAAATCAATCTTTAGACCTATGACAAGGTCCGGAAAATTGGGCATAATGAGTACATAAGTTACAGATAATCAGAAACTGGCAAACTGTCCCATGTCCGTGCATAGATAAATGGATAACCATCAAGGAGGAACCACCATGAATGAAAGAGACCGTATTTTGGCGTTGGTAAGAGAAGGCATCATCACTACAGAAGAAGCGTTGGTGCTGCTGGAGAACTTGGCCAAACGTGAAGGGAAAGATGCTGTGAAATTGAATCAGCGGCAGGATTTTACGGACGCACCTGATGCTGCAGCCAAAGACACGGAGCAGACCGGACAATCAGCGGATCCGGAAACCGAGGACCGGAAAAATTTGGAAAAGATTTTGGATGAACTGGCCAGCGAAATTTCCTATTTTTCTTCACAAATCGACGCAAAAGGCGAAGCACTCTTGACGCTGAAGAAACAGATCAGCGAGAAATCCGAAAAAAGGCAAGAATTGGCCACGGCCGATGAATTAGGCGATTTGACCGGAGAACAAGAAATCACCCTGATGCGATTGGATGAAGAGCTGGAAGGGCTCCGCGGGCAAGCTGACGCACTCGAAGCCGAAAAAGCCGAGATGGAGCAAAAAATGCGCAGCCTCAAAAAAGAGCATGTGGAGAACAGCGTGAAATCTTTTGGAGAGAAACTGGGCAACAAGGATGAATGGAAAGACACGGCCACGAACCTGACGGAGCGCTTGAGCAAAGCAGGCGCGCAACTCGGCAAATTTTTGACCGATACGGTCCAAACTGTGGTTGAGAGTGTCGATTGGAAAGAAACCGACTTCAACATCAAAATACCCGGGCTGATCACCAGCAAATTCCAGCATGAGTTCACGTTCGATCAAAATACAGCTACGATCCTGGATTTCCAATTGGCGAACGGCAACGTGACGCTGCAGAGCTGGGAAAACGAAACCATTTCGGTCGCAGCTGATGTGAAAATCTACGGAAAAACCGAAGAAGCGACAGCAAAAGAAGCATTCGAAGCGCGAAGCACGGTGGTGATGGATGAAGACAAATTCACCTTCCGGGTTCCGAACAAGCGGGTGAAATGCGATATCATCGTCTCCCTGCCGAAGCGCGAATACGATTATGTCGCAATCAAAATGCTGAACGGGAATGCGACCCTGAAAAACATCGAAGGAAAAGATTTCTACATCAAATCCACTAACGGCAATATGCTCATCTCGGGACTCAAGGCCATCATGCTGGAGACGGACGGCGTCAACGGTAATCTGGATGTATCGGAAAGCACGATCATAGACGTCCTGGCGAAGACCATCAACGGCAGCCTGACGATCAAAAGCGATGTCATCAGCGCGACTGTTTCCGTTGTGAACGGCGATGTGAAACTGTCCTATCCGGTAACAACCGCGAAACAGATCCAGGCCAGTTCCGTGAACGGATCCGTCAAACTATCCTTGCCGGCTGCGAAAAGCGCAGAGGTGAAAGCCAGCAGTTCCTTGGGTCAGATCATGAACCGGATGGAGAACATCGAAATCATCCGCCAGAAAGATGAGCGCACGAACAAGTATCTGGAATTCAGACGAATGGACGAAGAATCGCCGGTTATGGTAGAATTAAAGACAACAACAGGAAACATATTCTTAAAAAATAACTGAAAATAACTGCAATAAACAGTATCCATAAGGAGAGAATGACCATGAAAAAATTAACGAAATCTGCTACGGACAGGCAAGTCAGCGGGGTGCTTGGAGGCATCGCCGAATACTTCGGCATCGACTCGACGATTGTGCGCGTGATTTTCCTGATTGCCGTATTTGCGGGGGTTGGATCGCCCGTGTTGCTGTACATCCTGATGGCGATTCTGATGCCTGAACCGGGTCAAAGCGGAAGCGGCCAGTCATTCGGCGGAACATATGGTTCTTCATCTTCCCGCCGCAATTCCGATGCTTCAAGACCCGTAAAGGAAGCAAAGCCAGTGGACAAACAAGAAGAGGACGACTGGAGTGATTTCTGATGGGATTTTGGAAGAAAGCAGCTGTCAATTCGCTGGTTTTCGTCGCGTTGGCTTATTTTATGGCACCCTCATTTTATGTGCATAGTCTCTGGACGGCATTCTGGGCCAGCATTGTCCTGGGCATCGTCAACTTTTTGATCAAACCGGTGCTTTCGATCCTCTCGTTCCCGATCACGATCCTTACTTTCGGTTTGTTCAGCTTCGTCATCAATGGCTTCATGCTGTATCTGACGTCATGGTTGGTGGGGCCAGGCTTCCATTTCACAAACTTCGGCACGGCATTCCTGGTGGCACTGATCATGTCGGCTGTGCATCTGTTCCTGAACAGGGATGATTCGTATTGAGCCGTGCGTTGCCAACTTCAAAATAGCATGGAAGGCAGTTGAAACGATTGTTTCAGCTGCCTTTTTGTGCTTTCGTATGCATCAATAAAATGTTATGATGGATAGGAATACACTCAACCACAAGCGGCTTCGGTTCGTGCTTGCGGCAAGAAAAAAATAAGAAAAGCCTGCCTGATCGAGTGCAGGCAATTATAGGATAGAGCGAGGGATAAGCATGGCGAATACAGTCACTGTACGAGAATTAGTGAATTCTTCAGGTTATATTGTACTGAGCGGAGAAGAATTTTTGGGAAACAAGATCACGACCAGCGAAATCTCCAGACCCGGCGTTGAGTTGACCGGATTTTTTAACTTTTACCCGTCGGCCCGCATCCAATTGCTGGGGAAAACGGAACTGACATTCATCGAAAGGATGACCGCCGAAGAGCGGCTGATCGTGATGAGGCGTCTTTGCAGTAAAGAAACGCCTTGCTTCGTCATCGGGCGCCGGCTTCCGGCCCCTGCTGAATTGATGAAAGCCGCGCAGGAAGCCGGCATTCCGATCCTTTCGGCGCAATCCAGAACGACAAGAGTATCCAGCAACATCACCAACTTCCTTGAAGGCAAATTGGCGGAACGGGTTTCGATGCACGGGGTTTTCGTTGATGTTTTCGGGATGGGCGTCATGATAACCGGGGACAGCGGCGTCGGGAAGTCGGAAACGGCTTTGGAACTGATCCAAAAAGGACACCGTCTGGTTGCCGACGATCGCGTTGATCTGTATCAACACGACGAAAATACGCTGATCGGCGAGGCACCGGGCATCCTGCGCCATCTGATCGAAATCCGCGGAATCGGCATCATCGATGTGATGACGCTATTCGGGGCCGGTGCCGTCAAGCAGACCAATGAAGTCAACCTGATCGTCAACCTGGAGCTTTGGAGCAAAGACAAGAAGTTCGAAAGACTGGGCAGCACGGAGGAAATCGTGAACATTCTCGATGTCGGCATCCCTAAAATCACAATTCCGGTAAAAACCGGACGAAATCTTGCCATCATCATCGAAGTGGCGGCCATGAATTTCCGTGCGAAAACAATGGGTTACAACGCCGCTGAGACTTTCGAAAGGAATCTGGAAGCCCTGATAAAAGAGAATGCCCAAAAAGGTGAATAAGCTTTACAAAGGAGGATGTAATGGATAATTTGATAGCTGTATTGAACCCCATCGCATTGTCGTTCGGTGGGTTGGAAATCCGGTGGTACGGCGTCATCATCGCGGCAGGGATTCTTGTTGCCATGGCGCTGGCGACGAAAGAGGCGGAGAAAAAGGGATTGGATCCTGATTTCATCGTCGATATGATGTTCTGGGCGATACCGATCGGAATCATCGGTGCCCGCATCTATTATGTGCTGTTCGAGCTGGACTATTACCTGCAGAATCCCGGCGAAATCATCCAGATCTGGAATGGCGGCATCGCCATTTACGGTGCATTGATCGCCGGTATTCTGACGATCTATTGGTACACGAAAAGTAAAGGGATTTCGCTTGCCTTGACACTGGACATACTGGCACCAGCAGTGCTGATTGCGCAATCGATCGGCAGATGGGGCAATTTCATGAATCAGGAAGCGCATGGCGGGGAAGTCAGCCGCGCTTTTTTGGAGAAATTGTTCCTGCCTGAATTCATCATCGAGCAGATGAACATCAACGGCACCTACTATCATCCGACTTTCCTGTATGAATCGCTTTGGTCGTTGGCCGGATTTGTGCTGATTCTGTTCCTGCGCAGAAAAGAACGGGTTTTGCGGACTGGCGAGGTGACGCTGACTTATGTCATGTGGTATTCGTTTGGGCGCTTCTTCATTGAAGGTATGCGCACGGACAGCCTCTATCTTTTCGGACCGATCAGGGTTTCCCAGGCGCTTTCCATCCTGCTCTTCCTTGGCGCGATGGCAGTCTGGGCTTACCGACGGAGAAACAATTATCCGCCCGATCCTTACTACACGGACATCAGCAGAAAGGAAGCCTAACTTAAGAATGACTTTTAAAACGGTATTACTTGATTTTGATGGTACGCTTGCAGACACGAACCGGCTCATCAGTGAAAGCCACTTTGTCGTCATGGAGGAAAATTTTCCGGGCAGATTCAAAAAAGAGGAAATGGCGCAGTTCAACGGTCCCAGTTTAGAGGAAATATACGGCAACCTTGATCAAAGCCGCCAACAGGAGCTGGGCGCCCGTTACCGGGAAGTGATGCTGGCGAAGCATGACGACATGATCGGCATTTTCCCCGGCATCAAAGAAATGCTGGAGAACCTCAAACAAGAGGGCCTGCGCTTGGGTGTCGTTTCGACAAAACGCAGCGATGTGCTGAAACGGGGTGTATCGATCCTTGGCATCACGGAATATTTTGACACGATCATCGGTTCCGACGGTTTTTCGCACCCGAAACCTGATCCGGAATCGCTCTTCTTGGCCATGGAGCGTCTGGATGCTGAAAGAGAAACCAGCGTGATGGTCGGAGACAATCACCATGACATAGTCGCAGGCAATAATGCCGGCGTCACTAGCGTTTTTGTGGGTTGGTCGGAAAAAACGACGTCTTTCATCCAGCCATACCGGCCAACAAAAATAGTCAAGGATCCACAGGAGTTGGAAGAATACATTCTTTCCGGCATGAGAGCTTAAGGGAGAGGGAGAGAACAGAATGAAACAAAAAGTCGCCGTATTGGGGGCAGGATCTTGGGGAACCGCCCTATCCATGGTTTTGGATGAAAATGGGCATGAAGTCCGCCTTTGGGGGAATGACCCGCAACAGATCCAAGAAATCAACGAGCAGCATACGAATAAGCATTATTTGCCCGGCGCACGGCTGAGCGAAGCGATTGTGGGGTACACCGATCTGAAAGCCGCCATCAGTGGAGCGGACGCGCTTTTATTCGTGTTGCCGACAAAAGCGATCCGTGCGGTCGCCAAAGCAGTCGCACCGCTCTTGGACGGGCAAACAAAGCCGCACCTGATCCATGCCAGCAAAGGCTTGGAGCAGGATACCCATAAGCGGATTTCGGTCATCATCAAGGAAGAGATTCCGGCTGAAAAATACGACAGCTTGGTCGTCCTTTCCGGACCAAGTCATGCGGAGGAAGTCGCCAAAAAGGACATCACGACGATCACTGCCGCATCCGAGAATGAAGCGGACGCCGCTTATGTCCAAAAATTGTTCATGAATCCTTATTTCCGGGTATACCGGAATACGGATGTGATCGGAGTGGAACTGGGGGCTGCCCTGAAGAACATCATCGCTGTGGGGGCAGGTGCGCTCCATGGATTGGGTTATGGCGATAATGCAAAGGCGGCTTTGATGACCCGTGGATTGGCAGAAATCAGCCGTCTGGGGATCGCTTTCGGTGCCGACCCGTTGACCTTCATCGGCTTGAGCGGGGTAGGCGATCTGATCGTGACCGGCACAAGCCGCCACTCGCGGAACTGGCGGGCCGGAGATCTGATCGGCAAAGGCCATGCTCTGGATGAAGTGCTGAATAACATGGGGATGGTCGTTGAAGGCGTCGCGACGACAAAAGCCGCTTATGAATTGGCTCAGGAAAAAGGCATCGAAATGCCGATCACGGAAGCCATCTATAAGGTGTTGTACAAGAACGTCGATGTCAAAAAAGCAATCGAGGAATTGATGCTGCGCGAAGGCAAAGCGGAACAATCCTCTCAAAATGTGGAAAAGGGGAGCCAAAAGATATGAAGAAAGTCAGAAAAGCAGTCATTCCAGCCGCAGGATTCGGCACACGTTTTTTACCGGCAACGAAAGCGATGGCAAAAGAGATGTTGCCGATCGTCGATAAGCCAACGATCCAATTCATCGTTGAAGAAGCGATCGAATCCGGGATCGAGGATATCCTGATCGTAACCGGCAAAAGCAAACGTCCGATCGAGGACCATTTCGACTCGAACATCGAATTGGAAGCCAACCTGCGCGAAAAGGGCAAAAATGAACTGCTGGAGCTGGTGCAGGAAACAACCGGTTTGCGCATCCATTTCGTCCGCCAATCTTACCCATTGGGTCTGGGCCATGCGGTCCTTCAGGCAAAGGCTTTTGTCGGGGATGAGCCGTTTGTGGTCATGCTTGGTGATGACCTGATGGAAGATGAGGTACCATTGACCAAGCAGTTGATGGATGCCTATGAACGGACCCATGCTTCGAACATCGCTGTGATGGAAGTACCCCATGAAGAAACTTCCAAGTACGGCATCATCGATCCGGATCAGGAACTGGAGCCAGGCTTGTTCAACGTCCGCCGATTCGTCGAAAAGCCGAAGCCGGAGGACGCACCGAGCAATTTGGCGATCATCGGCCGCTACTTGCTGACGCCGGAGATTTTTGAAATTCTGGAAAATCAAAACCCGGGTGCAGGCGGAGAAATCCAATTGACCGACGCCATCGATACCTTGAACCAGACACAACGCGTGTTTGCAAAACGCTTCGACGGCAAGCGTTTTGATGTCGGAGATAAATTCGGTTTCCTGACGACAAGCATTTCCTATGGCCTGTCCCATCCGGAAATCAAAGACAAATTGAAAGACTATCTGGTGGAGCTGGGCGAAAAGCTGGCTGCCGAAGATGAAGCCAAGTAGACACTCAGGCTTACCAAAACCTTTAGTTTGTAAAGCAAAAACAGAAGAAGCCGGACCATCGATCGTGTTGCGATTCATGGCCCGGTTTCTTCTTGAATGCGGGCTCTGAGCAGAATTGTGGCACAAACAATAAAGTCAGAGTAAACTGAATAGGAATCCTATTCCGGCATCCAGCCGGAAGAGACCTAACACCAGAAGGAGATACAATAAATATGGAGCAAACCGAAAAAATTTATGACGTCATCGTCATCGGAGCGGGTCCGGGGGGGATGACAGCAGCTCTTTACGCATCGCGGTCCAATCTAAGCACTTTATTGCTGGAACGCGGCATCCCGGGCGGAGAGATGAACAATACTGCCGAGGTGGAAAATTATCCTGGCTTCAAGTCAATTTTGGGACCGGAACTGGCCGAAAAAATGTACGAGAGCGCGATGCAATTCGGAGCCGAGCACGCCTATGGAGATGTGAAACGCATCGTGGTCGACGGGGATTACCGCATCGTCGAAGCAGGCAAAAAATCCTACAAGGCGCGCGCCGTCATCATCGCGACCGGTTCCCACCACCGCAAATTGGGTATCCCTGGAGAAGATCAGTACAACGGCCGTGGCGTGTCCTATTGTGCCGTCTGTGATGGGGCTTTCTTTAGAGGCAAACAATTGGCTGTGATCGGCGGCGGAGATTCGGCTGTGGAGGAAGGGATCTACCTGACCCAGTTCGCCGATGTCAACATCGTGCACCGCCGCGATGAATTCCGTGCCCAAAAAATCATCCAAGGCCGTGCTTTCAAAAATGAAAAAATCAGCATCACCTGGGATTCCGTTGTGGAAGAAATCAAAGGTGACGGACAAAAAGTCACGGGCGTCGTGATCCGCAACAAGAAAACCAATGAAATCACAGAAAAAGCCGTGGACGGCGTCTTCATCTACGTAGGCATCTTGCCGCAATCGGATGCTTTCCTCGACCTGGGGATCACGGATGGAGAAGGCTGGATCATCACAAACGAGCATATGGAGACCGCCGTACCGGGCATTTTTGCAATCGGGGATGTCCGGCAAAAACTGCTGCGCCAAATCACGACTGCTGTCGGTGATGGCGGGGAAGCCGGGAACCGAGCATTTGCCTACATCGAAGACTTGCATGACCGCCTCGAAGCTGCCGAAGCGGCTGCCGAAACAGTGGACTGAGAAAAAATAAGCGTATATCGCAATGTTGTTCAGATTCCAATTATCCGAAAAGTTCATGTTCTGATTCCAGAGCATGAACTTTTTTTGTAGATTCCATCTTTTTGCTCAAATGGCATGCAAATAATGTTATAATATAGCAAAACTAATATGGGAAGGATGATGAAAATGTCTTATCAACAAACCATTGCACAATGGAATAATTTTGCCTTATTAGAATCTACATTAAAAGAAGAATTAAAGTCTTTGGAGGGAAATGAAGAAGCGCTGAAAGATGCTTTTTTTGCTCCGTTGGAATTCGGGACTGCCGGAATGCGCGGTATCCTGGGAGTCGGCATCAACCGAATGAACATCTACACAGTCCGCCAAGCGACCGAAGGCTTGGCCCGTTTGATGGAAGCGAAAGGCGAAGCTGAGAAGAAACGCGGTGTTGCAATCGCCTACGATTCCAGACACCAATCTCCGGAGTTCGCGATGGAGGCAGCGAAAACATTGGGTGCACACGGCATTCCGGCTTTCGTTTTTGAGAGTCTGCGCCCAACGCCTGAATTGTCCTTTGCAGTCAGACATTTGAATGCGCTAACGGGCATCATGATCACTGCCAGCCATAATCCAGCCGACTACAATGGCTACAAAGTCTACGGCGATGACGGCGGCCAGATGCCTCCAGCCGATGCGGACGCGCTGACCGAATACGTCAGAGCGATCGAAAACCCGCTGACGATCCAAGTGGGCGACGAAGCTGAACTGAAAGCAGCCGGCTTGATCAAAATGCTCGGGGAAGAGGTCGATGCGGCCTATCTGGACCTGGTCAAAACCGTGACGGTCGATCCCGCCCTTGTCCATGAAATGAGCAAGGAGATGAAATTGGTCTTCACTCCGCTTCACGGAACCGGCCAGATGCTGGGGGAACGCGCTCTGAAGAATGCCGGCTTCGAAGGCATCCATGTCGTTCCGGAACAAGCAGTAGCCGATCCGAACTTCTCCACTGTGAAATCTCCGAACCCGGAAGAAGCTGGTGCATTCGAATACGCCATCAAACTGGGAACGGAACTGGATGCCGACATTTTGGTCGCGACCGATCCGGATGCTGACCGCCTTGGTGCAGCCGTCCGCAAAGCAAAAGGCGAGTACGTTGTCCTGACCGGTAACCAGATCGCTTCATTGATGTTGGATTATCTGCTGCGCGCTAAAAAAGCGGCAGGCACGTTGCCGGCCAACGGAACAGCCCTGAAATCGATCGTATCCAGCGAGTTGCCTACAGCCATCGCTAAATCTTACGGAGCGGACATGGTGGATGTTCTGACCGGATTCAAGTTCATCGCCGAAAAAATCAAGCAGTACGAAGAAGACCACAGCAAGGAATTCTTGTTCGGCTTCGAGGAAAGCTACGGCTATTTGGCGAAACCTTTCGTCCGCGACAAGGATGCCATCCAAGCCTTGGTGCTGATCGCCGAAGTGGCTGCCTACTACAAGAAAAAAGGCCAAACGCTGTATGACGGCCTGGTCGAAATCTTCGAAACGCACGGCTATTACAAAGAGCAGACGATTTCCGTGACGATGTCCGGCATCACTGGAGCAGAAAAAATCAAAGCGCTGATGGCCAAGTTCCGTTCGGAGGCACCGGCTGACTTTGCAGGCATCGCCGTATCGATCACGGAAGACTTCGGCAATTCGACGAAGACTTTCACTGACGGTTCCACCGAAAGCATCGATATGCCGAGCTCGAATGTGCTGAAATATTTCCTTGAGGACGGCAGCTGGATCGCCATCCGTCCAAGCGGAACAGAGCCGAAAATCAAATTCTACATCGGTGCCAAAGCCGACAGCCAAGTTGCGGTAGATGAAAAAGTCGCTGCCTTCGAAGCGAGCATCCGTAGCCTGACTGCTGAATAATCTAAAATACGAAGCGGGGGCTGTCTCGAAAAAAGAGACAGCCCCCGTCTTTTTGGTGCGGACTCTGGCTGGAGGAGCGGGTTGGCAGGCATGCGCTCCTCCGGTGGAGGCCCACTCACCGGAGAACGCCGGCAGCAATCGGATGCAACTCCGAGGAAGCCGCTCTCACCGGAGAACACAAACAGAATGCGGGCCGAACTCCGGCGAACCCTGCGCTCTCCGGAGAAGAACAGTTGCAGATTTAAGCAATGCAGAGCGGGTTGCACAGAGTGTTACCGGATAAAGCAGAAACGGGCTGTCTCGGAATGAGACAGCCTCGTTGGCGATTATATTCAGAAAGTCTTAGCCAACAGTTTGGCTTTTTCGATCGCTTCGGCGACGATTTCATCGGCCCGATCCGGATAAGTGTCCATCCCTTCAACGAACAATTGGGAGATGTCTTCGACTCCGAGGAAGCGGAAAATGCTCTTGATGTACTGGCTGGCCGGATCCTGACCGTCAAAAATGCCGCCGTTCGCTTGGATATGCAGCAATTTTTTGTCCGGGACCATCCCGACGGCGCCCGAATCGGTGTAGCGGAATGTCTGGCCGGCGACCGTGATGGTGTCGATCCATGTCTTCAGGCGTCCAGGCACATGCATGTTCCACAAAGGATTGGCGATGATGATCTTGTCCATGGACAAAAAATCATCCGTGTAATGGTTGAACAGCGTCACTTTTTCCTGCTGACGGGAAGTCAACTGATCAAAGAGCACGCCTTTGGACAATTCTTTCCAGGCGGTCAAAAGATCGCGGTCGATTTCAGGGATGGCGACTTCGTAAAGATTCATGTCCTTGATGCGGTCGTAAGGATTCACCGCTTTATATTCCTCCAGAAAAGCATCCAGGACTTTCATGGAACGGGAGACGCTGCTGTCGAATGGATGCGCGCGCACAACTAAAACTCTGGCCATAGAATAACCTTCTTTCCGATTTTTATAGTTACATGATACCATTTAGAAGCGAAGATGAGAAAGGTTAACCCCTGCGCCATCCGGTATCCCCAAACAAACGCAAACAAAGAACAGGGGCCGCCTCGCATATCACATGATGAGGCGGCCCCTGTTTTATGCAATTAATGTTAAGCGACAAATGCCTCCGCGGAAACGGGTGTTTCGTCGATGAAGAATCGTTTGTACCAGACGAGGAAAATGTAGGCTGTCCAGATTTGGCGGCCGTAATCCAGTTTCTTCGTATAGTTGTCGTCAAGGATCTGCACCAGTTTGTCGGTGTCGAAGAATTCGGCCGCATAGTCGGATGCGAAGGCCTTCCGGACTTCCTTGTAGAATTCTTCTTCACGCAGCCAGTGGCGGATCGGAGTCGGGAAGCCCAGTTTCGGACGTTTCGCCCATTCTTCCGGCAGGACATCGGCAGCGGCTCTGCGCAGCACGTATTTCGTATCGATCTCGTTGACGCGGTATTCCGAAGGGATGCGTTTCGCCAATTCCATGACTTCCTTATCCAGGAACGGCACGCGCAGTTCCAACGAATGGGCCATGCTCATCTTGTCGGCTTTCAACAGGATATCCCCAGGCATCCAAAGGTTCAGATCGAGATACTGCATCTTCGTCACATCATCCTGGCCTTTGACTTCGTCATAGATCGGTTTCGTGATTGTGCG
Organism: Trichococcus ilyis; assembly: GCF_900109135.1. Taxonomy (GTDB): domain Bacteria; phylum Bacillota; class Bacilli; order Lactobacillales; family Aerococcaceae; genus Trichococcus; species Trichococcus ilyis. The sequence goes on along the minus strand of NZ_FNYT01000011.1, from coordinate 13,169 downwards.
GATATCCGGGCCGTTTTTGTAGGCCGGCTTCAGGATGTCCACAGCTTCTTCCTCATCCCAGACGATGGCTTGGCCGATGAAACGTTCTTCCACTTTTTGGCCGCCTTTGACCAGGAAGGTCGTCAAAGTATTCTTCGGCAGTTTGTGCGCCAATTTGCCGATGCCTTTTCTCAGACTGTAAGGGATCTTTTCGTAGGTCTCCATCTTCTTGGACGGCTCGTACCAGGAGTAGCCGCCGAAGATCTCATCCGCGCCTTCACCGGAAAGCACGACCGTCACGTCTTTTTTCGCCAATTCGGCCAAGAAATACAACGGAACGGAAGACGGATTCGATTGCGGTTCATCCATATGGTATTGGATGGTAGGCAGGGCATGGAACGCTTCTTCCGGCGAGATGTACTTGCGGACATTCTCGATGCCGAGGATCGCGGAAAGATCGGCAGCCTGATTGGTTTCGTTGAACATTTTTTCGTATTCGGAGAAGCCGACCGAGAAGGATTTTTCCGGTTTCATCAAAGCTGTGACCAAGCTGGAATCGACGCCGCCGGAAAGGAAAGCGCCGGTCTTCACGTCACTGATTTTGTGGGCGCGGACGGAATCGGCCATTGTTGCTTTGACTTCTTCCACGTAGCTCTCCAAAGTGCCGTTTTCGGCATGGAATTTTTTGTCCCAATATTCGACCGTATGGATGTCGTTGCCTTTCAGTACCATATAGTGCGCCGGCTTCAATTTGTGGACGCCTTTGAAGAAGGTTTCGCCCATCGAAGAGTATTGCAGCGTCAAGTAAGGGCGCAAAGCATCCTTGTTCACTTCTTTGATGAAAGCAGGATGGGCCAAAAATGACTTGATTTCGGAACCGAAAAGCAAGCTGCCATCGGTCGTATTCGTTGTGTAGTACAACGGCTTGATGCCGAAGCCATCGCGGGCGATGAACATCGTATCGTTGACTTTGTCCCAGATCGCGAAGGCAAACATGCCGCGCAGCTGTTTCAAGAAGTCATAACCGTATTCTTTGTAGCCATATATCAAGACTTCACTGTCCGTTTTGGAATGGAAGATGTGTCCTTTTTGCTTCAGATCTTCGCGCAACTCCTGGAAGTTGAAGATTTCGCCGTTGAAAACCAATACCAAATTTCCGTCTGCACTGTACATCGGTTGTTTCCCGTTATCGGAAAGATCGATGATGCTCAAGCGGCGGAAGCCTAAAGTTACCTTGTCATCAGAATACATGCCGCCGCTGTCTGGTCCGCGGTGGACGATCCTGTTCATCATACCTTCAATCACAGTCTGATGGTTCCATGCAGTCGATCCATGGATGTATCCAACAAAACCACACATTTATACCACTCCTTAAGTATCTCTTGCTAGATCAGATGTTCTGTCTAGAGTCCAATCTATTCTATCACAAATGGAAAATCATTAAAAGAAAATATCCGATGGCATAACTTGGCGGAATCCCCAAAAAGAAAAAACAAGACAATCCACGTTTTGTGGGAGTGCCTTGTCCTTTCGATTTCACTATGTATTTTGTTCACTCAATGTTTACTGGTCACTTTGCTGGATGGATCCAATCGTTTTTCCAAAAGACCCAGCAACCAATCGGCCAGAACTGCCATCAAGGCTGTCGGGATAGCGCCGGCCAGGATGATGGCTGTCCCGTTCGTCGCATTCACACCGCGGGAAATGATATCCCCCAAACCGCCGGCGCCGATGAAGGTACCGATGGCGGTGATGCCGATCGCAACGACCAAAGCATTGCGCAATCCGGCCATGATGACGGAAAGGGACAACGGCAATTCGACCATATAAGTCAACTGCAGCCGCGTCATTCCCATGCCTTTACCGGTATCCAACAGCGCGGTATCGACATTCCGCACACCCGTATAGGTGTTTTTGATGATCGGCAGCAGCGAATACAGAAAGACGGTCGCAATGACGGTGTCCGATCCGAGTCCGAGTCCCAGCATCAGAATGGACAACAGCGCCAATGAAGGGATCGTTTGGATGACATTGGCGGCGCCGATGATCCAATCCGCCAATTTCTTGTGGCGTGCGATCCAAAAACCGAGTGGAATCGCCACAATCGCTGCAAAAAGCACACCGTAAATGGAAATCAGAAAATGGCGTGTGAATTGTTCGAATACATAGCCGGCGTTCTCTCTATAATAGTAGAGCAATTGCTGAAGTGTGTTCATTTCACTTAAGTTCATCATTTTCGCTCCTTTAGGGGTGTGACTTCTTTATCTTCGAAATAGTTGTTCTCTTCCAAGAAAGTTTGCGCAACTGTTTGGGCTTCCACCAAATCGTTATCGACTTCATAGTTCATCGCCTGCATCATCTCATCTGTCACGGTGCCCTCCAATTTCAGCAGGATGGTCTCCAGTTCGGGATAAGCCTCAAGAATCTCTTTAGTGGCAACCGGACTGGCGTCGTATGGCGGGAACAGTTGCAGATCGTCTTCAAGAACGACCAGACCGTAGCTTGCGATCCGTCCGTCCGTGGAGTAGCCCAAAACGATATCCATTTCGTCCGCCTGCAGGGCATCATAAACGAGCCCGACCTGCATCGGGTAGACGCGCTGGAAATCAAAACCGTATGTTTCTTTGAAGGCTTCATAACCGTCGCCTTCCCGCTCCATCCAAGAGTTGTCCACGCCGGCCCGCAGCTTCGGTGCCAACGCCACGAGGTCGCTGACAGTCTCCAAATTGTTTTCTTCGGCGAATTCACGTGTCACCAGAAAGGCGTAGGTATTGGCAAAACCGTAGGACGGGAACCAAACCTGATTGAATCTTTCGTCGAAGCCCTTTACAACCGTATCGAAAGCCAATACGGGATCGGTGAGGGGATCCAGACCCAGCTCGCCGGTCAGGGAAGTTCCTGTGTAGCGGGCAGCCGATACATTTGCATCGCCGCCGATCATGGCCTGATGGTTCAGAGTCGAGGAGCCAAGGTTGTTGACCATATCCACTGAAGCATCCGGCAGATAGTGTTCGACCATCCCCCTGACCATATAGCTCAATACTTGCATCTCGGTCGTTGTCCCACCGGTGATGACGATGCCTTCATTATTGACGGATGCACCAAGGCCAGGCAGGGAGCAAGCAGCCAACAACAGGAATGTCAGCGGAAACAGCAACCATTTCTTAAAACGATTCTTCATGATCAGTTGCCTCCTTTTGTTGCGGATGTTGTCTGAGGGGAAACGACTTTTTCAAGCTTTCCGAGCAGGAAATCAGCCAATAAAGCCAATAAGGTTACCGGCAAAGTTCCCCAAATGATCATTTCCTGATCGTATACATTCAAGCCGTTAAAAATATAATCCCCTAAACCGCCGGCTCCGATATACGAAGCAAGCGTGGCCCATGCGATCACATAGACACCGGCCAACCGGATGCCGGACATGATGACAGGAGCAGCCAAAGGCAATTTCACCTGCAGGATGATCTGGTTCTCGGTCATTCCCATTCCTCTTGCGGAATCGACAATATTGCTGTCCACATTCGAGATGCCGATGAACGTATTCCGCAGGATCGGCAGCAGGGAATAGATGAACAGGGCGACAATCGCGGGAAGTTTTCCGATCCCGAAGAGAGGGATCATCAGGGCCAATAAAGCCAAAGAAGGGACGGTCTGGAGAACCGAAACAAAACTGATGATGAAACCGGAATAGCGCTTGAAGCGTGTCAAAATGATGCCCAGAGGAACCGCGGCCAGAACGCCAAGCAGCAGGGCCAAGGCAGAAATGTAGAAATGCTCACCTGTTTTAAAGAGCAGCTCGGAACCGTTCGTTGTCAAAAAATCCATTGTCCATCACCCCTTAACCGTTTCGAAATCTGCAGTCGTCTCGATGACCTCTTCAGCCGGCATCTCGGGTTCCAGGTCTCCCCAGATTGTATTGTAGACCATGTCGACAATCGAAGTGCGTGTGATCAAACCGATCAGATGGTTCTTTTCATCGACGACAGGGATATTTTTGTAACCCAATTTCAGGATCCGCTGCAAAGCATCCCGGACGAGTGTGCCTTCGCGGACAAAGGAAACTTCACTCATGACCTCGCCGACAGTGACCGGTCTGCGCCGGTTGTGGTCGATCGCTTCGACACTGAGCATGCCCAACAGCACATCGTCCGCATCCGTGACGAACAGGCTGTCGACCCGACGCGTGCGCATCAGCTTGATCGCTTCGGAAAGATTCTGCTCGGCCGCTACGGATACCGGTCCGCGGATCATGATCTGCTCAACTGTGCGGAAATTCGTGCGCGCTTGGCTCAGGCGATCTTCACCGATGAAATTTTCGACGAATTCGTTCGCCGGATTCATCAGGATATTGTCGGGTGTGTCGAATTGGACGACTTTTCCGTCCTGCATGATGACGATGCGATCTGCCAGTTTCAAAGCTTCATCCATATCGTGGGTGACGAAGACAACCGTTTTGCCCAGCTCGCGCTGCAGTTGTTTGAGGAGTTCCTGGAGGGAATCGCGGGTGATCGGATCCAATGCTCCGAAAGGCTCATCCATCAGAATGATGTCCTGATCGGCCGCCAAAGCTCGGATGACGCCTATCCGTTGCTGTTGTCCGCCTGACAGTTCGGACGGGTAGCGTTCCAGAAAATCCAATGGCAGATCGACTTTTTGGATCAGTTCTTCGGCGATCTGTCTTTGTTTTTCGATTGGCCATTTCAGCAATTTCGGGACCATGACGATGTTTTCGAAAATCGTCATGTGGGGCATCAGGCCGATCTGCTGGATGACGTAGCCGATTTGGCGCCTCAGTTCCACCGCATTCATGTCCTTGATGTTTTTTCCGTCGATCAGGATTTCGCCGAAGGAGGGTTCGATCATCCGGTTGATCATGCGCATGGAGGTCGTTTTGCCGCTGCCGCTGGTGCCGATGAAGACAATAAATTCGCCATCGTTGAACGTCAGATTAATGGAATCCACAGCGATTTTTCCGCCGGGAAACTTTTTGGTTAAGTTTTTGAATTCTATCATGGGTTTCACCTCATATTTAATTTTTATTTCACAAATAGCTGACTTTACCTTACCGCGAAAGGAAGCGTTTTTGCAAATGATAAGGCCGGAAGATTGTGAAAAACGCGTATTTTTGGTAGGGCTTTCATCTTTGTGATAGCGGTATATTTCCGACAAATTTTTATATTTAAAAATTCATTCGATTGTAATGTTGTAAAATTGACATAACGGTTGTTCAATATAATCGACTCGCTGGTTTTGGATCAGGCTCGCAGCATAAAAGAATTAGTGGGCTTCATCCGAAAAGAATGCTAGGATATAGGGAGAGGCAATGAGTTGCCCATCCGGATTAATGAGAACGTTTTCCTGTTTGGGCAAGGACAATTTCCAATCCAGAAAAGAGGAGCACAAATGGACAAAAAATACATCATGTCGATCGATCAGGGCACAACCAGCACGCGGGCAATCATCTGGGACAAGCAGGGCACAATCATCTCTTCTTCGCAGCGCGAATTGATGCAGTATTACCCTGAGCCGGGCTGGGTGGAGCACGACGCGAATGAGATTTGGATCAGTGTCCAGTCGGTTATAGCCGATGCCTTAATCAGGGGTGCCATCCGGCCGGAGGAAATCGCCGCCATCGGGATAACGAACCAACGCGAAACAACCGTCGTATGGGACCGCCTTACCGGAATGCCGATCCATCATGCGATCGTCTGGCAATCCCGCCAGACTTCGAAAATCGCCGACGAACTGAAGCGGGAAGGCCACAACGAATTCATCCATGACAAAACCGGGCTGATCATCGATTCCTATTTTTCGGCAACGAAAATCAACTGGCTGCTGGAACATGTCCCGGGGGCACGGGAGCGGGCCGAAAAGGGGGAATTGCTTTTCGGCACAATCGATACGTGGATCGTCTGGAAACTGACAGGGAAAAAAGTGCATGTGACGGACGTTTCCAACGCCAGCCGCACGATGCTGTTCAATATTTACGATCTGGAATGGGATGAGGAAATCCTGGGTTTGCTGGACATTCCGCGGACGATGCTCCCGGAAGTCCGTTCTTCATCGGAAATATATGGGTACACGGTGGAAAATGATTTTTACGGTTCGCGCATCCCGATCGCCGGCATCGCCGGCGACCAGCAAGCCGCACTTTTCGGGCAGACCGGCTTTGAAGAGGGGATGGTGAAGAACACATACGGCACCGGCGCATTCATCGTCATGAACACCGGAACAACACCGGTGAAATCGGAAAACGGACTGCTGACCACCATCGCCTACGGGCTGAACGGCAAAGTGACGTATGCCCTGGAAGGCAGCATTTTTGTGGCCGGCTCCGCTTTGCAATGGCTGCGGGACGAAGCCCAATTGATCCGGACAGCCGCGGAATCGGAGGAATACGCCGAAATGATCGAGTCGAACGAAAATGTCTATATGGTTCCGGCATTCGTCGGACTGGGGGCACCCTACTGGGATCAGGATGTGCGCGGCGCCTTCTTCGGGTTGACGAGAGGGACTTCCAAGGCGCACCTGATCCGTGCGACACTCGAATCGTTGGCCTATCAGACGAAGGATGTCGTGGATACGATGCAGAAAGACTCCGGCTTGGCCATCACGAATATGCGCGTCGATGGCGGAGCGGCCCACAATAATTTCCTGATGCAATTCCAAAGCGATCTGCTGAACACGACGTTGACCAGATCCAAAGTGCTGGAGACAACCGCACTTGGCGCCGCCTATTTGGCCGGGCTCGCTGTGGGATTCTGGGAAGACACCGATGACATCATCAAAAATTGGGAACTGGACTGCGAATTCCATCCGCAAATGGCATCAGAAACACGCGATGACCTCTACGCCGGCTGGCAAAACGCAGTAGCCGCCGCCCGCCACTTCAAACACAAAACAAAAAGAGCGAGATGATTCCCGGGTAGAAATCGAGCATTAAGAGGACTACCACAAAGCGGAAAAGCTTAAAAATCCGTAAAATGCTCAGAAACAAACAAATGATACACCCGGTATGTTATAATGGCTGTAAACACTTTTGACTGGAGGAATTATCATGGCAGACACTCTCGAATTGGTAGTCATAACGGGGATGAGCGGCGCCGGCAAAACGGTGGCTTTGCAGACATTCGAAGATTTGGGTTATTTCTGTATAGACAATATGCCCCCAAGTTTATTGCCGAAATTTTGGGAACTTGTAAAGGAATCGGGTAAAATCAGCCGGATCTGTTTGGTGATCGATCTGCGCTCCCGAGCTTTTTTTGAAGAGATCATGTCTGCTGTTGACAGCTTGGACAACACTTCATTCATTACGACACGGGTCATTTTTCTTGATTCGAAGGATGATGTCTTGGTTTCCCGCTACAAAGAGACCAGAAGAAGCCACCCTTTGACGCAGTCGGGCGGCACCGTCCTGGAAGGGATCCGTAAGGAACGGGAACTGCTTCAGGATATCCGCAACCGCGCACAGTTGGTCATCGACACGAGCGAAACCACCCCGCGCCAATTGAGGGAGCGTCTGCTGGACACTTTCAAAGTCGACGATAAGGACGTTTTCCATATCGAAGTCGTTTCCTTCGGGTTCAAATACGGCTTGCCGATCGATGCCGATATCGTCATGGATGTCCGTTTCCTGCCGAATCCCCACTACATCGACGAGTTGCGTCCTTTGACGGGATTGGATAAGCCCGTCTACGACTATGTGATGCAACAATCGGAGACGGAAATCTTCTACAAAAAATTTATCGACCTGTTGGAATACATCATTCCCGGCTATAAAAAAGAAGGCAAGACCAGCGTGAATATCGCAATCGGCTGTACAGGCGGACAACACCGCTCGGTCGCATTGGCGGAACGCACCGGCCTGCAATTGAAAAGCGCAGGTTACCAGGTGAACACGAGCCACCGTGACCGCAACAAACGCAAAGAGACGGTGAATCGGTCATGAGCCAAAATCCGAGCAGAACGAAAAAAATCGTCGTCATCGGCGGCGGAACGGGCTTGCCGGTCATCCTGAATGAGTTGAAGAAACACAATACGGACATCACGGCCATCGTTACGGTAGCCGACGATGGCGGCAGCAGCGGCATCATCCGCAATCATGTCAATATTGTGCCTCCCGGGGATATCCGCAACTGTCTGATTGCGCTCTCCGATATGCCGAAGTTGGAGAAGGACATCTTCCAGTACCGCTTCGACTCAAAGGACTCCTTCATTTCCGGTCATGCCATCGGGAACCTGATCATCGTGGCCTTGGCCGAAATGAAAGGCAACATTTTTGATGCCATCCGGTTGCTGTCCGTCATGATGGGCGTAAAAGGAAAAATATACGCTGCAGCCGACGAGCCGCTCACGCTCTATGCAGAGTTCAGCGACGGAACGGTCATCAAAGGCGAATCGAAAATCGCAAAAGGCCGCAAAAAAATCGAACGGGTTTATGTCAAGCCTTTGGATGAAACGCGGGAGGCCGTCGCTTCCCGTCACGTCATCAACAGTATCATGGAGGCGGATATGGTCGTCATCGGACCGGGCAGCCTCTATACGAGCATCCTGCCGAACCTGATGATCAGTGATCTGGGCCAGGCGGTCATCGATACCAAAGCCGAGAAAGTCTACATCTGCAACATCATGACACAGTTGGGCGAAACGGAGGGATTCAGCGATGCCGATCACATCCGGGTATTGCATGACCATCTGAAAGCGAAATTCATCGACACCGTATTGGTGAACACGGAAAAAGTGCCGGATGAATACCTCAACCAGCAAGCCGATGAAGAGTATCTTTTTCAGGTGCGCCACGATTTCAAAGGATTGCGCGAAGAAAACTGCCGGGTCATCTCTGCCGATTTCCTCGATATGAAGAACGGCGGCGTTTACCATGACGGCAATAAAGTGGTTTCGGAACTGATGAATCTGATTTCCAATATCAAAACTATCTGTTGACCTTTTTTCTGATCGAAAGAAGTTGTCGGAAAGGAGGAAATTATGTCTTTTGCATCTGAAGTAAAGAAAGAATTGACGACATTGGAAGTGCACCGCGAACACGCGAAAGCCGAACTGACCGCATTGATCCGGATGAGCGGATCGGTCAGCATCTACAATCAGGCGTTTGTCCTGAATGTCCAGACAGAAAATGCAGCCATCGCCAGACGGATGTATGTCCTTCTGAAGGAACACTACTCGTTCGAAAGCGAGTTGCTGGTGCGCCGCAAAATGAAACTGAAGAAAAACAATGTCTATATCGTGCGACTGAAGCAGGGCGTCCGGGAACTGTTGAGCGACCTGAACATTTTCGACGGACTGTCATTCAAGACGCAAGTTTCCGAAGACATCATGAACAACAACCAGAAAGAACGGTCTTACCTGCGCGGTGCCTTTATGGCAGGGGGCTCGGTGAACAGCCCGGAAACGAGCCGTTACCACCTGGAAATCTATTCCAATTATGAGGACCACAACCAGGACATCTGCGATATGATGAATCATTTCGATCTGAATGCGCGGACGATCGAGCGCCGCAACGGCTTCATCACGTATCTCAAGGAAGCCGAGAAGATCGCTGATTTTCTGGCATTGATTGGTGCCCACAATGCGATGATGAAATTTGAGGATGTCCGGATCATTCGCGATATGCGCAATTCGGTCAATCGGCTGGTGAATTGCGAAAACGCGAATATGAACAAAACGATCGATGCAGCAGCAAAACAGATCGCCAACATCGAATTCATCGAAGCGACGGTCGGCCTTTCAAAATTGCCGGACAAGCTGAAGGAAATCGCCGTGATCCGCTTGGAGAACCCCGACATCAGCCTGAAGGAACTCGGCGAAATGATCCCGAGCGGAGCCATCTCCAAATCCGGCATCAATCACCGTCTGCGGAAAATCAATGACTTTGCGGATTCATTGCGGATGGGAAAAGCCATCGGTTGATGAGTGCGCGGAGCCCGGAGACAGTGAAAAGTCTTCGGGTTTCTTTTTTTGTTAAAAGCAAACCCTCCTTTATTGCGGATATTACAGACAGTAAGTCAAGCTGAAGGAGGAATGCAAGCATGAATCAAGTATCATTGATCGGGCGGCTGGTTCGGCCGATCCAAGTGCAACACGTGAATGGGGAAAGGCAAGTCTGCAACAATACGTTAGCGGTGCAGCGCATCAGGAAAGCGGACGAAGGCCAACCGCAGGCAGACTTCATCCCTGTCGTTTTTTGGGGAGCAACGGCCAATCTGCTGGAACAATACTGCGCCAAAGGGAACCAGATCGGCGTCAACGGCCATTTGGTTTCCCGCTCGTACGTCAATAAGCAGGAACAGCACGTTTACGTTGTCGAATTGGTCGTGGAAGAATTGTATTTTGTGGAAGCGAAAAGAGAGCAAGAAGCAGTCTGATGCTTCAACCGGAACGGGCGACCTCTGAACGGGGGCGCCTTTTTTCTGTCGGAAACAGGGATTTCCTGATTATTTCATAGAAACTTCAAACGTATGTGGTATGGTAGATTGGAAATGATGCCGCTTAACAGAAAACAAGCTATAATGGGGATAACGAAAAGGAGAATCGCTATGGAAATTTTGATGATAGAAGACAATGAAGCCGTCTGCGAAATGATGGCGATGTTTTTTGAGAACGAGGGCTGGCAAGCTGTCTTCAAACATGACGGGAAAGAAGGCCTGGAGACGTTCGCGGCAGCAGGCAGAAAGTGGGATATGATCATCCTTGATCTGAACTTGCCGAGCATGGACGGGATGCAAGTGTGCCGCGAAATCAGGAAAATTTCCCAGTTCGTGCCGATCATCATGCTGACAGCGCGCGATTCGGAAAGCGATCAGGTCATCGGATTGGAAATCGGCGCGGATGAATATGTCACGAAGCCTTTCAGCCCATTGACGCTTATCGCCCGCATCAAAGCGATGCACCGGCGCGCCACGGTCGATCATTCGCAGATGCAGTCCGGCAATGACTTCGATGTGATCACCGATCATGTCAAAATCAGCACGATTACGCGCGAAGCCTACCTTGACGGGAATCAGATCGAAAGTTTGACGCCGAAAGAATTCGAATTGTTTGCCTTGTTGGCCGAACATCCGAAGCAAGTCTTTTCAAGGGAACATCTGCTGACCCGGATTTGGGAAGATCCCTATTACGGGGATGAGCGCACAATCGATGCCCACATCAAAAAGCTGAGGCAAAAAATAGAGGCGGTCGGACCGCAGGTGATCCAGACCGTTTGGGGAGTCGGCTACAAATTCGACGACAGCGGAGTAGAGGAAAAATGAAGTACGTCTATCAACAAATCCTTGCGTTTTTCGCCTTGATCCTTTTGACCGTCAGCACGACCGGCATTCTGATCATCCAATACGTCACCAGCAATGTCTACGATGAGAAAGAGGCGCAGCTGTATGGCTATGCCGAATCTGTCATCGATCAGAACATGACAATCCAACAACTGGAAAGCGGTTCTGCTTTGGTATCCAACCAGGATGTCTCATTTGCCATCTTCGATGCCGAAGACCATATGGTTTATCCGCAAGCGACGGATCTTTACACGAGCGGAATCAGCGCCGAAGATTTTGAAAGGCTCGCAGCAGGGGAGCGGATTTCTTTGACTGAGCGGGACCGAGGCTTCATGAATGAGAAGAAGCCTTTTTTGACGGTCTATCTGCCGCTTTTTAATGCGACTACGGCCGAGTTCACCGGCTTCATTGCGGTGGGCTCACCGGTGAAAGGGATCGAGGACGAAATCAGCGAAATTGAGCACAATCTGCTGGTTGCAGTGCTGACTTCCGGCGGCATTGCGATTATTTTGAGCCTTGGGATCGCCAATTATCTGACCAGGCGGATCAAACGTATGCGGAGGGCCACTCATGAAATCGCATCAGGCAATTTTGATATCGCGCTGGAAAATTACCACAAGGATGAATTTGATGAATTGTCGGAGGATTTCAATCAGATGGCGCGTTCTTTGAAGGCGTCCAATGAGGAGGTCGAACGCCAAGAGAATCTGCGGCGTCAGTTCATGATGGATGTGGCCCATGAGATGCGCACGCCGCTCACGACGATCAACGGTATCCTGGAAGGGCTCCAGCACCATATGATCCCTGAAGGCAGCCGGGACCGGAGCATGCAATTGATGCAGAAAGAAACCAAAAGGCTCATCCGTTTGGTGAACGAAAACCTGGATTACGAGAAAATCCGCTCCAATCAGATTGTCTTAGTGAAGCAAGAATTTTCCGCCAAGGAGGCACTGGAGAATGTTGCGGAGCAAATGCGGTCAAAAGCAGAGGCGAGGGCGGATCGGATCATTGTGCAGGCGGAGACAGCGGACCGGATTTATGCGGATTATGACCGCTTTATCCAGATCATGGTGAACTTGACGCAGAACGCGATCCAATTCACGAAAAACGGCACAATCACCTTGTCGTCTTTCCCAGACGGAGAACAGCAAGTCATCCAGGTCAAGGATACGGGCATCGGCATCGAAAAGAAGGATATCACGAGTATCTGGGAAAGATTCTATAAAGTGGATGTTTCCCGGAAGAACACGAAATTTGGCGAGTCGGGGATCGGATTGGCTGTGGTCCAATCTTTGGTGCTGAACCATAAAGGAACAATCGATGTGGAGAGCGACCCGGGAGAGGGAACCACCTTCACGATTACCTTGCCGACAAAAGCTGTATCCGAAAAAGACAAATAAAAGAAGAAAGCGGGACAGAACGCGTTTAGCCCCGGACAACTGGAGCGGACAAGCGCAGGCTGGCTGTAAGCCATCCGAGCATTGTTCGCGAAGTAGTGACAGGGGCTGCGTTCTGTTTTGCGTTTACGCAAATTAAGTTTGGATGCAGGAAAGAGGCCGGGATTTTGTCCCGGCCTCTTTCTTGGTGTGCGCCCGGCATGGGTGATAACTTGGTGGTGAAAGTCCACTACAGGCTTTGCAGTAGGAACTGTTAGCGAATGACAAGGGTGTCCACCGTGAGGTGGAATCTGAAGGAAGTCGGACGCAAACACTCGCACTGACGGACAGAAATCTCATATGAGGCTGTATGGAGACGGACGAGCTTGCATCACAAAGCAAAGTCCAATACTGCACGAATCTCCTGCAGTAAATGAGGCAGTGACATGAGTGGAAGGTTATCATTCTTACCCGGGGAGGTCTCGCTAGCAGGACTCCCTGTAGTAACAACGAATAGCGAGAAGTCAGC
>NZ_FNYT01000012.1 GCF_900109135.1 Trichococcus ilyis | reverse complement strand
CGGCGCAGCGCTTCGCCCAGATAGAAGAGACGCTCGTCGCAGGCGACGCGGATGTTCTGTTCGATTTCTGCCATCGTCACGGTCTTGCCCTGGTCCTTCGGCAAGGCCAGATGGTTGACGCCGTATTCCAGGGAACGGACGGCTTTCAGCATCGATTCCTCGAACGTATGGCCCATGGCCATGACTTCGCCGGTCGCTTTCATCTGTGTGCCGAGGCTGCGGTCGCCCTTTTCGAATTTATCGAACGGGAAACGCGGGATTTTCGAGACGATGTAGTCCAAAGCCGGCTCGAAGGCCGCGTAGGACGTGCCGGTGACCGGGTTCTTCATTTCGTCCAAGGTCAGGCCGACGGCGATTTTGGCCGCCATCTTCGCGATCGGGTACCCGGTCGCCTTGCTCGCCAAGGCCGAAGAACGGCTCACGCGCGGGTTGACTTCGATTATGTAGTAGTTGAACGAGTGCGGATCCAAGGCCAATTGGACATTGCAGCCGCCTTCGATCTTGAGGGCGCGGATGATCTGCAGCGAGACATCGCGCAACATTTGGTATTCCTTGTCGGACAACGTCTGGGATGGCGCCACCACGACGGAGTCGCCCGTGTGAACGCCGACCGGATCGATGTTTTCCATGTTGCAGACCACGATCGCATTGTCGTTGCTGTCGCGCATCACTTCGTACTCGATTTCCTTGTAACCGGCGATCGATTTTTCCAGCAGACATTGCGTCACCGGCGAATAGCGCAGGCCGTTGGCAACGATTTCGCGCAGGTCGGCTTCGTCGTAACAGATGCCGCCGCCGGTGCCGCCCATCGTGAAGGCCGGACGGACGATCAGCGGATAGCCGACTTTCGCGGCGAACGTCAGCGCTTCAGCCACCGTGTGGATGATGTCGCTCTCCGGAACCGGCTGGTTCAATTCGGCCATCAATTGGCGGAACAGATCACGGTCTTCGGCCTGTTGGATGGAACTCAGTTTCGTCCCCAGCAGCTCGACATTGTAGGCGTCCAGAACGCCTGCTTTGTCCAGTTCCACCGCCATGTTCAAACCGGTCTGACCGCCAAGGGTAGGCAAGAGCGCATCCGGGCGTTCTTTGCGGATGATGTTTGTGATGAATTCCACTGAAAGTGGCTCCATGTAGACTTTATCGGCGATTTCGACGTCGGTCATGATCGTTGCGGGATTCGAGTTCACCAGGATGACTTTGTATCCTTCTTCTTTTAAAGCCAAGCATGCTTGCGTTCCGGCATAGTCAAATTCAGCGGCTTGGCCGATGATGATGGGGCCTGAGCCGATCACTAAGATGGATTGAATGTCGGTACGTTTAGGCATGTTGTTTTCCTCCTTGGGCTGCTTTCATCATATCTACGAATTGGTCGAACAAATAGTTGGCATCGCGCGGTCCGGGCGCTGCTTCCGGGTGATACTGAACCGAAAAGATCGGTTTGGTTTTATGTTTGACGCCTTCATTCGTACCATCATTCAAGGCGCGGTGGGTTGCAACCAAGTCGGTTTGTTTCAGGCTTTCTTCGTTCACAGCGTAGCCATGGTTTTGGCTGGTTAGGCTGACTTTCCCGGTCGCCAGATCCTGCACCGGATGGTTTGCGCCGCGATGGCCGAATTTCAGTTTGTATGTCGTAGCGCCGCTTGCCAGTGAAATCAACTGGTGGCCAAGGCAAATGCCGAACATCGGCAGGTTCTCTTGGGCAATCAATTGCTTGATTGTTTCGATGGCTTCCGGAACGGATGTCGGATCTCCGGGTCCATTGCTCAACATGATGCCATCCGGTTTGTAGGCCAGGATCGCTTCCGCACTTGTGTTCCAAGGAGCGAGGATGACTTCACAACCCCTTTTCAACAATTCTGCAAGGATATTGTCCTTGAAGCCGAAGTCAAGCAGGACGACGCGAGGGCCTTCACCGGAATATGTTTTGATTTCTTTTGTTGAATTCATTTGGATTTCGTTGACCGGCAATTGGTAGGCTTTCAGGTTTGCGACGATTTCATCCAGATTGTCCGCATTCGCTACGAAGGCGCCGCGCATAACGCCGGCATTGCGGATTTTTTTGGTGATGCTGCGTGTGTCCACGCCGTAGATTCCCGGCACGTCAAAGCCCTTCAAGGCTTCATCCAATGTTTTGGTGGAGCGGAAATTGCTTGGATGTTCCGCCAGTTCATGCACAACCATCCCTTTCAGTCCTGGATGCATGCCTTCATAGTCATCTTCATTGATGCCGTAGTTTCCGATCAACGGATACGTGAAAGTGATGATCTGACCTGTGTAGGAAGGATCGGATAATGTTTCTTGGTAACCTGTCATCCCTGTGTTGAATACGATCTCTCCGATTGTGTCCTTTTCTGCACCGAATGCATAACCAGGATAGCAACTGCCATCTTCTAATACTAAAAATCTACGTTGTTTCATGTTATTCCTCCTGATTTCTGATTGACAAGGTACATACCTCACGCTTGCATGAAAAATAGGAAAATGTAAAAAAAACACACCTATTTTGGGCGTGTTTCAACGGTTGTTTACATTAATCGTTTCACATGCCTTGTTAGCCTCTCTGTGCTAATTTAAAGACTCGTTATTGCCACGCTGTATCCCGTACAGTATTGTGGATTACGTTAATTTTAGACTATCCGGACGGAATTTTCAATTTATATTTCCAAAAAATGAAAAAAAGGTGTGATTTTTAATTGTTTCCCCCCAGTTGACACGAAAATACCCTTGGAAACAATGGCTTTTCCAAGGGTACGGCATTTGATTATTTTACGTCCTCTTCGACTTTATCGGCAGGTGTCACTTTATGGACTTCCGGTTCCTGCTCATCGGCAGGTGTGAAGTCATCGGCGAAGTGGTCGATGCCGTTGTAAAGATCCAAGTGATAGAAGCCGTCCTCATAGCGGACGACCGAAATGCTGGCATTATCCAGATGGCGGTCGATCGAAAAATCGGGAATGACGGCATGGATCATGTTGCGGATCGTCATCCCGTGGGAAACGATCAGAATGTTCCGTTCGGAATCGCGGTGCTCGCCGATCAGTTTGATCAAACCGCGTTCAACGCGCAGCCAAAAAGTCATATAGTCTTCCGCTTCGTGGTAAGGATCCATTTCTTTCAATCCGTCCAACTCTTCGATGACGGAGCGGTGGGCATCATAATTCGGTGTTCCATCGGCGTTGCCAAGGAATTTGTTCAGATTCCCCCAAGTTTCGCTCGCATCCAGCCCTTCGAAAGAGCCGAAGAAAATTTCCCTGAATTCGGGCATGGCCACCACTTTCAAGTGATCGGCGTGCTGGTTTTCTTTTAAGATGATCTGCGCTGTTTCAAACGTGCGCCTCAAATCGCTGCAGTAGACCGCATCGAACTTGACATCGGCCAAGCCGGCGCCGCTCCGCATGACATCGCGTCGGCCCCGTGGCGTCAAGGGTGTGTCGGACCAGCCTTGCATCCGATTGTATTTATTAAGATAGGTTTCTCCGTGTCGCATAAAATAAAATGTTACTCCCTTTTTCAAGGTTAACCCGCCTCTCTCAAGCTATTTTTGCATTAGGATACTTGCTTTCCTTCTCTTATCTTAACAATTCCGGCGACTGATTGCATCTATTTTCATGAAACTATTTGTCGCTGAGCAGATCCTCCACGATTTCGCCGGACTTGTAGGCACGCAAGAGTTGCTGCAGGTCGATGACTTGCTGGGTCAGCTTTTTGCCGACGTCTGTCTGCCTTACGGTTTTGCGCTCCAACTCCTTGTCGACGATGCGCCGCGTTGAAACGATGTCTTTTTCATTTTCGATGGCATCCTGGCGGGAAGTGAACGGCTGATGGGACACCAGCTGCATCCCGAAGGAATTGTAAAGTAAGGTATAACCGGCCAGACCGGTCGTGTTCTGATAGGCTTTCGAGAAGCCGCCGTCGATGACGATCAGCTTGCCATCCGCTTTCAATGGGTTTTCGCCAATCTTTTCTTTGACAGGCGTGTGTCCATTGATGATGTGGCCTTTATTAGGATCCAAGCCGAATTCCTTGAGTATTTTGTGGGACAATTCCGGATTATCGCGCAGTTCGTAATAAAGGTTCTTCTTCTCGACATGGGTTTCCTTATCGGCGATATAAAGGCGCTCGAAAGTCGTCATTTTGTCCTTCCCGAACAGGGACGAGGTTTTTCCTTCCCAGAGATACCAGATCAGATCGAGAGCGCGGACATTCTGCTTCGGGTACTCGCGGTTCAGATAGCCTTTGCGCAGTACTTCCTCGTATTTGTCCAATAGGGCTTTGCCGCGGTACTTGACGTTATTGATCGACATCTCCATGAAGCTGCCGTCCGGATTCAGCGGCACGCAACCGTGGAACAACAGGTTGTCGTTGTAGCTCAAATACATGCTGCCCTTGCTGAAAAGGAACTGGACATGCTTCTGCAGTTTTTCCGAATTCAGGAATCCTGTCAGGAGTTTATCGACGACCAGGATTTCCTCCTCGGTCAAGCGGTAAGGATCGGCCGGATCGACGGTCGGGAAATAGTCGCACAGCAACGGATATTCCTTTCCATCCAACGTCACGGTTCCTTTTTCGTAGTCGGTGAAATCCAACACCATCCGATCGGCCATGTCGAATTCAGGATGGCGCTTGATGATTTCGCCCTCCAGCTTGAACTGGATGATCGAAATGGCTTGGTTCATTTTGGCGATCTGACGGATTTCTTCCGGGAAAATTTTGCTTTCGTCCTCGGCATTGATTTTCGGCATGAAAGGTTCGTAGCGGTCTTCTTTGTAGACCATTTCCGCAAACGTGATCAACGGACGCAGCGAAATGCCATAGGCGTCCTCGATGATTTCGAGGTTGTCGTAGCGGGCGCAGATGCGGATAACGTTGGCCATACAAGCAGCCGATCCGCTCGCGGCTCCCATCCACAGCACATCATGGTTGCCCCACTGGATATCCAGTTCATGGCCATCCATGAAGGTGTCGATGATTTTGTCGGGGAATGGGCCCCTGTCATAGATGTCCCCGACAACATGGATGTGATCGACGACCAGACGTTGGATGACATGCGAAATGGCGGCGATCAATTCAGTAGCCCGATCCAAGGAAATGACGGTCTTGATGATCTTTTCGTAATAGTCCTCTTTGTTCGTCATGATTGTGTCTTTGAAAAGCAGCTCTTCGATGATGTAGGCATAATCGGCCGGAATCGCTTTTCTGACTTTCGAGCGCGTGTATTTCGAGACAGTGAACGCGCAAAGTTCGGTGATGCGCAGCAACGTCAAGGAGTAAAATTCGTTGATTTCCTCCTCGGAGTCCAGGCTGTTGACGATCATGTCGATTTTTTCTTCCGGGTAATAGACGATGGTCGCGAGCTGGTTCATTTCGCGGGTGCTCAGTCTCCCTTGGAAAATCTCGCGTATCTTTTCTTTGACGTTCCCCGATCCATTCCTGAGTACATGCTGCACAGCGTCATATTCCCCATGGAGGTCACTGATGAAGTGCTCGGTTGCTTTCGGCAAGTTCATGATGGCTTCCAAGTTGATGATTTCGGTCACTGTTTTCGCTGCCGTCGGATATTCTTTCGCCAGCAATCGAAGATATTTGTCTTTCGTTATCATTAACAAACACACCCTTACTTTTTTCGTTTCACTCAGAACGGAACCCCGCAAAGCAAGCGTTCCTCACACTCGCAGGATTATCTTTATTTTTCGTGACAAGATGATTACTTCTATCATAGCTTGAATTATAAAAAAATGATAGACAAGATACAAAAGTTACACAATTATTCACATGTTTGCCGGTGTACCTGTCGAAGCGGATCTCGCCGGAGGTGGCGCGCCAACCCTCACCGATGCGCCGAACCCTAACAAAACGCGCCCGCATTCCAGTCGGAATGCGGGCGCGTTTTACGCATTTGTATGCTTATCTTTCCTTCAGCGCTCTGTCGATTTCGCGCTTCATGTCTTTCTGTTTCAGCGCATCGCGTTTGTCGTAGCTCTTCTTCCCTTTTGCGAGTCCGATCAGCACTTTCGCGACGCCGTTCCTGAGGTAAACCTTCAGCGGCACGAGCGTCACGCCAGTCGTCTTGGTCTCCTCGATCAGGTATCTGATCTGCTTCTTGTGCAGCAATAACTTCCGCGTGCGCAACGGATCGTGGTTGAAGATATTGCCTTGCTCGAACGGACTGATGTGCACATTCTGCAGGAATACTTCCCCGTTCCGGATGCTCGCATAGCCATCCTTCAGATTGATTTTCGCTTGGCGGACGGATTTGATCTCCGTCCCCGTCAGCACCATCCCGGCTTCCACCGTATCGAGGATGGTGTAGTCATGGCTGGCTTTTCTGTTCTGCGCTAATACTTTTCCTTCGCCTTTTGGCATAATCCGACACCTTCATTTCATTTGCTTACTTCTTTTTGCCTCTGCCTTTCTTCCCTTTGGCTTTCTTGGCCGGGCGGGAATAGAAGGGCTCTTTTCCTTTTGCGGTCTTTTTGCGCGGCCCGCTGTCGCGATCGGATTGGCCCGGTTTCCGCTTTTTGCCTTTTGGAATCTTCGAGCGGATTTGTTTGACCAGATCCTGATCACTTTGGCTCTGGACTTTTTCCTTGTCGATGACAAGCGAGAAGTCGATTTCGCGCGTGACTGGATCCGATTTTTCCACTTTGATCTTCACTTTTTGGCCGATTCGGTAAATGACGCCGGTGCGTTCACCCATCAAAAGCATATGGCTTTCGATGTAGTTGAAATAATCCTCCGTCATTTTCGAAATATGCACCAAGCCTTCGACCGTGTTCGGCAGCTGCACAAAGATACCAAATTTCGTGACGGAGCTGATGACGCCTTCAAATTCTTGGCCAACTTTGTCCATCATGAACTCAGCCTTCTTGAGCGATTCGGTTTCCCGTTCCGCATCAACCGAGCGGCGTTCCATCTGCGAACTCTGGACAGCGATATCCGGCAATTGGCCTTTCCACTTTTCGACCAGCTGCGGATCGACGATGCCTTTTCCGTATGTCCGGATCAGGCGGTGGACGATTAAGTCGGGATACCTCCGGATCGGCGAAGTAAAATGAGTGTAGTCTTTCGCTGCCAAACCATAGTGGCCGACCGGTACGGCATCATATTTCGCCTGCTGCATGCTGCGCAACAGCGTGGTCGAAACAACGGCTTCGTAAGGTTCATCCTTGACTTTCGCCAAGACGGCCTGCAGCTGTTTCGGCTTGACGTTTTCATGCGTGCCGCTCACAAGGATGCCGAATGTTGTCACGAACTCAAGGAAGCGCATCATCTTGGTCGGATCAGGCTGTTCGTGGATCCGGTAGATGAATGGCAGATTAGCCTTCGTGAAATGATGGGCGATCGTTTCGTTCGCGCTCAACATGAATGATTCGATGAGGCGCTCGCCGACACCGCGATCCTGCACATAGATGTCCAACGGATGCCCGTTTTCGTCGACGATGATTTTCGCTTCATCGGATTCGAAATCGATAGCGCCGCGTTTTTGGCGTTTCTTCAAAAGAATTTCATGCAGGATGGCCATTTCTTCGAACATCGGCACAAAATCGCTGTATTTTTCGCGCAATTTCTTGTCGTGGTCCGTCAAAATCGCATTGACATCGGAATATGTCATCCGCTGTTTCGATTCGATGACGCTCGGGAAAATATCATAGGCGACCACTTCGCCATCCGCATCGAGTTCCATTTCACAAGACATCGTCAGACGGTCTTCGTGCGGCAACAAGGAACAGATGCCGTTCGATAATTTTTGGGGCAGCATCGGTACGACGCGGTCCGTCAAATAGACGCTGGTGCCGCGCTCGTAGGCTTCACGGTCAATCGGGGAATTTTCCGTCACATAATAGGAAACATCGGCGATGTGCACGCCCAACAGATAGTGGCCATTTTCGAGCCGCTTCAGCGAAATCGCGTCATCCAAGTCCTTGGCATCGGCGCCATCGATCGTGACGATCTGTTCCGAACGCAGGTCCCTTCGGCCTTCCAATGCCTCTGCAGGAATCTCCAACGGGATTCCTTCCGCCTGTGCCAGCACGTCTTCCGGGAATTCGGAAGGGATGCCGAATTTGTAGAGGATGGCCAAAATATCCACGCCCGGTGCATCCTTATGGCCGATTTCTTTGGTTACCAGACCTTCCATCTTGATCGGGTTCTGCGGCGTTGGATAGCTGGTGATTTCGACCAGACAGACGCTGCCTTCCACAGGGTGGATGCCTTCCGGTTTGATGTAGACAACAATATTGTTGATTTTCGTATCTTGCGGGACAACAAACCCCAGATAACCGGTCTCTTCACGGCGATCGGAATCGTAAGGAACAAATTCGCCGACGACCTGATTCGATTTGCGCGTCAGGACAGCCGTCACTTCGGCTTCGACCCCTTTATCGTTCCACGGCTCCGCTTCGCGGGTGACCTTCACCTCGACTGTATCGCCGTCCATCGCGCTGCCGGTTCTGCCGCGCGGAATGAACAGGTCATTTTCGTTCGGATCGATTGTCACAAATCCGAAACCGCGGTCATTGCTGCGGAAGGTACCCGTCAAAGTGGCACCTTGCGCCTTCAGACGGAATTGTCCCGTCTTGTTCAGCACGAGGATCCCTCTTTCTTCCAATTGCGCAAAGACTTTGACCAATGCTTTAAAATCACTGGAATCCGTGTAGCCCAACGCTTCACTGACTTCCTTCAGGCTCATGCTTTTGGCGGCATGCTCCTGAAAATAGGCTAGAACGTCTATTTGGATCTGATCTATCTTTCTCATGCTTATCCCTCATTCCAATTTAGTCGGTTCAAAAATGCCAAGACTGTTTCTTCAAACTCGTTTCTGTCTTTCCCAACCGTGATGACATGGGTTGCTTCCGGGAAGAAATGATAATCCACATCCGCATCCTGGAGGCGATCGGCAAGGAATTTTCCGCAGTCTGCGCTGATCATTTCATCCTTGCCGGATTGGGCGATGTAATAGGGCACCGTGATCGCGGACAGATTCGCCTTGATCAGTTCCGTAAACTCATCCAATTGCGCAAGCTGAATCGTCAATTTCGGCTTCATCAAAGCCAGTTCGTGCTCGATTTCCAGATTGGCCATGCCCAGTTTCTTTTTCGCCAACTTCGCGAAATGCATAAAACTGACCGGCACCCGGGATTCCTCGAAGCTGATGATCGGAGAATTGAAGGAGCCTCCGCCGATGAACCCACCCGTCTCGATGGCCCGCGTTGCCATAATACCGCCCATCGACAATCCGAATACGGCAATCTGATTGTAGCCCTTCCGGATCAGTTCTTCTTTTGCGCGCATGGCATCGACAAACCAGACATCCGGCCCGCCCAAATCGAGGATGTCCTCAAAACGGCCGGTCGCATGACCCGTAAAATTCGGTGCATATACAGTATACCCGTTTCGTTCCAAAAAGCGTCCCAACAGACGCACATCATTTGCGCTGCCGGTATAGGCATGCAGCAAAAGAACGGCGCGCGGGCCGGCTTCGAAGAAAAAAGGCTCCGGCAAATTGATTTCTTTCATACTATTCCTCCCTACTCGTTCATCTTCATTTTACTGTATTTACAGCTTTTTTCCTAATATATCCAATTATTGCAGGCGGAATTTCCAAGCATTCTCCCGGTGCCTCTCCTTGTCTGCCGATTGATTTTTTCGGGCGAAAAAAAAAGCAGAACCCGGAATTGTGGTTTCTGCTGCAAAAATCAATTTGAGGATAAATAAGTCAAAGCCAAGGCCAACAGGATGAACAGCGCTCCCAGAACGACCGTGATCTGGCGCAGCACCGCTTCAAAGCCTCTAGCTTTTTGTTTACCGAATAATTGTTCCGCTCCACCTGTAAGCGTGCTGGCTGCATTTGTTTTTGATGGCTGCATCAGCACAACAATGATCAACAGCACAGAAACAACCAACAGAGCCGTTAATAGTACATCGTATAATGACAAAGGATGGACCTCCCTATAATAATTTTCTACTACTAACTTTAGCACAAATGATAGGCTTTTACTAGCAATTTGAGAAAAGAAAAGCGTCCGGACATGCCCGCCTCTTGTTCGAGGGAACTGTCTGAACGCTTTTTTGGTGTGTGGTTTTCGTGCTCTGTCGTAAACGTGTTCTGATTCGCAGACATCACTACCGTTTCGAAATCAGCTGCCGTTCACAAAAGAGGTTGAACGGCAGCTGATTTCTCCAACGTACGGGTGTCTAAACGCAAATCATCACACTCTATCTTCTGATGACGCGGACGTTGACGACGCCATCGATTTCTTTGATTTTTTCGACTACTTCATCCAATACGGCCTGGTCTGTTTCGGCGATATCGATTACAGTGTAGGCGTAGTTGCCGCGGCTGCGGTTCAGGATATCTTCGATGTTGATGAAGTATTTAGCCAAGCCTGAGGAAATCTGGCCGACCATGTTCGGGATGTTTTTGTTGATGATCGTCAGACGGATCGGCGATTGCATCGCGATGTCGACACCCGGGAAATTGACGGAGTTCACGATATTCCCTGTCTCCAGGAAGTATTTCAGCGTTTGGGCCGCCATGATCGCGCAGTTCACTTCAGCTTCTTCGGTAGAAGCTCCCAAATGCGGCAAAACGATGATGTCATCATTGTGCAGCAAAGCTTCTTCGGCAAAGTCAGTTACGTATTTGCGGATTTTCTTTTCTTTCAATGCCGCCAACATATCGGCTGTATTGACCAATTCGCCGCGGGCAAAGTTCAACAGGACAGCATTATCCTTCATTTGATCAAGGAAAGCTGCATCCACCATGCCATTTGTTTCGGCTGTGACAGGAACGTGGATCGAAATGTAATCCGCTTTTGCCAACACTTCTGCGATTGAAGAAGCTTTTTGGACGCGGCGGTTGATGTTCCAGGCTGTTTCCACAGAAACATATGGGTCGTAACCGATGACTTCCATGCCCAAGCGGAAACCGTCATTTGCCAACATTGCACCGATGGCACCCAAGCCGATGACACCCAGTGTTTTACCGGAAATCTCCGTACCAGCAAATTGGCTCTTGCCTTTTTCGACTTGCTTATCGACATCGTCTCCGCTCAACGTCTGAACCCATTCCATTCCTTCTTTGATCGGACGGGCAGCCATGATCAGGCCGGCTATTACAAGTTCTTTAACCGCATTGGCATTCGCACCAGGCGTGTTGAAGACAACGACGCCTGCTGCGGAACACTCTTCGACGGGCACATTGTTGACGCCGGCGCCGGCACGTGCGATGGCTTTCAAGCTTTCGGGAAATTCCATGCCATGCAATTTTTCGCTGCGCAGGATGATGCCGTCAGGCGTTTCTCCTGTGTTAAGGGCAAATTGGTCTTCGTTCAGTAAATTCAGGCCTTCTGGGGCGATCGCATTGTAAGTTTTAATCTGGAACATTATTTGAATTTCCCTTCCTTAGCTTCAAAAGCTTTCATAAATTCTGTCAATTCTTTAACGCCTTCATACGGGAATGCATTGTAGATACTTGCGCGCATGCCGCCTACGGAGCGGTGGCCTTTCAGGTTCAGGAAGCCTAATGCAGTCGCTTCCTTGACGAACTTCGCATCCAACTCTTTGTCTCCGGTAACGAATGGGATATTCGTCAATGAACGGGAATTGACTGCGACCGGAGAAGAGAACAAGTCTGATTCTTCGATTGTGCGGTACAATAAGCCGGCTTTCTCTTCGTTCTGCTTCACCATTGCTTCCACTCCGCCCAGGTCCTTCAACCATTCGAAGACTAATTTTGCCACGTAGATGGCAAAGCTTGGCGGTGTATTGTATAAGGAATCGTTTTTGATGTGCGTACGGTAATCCAGCATGCTAGGCAGTGTATTCTCGGTCTGGATCAGATCTTCTTTGACGATGACGATCGTCAAGCCGGCAGGACCGATGTTCTTTTGTGCGCCTGCGTAGATCAATCCGAAATCGTTGACATCGTAATTATTTGAAAGAATATTGGAAGACATATCGGCTACAATCGGTGCATTCACGAAACGCGGGATCGTTTGGAAAGCAGTCCCTTCGATTGTGTTGTTTGTAGTGATATGGATATAATCATACGCCTCATCTGTTTCCGGAATTTCAGGAATGTAAGTGAAATTATCCGCTTCGGAACTGGCCAATACTTCGATATTCGGAACCTTCAGAATCTTAGCTTCAGAGATGGCCTTTTTAGCCCATGATCCGGAGTTGATGTACCCGACTTTGCCGCCTTTTCCCAGATTCATCGGAACCATCGCAAATTGCAGGCTGGCGCCGCCTTGCAGGAATAAGACTTTGTAGCCTTTCGGGATATTCATCAATTCGCGCAGCAACTGCTCTGCATCCTGAATGATCTCTTCGAACAAGGAGGAGCGGTGACTCATCTCCATAACTGACATGCCACTATCTTTGTAGGATAGCATTTCTCTCTGTACTTTCTCTAAGACTGGTTCTGGTAGTATTGCTGGACCAGCGGAAAAATTTCTTGCTCTTTTCATCCTTTTGTCTCCCCCTTATCAATTGTCCTCATTATTTATTAATAATAATTTAATCTTATTATAGCAGATTACACAGCGAATGAAAGCGAAAATGTCCAATTTCCAAAAATATTTACATGCGGATGTTAGGAACAAACCTTTAAAATATGATTATATTGGAACTTAAACCAAATTTACCAACCCAAACACGAACATTACAGCTTATAAACACAAAAAAAGTCCGGCGTTCCAAGCACCGGACTTTTTCCCGACCGTTTGTCCCAGTCGGCGTTTATGCGAGCACAGCGTTCCAAGCACTGCCCTCCTGTTGATTAGTAATGATTATTTGTTTTTAAGATTGTAGAAAGCTTTCAAGCCTTCGTATACAGCCAATTCGCCTAATTGATCTTCGATGCGCAACAATTGGTTGTATTTAGCGATACGGTCAGTACGGCTCAATGAACCAGTTTTGATTTGGCCAGCGTTAGTCGCTACAGCGATATCAGCGATAGTTGAATCTTCTGTTTCGCCTGAACGGTGAGAAATAACTGCAGTGTAACCAGCTTTTTTAGCCATTTCGATAGCTTCGAAAGTTTCAGTCAATGAACCGATTTGGTTAACTTTGATCAGGATCGAGTTTCCGATTTCGTTTTCGATTCCGCGAGACAAGATTTCAGTGTTGGTTACAAACAAGTCATCCCCAACTAATTGAACGCGTTCGCCCAGACGTTCTGTCAAAAGCTTCCAGCCATCCCAGTCGTTTTCGTCCATACCGTCTTCGATAGAGATGATTGGGTATTTGTTGACCAATTCTTCCAAGTAATCCACTTGTTCTGCAGCAGTGCGTTTTGCGCCGCCTTCGCCTTCGAATTTAGCGTAGTTGTAAACGCCGTCTTCGTAGAACTCGGATGATGCACAGTCGAAGCCTAAGTAGACATCTTTGCCTGGTTCCAAACCGACCGCTTTGATTGCAGCCAAAATAGTTTCTACGCCATCTTCAGTTCCGTTGAAGCGAGGAGCGAAACCACCTTCATCCCCAACAGAAGTTTCCAAACCGCGTTTTTTCAGGATTGATTTCAATTCGTGGAAGATTTCAGCACCCCAACGCAATGCTTCTTTGAAAGAAGGCGCGCCTACTGGCAAGATCATGAATTCTTGGAAAGCGATAGGAGCATCTGAGTGAGATCCGCCGTTGATGATGTTCATCATTGGAGTCGGCAATGTTTTCGCGTTGAATCCGCCTAGGTATTGGTACAAAGGTACATCCAGGTAATCCGCTGCAGCGCGAGCAACTGCGATTGATACACCCAAGATTGCGTTAGCGCCCAATTTTTCTTTGTTAGGAGTGCCATCTAATTCGATCATTGTTTTGTCGATAGCCAATTGGTCACGCACATCGAAACCTAAAAGAGCGTCAGCAATGATGTCGTTTACGTTTTCTACAGCTTTCAAAACACCTTTTCCAAGGTAACGCGCTTTGTCTCCGTCACGTAATTCGATTGCTTCGTGTTCGCCCGTAGAAGCTCCTGATGGAACCATTCCGCGTCCGAAAGCGCCGCTCTCTGTGAAGACTTCAACTTCGATAGTTGGGTTACCGCGTGAATCAAGTACTTCTCTAGCTAAAATATCTGTAATGTATGGCATGGTTTTCTCTCCTTTTAGTTGGCTGAATTACTTGTCTTACCAAGTTTCATTTTAGACAATTTTCTTACTTTATGCAATAGCTGAAGCGTTTTGCTTACGCTTTAACGATCAGCGATTCACCTGTCATTTCTGCTGGTTTTTCTATGTTCAACAGATCCAGCATAGTTGGAGCGACATCGGCCAATTTGCCGTCTGTGCGCAACGTTACGCCTTCTTTGGTCACGATCACAGGAACCGGAACGGTTGTGTGGGCAGTATGCGGCTGTCCGTCTTCAGTGGACATAGTGTCCGCGTTACCGTGGTCAGCGAAGATGATGGCATAGCCACCTTTTGCATGAATAGCATCAACGACTGCACCCAGGTTCTCATCCACTGCTTCGATCGCTTTGATTGTAGGTTCCAACATACCTGAATGGCCTACCATGTCAGGGTTCGCAAAGTTCAGGATAATGGCGTCGTATTTGTCGTCATTGATCTCTTTCACTAATGCATCGCCCACTTCATAAGCGCTCATTTCAGGTTTCAAATCATAAGTTGCAACTTTTGGTGAAGGGATCAGGATGCGTCCTTCGCCTTCGAAAGGCTCGTGACGTCCGCCGTTCATGAAGAAAGTTACGTGCGGATATTTTTCGGTTTCCGCGATGCGCAATTGCGACAAGTGATGTTGGGAAAGCACTTCACCCAAAACATTCGTCATTGGGATTGGCTTGAAGGCGATCTCCGCGATTACTGTATCTTGGTAAGAAGTCATCGTCACAAATTTCACGTTTTTAGCGCGCTCTTTGCGGTCGAAGTTCGTCCACTCTTCGTTGGTGAAGGCATTTGAAAGTTGGATTGCGCGGTCCGGACGGAAGTTGAAGAAGATGATGGCATCATTATCTTTCAAAGTTCCGATCGGTTCGCCATCTTTGACGATAACGGACGGCAATACAAATTCATCTGTTTTATCATCCGCATAGCTTGCCTTAACGACATCTTGTGCAGATTCAAATTTTTCGCCTTCGCCGTGTGCGATGGCGTTGTATGCCAATTCGACACGTTCCCAACGGTTGTCACGGTCCATAGCATAGTAACGACCAGAAACAGTCGCGATTTCGCCAAGGCCGATTTCTTCCATCGCTTTTTCCACTGTTTCGATGTAGCCTGGTGCAGCGTGCGGATCCACGTCACGGCCATCAAGGAAAGCATGCAGATAAAGTTTTTTCACGCCTTTTTCTTTTGCGCTCTTGATCAATGCGATGACATGGTTGATGTGACTGTGTACACCACCGTCAGAAAGCAGACCGAAAAGGTGCAAAGCAGAGTCATTTTCAGTAGTGTGATCGTAAGCACCAACAAGCGCTTCGTTCGTCAGGAATTCGCCATCTTGGATAGCTTTGTCGATTCTGGTCAGACTTTGGTAGACAACCCGTCCGGCACCAATGTTTGTATGCCCTACTTCGGAATTACCCATTTGCCCTTCAGGCAGTCCTACAGCCAATCCGGAAGCCAGCATCGTTGCATGCGGAAAATTGTTCCAATAACGGTCAAAGTTCGGTTTCTTTGCTAGCTTAACCGCATTGCCCATCATTTCATTTCTCCAACCGAAACCGTCCAAAATAATTATCGCTACCGGTTTTTTACTCATTATTTAATAGCCTCCAATAATGCTAAGAATGAATCAGGAACCAAACTAGCACCACCGACCAATGCGCCATCGATGTGTTCTTCGGCCATGTATTCAGCAATGTTTTCAGGTTTTACGCTGCCGCCGTATTGAATGCGGACTTTGTCAGCCACTTCTTGGCCGTAGATTGAAGCAACAGTTGCGCGCACTACGCCGCAAGTGTCGTTCGCATCTTGTGCAGTAGAAGATTTACCTGTACCGATTGCCCAGATTGGCTCATAAGCAATAACCAGGTTAGCAACTTGATCTGCAGTCAAATCTTTCAAAGCAGCCGTAATTTGGCCTGATACCCATTCGTTTGTTACGCCTGATTCACGTTGTTCCAACGTTTCACCGCAGCATACGATAGGTGTCATACCATTACGCAGAATAGCATGTGCTTTTTTGTTGATGTCTTCATCAGTTTCGTGGAAGTATTCACGTCTTTCAGAGTGGCCGATAATGACGTAATCGACGCCTAAGTCCCCTAAAGCTTTCGGGCTGATTTCACCTGTGAAGGCACCCTCTTCTTCAAAGTAACAGTTTTGCGCGGCAACTTTCAAATCTGTCCCCTCTGTAGCTGATACCATGTTTTCTAAAAATAAAGCCGGTGATCCAATAACAGCTTCCACTTTGTCAAAAGCAGGAACCTTAGTTTTTACAGCCTCGATAAATGCTTGTGCTTCTTTGGCTGTTTTGTTCATTTTCCAGTTACCGGCAATAATCGGTTTACGCAATATAATCACTCCTTAAGATGGTTGCTTATTTATCAGAAATTGATGCTACGCCTGGTAATTCTTTGCCTTCAAGGTATTCCAATGATGCTCCGCCACCTGTTGAGATGTGCGTGAAATCATCAGCAAAGCCTAATTGCATAGCAGCTGCAGCTGAGTCTCCGCCGCCGATGATTGTAACAGCATCGCTTAATTTAGCGATCGCTTCGCAGACACCGATTGTTCCTTGAGCAAAATTAGATAATTCGAACACACCCATAGGTCCGTTCCATACGACAGTTTTCGCGCCTTCAAGCTCTTTAGCGAACAATTCAACGGAAGCAGGTCCGATATCCAATGCCATTTGGTCAGCAGGGAATTCATCGTTTTTAGCGATTGTGATTTCCACATCGTTGCCGAACTCATGAGCCATTTTAGCATCGATAGGCAATACCAATTTGTCGCCAGCGCTCTCCAACAATTCTTTAGCCAATTCAACTTTGTCAGCTTCCAGTAAGGATTTGCCGATTTCCAAGCCTTGTGCTTTCATGAATGTGTAAGCCATGCCGCCGCCGATAAGTACTTTGTCGGCTTTGTTCAGCAAGTGTTTGATGACGCCGATCTTGTCGCTTACTTTCGCTCCGCCTAAGATAGCTACGAATGGACGAACAGGCTCGTCAACAGCTCCGCCGATGAACTTGATTTCTTTCTCCATCAAGAAGCCAGCTGCGCTTTCAAGGTTAGAAGCGATTCCGACGTTGGAAGCATGTGCACGGTGAGCCGTACCGAATGCATCGTTTACGAACAGGTCGCCAAGGCTAGCCCAGTATTTGCCCAATTCAGGATCGTTTTTGCTTTCTTTTTTGCCGTCAACATCTTCGAAACGAGTGTTTTCGAATACCAAAACATCTCCGTCTTTCAAAGCTGCAACTGCTGCTTCCAAAGCTTCGCCGCGTGTTTCAGGCACGAAAGTTACTTCTTTTCCCAACAATTCAGCCAAACGTTCCGCTACAGGCTTCAAGCTCAACTTCGCTTTGTCTTCTTCAGTTTTTACTTTTCCTAAGTGAGAGAAAAGGATAACTTTTGCGTTGTTTTCGATCAAGTAGTTGATTGTAGGAAGAGCTTGAACGATACGGTTGTCGTTAGTGATTGCTCCGTCTTTCATAGGAACATTGAAATCAGCACGAACCAATACTTTTTTTCCAGCTACATCTAAATCTGTTACAACTTTCTTTGTCATTACGTCGCCTCCTGATATGTGTATCTACATAAGAAAAGCAGGGAAGCGCGTTGCCTCCCCGCTTTCGTTATCTTCTACGATTCAGTTTTTCAATAAATGAAAGACTGTATCTTATAAGCTAGCAAATTCTACTAAAGTACGTACCAATTGTGAAGCGTAAGACATTTCGTTGTCGTACCAAGCAACAGTTTTAACCAATTGTTTGTCTCCAACTGTCATTACTTTAGTTTGTGTTGCATCGAATAAAGAACCGAAGTTGATGCCTACGATATCGCTGGAAACCAATTGATCTTCAGTGTAGCCGTAAGATTCGTTAGCAGCAGCTTTCATGGCAGCATTGATTTCTTCAACAGATACAGTTTTTTCCAGAACAGTAACCAATTCAGTCAATGAACCTGTAGGAACTGGAACACGTTGAGCAGCTCCGTCCAATTTGCCTTTCAATTCAGGCAATACATCGCCGATAGCTTTAGCAGCACCAGTTGTGTTAGGTACGATGTTTTCTGCAGCAGCACGTGCACGACGGAAGTCACCTTTAGGGTGTGGAGCATCCAAAGTGTTTTGGTCGCCAGTGTAAGCGTGGATTGTAGTCATCAAGCCTTCAACGATTCCGAACTCGTCGTTCAATACTTTAGCCATTGGAGCCAAGCAGTTAGTTGTGCAAGATGCGCCTGAAACGATAACATCGTCAGAGTTCAATTCATTGTGGTTAACGTTATAAACGATTGTTTTAACGTCGCTGCCTGCTGGAGCAGACAACAGAACGCGTTTAGCACCTGCATCAACGTGAGCTTGAGCGCCTGATTTGCTCATGAAGAATCCAGTACATTCCAATACGAACTCAACGCCAAGTTCAGCCCATGGAAGTTCCGCTGGGTTACGTTGTGATAACACTTTGATGTCTTTTCCGTTTACAGTGAAGTATCCGTCGTGAACTTCAACATCACCATTGAATCTGCCTTGAGTTGTATCATATTTCAATAAGTGAGCCAACATTTTAGCGTCAGTCAAGTCATTGATCGCTACAACTTCGATTCCTTCTACTTCTTGAATGCGGCGGAATGCTAAACGTCCAATACGTCCAAAACCGTTAATACCAACTTTTACTGTCATACTGAGATTTCCTCCTTAGGATAAATCAAAAATTTTTATTTTAAAGGGTTTCCCCTTTTAAAATCAGGTTAGCTGCGCCCTCATCCGTGATCAGCCAGGTTTGATGGGGGGCATATTTCATAAACGCTTTGATTGCCTTGGCTTTCGTGCTTCCCCCTGCGATGGCCATTGCATAAGGGATCTTCTCGATGTCTTCGATCTGAAGACCGAATCGCGATAATCGGTAGACGATTTCGCCATTCTCATTGAAGTAACAACCAAAGGCTTCACCTACCGCATTATGCGCTTCCAGGGACGAAATCATCCCGTGGGACATTCTGCGTCTTTCCATCATTACTTTAGCATTCCCGATACTATATAACAAGCAGTTTGCCTTTTTCATGACGGATAAGGTATGTTTGATCGATGGTTCGGATTTCATTGATGCATAAGCCTTTTCGCTCAGATTATCCGGAACGAAGAGCGCCATGTTCTCACCACCGACTAATTGCGCCATCCGATCGCTGACACTGTTGGCCTGTATCGACATGGATTCGCCTAAACCGCCCCGGGTCGGAACAAAAATAAACTTCCTGTTCTGGGACAATTCCGGTGAAAAATGTTCGGCGGCCTGTGCCATCGTACTTCCGCCAGCAACAGCAACGATAAATTCGCCGGCCGGCAACAGCGCATGCAATTCTTTGGCTGCTGTGTTTCCGATTTCGTCCAAAACGGACGCATCTTCATCACTATCGCCAGGAACGATCCTACAAAACTGGATGTTCAAATAATCCGCCAACGCCTTTTCTTTCGCACTCATATTCAGCAACAATCGCATGAATTTTTCCAGTTGGCGAAAAACAGCTTCGCCCTCCTCAGTCAACTCCATTCCGTTCTTGGAACTTGAGAGCAGACCTTTTTTCCGCAAAAAATCTGTCTCCGTCCGCAAAGTTCTTTCAGACAAAGAAACTTTATCGGCCAGGACGCGTCTTCCGACTGGAGCATACATTTGGACATTACGCATGATATGGTAACGATTTTGAAGAACCGACATGATGTCCGGGACTATTTGCTGCAAGACTGAAATAGACTCTTCCATAAAACCCCTCTTCATTTGCACGTGGGCACTCTCTGTCCCGCCGCAATTTTAAGCGGCCCTCGTTTATTTCATATTGGGAGACATAAAATATGACGGTAAATATTTTTTTACTTGCGTCTTTTCTCCCTCGTCTTTACTTCATCATTTTAACAGTAAACACTAGCCGTTTCAAGCTTTTTAGCAAATTAATTCGATTTTCTCCAAAACGAATTCGTTCAATATATCACGATTGCCCTATAATCCGATTGCCATCGAGGCCGAACCTTTCAAAAAACCTTGCTACAGCAACTGTTTCTAAAGGGTCGTTTTACGTCCCTTTATTGTTTATCCTTTCGCAACTTTTTTATTTAAAACCGGCTTTTACGCCTATTCACCGCATAAGTGTTGCAACAAAAATGTCCCACGATCCGTTTCGATCATTTTATCCAATAAAACTTCACGCATGATCGCGACCGGGACAGCCAACTCAGCAGCCAAACGGCTCACGTCCAACGGTTCCAAATCCTTGCCTTCCAGGAAAAAAACTTTCTGCAATTGGCAGATCCTTTCTCCAACCCGAAGCAAAAGGTCCTTCCTGAAGGCCAGCGCGGAACGCAGCTGCTCCCCTTCCGCCTTCTTAGCCTCAACAAAAGCTTGGACTTCCTTATCCTCGTGACGCTTCAGCTCTTCATAATATTCTTTCTGAAATACGATAACTGGAGAAGCCCACTCGTTGTATTTCACTGTCGGGTGCCCCTCCACCAGCTGCAGATAAAGATCTGGCCGGATCAACGAAAGCGAGTCCTCGCCGAAAGCCGATCCCGGTGTCGGATCCAAGGTCTGAACATACTCGAAAACAACCTTCACATCGAAAAGGTCGACGTCAAGCTCATCAGCTATTTCCTGCCAGTTCCGGTCGCTGAAAGACGCAAAATGATTCTCCAAAATGTAATAAGCGATTTCCGGCGCGTATTCATCCCGTTCCGTCTGCAGCATCAGGCACTCCTGCAGATTGCGGGCCCCTACTCCAGGGGGATCCAATTGCTGCAAAAGGGTCAAAGCATCCAGCATCACAATCGGTTCGACACCCTTCTGTTCCGCGGCTTCGTTCAAGTCGAGGGTGACATACCCTTCCGGATTGACGAATGCCACTAGATACAAAACCAGGTCGCGCAACGGCGTATCCCGCATATTCGCATAGATCTGTTCCATTAAATAAGTATCCAACGCCGGGGCTTCCTCGGACACTTGCTCCATCGCGGAAACCATGTCCATCGGATCATCTTTATCCGGCTTGTACACTACCGTCTTTTCCCTCATAGCGCGTTCATCAAATTCTTTGTTGATCATCACTTCGATCAAAGGATTCTCCAACGCTTTTTGTTGCAGATAAGCAATCAACTCGTCATTGCTGTATCCCGCCATTATCACCGATTCATCGAAGGTTTCCTTATCCATCCGTTTGCTTACTGTATCCGACATATCGACCCCTCCTCACCTTTCCAGTAATCATTTTATCACACGCAAGCCTTATTTGAAATCGTTTACACCGTTTTGCTAGCCAATTCCGCCGATTCCTTGGCGCTACTTCGGGCTGAATTCGGCAGTTCAGCCGATGCATCCTTCGGAAAAACAAACCATTGCGGGGGTCGATTGATTCGGATTTGCATTTCCCTCTTGCCATCTTTCACGCTATGGGTTATAATTCTAATGTTGCTTGTCTCCTTAGTGTAATGGATATCACGTAAGATTCCGGTTCTTGAGATGGGGGTTCGATTCCCTCAGGAGACGTCCAATTATGCTGACGGACCAATATCCGTCGCATCTGCATCCAAAAGCAACGCAAAAAGTCGCCTTTCCCGAGCGGAAAGGCGACTTTTTTTGTCGGGAAAAGCGTATACCTGCCAGGCTGCCGTTAAACAGCTCTTTTTCTTTCGCTATTTTTGGACATTTTTCGGCCGAAACGATATGATTGACTTAGACGTAATCCGTCAGAAAGCGAAAGGCAGCCGCCCAAACATTCCGATTGACCTTTCCTGACCAATGGGTTAAAATAAAGCTTATAAAGAATACTGTTCATTCAAAACGAACGAGGAGGAAACATACATGAATCTAATCCCTACAGTAATCGAACAATCATCCCGTGGCGAACGTGCCTACGACATTTACTCCCGCCTTCTGAAAGACCGCATCATTATGTTGAGCGGCCCGATCGACGATAACACAGCAAACTCCGTCATCGCACAATTGCTTTTCCTGGATGCACAAGATTCCGAAAAAGATATCTATATCTACATCAACTCTCCAGGCGGCAGCGTCTCCGCTGGTTTAGCCATCTACGACACGATGAACTTCATCAAAGCGGATGTCCAGACTATCGCGATGGGGATGGCGGCGTCCATGGGCAGCTTCCTTTTGACAGCCGGCGAAAAAGGCAAACGTTTCGCTTTGCCGAATGCCGAAATTATGATCCACCAACCGCTCGGCGGCGCCCAAGGTCAAGCAACCGAAATCGAAATTGCGGCCCGTCATATCCTGCAAACACGCGAACGCCTGAACAAAATTTTGGCTGAGAAAACAGGCCAACCGATGGAAGTCATCGAACGCGATACCGACCGCGACAACTACATGACTGCACAACAAGCAAAAGAATACGGCTTGATTGATGAGGTCATGGTCAGCTCGAAAACATTGAAATAACATACATGCGACAAAAGCGAGGACAACCAGCACAACGATGCTGTTCGTCTTCGCTTTTGTTTTGGCTTGCACTGCACTGGAAGGGAGGATCCAGGCGTCAACCGGAGAGCCGCGGCGGATACGAAAAGTTCGCAGCTCCGGCGAGGCAGCTGTTGGCCGGAGGTGACCTGTCCATGCAGATTCGATCTCCGACGGAGCCATCCTCGCCTGAGGACGCCCGTCGAATCGTGGATGTCCTCAGGCGAAGCCTTCGTTCGCCGGAACAGATCAAAATGAGCACCAAAAAATCAAGCATCCCCCGCAAGCCCGGCTTTACTTCAAAGAGAAAGGCAGCCGGAGCGCGTCGCGCTCCGGCTGCCTTTCCCGTTTGCTTAACGGATATAATTGAAGATATGTTCCCAAGTCTGTCTGCTGAAGACCAGCATCGGATTGCCGTCGCCAATGACGCCATATCCAACCATCAGACCGGCTCCGAACAGGATGAAGGCCAGCAACATGAATATCAAAACCCACAGCAATGTTGATCGTACAGGCTTGAAATCAAATTTCACAGCAATCACCTATCTTCCTTTTTTTATTTTGGTTTTCTGCAGCAAGCGCGCCAACAACCCGAACAACCCACTGGACGGACGATTCTGTTGGTCGATGTTGTTCAACAGGATGCCGGTCCCTAAAGCGACAGCATCCAAAGGCTTTTCAGCCGCAAAAACAGGAACTTTCAACTCGCTCGAAAAGAGTTTCTCGATTCCGCTGATCAACGCGCCTCCACCCGTAACAACGATGCCGGTGTTGATGATGTCGGCAGCCAATTCAGGAGGCGTCGTTTCCAATACTTCTTTCGCTTGTTCCACGACAAGGACCAAAGTTTCGTGCATCGCTTCATACACTTCTTTCGAAGTGATGTAGATAGTGCGCGGAAGGCCCGTCACCATATCACGGCCGCGGATCTCCATCTTTTCTTCCTTTTCGGGCGGCAATGCCGTTCCGATCGTAATTTTAATTCTCTCGGCTGTGCGCTCGCCGATCAATAATTTGTGTTCACGTTTCACGAAGTTCATGATATCGGCATCCAGTTTATCGCCGGCTGTTTTGATCGAGCTGCTCGTTACGATGCCACCCAAAGACAAAACAGCGATATCACTCGTTCCGCCACCCATATCGATGACCATGTTGCCGTTTGGTTGAAAAATGTCAAGCCCGGCTCCGACAGCCGCGACTTTCGGCTCTTCCTCGAGATAAACATTTTTGCCGCCGCTCTTTTCTGCGGCTTGGATAATCGCTTTTTGTTCGATTGTCGTGATGTTCGTCGGACAACAGATCAGAATGTTCGGCTTGGTCAAAAAGCCCTTCACATTCAAACGATCGATGAAATGAGTCAGCATAGCCTCGGTGATGTCAAAGTCTGCGATGACGCCGCCTTTCAACGGACGGATCACCCTGATGTTTGCCGGCGTACGACCGACCATCATATAGGCTTCTTCGCCAACTGCCAATACTTTCCCGCTTTTTGTGTCTACTGCGACGACGGAAGGCTCGTTCAGCACGATGCCTTTCCCTTTAACGTGAATCAGTACATTCGCTGTACCTAAATCGATTCCTATATCTCTGGCCACGTTGTTCCCCTCTCAAACATTCATCATTTAGCAACAGCTATCTTGCGGACCACAGTTGTCCGGCTTATTTAGCGAAAAGCGCTTCGACATCCGCATCGCTGAAGACATTCGCTTCATCTTCAGTCACGCGTTCCACGTCGGCGCCCAATGCTTGCAGCTTCTTATCAAATTCGTAATAACCGCGATCCAAATGCGACAAGTTCGTCACGCGCGTATAGCCCTTGGAAACAAGACCGGCAATGATCAGTGCAGCTGCCGCACGCAAATCCGATGCAGCAACTTCGGCGCCCTGCAAGTCAGTGTTGCCGTGGAGCAGGACCGTCTGCCCTTCAACTTTGAAATCAGCGTTCATGCGGCGCATTTCTTCCAAGTGCATAAAACGGTTTTCGAACACGGTTTCGGTCATCGTGCTGGTCCCTTGCGCCACCAATTGCGCAATCGTCATTTGCGCTTGCATGTCGGTAGGGAATCCAGGGTGCGGCATCGTTTTGACGTCGGTCGCCTTCAAAGAACGCGGACCGATGACACGCAGACCGTTTTCCTCTTCCTGGAAAGCGACGTGCATTTCCTTCAATTTTGAAATCAGCGGTTTATTATGATCAGCAATGGCATCTTCAATGAAGATATTCCCGTTCGTAACTGCCGCCGCGATCATGAATGTTCCGGCTTCGATGCGGTCCGGGATGATCGAATGTTCGGTTGCTTTCATGGATGATACGCCTTCGATGCGGATTGTTTCTGTTCCGGCTCCGATTACCCTTGCGCCCATACGGTTCAGGAAATTGGCCAAATCGACGATTTCAGGTTCGCGCGCCACGTTTTCGATGATTGTCGTCCCTTCCGCCAAGGTTGCTCCCATCATGATGTTCTGCGTAGCGCCGACACTCGGGAAGTCCAGGTAAATGCGCGCGCCGACCAATCTGTCCGCTTTCGCTTCTACAAAACCATTCTCGATTTTGATATCGGCTCCCATCGCTTCAAACCCTTTCAGGTGAAGATCGATTGGCCGTGTTCCGATGGCGCATCCGCCCGGCAATGCGATGCGGGCATGCCCAAGACGTGCTAATAGCGGACCCATTACGACGATTGATGCACGCATTTTGCTGACATAGGCAAATGGTGCTTCAGAATGAATGTCGTTTGATGCATCCGCTAAGATGGTGTTGTTTTCTTCTTGGAATTCAACGCCGACATTC
This sequence comes from Trichococcus ilyis, assembly GCF_900109135.1. Lineage (GTDB taxonomy): Bacteria > Bacillota > Bacilli > Lactobacillales > Aerococcaceae > Trichococcus > Trichococcus ilyis. The sequence goes on along the minus strand of NZ_FNYT01000012.1, from coordinate 63,981 downwards.
AGATGCTTCAGGACGTTGTTCATCGTGAAAACATCCGAAAGTATCGGAACGTTCGTCAAAACGGTCTGTCCTTCGCTAGCCAAAAGTGTCGCGGCCAAAATCGGCAAAACTGCGTTTTTTGCGCCTTCTACTTTAACTGTTCCTTCAAGACGGTTCCCGCCGCGAACAATTATTTTTTCCATAAAAAAATCCCTCCGAAAGTCAATTGTGATCTCATTTGTATGTTTGTATGCAACTTTTTGTATAACCGTGACTCCGACCTGCCTTGCAAAAAAATATTTCGTGCAGTTGTGAGCGGATCAGGAGAACAGCAAGTAACTGATGTTCCGGGAAGTCGTCACCAACTCCAGCAGAAAAGTACTTACCGTATAGCCTAAAGTAATCGACAGAAAGAAATAGAGCACCCGTGCTTCGCGTACGTGCCCCTTCCTTATCCACTTCTCCAGTCTGATGGCTTTCATCGACCAGAAAGAAATGAAAATGAATATCATACGGGATATCAATACTATTATACCGTTAAACATCATTATGTCCAAGCGACGCACTCCTCCCATATTCTCAAACTATACTAACATATAAATTTTGAAAAAAAAACAAGGAAGCTCGTTTTTGTCAGAGCATCCCCTAAGAATTTACTAAGAAAATCGTTTACATTCATTTTCCCAATCAGGTATAATAATATGTTACAACACATCAAAATGAAATTGAGGGCTATTTCTGCAGATCTTCTGTAGGCGTTATCCCATTCATACATTAATTGTCAGGAAATGCACAGATCCAGCAAAAAAAGAGGCCATCTCTGGCCTCTTTTTCAGCTGGATCTGTTTTTCGAAACACCGATACGGTTGATGGCTTTCGAGAGCGAGATCTTTGCACGTTGGAATTCTTTCTCATTTTTGATGTCACGCGCTTCCGCCATCCGTCTTTCGGCGCGTTCCTTCGCGACTTCGGCACGGTCGATATCGATATCCCGCGCACGTTCCGCACTGTTCGCAATGATGTTGACGATGTTGTCGCGCACTTCCATGATGCCGCCGTTGACGGCGATATGGTTTTGGGCAAGTTCATCGGTTACACGCGTCACGATCAGATCGGCGATAGCCAAAGGCACAATGATCGGGGTATGGTTTGGCATGATGGTAATGCCGCCGTCCGTCGTTTTGGCGGTCACCGCTTTAGCGCGATGCTGAAAGGCGATACCATCCGGCGTCACTACATTGACTTGCAGAACTGCCATCTCATTCCCCTCCTTTATAGCCTAAATCTTTCGCTTTTTTCAGAACTTCTTCTATAGTACCGACGTTGCGGAAAGCTTCTTCCGGCACGCCATCGTATTTGCCTTCCACGATCCCTTTGAAGCCGCGGACAGTTTCCGCAACAGGGACATACGATCCCGGAACGCCCGTAAAGGCTTCGGCTACGTGGAAGTTTTGGGACAAGAAGAATTGGATCCGTCTTGCGCGGTTCACCGTGATTTTCTCGGAATCGGACAATTCGTCCATCCCGAGGATTGCGATGATATCCTGCAGTTCTCGGTAACGCTGCAGAATGCGCTGGACTTTGGTTGCTACTTCGTAATGCTCGTCTCCGACAATTTCCGGAGAAAGCGCGCTGGAAGAAGAGGCCAACGGATCCACAGCAGGGTAAATCCCTTGTTCGGTCAGCTTCCGCTCCAAGTTGGTCGTTGCATCCAAGTGGGCAAAAGTTGTTGCCGGTGCCGGGTCGGTATAGTCATCCGCCGGTACATAGATCGCTTGGATGGAAGTGATTGAGCCATCTTTTGTGGAACTGATGCGCTCCTGCAATTGCCCCATCTCTGTAGCCAATGTCGGTTGATACCCTACCGCTGATGGCATCCGGCCCAACAGCGCAGACACTTCGGAACCGGCTTGAGTGAACCGGTAAATATTATCGATGAACAACAGCACATCCTGTTTTTCTTCGTCACGGAAATGTTCCGCCATCGTCAAGCCTGATAAAGCAACCCGCATCCGGGCACCCGGCGGTTCGTTCATTTGACCAAACACCATGGCGGTCTTTTCACCGACGCCGGACTCCTGCATTTCGTGGTAAAGATCGTTCCCTTCGCGCGTACGCTCGCCGACACCCGTGAATACCGAAATGCCGCCATGCTGCTCCGCAACGTTATGGATCAGTTCCTGGATCAGCACCGTCTTGCCGACGCCCGCTCCACCGAACAGGCCGATTTTTCCGCCCTTTAGGTAAGGCGCCAGTAAATCGATGACTTTGATGCCCGTTTCCAGAATCTCAAAGTTGCTGCTCAACTGATCGAATGTCGGCGCTTTTTTGTGAATGGATTCGCGACGGAAATCATCGGGGATAGTTCCCTTCAGATCGATCGCGTCACCCAATACGTTGAACACACGTCCCAAAGTACCCAAACCAACCGGTACTTTGATGGGCGCCCCAGTGTCGACGACAGTCAGCCCTCTTTGCAGGCCATCCGTCGATTCCATTGCGATTGCGCGGACCACACCATTTCCGAGTTCCAGCGAAACCTCCAGTACGATGGTGTCTCCCTCTTCCTCGTTACTTCCAGCAGCGGGTGCCTTATGCACGATCAGCGCATTGCGGATGTCCGGAACACCCTCTTCCAATGGGAAGCCAACGTCGACTACCGGCCCGATTACTTGTACAATATGACCTTTTTTCATGCCTTTCCCTCCCATTTTCTAATCTTCAAGAGCAGAAGCTCCGCCGACGATTTCGGTGATTTCTTGCGTGATCGCAGTCTGTCTCACTCGGTTGTATTGAATCGTCATATCATTGATCATCTTGGTGGCATTATCGGTGGCGCTCTTCATGGCCGTCATACGGGAAGCATGTTCGGCTGACTTTGCATCGATAATGGCGCCGTAAATCAAACTTTCCGCATATTGCGGAAGTAAAATTTCCAAAATTTCTTCTTTGTTCGGTTCAAAAAGATAATCGACTTCGTATCCGACCGCTTCATGGGAATCCAAATCCGTCAGCGGCAGCATTTTCTCGGCCCGATACTCTGATATCAGAGCATTCACATGGTGTTTGTAGCAAACATACAACTCATCAAAAACACCGTCCCGATAGAGTTGGATCGCTTTTATCACGATATCGCTCACTTCCGTGAAGCTTGGCTGATCGTTCAGATCCCGGATTTCGAATGCGACTTCGATGCCGCTCTTTCTGAGGTCATCAGCGACTGTGCCGCCGACCGACAGGACAACAAACTCATCGTTTGATGCATGGTCGGCCGCCAGCATATCCTTTGTCGCTTTGAGGATCGAACTGTTGTAACCGCCAGCCAATCCCTTATCGGAGGAAATGATCAAATAGCCGGTTTTGCGGATCGGACGTTCGATCAACATGTCATGGAAATCGACCAGGACCTGATCGCTGGCTGTCGCATGTCCATGCTCCTCAAGCAACGACAATTGCGTACTGGCGATATGGGTTACGATTTCGCGTATTTTTGCTGCATAAAGCTGATATCCCCGAACCTTTTGTTCGGCACGGATCAGTTTGGAGGCAGATACCATTTGCATGGCGCTTGTTATTTGACTTGTCTTCTTGGTGGAAGCGATACGCTTCCGGATGTCTATTAAAGACTCTGCCATATTATCACCTCAATATTATCTGTTCATGCTGACCACTCTACTCGGCATGCGGAATAAAGATGCCCGCGAATGCATTCAGCGCTTCATCCAAGTCTTCCGTAGGCGGCAAGTCTTTTGTCTCCGTGATGATGGAGAACAGATTCGGATAGGACATTTTGACGAATTTGAACAACTCGGTCTCATACCGTTCGATGTCCTGCACCGGAACGGAATCGATGAATCCATGCGTCAAGGCATAGAGAATAAGAACTTGTTTTTCGACATCCAAAGTCTTGTGCAAGTCCTGCTTCAGTATTTCCACAGTTCTGCGGCCGCGGCTGAGACGTTTCTGGGTGGAAACATCCAAATCCGAACCGAATTGAGTGAATGCTTCCAACTCGCGATAGCTGGCCAAATCGATACGCAACGTTCCGGATACTTTTTTCATTGCTTTGATTTGGGCGGATCCGCCGACACGGGAAACGGATAATCCGGCAGATAAAGCCGGGCGGATTCCCGAGAAGAACAAATCGCTTTCCAGGAAAATTTGTCCATCCGTGATGGAGATGACGTTCGTCGGAATGTAAGCGGAGATGTCCCCGGCTTGTGTTTCCACGATCGGCAAAGAGGTGATGGAGCCGCCTCCCAATTCATCGTTCAATTTTGCGGAGCGTTCCAACAGGCGGGAGTGCAAGTAGAAGACATCCCCTGGGTAAGCTTCACGACCTGGCGGACGGCGCAAGAGCAAGGACATTTCACGGTAGGCAGCCGCCTGTTTGGAAAGGTCATCGTATACGATCAGGACGTGTTTGCCGTTGTGCATGAACTCTTCCGCCATCGCTGTAGCAGCGTAAGGTGCGATATAAAGCATCGGCGCCGATTGCGAAGCGCTGGCCGTCACTACGATCGTGTAATCCATCGCATGGTATTTTTTCAGCGTTTCCGTCATGTTGCGGACGGTTGATTCTTTTTGTCCGATCGCGACGTAGATGCAGATGACGTCTTTTCCGCGCTGGTTCAGGATGGCATCGATTGCGATGCTGGTTTTCCCGGTTTTGCGGTCGCCGATGATCAATTCGCGTTGTCCTCGGCCGATCGGCACCAAAGCATCCAATGCTTTCAGGCCGGTCTGAAGAGGCTCTCTTACGGACTGGCGATCCATGACGCCCGGTGCCGGATTTTCCACCGGTCTCGTTCTGGTCGTTTCGATGCTGCCTAAGCCATCGACCGGAATGCCCAACGCATCCACGACCCGACCGATCAGAGCATCTCCGACCGGCACTTCCATGATTTTGCCTGTACGTTTGACGATATCGCCCTCATGGATATTTTCATATGCGCCAAAAATGATGATGCCGACATCGTTCATTTCCAAGTTTTGGGCCATACCGATGGATCCATTGGAGAACTCCAGCAATTCGCCGGACATAACGTTCTCCAGACCTTTCGCGCGGGCTATCCCATCACCGATATAGGTAACCTTACCAATTTCTTCAAACTCTGATACAGATTGAAAAGTGTTGATCCTGTTTTTGATCAATGAACTCAAATCTTCGTTTTCAGTAGCCACATTATTCACCTCTTCAACCCTATTAATCTTTTAGAATATGTTTCTTCATGTCTTTCAACTTCGTAGCGATGGTATTGTCGAAATAGTGGTTTTCCGACTCCAATCGGACGCCACCCATCACTTTGGGATCGACAGCTTCAGTCACGAAAAAGGTCGCTTCCCCGATTCTTTTTTCCAATTTGTCCAAGATGCGCGCTTTCTGTTCTCCCGATAAAGGAACCGCAGAAGTCAACTTCACATTCACAAACACCTTTTTGTTCTCATATAGCGCATTGAACGCATTGATCGAAGCCAAGATCCCTTCGTCATCAAGATTATCTTGGAGCCCCTCCAAAAACGCCAGCGTTTCAGGCGCGAGATATTTCACCGCCAAATCAAGATTCGGCTTCTCGCCCTGATCGGCATCCGCTTGATTAAAGACATCCTTCAATTGCGATAGATCAAGATACAGTCTATCCGCAATCTTCGAGTTCGGAAGGCGGTTATAATAAGCTTGTACATAGGCCTCAACAGCGGCGATAGCATTCCCGTTTCTGGCCATATCAATCATCCAGCCCTTCAATGAACGCTTCGATCAAACTCTGTTGATCCGCTTGAGTGATTTCCTTGCCTAGAATCTTTTCGGCGATATCCACAGATATGACTCCGATTTCGGCGCGCAAACTCTCAAGGGCCTGTTTTCTTTCGAGTTCCAGTTCTTTCTGGGTCACTTGTTTGATCCGTAGTGCATCTTCTTTTGCTTCTTTGATGATGTTCTGCTGTATTTCATTGCCTTCCGCCTGAGCCCGGTTCAAAATATCGCTGGCTGCAGTTCTGACTTCTATCAACTGCGCATCGACTTCCGCTTGTTTCTTCTCGGCATTCTCGCGCGCCGTCGCCGCTTTATCAATATTTGCATGTATCATTTCTTCCCGATCCGTTAAGACCTTCATCAAAGGCTGCCATGCGAATTGCTTGATAAGAGCCATCAATATCAGAAATGACAGCAGCGTGACAATCGTATCACCTAATGCGGTGATCTCTCCCAATACAAGATTGGCTGTCATTCTCATCCCTCCTGTAGTTATCGGTCTTGCTGGTCCCTATTATTGGAAAATCAGTAAGAAGGCTATAACTACCGCCATGATGGGAACAGCTTCGATCAAGCCGACACCGATGAACATCAACGTCTGCAATCTGCTTTGTAATTCAGGTTGTCTGGCGATGGCTTCGATTGTAGTAGAAATAACTTTCCCGTTTCCTAATGATGCGCCGATTGCTGCACCGGCAACCGCAATAGCAGCTCCTATAAAGTTCATAATAATAATCTCCTTTTTCTCATATAATAATGCAATGCTTAGTAAGCTCATCGATCGGCAGTCTATTCTGCCTCGATCTTATGGGCGAGGTAAACCATTGTCAACGTAGTGAAGACGAAAGCTTGGATCGATCCGATAAAGATCGAAAATCCTTGCCAGACCATTTGGAGTGGAATCCCGACCACCCAGGTCAACAAGCCGTATGAGTTCGCTAATGAAGCAATCAAACCCAACAAAATTTCGCCGGCATAAATGTTCCCGTAAAGACGCAGCGCCAGAGTGAGCGTGTTGGTGAATTCCTCCAAAAGTTTGATCGGCATAAGCGGTGCGACGGGGCGAATATAACTGTTCAGAAAATATTCCTTGAACCCATTCTCCTTAATGCCAAAGTAGTGCGTCAGCAATATCACCATCAAGGCCAAGCCTAATGTGACGATCGGGCTAGCTGTCGGACTCTTCCAATAGGAATGCCCATCAATGTTCAGGATGAACACAAGCCCCAGCATATTGGCTACCCATACAAACAGGAACAGAGTGAATCCCAACAAGTGGAATTGCTGTCCCACTTTCCAGTGCAGCGAGCTGGAAATCATGTTCCGGATAAAATCAGCCAAGTACTCAATCGCCAGTTGGCCTTTGGATGTTGGCCTCACCGCCAGTTTCCGGGTAGCAATAAAACTAAATAAAAAAACAACAATGCAAGTTACCAATACGCTAATGATGATATTCAAACTGAAACCCAATCCCATAAAATGGATGACTTTAGATTCAGCTTCCAATATTTTCACCTCTTTTCAATGCAAATAAAAAAACAGCCATGCCTAACCCAGTCCACGCTACATTATTATTCAAAGACATTCGTAAAAGCAGACAACTAAATTAGCTGGACCTCCCATACTCTAGTCACAATAAGTGGCTATTTCATAAGTTTTTTTGCATACCTGTTCAACATCGCTAATCATAACACCAAGTTTATCGAAATTCAAAGCAAATCTATTGATTATAAAGATATTTTCAGCCTTTTCATGAAAATGATGAAAAGATACCGCCTTCATTATCAAAGATAGTCTATACATAAATATGTTGATATTATTCTGAAAATCGGCTTAATGGCAAAAAAGTGCGTCCGGCTAACGAAAGAAAAGCAATTTTATTGCTTTTGACGCTGTCACGAAAAGCCGTGGAAGCTGTAGCCTTAAGCGTTCAGAGTATAACAAACTTAGCTTCAGAAAACAAAAACAGAGCCGAAAATCCCGATCGGAATTCCGGCTCTGTTTTTGTTTTTGCTGGGTATGACCATGGAAAACGTAAGGCTGTTCTCATGATAATATTGATGTTTTGACAATTGCGGACACAATTGTCCGAACGCCATTGTGAAGGGTTATTTTGTGCCGAAGAGGCGGTCGCCGGCATCTCCCAAACCAGGCAGGATGTAGCTGTTTTCGTCCAATCTTTCATCCAATGATGCTGCATAGATGTCCACATCCGGATAAGCCGCATGCAAGGCTTCCACGCCTTCAGGTGCTGCCACGAGACAGATGAATTTCATCGATGATGGCGAAGCGCCTCTCTTTTCCAAAGCTTCGATGGCTGCGATAGCCGATCCGCCGGTCGCCAACATCGGATCAACGATGAACAATTGACGTTCCTGGATATCTGTCGGCAGTTTGACGAAATACTCGACAGGCTCCAATGTGTCATGGTCACGGTACATGCCGATGTGGCCGACTTTTGCAGCAGGCAACATCGCCAGGAAACCGTCGACCATGCCCAAACCTGCACGCAAGATCGGAATGATGGCAACCTTTTTGCCGGACAATGTTTTTTGAGTCGTTTTCACCAATGGCGTTTCGATCTCGATGTCCTCCAAAGGCATATCCCTTGTTACTTCATAAGCCATCAACATCGCGATTTCGCTTACTACCTCACGGAATACTTTGGTTCCGCAGTCTTTTTCGCGGATGATTGTTAATTTGTGTTGAATCAACGGGTGATTCATTACATGGAATTCTCCCATATACTTTTGCCCCACTTTCCTATTTTTGCTCAACCTATTGTAATGGAAATCGGCTACAAATACCAGAAATAAAACAATGAGAAAACACTGAAAGGCAAGTTTAAGGCGAAACATTTGTGGTTTAGCGGCATAGAGATTTGATCTCGGGTTCTTGTTCACGGCGGAATTCCCCGCCAAAACGGTTTCGGCGGGGAATCTCGTGTTGTCTAAGGGCGATTAGGACAGAACGCGTTTGCGCAAATTTTGGTCGGATGCAGACAAAAAGGCCGGGGTTTGTCCCGGCCTCTCCTTCTTCGATGATTGATTTATGCTTCGACAGCAGCTGGTTTTTTGTGCAATGGGAATGCTTTTGTGATGGCTTTGACTTCTGCACGGACTTCATCCAATTTCGCTTCGTCTTCGTGGTTGTGGATGGTCTTGATGATCAATTCCGCAATCTTGCGAGCTTCCGCTTCCTTCAGGCCTCGTGTCGTGATGGCAGGTGTACCGATACGGATGCCGCTTGCTTTGTTGGCGCCCAACGTTTCGAAAGGAATCGTGTTTTTATTGACAGTGATTTCGACGCTGTCCAACAATTTTTCCACTTGCTTACCGTTCAGGCCGCTGCTGGTGATATCCAGCAACAACAGATGGTTTTCCGTACCACCGCTGATGACGCGCAGGTCGGAGGCATTGAAGACATCAGCCATTGCTTGGGCGTTCTTGATGACTTGACCGATGTATTCCTTGTATTCCGGTGTTGCAGCTTCAAAGAATGACACGGCTTTTGCAGCGATGACGTGCTCCAAAGGTCCGCCTTGGATGCCAGGGAAGACCGCGCTGTTCAATTTTTTGCCGAATTCTTCTTTTGCCAAGATGACGCCTCCGCGTGGGCCGCGCAAGGTCTTGTGCGTTGTGGTGGTTACGATATGGGCATATTCGACTGGGTTTTGGTGATAGCCTGTTGCGCAAAGTCCGGCGATGTGCGCCATGTCCACCATCAGGTAGGCACCGACTTCGTCAGCGATTTCTCTGAAACGTTTGAAGTCGATTGCGCGTGGGTATGCGCTCGCGCCGGCAACGATCAATTTTGGTTGTTCTTTCAACGCGATTTCCCTAACAAGGTCATAGTTGATTGTTTCGGTTTCTTTATCGACTCCGTAGGCAACGAATTCATAGGTTTGACCGCTGAAGTTCACGGATGCGCCATGCGTCAAGTGGCCGCCATGGCTCAAATCCATCCCCAAGATCTTATCCCCTGGTTGCACCAAAACACGGTAAGCTGCCATGTTCGCTTGTGAACCGGAGTGCGGTTGCACGTTGGCGTATTCGGCGCCAAAGATTGCCTTGATGCGATCGATCGCCAGGTTTTCGATGACATCGATAAATTCGCAGCCACCGTAGTAACGACGACCAGGATAGCCTTCAGCATATTTATTGGTCAAGATGCTGCCTTGCGCTCTCATTACATCTTCCGATACAAAGTTTTCGGAAGCGATCAGTTCGATTCCGTTCTCTTGTCTTTCGCGTTCTTTATCAATTGCTGCAAATAATTCTTTATCCATGTTTGCACCCTTCCATCACATTATTCCAAAATTTTAAATACTTAAAAAAATGTAAGTTGAGTATAGCATAATTCTTCAGAAAATAAAGCAAATACGCTCACGGATTTGAATATTTCGTATAAAAAGTAAGCTAAACACGGATGTTATGCAATAGGACCCGTCTACTTTTTCGGATATTTTGCAGATGCGGCTTTTTCCAACCGGTTCATGTAAGCCTCGCCAATGCCGGCAGCGTCATAGGCTTCGGCCAAAATGACATCGACCGGTTGTTCATCGAGATATCGCAACCCGGCATAGAGGCGTTGCGATGCTGCGGCAACATCCATCTTCGGGCCCAACGAATAGACAGCTTCCGCTGCATCCTGATGGACAGCCACTAGTTCTTCCGATGCCAAAAGGCCGATTTTGTCGCCTTTTCCTCTGTACGCTTCGATGGCGGCTTCCCAATCGGCCGCTGCGCCATCGATGAGGATGACCGGCTGAGCGGGGGCATAATGTTGGTATTTCATCCCTGGCGCTTTCGGAGCTGTTTTTTCGTCGGCCGGGTGTGCACTGCCGGCCAGTTTGCCGATGATCGGCTCCAGCTCCACTTCCGTGATGGCGCCTGGGCGCAAAATCACAGGTCCGTCGGTATTGGTCAGATCCAGCACGGTCGATTCCAAACCGATCCGGGTTTCCCCTCCATCGAGGATGCCCGCAATTTTTCCGGAAAGGTCGTGCAGCACATGCTGGGCTGTCGTAGGGCTCGGTTTGCCGGATGTGTTAGCGCTCGGTCCGACCAACGGAAACCCAGTCTTCCTGATCAATTCAAGTGTCTGCGTTTGGGCAGGCATCCGTAGCGCGACAGTCTGATGGCCGGCTGTGACGGTCGGCGCGAATACCCCTTCCTTCATCGGAAAAATCAAGGTCAAAGGGCCCGGCCAAAATGCCTCCATCAACGCTTCGGCTTGTTCGGGCACGTAAGCCACATATTGGGCGATCTCCCTGTCGGCGACATGGACAATCAAAGGGTTGTCACTCGGCCTTCCTTTTACTTTGTAAACATTTTTGACTGCTTCATCATCGCAAGCGATCGCTCCCAGACCGTAGACAGTCTCTGTCGGAAAAGCGACCAATTCCCCGGTCCGCAGCAATTCGGCTGCCTCATCGATGGTTGATGCATCATATATTTTCGTTTCCATCCTATGTTTTTGCTCCTTTCTGGGTGTATCAGCAAGCAACGCGCTGTGCAGGTAAAAAAATAGCCGCGGCAATTGCCCGCAGCCATTTATTGCCCATGGATAACAGGCGATTCTTTTCATAATCTATTTGAGGTACTGGTTGGCTGGCGAACCAGCGCTGCTTTTCTTATTTGACTATCAGCATGCGGTCGAGGCCGGAAAGGTCTTTTTCGATCGTCACCATCTTGTCGGGGAATGCTTTTTTGTAGAGCTCCAGTAATTTTTCGCCTTGGTTGAAGCCGATTTCCATGAACAGGCAGCCATCCGTCTTCAAGTGGAACGGAAGCGTGAAGGCCATCTTTTGGTAAAGATCCAGGCCGTCATGATCGGCGAACAGGGCCGAATGCGGTTCGAAATCCAATACGGAGCGGTCCATCAAATCGATCTCGTCTTCACTGATGTATGGCGGATTGCTGATGATGCAGTCGAACGTCTCCAGTTGGACGGGTTCAAGCAGATCTCCCTGCAGGAAGCGGATATCGGCCCCCAGCTGTCTGGCGTTCTCTTTCGCCACTGCCAATGCCTCTTCCGACAGATCCGTGGCCGTCACTTCGTCCTGCGGCCGTTCCTTTTTCATCGCAATGGCAATAGCGCCGGATCCTGTCCCGATGTCCAGAACCTTCTGCGGACCCTTCCCTTCCAGACACTGCAGGGCCCGTTGGACGAGCTCCTCCGTTTCCGGACGCGGAATCAAAGTGGCTTCCGTGACTTTCAAAGGATAACCGTAGAACCATTCAACGCCTACGATGTATTGGATCGGTTTGCCCGAGACGTACTCTTTGATGTCGCTGAAATACTGCTTGTACTCCTCGTCTGTGATCGGATCGGCAAAACGCATCAGCAGATCCGTTTTCGTCCAGCCCAGTCGGTCCAGGAGCAACCTTTCCGCAGCCAACGGACTTTTTTCGTGCTGTTCCAGGAAAAGCGCGCCATTCTGCAGGGCTTGTTGGTAGCTGAGCTGCTTAGATTCCCCCATTGTTCAATGACTCCAATTTTTGCGTCTGATCCGCCATGATCAGGGCATCGATGATTTCATCCAATTTTCCGCTCAAAATCGTATCCAACTTTTGCAGCGTCAAGCCGATACGGTGGTCCGTCACCCGGTTTTGGGGGAAGTTGTAGGTGCGGATCCGCTCGGAACGGTCGCCTGTTCCGACTGCCGACTTGCGGGTCGCATCATACTCGGACTGTGCTTCCGAAGAAAGTTTGTCGTATACCCGCGTCCGCAAAACTTTCATGGCCTTCTCGCGGTTTTTGATCTGGGAACGCTCATCCTGCATGGCGACGGCGATTCCGGTCGGCAAGTGGGTCAAACGGACTGCGGATGCCGTCTTGTTGACATGCTGCCCGCCGGCTCCGCTGGCGTGATAGATATCCGTGCGGATGTCTTTGTCTTCGATGACCAATTCGACCTCTTCCGCTTCAGGCAGGACGACAACGGTAGCTGTAGAAGTATGCACGCGCCCCTGCGATTCTGTCTCCGGTACGCGTTGGACACGGTGCGCGCCGCTCTCGTACTTCAGTTTGGAATAGGCGCCGTTCCCGCTGATCATCAAAATGATCTCTTTGTATCCGCCGATGCCGGTGATGTTCGCGTCCATGACTTCAACCCGCCAGCCTTGGCTCTCGGCGTATTTGCTGTACATGGTGAACAGCGTGCCTGCGAATAGGGCTGCTTCATCCCCGCCGGCAGCTCCGCGGATTTCCATGATGATGTTTTTGTCGTCGTTCGGATCGGTCGGCAGCAACAGCACTTTGATGCGTCCCTCAAGCTCGGTCTTTTCTTTTTTTAAGTCGTTCAATTCCTCTTTTGCCATGGCCGCCATGTCATCATCCAGCTTCTCTGACAACAGTTCTTCGGTATCGGCGATTTCGCTTTCGACTTCTTTGTAGCGCTTGAAGGTCGCAACTTTTTCGCGCAATCCCGCTTCTTCCTTGGTCAATTCCAGGAAGCGTTTCGTATCGGCAAGGACTTCCGGATCGCTCAGCAGTTCCGAAAGCTCTTCATAACGGATAATGAATGCATCTAATTGATCATACATAACTTTTTCAAACTCCTCTTTTTTTGTATCTGATTATCTTGTCTGGGACAACGGCGGATGGTGGTAATGGTTGCGGCAGACGGGAAGATAGGATTCGTTTCCGCCGATCTGGATCTGTTCGCCGGTGTAAACCGGTTTTCCGTCCACAACGCGCATGTTCATGATTGCTTTTTTATGGCAGAACCAGCAGATTGTTTTTATTTCTTCTATCTTATCCGCATAAAGCAGCAGATACTTTGAGCCTTCGAACAATTCGTTCAGGAAATCATTCTTCAAGCCGAACGCCATCACCGGGATCGCCAATTCGTCGACGATGCCTGCCAACTGGATGACATGCGCTTTTGACAGAAACTGGGATTCGTCCACCAAAATGCAGGAGGGCTTTTCCGGATTTTCACTGACCGCAAGGAACACATCCGTATCATCCGCAATCGGAATGGCCTCGCGCTTCAAGCCTATGCGGCTCGAGACGTAGCCGACGCCGTCACGGTCATCGATCGCGCTCGTGAAAATCATCACCGACTTGTTCTGCTCTTCATAATTGTAGGCTACTTTCAGGATTTCGATCGATTTCCCGCTGTTCATCGCCCCGTATTTAAAAAATAACTGTGCCATCATGTCCACCTTTCCAACAGAAAGTCGCCTGTTTCCATTCATTGGTCGGAATTTCCTGCAAAAAGAAAGGATGCCCCATTTGTCATCCTCTTTCCGACCCTCTATTATCTCACTTTCATCAGGCCGCTCCGGCAAGGCTGCGGCTGACATAAAACTGAATAACATCCCGTATAATGATAGTAGGAAATGGCCCCAAAGTCAATAAAATTCACGATCAGCGGTCTCGTTCCGGAACGCAAAACGCCCGTTTCTGACACGTGAAGGCACCTTAAAATATTCAATCCGGGCGAATTCTGCTATACTAACGCTATCGAAAAATGCCTTGTTATATGCTATGATGGCAAGAGATACATAAGTAAGGAGCGAATTTATTTGACTATCCGCGGTTCACTAGCAATCAATATCGGGAAAATCGCCCAATGGGGTCTTCAGACATTCACCAAAGGCGGCACCAGCCTGCCGGGCAAACTGGCCGTCAAATTGGATCCCGATGTGTTGCAACACCTTTCCGAAAATTTCGATGTCGTCATCGTCACCGGCACGAACGGCAAAACGCTGACGACATCTTTGACTTATCATGTACTGCAGCAGAAATTCCCGAATATTTTGACGAATCCGACCGGCGCCAACATGGAGCAAGGCATCATCTCCACTTTCCTGGAAGGCTATTCGCGCAAAACCAAGAAGGAACGGGTTTTCGCTGTTTTGGAGGTCGATGAAGCCAGCCTGGTCAAGGTGACGAAGTTCATCAAGCCGAAAGTCATTGTCAATACGAACGTTTTCCGCGATCAGATGGACCGGTTCGGTGAAATCTATACGATTTACCAAAAAATGATCGACGGCGCTGCTCTCGCACCGGATGCCGTCATTCTGGCGAACGGCGACAGCCCGATCTTCAACTCAAAAGAATTGGTCAACAAGCAGATCTATTTCGGCTTCAACCATGCGCCCGACGGCGACACTTTGGCGCATTACAACACGGACGGCGTGCTTTGTCCGAAATGCCAACACATTCTGCGCTACAGATTCAATACCTACAGCAACCTCGGGAAATACTACTGCCCGCATTGCAACTTCAAACGTCCGGAACTGACTTATGCGGTCACTAAGGTCGACAAGCTGACGCACAACAGTTCTTCCTTTGAAATCGATGGACATCCGTTCCACACGAATGTTGCCGGTCTCTATAACGTCTACAATGCATTGGCCGCTTATTCGGTCGGCAAGCATTTCGGATTGACGCCGGAACAGATCCAGGCCGGCTTCTCGGCTGCCCAGCAAAAATTCGGCCGCCAGGAAACGATCACGGTAGATGACAAGGAAATCATCCTGAACCTGATCAAAAATCCGGTGGGGCTGAATCAGGTCATCGACCTCCTGCATTATGAAGACGAGCCATTCAGCGTCGTCTCGATCCTGAATGATAGGCCGGCAGACGGAACCGATGTCAGTTGGATCTGGGACGGCAATTACGAGCAATTTTTGGATTTTGACATTCCGAAAGTGACCGTCAGCGGCATCCGCCAAAAAGAATTGACCTTGCGCATGAAGGTCGCCGGCATTCCGGACGAAAAGCTGGAAGTTTTGCCGGAGATAACGGACGTCATCAAAGCTTTCAAAAAGGCTCCGACGAAAAAAATCTATGTGATGGCAACGTATACCGCTGTGCTGCAACTCCGCAAAGAGTTGGCGAATCAAGGCTATATCGCGGAAAGGATGAAATAAATGCGACTACGTATCTGCCATTTGTACGGCAACCTGCTGAACACATACGGCGACAACGGCAATCTTTTGATGCTCCAGTACTGCGCCCGTGAAAAAGGCATCGATTTCGAAACCGAAATCATCAGTCTGGATCAGCCGTTCGATCCCGAAAAATATGACCTCGTCTTTTTCGGAGGGGGCCAGGATTACGAACAGTTCATCGTCTCCAAGGACATTCAGGCCAAAGCAGCAGACATCAAAAAATATATCGAAAACGATGGCGTTGTGCTTGCTATCTGCGGCGGCTACCAATTGTTGGGGCACTACTACATGGATGCCTCCGGCAACAAAATCCCCGGCATCAGCGCCTTGGATCACTATACCCTAAGCCAGGACAACAACCGCTTCATCGGCGACATCACCATCCGCAGCGAGGAATTCAACGAGACCTATGAAGGTTTCGAAAACCACAACGGTAGGACCTTCCTTGGCGAAAACATGCGTCCGTTGGGAAAAGTCGAAAAAGGGATGGGCAACAACGGTGAAGACAAGACCGAAGGCGCCCGCTACAAAAATGTCTTCTGTTCCTATTTCCATGGACCGCTGCTGGTCCGCAACATCCACTTGGCGAACCGCATCGTCGATTTGGCCGTTGCCCAACACATCAAAAAGACCAGCTGATCGAAAAACAGAGGCGCTGTCCCGGAATGGGACAACGCCTCTGTTTTTCTGTGCAGCTCCTTATTCCATCGCGAATGAAAGCACAACTGTCAGTGCGACGAAAACCAGCAGCGCTCCGATGAACGCCCACGATTGCCATCTTGCCATATTCAGCGTGCTGCCGATGCCAAACCGTTTTTCGACAAAAATCGCCGGGTCTTCGGGATTGTAATACCAGACGCCCCATTTCCAGTAGGCCTCTTCATCCGCTTCCGTCACCTCATCCGGCAATTCCCCGGCTTCGTTCAGGAACAGCTTTTCGCCGCCTTGGCCGTATTTCCAAGTCAGATAGACGCTGTAACCCACTATGATGACCACGAAAGGAATCGTCATCCCGATGATCCATTCGGCCCCCTGATCGGCAAAGAACAAGGAAAAGAAATGGATGCCGCTCAACAGCAGTTGCGTCATCACTGTCACGACCAGGAAATAATAGGACCACGCCTGGCGGAAAAGCTTGCTCTGCTTGCTCGAAAGATCGGACAGATAAGGCGAAATCTTCTGTTTCGATTTGATGAAGGAATAGTGGCTGAAAAACATCAACGGAATCATCAGCAA
Organism: Trichococcus ilyis; assembly: GCF_900109135.1. Classification (GTDB taxonomy): domain Bacteria; phylum Bacillota; class Bacilli; order Lactobacillales; family Aerococcaceae; genus Trichococcus; species Trichococcus ilyis. The sequence goes on along the minus strand of NZ_FNYT01000012.1, from coordinate 47,100 downwards.
CTGCAGCGCCGGCAGCATAAATACATTCAAATAGGTTTTGTCCACGATCCGATCCGGTTCATTCGAACTGTTCCAGTGAACCGGGAAGCGCTCAGGTATCTGATCATAAAAGTAGAGCGTGACCGCCACCGTCACCATCAGGATGAACAGTTGCGCAGAAATGAACACCGAATGGGAGACCACCTTCAGATCCTTTTGATAGGCGGTATCGATGACGATTTTGGCTTTTTTCGATTCGATTTTGATGCCGTTTGCTTCTTTCCAGCTGCGGAGTTGTTTCCGCTTTTGCAGATAAAGCAAGAAAGAAAGAAAAATGAAGCCGAACATCGCGACCGTGACATAGATGCTGGTAAACAACTCCGCTTTTTCGGCGTCCTCCCAACGGAGAAAGAAAAGGATCGGCGCGGCCAGCAGCAAACTCCCGACCACATTTTGGTACAGGAACGCTTTTTTCAGCTTCAAAACATAGGGATCCCGCTGATGCGATGTCGGAACCGTCACTCCGAACGGCGTCCCCAAGCGGCTGTAATACGGTGTGATGCCATTGATCACCCCAATCAGCAAAAACAGAATCACCATGAACCAACTAAAGATCAGCATGTGCCTTCTCCTCCCCTTTCAGTTCTTTCTCGATTTCGTTCAGCCAGCCATTGAACGTTTCTTCATTGACCTCAAAAATATGCTTGTCGATCAGGATTTCCTTGAGCTTGTCCTGGATCGCCGCCTTTGTCCGCTCATTGGATGCAATCGCGGCGCGTTCACTGACGAAATAGCCTTTCTGGTTCTTTTCCAGGATGCCTTCGTCAGCCAACAGGTTATAGGCTTTGTTTACGGTATGCATGTTGATGCCCAATTCACTGGCCAAACTCCGGACGCTCGGCAACCCCTCACCGAATGACCATTCCCCTTTGAGTATCCCCATTTTGATCTGGTACATCAGTTGTGTATAGATCGGCGTTTCGCTATTCGGAAGAATCTCAATGAACATTTCTACCCCTCCTGTCCGTTATATAACAAGTATAACGCTGTTGCCGGAATTTGCAAGCAAGAAAGGTGGCGAGGTCCCTCCTCCGGCCAACAAAAAAACCCGTCCATATCAGATCTGCCCATAACAAAAAGGCATGCGCCCGAAAATCTCCGGGTGCATGCCTTTTTATGAGCATTCTTCTCATTGACAGCCTTCCAACAGAGCCCGGACACTGTTTTCGGTCACGACCGAGGTGTCGCAAAGCATATCGATCGGATGCTGTTTTTTGTTCTGAAAAGCAGCGATCAAATAGACCACAGCAACGGTTTTGCCGATGCAACGGCCGATGCCTTCGCGGATCAGGACTGTAGGCCAACTGAGTTTTTCTTCCTTGAAACAGACGACGCGGATGCCGAAAATCATCTTGCCCAAGGTTTGGCCATTCGTGTATTTCGTCGTCAGTACAAAGTAGCCGACCAAAACAAGCAGCTGGAAAAATCCGTAAAGCGTATAAGGGGAATCTCCGTGCATCCGGATGCCGATCAAAGCAAAAACTGGATTGATCAGGATCGCCACCAAGGCCTGCACGATCAGCAGATCAGTGAGGTAGGCAAAGAAGCGGATCCAGAAACCGGCGAATACGTAATCGGGATAGCGGTGGAACGGGCGTTCTTGCTGATCGGAAAACCGCTCTGCTTCCTCCCAGGCTGCCTTCTTTTGCCGGATCTGCTCCAAACGTTCTTCATGCGTAACCGTTCTATCCTCCATCATCACTCACCTCCGTAGAGATATAGCAATCTCGGAGCTGCTGTTGTCCCGAAGGTATCGCGGAGCAGCTGCAGTTCGGAAAGCGTCTGGTTTTCCTGACTCGTCAGCTTGGCTGCCGCCTGCGCGAACAACCAGGAAAAATCGGAGAACAGGCCGGGTGTTGACGCATACTCGAACACTTCGGCGTCCTCCAGTTCGTATGCTGTCTTCAGCGCTTCCAGCGCATCATCCGTGTAGGCGATTTCGTCAACCAAGCCCAATGTCTGGGCTTGAGTCCCGGAATAGATCATGCCGTTCGCCACAGCGCGGACCTCATCCTCCGGCATTCCTCTTCCGTTCGACACGACTGTCACGAAACGCTGGTACGCTTCATCGACATACGCTTGCAGCAAGGCACGTTCTTCTTCCGTCATGTCGCGGTCCGGCGATCCGATGTCCTTCAGGCTGCCGGACTTGATGGTATTGTATTCGATCCCTAATTTTTCAAGCAGTCCGGAGTACTCGATCGCCTGCATGATGACGCCGATCGAACCGGTGGTCGTTTCGGCAGTAGCATAAATCTTGTCTGCGCCTGCAGAGATGTAGTACCCTCCGCTTGCAGCCGTACCTTGCATAGAGGCATAAACCGGAATTTCCTTTTCAGCGGCAATCCGGTACAATTTGTCATGCGCTTCCGCGCTCTCATACACACCGCCACCCGGACTGTCGACTATCAGGAAGATCGCTTTTACCGTATCGTCCTCTTCGATGGCCTGCAGCTGTTCCAGAAACAGATCATGATCATAGCTGGAGCCGTCCGTCAACATCCCGCCTGACCCGGATTGGATGGCGCCTTCGACGTGGAGCACCGCGATCCGGTTGCTGGCATCACCGCCTTCCAGGACGGTCTCCTGCAGGCTGGTTCCCGGAATCAGGTTGCCGGTCAGTTGGCCGAGCGATTCTTCGGTCTGGTCAGCCAAACGGGTCGACAGAAATTGCGAGCCGAGTGATGCCACGAAAAGCACCAACGCGATCGCGACCGCAATCCATCTCTTTTTGTTCATCTAGCATTCCCCTTTTCTTTTCGGTTATTCCTGGATATAATCCTCGTCCGGTCCTTCCTCGGCTTCAGGTTCCTCCAAATACAGGCCGGAAATTTCCTTGTACCATTCAAAGATGTGCAGGAACAGGACCTTCAGCACAGCGTACCCGGGAATTCCCAAAATGAAGCCGGTCAGCCCGAACAACTTCCCGGCCGTGAGCAATACGAAGATGATCGTGACCGGATGGACTTCAAGGTTGCTGCCGAGCACCTGCGGCGAAATGACGCGGCCTTCGATGAATTGTTCGATCGAGAAGACCAGCAGCACTTTTGCCAGCATCAAAGGCGAATCGACGATCGCAACGATCACTGCAGGCACCATCGCAAGGAAAGAACCCATATAAGGGATGATGTTCAGGAAGCCGGCGAGTATTCCCAAGACGATGCCGTATTTCATGCCGATGACGGCATACCCGATGACGAACATCAGGCCGACAAAGAAAGCGACGGTGATTTGGCCGCGCACATACTGGCTGATCTGTGTGTTGATTTTCTTCAACAGTTCACCGATCGATTCCCGCAGATTAGTGGGAAAGAACTGCAGAAAACTCAGCGGCAACCTCTCCCCTTCTTTCAGCAAGTAATAAAGGATGATCGGCATCGTGACGATTCCCACAAACGCATTCGTCAACAATCCGACGACACTGCCCAATCCGCTGACAGTGTTGGACAACAGTTGATTCAGTTTCTCCGAAACGCTTTTGAAGATATCGGCATTGGCTTGGTTGATCTGTTCCTGTAGGGAAGTGAACCATTCATAATTGACCAATTCGATTGTCATTTTTTCGATCGCCTGCCAATAGCTCGGGAACTCGCGGACGATTCCGATCGTCTGGTCGCGGATGATTGGGATCAGGATCGCAAAACCCCAGATCATCCCCAACAGCACAAGCACGAATGCGACCCAGATCCCGACGAAACGTTTGATGCCCTTTTTTTCCATGAAAGTCACAAACGGATTCAGCATGTAATAAAAAATGCCCGCCATCACCAACGGAAAGCCGATGACACTGAAGAAACTGCTGATCGGCCCCAATAGGTAGGAGACCTTCGTGAAGACCAAAACGATCAACAAAATCAGCAGGACGATCAGGAGCACGGTCACGAACTTGTTGTTCAGGAACCACTTATCGAACCAGGAATACCGATTCGCGTGTTTGTTTCCTCTTCGGGGAGCTTTTTCCATCTGACTCACCTTCAATCTTTCTTCCTATAGGTTATGGTGGTGCCATCCGTGATGGTCGGCAAAATGTGAGGCGTCAAATAGATGCTCGTTTCCAAGCGTTCCTCATCCCAATTTTTGAAGATCATCGTCGTGTGGCCCAGCGCCTGCAGATTATTCAGAACATGGGTACCGATGTAGGAAATGCGGTACTCTTGCTCATCAAACAATATCCGGTCCCCATTCTCCAAGTCGAACCATTCCCGCGGCTCCACAAAACGGTGGATGACGGAGACTAGCTGCAAGGGTTCCGTTGCGCTCTCATCGAACAGGATGATCATCGGTTCTTTTATATCAATTGCTTTTTCTCCAATTTGGATTACTCTGCTTTGCATTATCATATCCCCTTTTTCAAACACTTTTTACAATCTCTATTCTATCATAGTTTTTTTGGCAGACCATTGATTATGACAAGGTTTGCAACTTTATTTGCCTCGCAAGCTGTTTTTCCTGTAATTGTGAAAAGCATTTGTTATAATGGAATTATCATAATATTTTAGGAGGTCTTTGGATGGAACAAGTTTTGTATCTTGGCTCTTACACGAAAAGAGAAAGTAAAGGGGTTCATCAGATCATTTTGGACACCGATAAAAAAGAATTGCGGGATTATCGCCTGATTGCGGAAGTGGACAGCCCTACCTATCTGGATTTATCCGCTGATAAAGGCACACTCTACAGCATTTCGAAAACGGATGAAGGCGGCGGAATCACTTCTTTCAAGAAAAATGAAAACGGAACCTATGACAAGGTGGCCGAAATTTCTGCTGAAGGCTCTGCGCCTTGCTATATCCATTACGACGAAGATAAAAAATTGATCTTCACAGCCAATTACCACGGCGGATACTTGACTGTCTACAAAGAGAACGCGGACGGCTCATTCACGATGAGCGACCGTGCCCAGCATGAAGGTTCCAGCATCCATGAGAACCAAACCATCCCGCACGTACACTACAGCGCGCTTTCTCCCGACAAAAAATTCCTGTTGGCTTGCGATCTGGGCACCGACGAAGTTTATACCTATACGGTTTCCGACGAAGGCAAACTGACGGAAGCAGCCCGTTACAAAGCGACACCCGGAACCGGTCCGCGCCATTTGGTTTTCCATCCGAACGGCAAAGTTGCATACTTGTTCGGCGAATTGAGCAGCGACGTTGAGGTGTTGGCTTACGAAGCGGCAACAGGCACCTTCTCGTTGTTGCAGGTCATCACGACCATCCCTGCAGAGCATACCGGCTTCAACGGCGGCGCAGCTATCCGTATTTCTGCGGACGGCAAATTCGTTTACGCTTCGAACCGCGGTCACGATTCGTTGGTCGTCTATGCGGTCTCTGAAGATGGCGAAACCTTGTCATTGGTCGAATATGTGCCGACCGAAGGAAACACCCCGCGCGACTTCAACCTGGATCCGAGCGGGCAATTCGTGATTGTTGCGCATCAGGATTCCGATAACCTAACCTTGTTCGAACGCGATGCAACGACCGGAAAATTGACATTAGTGCAAAAAGACGTCTACGCGCCAGAGTGCGTTTGCGTATTCTACTAGAATAGCTGCATACTCCCTCCCGTTCTGCTGAACGAGGGGGTTTTTGGTTTTTCCTCGATCGGAGGGGCTCCGATGCTCAGCCATTCAACCGTCCGGTCAGCGTTTTGAGCAGAATAGTACCCGCGCCTGGGCACTCTCCTGTATACTCGGCTTATGGACTATTTGAACGGAGGCTTAGTTTATCATGATCACGGGTTTTCATCATCTCATCGCCATCACCAAAGATGCGGAACGCAACAAACAATTTTATCGCGCTGTTTTGGGACTGCAACTACGGGGAAACATTTGCCCTGCCTGATTTTCTGGAACCAAAACAGGAAGCCATCGAATCCACTATCCTGAACAGAAAGAAGTGACCTTATGCAGCATTTCAGCTCCAACGACATCAGCACAAAACAGATGTACAAATTTTTGACAGGCAGCATCATTCCCCGTCCGATCGCCTGGATCACTACCGAAAACCCGGAAACGCAAGTCGTCAACGCGGCGCCTTTCAGCTTTTTCAGTGTCGCTTCGAACGTACTGCCGCTCATCAGCGTAGCTATCCTGCGGAACGGCGGCAAAATGAAGGATTCCGCCAAAAACCTGCTGGCCAACAAACAAGCTGTCGTCCATATCGTCAGCGAAGAATTGGTCGAGGAGATGAACCGGACGGCTGCACAGCTTCCGGACACGGAGAGCGAAATCGAGCTGACAGAATTGACCTTGACCGCCAGCCGCAGCGTCACTGTGCCTGCCATCAGAGAAGCGAAGATCCGGATGGAAACCTCCGTGCATCAATACGTGCCGATCGCAGATGCGGAAGGTGCAGTGCTGACCGATCTGTTCATTCTGCGCGTAGAAGATTTCCATTTCGATGAGGCAGTCTTCGACCCGGAAAAGCAGTATGTTTTGGCCGACAAGTTGCAGCCGGTCGCAAGGCTGGCCGGCAACGAATACACGAAGCTCGGGGAAATTTTTTCGGTGGAGCGTCCTTAGCAAGCCGGATTCCGGCAACGAGGTGCCTCGCCGGTAAGCACGCGCCTTCTCCATATCGCCAAAAAAAGCTTCATCCGGATGTCCGGATGAAGCTTTTTTTGGCTGGATTCCATTATTCCTTCGGCAAGACGCTACCGATTTCTGCTTTTGCGGCGGCGTCGCCGGTCACATCCAGACTGAAGTTCTTGACTTTGTCCATATTTGTGATCACGACAACCATCGCGGAATCTTTACCGGCTTCCTGAAGTTGCGCAAGATCCACCTTGGCAATCAGCGTATCGGCAGTCAAAGATTGCCCTTCCTTCACGAAGACTTCGAACGGCTTGCCATTCAATTCGACCGTATCCAATCCCATATGCAACAAAAGCTCGAGCCCGCTGTCCAACAAGATGCCTACCGCATGTTTTGTAGGGAATACGCTCAAAACTTTTCCTTTCGCTGGAGAGTGGATGTCTCCGTCTGTAGGGATGACCGCAAATCCGTCACCCATCATTTTTTGGGAAAACACCGGATCCGCAACATCCGAAATAGGCACTACTGTACCGTTGGCAGGTGAATACAGGATTTCCTTCTCAACCGGCAGTTTTCCCTTCTTGTCGTCCTTCTTAAAAAAGCCAAACATGCTATCGCCTCTTCCTTATTTAAATGATCTTATGTGAAAATCGGTACATCTTATTCTAACACAAACGGCCGGTTATTGTGAATTTTTTTAGCAACGCTTACATCCGAAAGCGCGTCCGCGTTTTCGGATGAATCCTTGAAAATGGTTGGCTAATCTTTTTCATTTCGTTATACTAGATGATGGAGCATCAAAAAATCATGTATCGGAAAGGATAATCTATGGCATTTATGGAAATACTGAAAGCAATCATCCTCGGCATCGTTGAGGGTGTCACTGAATGGCTGCCCATCAGCAGCACGGGCCACATGATCCTCGTCGAAGAATTCATCCAGTTGAACCTTTCGCAGGCCTTCAAAGAGATGTTCTTCTATGTGATCCAGTTGGGGGCCATCCTGGCTGTGGTCGTCATTTATTTTCACAAATTGAACCCCTTCTCACCAAACAAAACAAAGACGGAAAAAGCCCAGACTTGGGATATCTGGAAAAAAGTGGTCATCGGTTGCATCCCGGCAGGTGTAATCGGCTTGCCTTTGAACGATTGGGCAGATGAAAATCTGCTGAACGCGACGGTTGTGGCATTGGCGCTGATCGTCTACGGGATTTTGTTCATTGTCATCGAGAACAGACACAAGGATCGCGAACCCAGCATCACCGATTTCAGCGAATTGACGTATATGAAAGCCTTCCAGATCGGTTTGTTCCAAGCGCTGTCGATCATTCCGGGAACCTCGCGCTCCGGCTCTTCGATCCTCGGGAGCATCGTGTTGGGCACTTCCCGCTTTATCGCGACGGAGTTTTCTTTCTTCATGAGCATCCCGATCATGTTCGGGATCAGTTTCCTGAAGATCATCAAATTCGGGTTCAATTTCACCGGGCTCGAATTCGCTGTGCTCTTGTCGGGCATGCTCACGGCTTTCCTCGTTTCGATCATCGCCATCAAGTTTTTGATCGGCTACCTGAAACGCAATGACTTCAAGGCATTCGGCTGGTACAGGATCGCGCTCGGGGCGATCGTTCTGCTCTACTTCCTGTTTGTCTGAAAACCAGTTCGGCCATCCTCTTAGGGTGGCCTTTTCTGTTTGCCTTTCTTCCCATCCAGACTCTCTTTTGATAATAATTATAAACTGGAAAATTATCGGATACTTCCGGATTTATTGCTGTGTGCAATTTTTCCGCCCTCCCATTTGTGTCTGTTTTATGGACAATGAGAATGAAATTCATTTCTGTTTGATTGTAATAATTATAATCTGGATGTTTTTGATGCTATCATGAAGACATAAAAGGAAGGAGTGTCAAATAATGAAAGACCTATTCAAGAATAAAGCGATGATCGCAACCATGATCAGCGGCATTCTCATCATTCTTGGCATTGTGTTGCAATGGCAAAACCTTGATACAGCTGCAGCCATCATTTTCGTCCTATCTTTCTTCATAGGCGGCTATAAACAAGCAAAAGAAGGCTTCATCGATACAGTTGAGAATAAACATCTGAACGTTGACATACTGATGGTGCTTGCCGCAGTCGGCGCCTCGCTGATCGGCTACTGGATGGAAGGCGCGCTGCTCATTTTCATCTTCTCGCTGTCCGGATCGTTGGAGGAATACGCGACCGATAAAAGCACCCAAGCAATCACAGCCTTGATGGACATTGTCCCTGAAATCGCAAAACGCATCAACCCGGACGGCTCAATCGAGGACGTTGCCGTCAAAGAGCTTAAGGTCGGCGATACTTTATTGGTCCCTAAAGGCGCCAGCATCCCGATCGACGGCACGATCAAATCCGGCCAAGGCATGATCGATGAGGCAGCCATTTCCGGCGAATCCGTTCCAGTCGAAAAGCTGGTCGGCGACGAGATCTTCGGCAGCACAATCAACTTGAGCGAAGCGTTGACGATGACGGTCACGAAAGAATCGAAGGATACCCTGTTCGCCAAAATCATCCGCATGGTCGAAGAAGCGCAAAAGACCCCTTCGAAGACGGCAAGCTTCATCAACCGCATCGAAAACACCTATGTCAAAATCGTCCTGATTTTCGTGCCGGTCATGATCGCCGTCTTCTATTTCATCCTGGATTGGGGCTGGAATGAATCGTTTTACCGCGGCATGGTGCTTCTGACTGTCGCTTCCCCTTGCGCATTGGTGGCGTCGGCCACTCCGGCAGTCCTTTCCGCCATTTCCAACGCAGCCAAGCATGGTATCCTGTTCAAAGGCGGGATCCCGATCGAGAACTTCTCCGCGATGGACTGCATCGCTTTCGACAAAACAGGCACACTGACAGAAGGCAAACCGAAAGTGACGGAATCCAGTTACCTTGCGGGCACGGATGAAAAACACATCATGTCCGTCATCTATGCTTTGGAACATTCCTCGACCCATCCGATCGCCTCGGCTCTGATCCAGCATCTCGAAACGAAAGACTATGTGAAGTCCCAGATGGATTCGATCCAGGATCTTACCGGATTCGGATTGGCCGGTGAAGCATTCGGAAGCCAATGGAAAATCGGCAAAAAAACTTTTGTCGTAAGCGAAGAGCATAACGATTCGGCGCTAGTAAAAGAAGCTCTCGCGCTCCAGAACGAAGGCAAGACGGTCATTTACGTTTCCCAAGATGACAAAGTCGTGGCCTATTATGCTTTATTGGACACACCTAAATCAGAAGCCAAAGACATGATCGCATTTTTCAAGGCCAATGGCGTCCACACGATCATGATCACCGGCGACAATGAAGCAACCGGTCAGACCATCGGCAAGCAATTGGGTGTGGACGAAATCCGCGCGAATTGCCTTCCCGAAGACAAAACCACCATCCTGAAAGACCTGCAGGCCAAATACAAATTGGTCGGCATGGTCGGAGACGGCGTGAATGACGCCCCTGCTCTGGCAAACGCCGACATCGGCATCGCTATGGGTGAAGGAACGGACATCGCCATGGAAACGGCGGATGTGGTACTGATGAAGAGCGAACTGGACAAGTTGGAATATTGTTACGGTTTGTCGAAGAAACTGAAAAAAATTACGATGCAGAACATCATTTTTTCGATCAGCGTCATCCTCATCCTCATCCTGTCCAATCTGTTCCAGCTCATCAACCTTCCGCTTGGTGTGGTCGGGCATGAAGGCAGCACGATTCTGGTCATCCTGAACAGTCTGCGGCTTCTGGCAAAGATCCCTACCCACCACTTCAAGGGTTCCGCAACTTCGGCGGGGACGACAACGAGCACCAGACTGGCGCAAGAGAAGTAAACAATCTGAAATCCGCAACAGAAAAAGGAGGCTGGGACTAAACTCCCAGTCTCTTTGTGCATCCGAACATAGTGTGCGTAAACGCGGGACAGAACGCAACCCCTGGCTCCACTTCACGAACAATGCTCGAATGGCCTGCAGCCATTCTGCGCTTGTTCGCTCCAGTGGTCCGGAGCTAAACGCGTTCTGTCCCGCTCTCCTTTTTCGGCTGATCCGATTTGGCAAATCTGATCATCGGGAACAAAAAAACAGGCAGCGATGAAGTCATTTTCATCGCTGCCTGTTCCGATACTGATCTAGTCTTTTTTTGCCGGGAAGAAGGCATCATACAGCACTTTGACTGCTCTGGCTTCGTCCTTTTCGTCGATCCCGAACATGATGCTGACTTCCGACGAACCTTGGTTGATCATTTCCAGGTTGATGTCAGCTTCAGCCAACGCGGTACAGGCTTTCGCTACTGTCCCGACCGAATTGACCATGCCTTCGCCGACGATCATCAACAGGCAGATGCCGCCCTTGACCTGGACATCGTCCGCTTCCAATTCGTTCTTCAAACGGTACAACAGCTCTTGTTCCTGCTGCATCGTCATCTGATTGGCGCGCAGGATGATCGACAAATCATCGATACCGGATGGCATATGCTCGAAATTCAGGTTGAAATCTTCGAAAATCTGCAGCACTCTGCGGCCGAAACCGACTTCACGGTTCATCAAGTATTTGCCGATATAGATGCTCATGAAACCGGTCGAGCTGGCGATACCGGAAACGATCTGCTTGTTTTCCGGCTTCGTTCTCGTGATGCTGGTTCCGGGAGCGGATGGATTGTTGGTGTTTTTGACGACTACCGGGATGCCCGCGCTGAAAGCCGGCTGCAAAGCTTCATCATGGAAGACCGAAAATCCGCTGTAGGATAATTCACGCATTTCACGATAGGTCAATTGCTTGATTTTTTTCGGATGCTTGACCATCTTAGGATTCGCCACGTAGATGGCATCCACGTCCGTAAAGTTTTCATACAGGCTGGCTTTGACGCCGTTCGCGACGATCGCTCCGGAAATGTCCGAGCCCCCTCTTGAGAACGTCAGCAGCTGTCCGTCTTTCGTATAGCCGAAGAAGCCCGGAAACACAATGACTTCCTTCGAGTCGCGCAATGCGTAAAGATTCTTGAACGATTCCGGCAATACCCGCGCGTTTCCCGGGTTATCCGTGACGAGAAGCCCGGCATCCTTCGGGTTGACGTATTTGGCTGGGATCCCCTCTTTGTTGAAAAATGCGGCTACCAGGATGGCGCTGTTGTTTTCGCCGCTGGCTTTATATGCGTCCAGCGCATACAATTCATTGTAGAATTTTGTCTGGATCAATTCATCATAATTTTTGGAAATGGTCGTCATCACGCTCGGATCGATTTCCAATTCATCGACGATATCTTGATATCTTTTCAAAATCGTCTGCAACGTTTTTGTGTGATCCTCTTTGTTCTTCACTTCATCGGCCAACTTGATCAAAAGATCCGTAACTTTTTCATCCGAATCATTGCGTTTGCCTGGAGCCGAGACGACGACGATCCTTCTGTCTGCGTCATCTTTCACAATCTGCAGCACTTTTTTCAATTGAGTCCCATTCGCAAGGGAACTCCCGCCAAATTTAATAACCTTCAAACCGAACACTTCCTCGCTAGATTTCTTTAATTCTTTTTTAATTTTGTAATTGTTTTTTCATTTATGCTTTAGAATATCATCATATCACAGCAATGGCAATTACCTTTTCAAACTTTACATCATTTGTAACATATTTGTATTGTTAATGCTATGGCCATTTGCAAAAAAAAGAATATACTATGAGTTAACTTATTGTGGGAGGTTTCAAATCAGTGAAAAAAAATAACCCTTGGAGGATCATAGTCGGATTATCCGTAGTCGCAAGCATCAGTTCTGCTTTGTTCAAGTCCAACCGCAATGCCGGTAAGAACCTGTCAACATCGTTCACCCCTTACATCGGCACATGGAAAAACGACGCACAGTCCTTGAAGGTTGAAATTACTGATAATCTTGAGATTCTCCTGAACAACAAAAAATTGAAGGCCACTCTCGAGGAGGCCAAGCCAAACGAGCTGGTCTTCCGCGATCATTTCGGCTATTACCTGATCCTCAAAAAGGACACGTCCCCTACGCTGACCATCTACGACGAAGCGGAAGAGAAAGAATTCTTCTTTAAACGCGAAAGCGATCAATAGCGCCTCAGCTGCATGAATACGCGCACGCGCCAGTGTTCCCGCAGTAAAAACTATTCATGAAAACAGAGGCTGGGACTAAACTCCCAGTCTCTTTTTGTATCCGAACATAGTGTGCGTAAACGCGGGACAGAACGCAGCCCCTGGCTCCACTTCACGAACAATGCTCGAATGGCCTGCAGCCATTCTGCGCTTGTTCGCTCCAGTGGTCCGGAGCTAAACGCGTTCTGTCCCGCTCTCTTTCTGTATTACTGCCCTCGGCTGGCGGTCAGTCGGTCAGCGGACGCAAAATCAAGGGCCACCTCTTTTAAATTCGAGGTGGCCCTTGGCGTGCGTTCTTAGGATTGTGGTTTTATCTTCCAGATTTCATCCGCATAACGCAGAATCGTGTAATCCGATGAAAACGGACCTGAACTGGCGATATTCATCAGTGCCATGCGGTTCCATCTGTCTCTGTCGGAAAAGGCCGTATCCGCCTCGTATTGCGCTCTGATATAGCTGTCGAAATCCTTCAGCAGGAAATACTCGTCGTTGTACATGACCAAAGAATCGAAGATATCCCGGCCTTCCGCTTCGACGCCGGGAATCGTCCCGTCGATCAGCAGGTTCAAGACGCGTTTCAAACGCGGATTTTTGTCGTAGATATCCCGGGAATTGTACACACCGTTCCGGTAATATTCCTGCACTTCTTCACTCTTCAGACCGAAGATGAAGATATTTTCATCGCCGACATTATCGCGGATTTCAACGTTGGCACCATCCAAAGTGGCCATCGTTACGGCACCGTTCGACATCAGTTTCATGTTGCTCGTGCCGGAAGCTTCCTTGCCGGCCAGAGAAATCTGTTCGCTGATATCAGCCGCCGGGATGATCAGTTCCGCCAGCGACACGCCATAATTCTCTACGAAAACGATTTTGATCTTGTCGTTGATGGCAGGGTCATTGTTGATCAGATCAGCAATCGCATTGATCAGTTTGATGATTTGTTTGGCGTAATAATAGCTCGGGGCAGCCTTCGCTCCGAAAATGAAGACGCGCTTCTGCAGGTTGACTTTCGGATCATCCTTCAGCTGCAGGTATCTGTCCAAAATGTGTAGCACGTTCAACAGCTGCCGCTTGTAGGCGTGCAGTCGTTTGATCTGTACATCAAACAAAGCGTTCGGATCGATTTCGAGGTTCATTTCCTTGCGCGCATACTCGGCAAAGCGCCGCTTGTTCGCAAGCTTGACTTGCTCCAGCTTGTCCAGGACCTCTTTGTTGTCCCGGTGCGCCTTGAGGATTTTGATGTCTTCCGGATCGCTCTTCCAATCGGTGCCGATGGTTTCATCGAGCATGGCCGTCAGATTTTCATTTGCGATCTGCACCCAGCGCCGCTGCGTGATACCATTCGTTTTGTTGTTGAACTTTTGCGGATACATCACGTAGAAGTCATGCAGCGTGTCAGCCACCAGGATATCCGTATGCAGTTTCGCTACGCCATTGACGCTGTGGCTGCCGATGATGGCGAGATTGGCCATTTTGATTTGGCCATTGGCGATGATCGCGGTGCGCATAGTCAAGTCCTCACCATACAACGGTGCTTTCTTGTCGATATGGCGGCGGTTGATTTCCTGAATGATCTGGTAGATGCGCGGCAGCAGGTCTTGGATCATCGTTTCCGGCCAACGCTCCATCGCTTCCTGAAGGATCGTGTGGTTCGTGTAGCTGACTGTTTTCTTCGTGATCTCCCAGGCCTGATCCCACGTCAATCCTTCCTCATCCAATAAGATCCGCATCAGTTCCGGGATCGCCAACGTCGGATGGGTATCGTTGATATGGATCGCGATTTTATCCGGGAAAAGGCTCCAGTCGAGCTTCAGCCGTTTGAAGTAGCGGACAATGCTCTGGACGCCTGCAGAAGAGAAAAAGTATTCCTGCTGGACGCGCAAAAGCCGTCCTTCGTAGTTGGAATCATCCGGGTACAGCACTTCAGTGATGCGTTTGACTTCTTCGCGTTGTTGTTCGGTCGAAAAGCGCGCTTCATCCCCGTAAGGAATCTCCGCCGACCAGAGACGCAGATTGTTGACGATGCCATTTTTGTAGCCCACTTGTGCCGTATCGTATGGTACAGCCAGGATATCGCGGGTGTTGACATGGTTCACGCGCAGCCTGCCGTCCTCGTCCTGCGTAAAGCTGACATCCCCGCCGAAGCGGACGATGACGGCCTTATTCTCTTTGCGCACTTCCCAAACGTTGCGGTTGCGCAGCCAGTTTTCCGGCAACTCGATCTGGTACCCGTTGATGAATTTTTGTTTGAAGAGACCATAACGGTAGCGGATGCCGTTTCCGTTGCCGGCAAGGCCGGTCGACGCTATGGAATCCATGAAACAGGATGCCAACCTGCCGAGCCCGCCGTTGCCCAAAGCCGGATCGACTTCTGCACGGGCGACTTCATCCAGATCCAGTCCCAGTTCTTCCATTCCCTGTTTGACACAATCCAAGATGCCCATGTTCAGGAGATTGCTTTTCAGCATCCTTCCCGGCAAGAATTCCATCGAAAAGTAATAGACTTGTTTTTCCTGTTTTTTGTTATAGGCTGTGATTGTTTGGATCCAGTCCTCAGAATAACGCCCACGGACCAAGTCCCCCAACGCAATGAACTGCTCTGTTTTCGAACCGTCCTCATAACCATAGGCGAATAATTCTTCGAATGTTTTTTGGTATTCCTTCTTGAATTCTTGAACGTCAAATGCCATATACGCTTTCAACTCCTCTTATTCGTTGACTAACGACCGATAGACATCCAGATAATCTTTGGCCGGCTCTTTCCAGCTGAAATCGCGGCTCATCGCTTCGCGCACCATTTCCGCCCAAGCTTTCGGTTGGTTTTCATAGACATCGAGAGCCCGGTAGATGGTGCCCAACAGCGTGTAGCCGCTGAAATCCATGAAAGTGAACCCGGTCCCCTCACCCGTATAGGAATTGTAAGGGACCACTGTATCCTTCAGGCCACCCGTCTCATGGACGATCGGCAACGTGCCGTAGCGTAAGGAAATCATCTGCGACAAGCCGCATGGTTCGAAGGCGGAAGGCATCAGGAACATGTCCGCGCCTGCATACATCTGTTGCGCCAAGGAGATGTCGAAATCGATGACCGCCGCGAAGCGATCAGGATATTTCGCGGCGAAATAACGGAAGGAATTTTCGTATTCCGCTTCGCCGGTCCCAAGGATGGCGATCTGGACATCGCGGGCATTCAATAATTCCTCGGCCTTTTCCTGCACCAGTTGATAACCTTTTTGGTCCGTCAAGCGTCCGACGCTCGTGATTAAAGGAATATCCGGATTGACCTCCAATCCCAAACGTTCCTGGAGAGCCGCTTTATTTGCGGCTTTGCCGGACAGATCGTCGGCAGAGAAATGGTATTCCAACTTCGGATCGCTCTCCGGATCATTGACATCGTAATCGATGCCGTTAATGATCCCTTTGATTTTCCAGCTGTTGTAGCGCAGCGTACCATCCAGCCCTTCGCCGAATTCCGGAGTCTGGATTTCGTTCGCATAGGACGGACTGACCGTCGTGACGACATCGGAAAAATTGACCCCGCCTTTCATGAAATTGACGCTGTCATAATACTTGACGCCGTCTTCATGATAGATGTTCATCCCGGTCCCGAAGATACTGTGCAGGATGGACGGATCATAGACCCCTTGGAAACGGATATTGTGGATCGTGATGACTTTGCGGATACCTTGATAGGCTTCGATCCAGTGGTATTTGTCCACCAGCAGGACCGGCACCATGGCTGTATGCCAATCATTCACATGGACGACGTCCGGGATGAAGTCGATTTTTTCCATCATTTCGCAGATCGCCAGTGAGAAGAATCCGAATCTTTCGGCGTCGTCCATTTGCCCGTACAGGGATGGTCGATTGAAATAGGCCTGGTTATCGATGAAATAATAAGTGACGCCTTCCAATTCCAATGTTTTTACGCCGCAATACATGCTCTTCCAACCGACTTGCACACGGAAATGCAGTAATTCTTTGATTTCTTCCTTGTATTTCGCAGGCATGGTCGAGTAGTACGGAAGCACTACCCGGATATCCACGCCTTGTTTGACTAACTCCTTCGGCAATGCGTACGCGACATCCCCGAGCCCGCCTGTTTTGAAGAAAGGAGCGGCTTCACTTGCGGCAAATAAAATTTTCATCTCGCGCATCCTTCTCTCTAAACAGTAATTGTTTTATTTTTTTCGATCACAACTAGATTATCTTTCGTGCCTTTCAAAGTCACACCGGGTCCGACAGTCACGTTTTTGTCCAGGATGCAGTATTCCAGAACCGCGCCTTCACCGATCTGTGATCCCTGCATGATGATGCTGTTGCGGACTTCGGCATCCTTAGCGATAGTTACTTTACGATGAATCAAGGAATCCTCGACTGTCCCTTCAATGACGCAGCCTGTGGCGAATTGGGCATTCTTCACATGAGCCCCTTTAGCATAATAGGTAGGTGCCCCATTCTTCACCTTCGTGATGACGTTTTGGCTGCCGTGGAACAGCGCTGAGAATTTGTTCTTTTCCAACATTTCCATATTTGCATTGAAGTAGGCTGGGATAGAATCGATATTGGCCATATAGCCTGTGTATTCGTAAGTATTGACTTGGTATTCCGGAAGATAGTGTTCGATTAGTTTGTCCGCGTCGAGTTGCACATCTTCCAATTCGGCACGCTGAATCAATTCCAGCATTTTGTCCGCTCTCATGAAGTACATGTTCATGGTCATCGCAAGGCGCTCGAGATCCGCAGGGGCATCTTTCGCATCGGTCAAGTGCAATAGATATTCATCACGATCGATTTTCAAAATTTTCTCCTTCGGTCTGTTTTCAAGGAAGGCTTTAGGCACGGTCTTGTAGACTACCGTGATATCGCCATCCTTTGCCAAATGATGTTGCATGATCGCTTTGATGTCGACATTCGCCAAAATCTTGCTGCCCATGACGATGACATATTCACCTTGGGAACGTGTGATGAATTCTTTATGGTTCATGTAGAAATCCAGGGCATCGCCATTGTGTTCCTGGAGCGCTTTCAGCCACAGTTGGGAATAGGTGAAGATTCCGCCCCCCAAGCCGGATTCAAGGTCCCAAACGGATCCGCTGCGGATATGGTCATAAATAGAGCGACCGCTTCCGGCGATGAACATGCCCACTGATTTGATTTCAGCATGGCTGATGCTTGAAAGATTGAAATCGATCAGCCGGTAACGGCTAGCGAACGGTAATGAAGCAATCGGGCGAACCTGCGTCAAAGGTTTCAACGCTTTCTCGTCCTCGGTCAGGTTTAATATGGCACAGATACTATTCATCTTCATCTTTCAGTCCTCCTATAACTTCAGCATATCCAACAACTTCGATCGCACTGTCATTGCCGATGACATTCGCATTGTCGGCAATTTTTGCATTTTCTCCGATGATGGCATGCTCGATTGTGACATTCTCTCCGATCGTTACATTCGCCATGATCAAGCTATCGCGTACGACCGATCCGTTGCCGACCCGAACGTTCTGGGAAAGGATCGAATGGGTGATTTCACCGGCCACATAGCAACCGTCCACAATCATTGAATCCGTCACATTGGATGTCTCCGTCAAAAATTGAGGAGGGGATACCGGATTTTTTGAATAAATGCGCCATTCTTCATCCCTGATGTTCAGGATATGGTTCGGATCCAGAAATTCCATGTTGGCTTCCCAAAGGCTTTCGATCGTACCGACATCTTTCCAGTAGCCATCAAAAGCATAAGCGAAGCAGTTTTCGCCATTATCAAGATAAGTTGGGATAACGTTCTTGCCGAAATCTTCCATTTCGCGCTGTTTCGCTTGATCTTCCACCAAATATTTGCGCAGTACGGCCCAGTTGAAAATATAAATCCCCATGGATGCCAAATTGCTTTTCGGCTCTTTCGGCTTCTCTTCAAATTCGATGATGCGGTTCGTCTGATCCGTATTCATGATTCCGAAACGGGGTGCTTCTTCCATCGGAACCGGGATAACGCCGACGGTCAAACTAGCATGATTCGCCATGTGGAAGTCCAACATATGCGAATAATCCATTTTATAAATATGGTCACCGGACAATACCAGTACGTATTCCGGATTGTATCTGTCGATATAGGCGATATTTTGATAAATGGCATGTGCGGTTCCTTTGAACCACTTTTCACCATCAGCGCTTGAATAGGGCTGTAGGATGGTGACTCCGCCATCTCCGCCGTTCAGCCCCCATGATTCACCGTTGCCGATGTGTTCATTCAGTTCCAATGGCTGGTATTGGGTCACTACCCCGACTTTATTGATGCCTGAATTAGCGCAGTTGCTTAATGCGAAATCGATAATCCGATATTTTCCGCCGAACGGAACGGCCGGTTTGGCGGTTTCGCGCGTCAATTTTCCAAGCCGAGTCCCTTGCCCTCCGGCTAATATCATTGCAACCATTTGATTTTTCATAGTATCAGGAAGATTGCCTCTTCCTTTCGCCTCCTTCTGTTCATGTCTTTCTGTTTGTGGATCTATTTATTAACACCAAAAACGCGTTTCGGTTTGATGAACAAAACTCCTAATGCCGGTAAAGTGAATTCGATCGAGAAAGGTTGGCGATTCATGCCGTCGAGGCTGGTCACCATCTCAGGCAGATTTTTCGTCCATGTGCCGCCGAATTCCTGCATTTCCGTATTCAGCAACACTTCATAGTGGCCTTCATACGGCACCCCCACACGGAAATTTCGGCGCTCGACAGGCGTGAAGTTGCAGACGACAATCAGGAAGTCGCGCGGCTTTTCGCCGGTTCGGATGAAGGAGAGGACGGACTCCAGATGGTTGTCCGCGTCCAGAATCTCCAGCCCGGTGTGGGCATCATCGACTTCATGCAACGCTTTCGTGTCTTTGTAGAGATGATTCAAAGTCTTGATGTAATGCTGGAACTCCGGATTGAATTCGTTGTTCAGGACGCCCCACTCGATTTGATCGTAGAAGCGCCATTCCAGGAATTGTCCGATTTCATTCCCCATAAAATTCAACTTTTTGCCGGGATGAGCCATCATATAGGCCTCCAGCGTCCTCAAGCCCGCAAATTGCTTATAGCGGTCACCGGGCATTTTACCCAGCAGCGACTGTTTCCCGTGAACCACTTCATCATGGGATATCGGCAGAATAAAGTTTTCGTTGAATGCATACATGAATGAGAAGGTGATCAGATTGAAGTTGTCTTTGCGGAACAAAGGATCCATTTCGAAGAAACGCAGGGTATCGTTCATCCAGCCCATGTTCCATTTATAATTGAAACCCAAGCCGCCCGCTTCAATCGGTTTCGTGACGTTCGCCCAAGCAGTGCTTTCTTCCGCGATCATGTAGGTATCCGGATGGCGCTCGAAGACTTTTGTGTTCATCTTCTTCAGGAACTCGATCCCTTGGCGATTGTGGTTGCTGCCGTCTACGTTCGGTGTCCAAGGACCCTCATCATAATCAAGGTAAAGCATATTCGAAACGGCATCGACACGGATCCCATCAAAATGGAACTCCTGCAGCCAGAAAATGGCGTTCGAAATCAGGAAGCTGTGCACTTGCGCCTTACCCAAATCAAAATTCAATGTGCCCCAACGGTTGTTGATGGCGCGATTCGGATCGGCATATTCAAAAGTCGGCGTGCCATCGAAATAGGACAGCGCATAATCATTTTTGCAGAAATGTCCGGGAACCCAGTCCATGATGACCCCGACCCCTTCTTTATGCGCTTCTTCCACAAAATCCCGCAGCTCGAGCAAGTTGCCGTACCGGGCAGCCACCGCGAAGTATCCGGTGATTTGGTAACCCCAAGAAGCTTCGAGCGGATGTTCCATCAAAGGCATGAATTCTATGTGCGTATAGCCCATTTCCTTCACATATGGAATCAGCGTTTCAGCAAGATCCTTAAAGGAATACCAACTGCCATCTTCGTGTTTTTTCCAGGAACTGAAATGCACTTCGTAAATGTTCAACGGTTTTTGGTAGATGGATTTCCTTTTTTTGTTGGCGGTCCATCTGCCGTCTTTCCATTTCTTTTCTGGCATATCAAACACGACCGAAGCATCTTTTGGCGGAACTTCGTACGCAAATGAATACGGATCGATTTTGTATTTCTTTTTGCCGTTTTTGTCCTCGATATAATATTTGTAACAGTCGCCTTGTGCCGCATCTTCCGTGAAGATCGACCAGCCACCGGTTTTGCCTATTTTTTGCATTTCCACGGGTTTCCACTCAGTAAAGTCCCCGACCAACGAAACGTTTTTTGCGTTGGGCGCCCAGACTGTGAAACGCCATCCTTCTTTTCCGTTTTCGGTCCGTTGTTTACTTCCTAAAAAGCGGTAGCTTTCAAGATGTTCCCCGATGTTGAACAAATACATCTCTTTTTCCAACTCTTTAAGTATGTTCATTTTTGCACTCATCCAGACACTTCCCTTACAATTATATTGCCGTAACAAAAAGATATAATGATGATTTATTTAATCATGCCAGGTCCTTTCATTAATATATATTCATAATAACATTTACCGGATGCTTTTGCCATAATTCAAGATAAATATATTGAAACCTCTTTTCCTTACGGATAGTAATAATCTTTTATCCTTAACAGATTTTTTACATAAAAGCAACATTGTAAACGCTAATCAAAAATTAGCTACGAATATCACTATATAGGGCCGGCACTAACCGAAAAAATGAAATTTGCATTAAAAAAAGATGAGAGGGAAGTCCAGCAACCGCATCGTCTCACCGTTTCCCGATTATTCACTTGTAAATAAAACGTGAAAATAGGCAGGTAGAATTAGTTATTTATTTCACAAAAAGAAGATTCAAACAGTCTGCGAATGATCGCGCTTACATAATGAAAGCGAAAAAAACCTGATTTGCAAAGATTGTGGCCTAATTTTTACAATTCAGGATTATTTTTACTTCCTTGTTTACACACGCCCAGCAGCGTCGGCACCACAATGATTCCAAAATCGTAAGGATGTTTGCTCATGCGGCTGCAGCATACCCCTGACTACAGAAATATTTTATTGATGACCCTTCCATCGGTGGCTTCCGGAAATTTCAGCCCGATCGCGTGCAGGAAAGTCGGCCCTTCATCTATCAACCTGGCCTTTTCCACTACAGCGTCTTTGTCTATTCCAGGTCCCGAAATCATCAGCATCGTGGCGTACTTTTTCTTTTTCGGGCTGAATCCGTGCGTGGCGCTGTGCAGTTTCCGGTCGGGAAGGTTTTTGGCGGTGCTTTCCATAAATGGGTACAGCACATCGCTCTCGAAATAATAACCCGGCTTGGCTTCCAGAATGAAGAGGCAATTCTCATCCGCACCCATTTTTCTGGCTTCCGCCGCCGAATGGATGGTTTCCACCCTGCCCTCGATCCCTTTCAATGCATCCAAGATCATTTTATTGGTGACGCTGACATCTCTGCGATAGATGTAACAAGCGCCATCCGCAGCTTTCGCCAGCACTTTCCAGTCCTTGATGTTGTGTTTGCGATCGACCGTTTGCCAACCCTTGTCCAAAAAAAGATGATTCGGCCGGATGACCGTATGCGTATCGATCTGATAGTGGTCTCCGAATACGGCCAACACGGTGTCCTCATAAATATCCATTTCTTTCATCGCATCGATGATCTGGCCGAGATGACGGTCCATGCGGATGATCGCTTCTTTGGCCTGATCGCTCAAAACGCCATACTCGTGGCGCATGCTGTCCAAATCGACCAGATGAACCGCCAACAAATCCGGTTGTTTCGTCTTGATCGTATCGACCGCTATCGCCGTTACAAACTCGTCCAGTTCCGGCTGGGCAATGCCATTCCGCAGTGAACCGTATTTTTTGTTCATCTCCAGTGCGTACTTTGTGCTGGACGCAAGAGCGGAGACCATCACCTGATTTAGCCACGGCCTGTTCGGGAAGATTTCCGCAAGGTTATAGTCGATGGACGGGCTTTTCCCCGTCACCGGCCAAAGCAATGCGCAGGTTTTGTACCCGGCTTTTTTTGCGACATCAAAAAGCGTCGCCTTCTTTATTTCTTTGGCATACCAGTACCAGTCCGGAGACTGCCTTTCCGGTTGCAGATGTGTATTATGGATGATGCCGTGCCGGTTCGGATTCATCCCGGTCGCGATTGAAGTGTGCGCTACATAGGTCAGGGACGGATAAACCGATTCCACCTCTTTGACGAGTGCGCTTCTGTTCAATATTTCCTGAAAATGGGGCAGCATCTTGGCAAATTCTAAGTCACTGGCACCAAATGCATCTAATGAAATGATATACAGTTTTCTTTTTACCATATTATTACCCTCCTATTCTGTTATTTTACCACATCTTGGGGCTTGCATGGATACAGCAATGCATTTAATTTCTGTGTCTTATGCCATTGACGCATGAATTTCTCCGCGATAGAGCAATCCCGGAAAATGCAACCGCTTATCCGCTTGAATTCCTGAAAAAACATTTCTAATTTCAGACCTGTAGGAGTAAAATGGATAATGTGCAACAACTAACAATAGAATAGCGTATTCCGCATCCATGCCGACTCCTGCCTAAATGCATTCCAGCTTTGCCCATCAAGCTGGTTCCGCACAATAAGGCGAGCGTTTTCGTGATGTTGTGTACGCTATCCAAGAAAGTGTGGAATTGCAAACTATGACAATCACATTCTCGGATTTTATCGACAGCGTCCAGACGAACCCTATGCTTCTGATCATAGTGGTATTGACTTTGGGTGTTATTTTGGTGAACGGCTGGACCGATGCACCGAACGCAATCGCAACCTGCGTGTCCACCAGATCGATAGCTCCGCAAAAAGCCATCTTGATGGCAGCCGTCTTTAACTTTCTCGGCGTCTTTGTGATGACGGCCGTCAACGCGACCGTAGCCCAGACGATCGCGAACATGGTCGACTTCGGCAACGACCCGAAACTCTCGATCATCGCCCTCTGCGCCGCCCTGTTCGCGATCGTGCTCTGGGCGACTGCAGCCTGGTATTTCGGCATCCCGACCAGCGAGAGCCACGCCCTGATTGCGGGCATATCCGGAGCTGCGATTGCGCTTCAGGGAGGTTTCGGGGCCATCAACGGTTCCGAGTGGATCAAGGTCATCTATGGGCTGGTCCTCTCCACCCTTCTGGGCTTCGGTTTCGGATTTGGCGTATCAAAGCTCACCACCGCCATCTGCAGAAAGAAGGCGCGGCAAAAAACAGGGCCGTTTTTCCAGAAAGGACAAGTCTTGGGAGGAGCGGCGATGGCCTTCATGCACGGAGCCCAGGACGGGCAAAAATTCATGGGCATCTTCATGCTCGGAATTTTCCTCGGGCAAGGAAACAGCGATACGACCCAATTCGTCATCCCGCTTTGGCTGATGATCCTTTGCTCATTCGTAATGGCACTCGGCACTTCGATCGGCGGATACAAAATCATCAAAACGGTTGGCATGAACATGGTCAAGTTGGAAGGCTATCAGGGCTTCAGCGCTGATGTGGGTGCAGCGGCCTGCCTGCTGCTTTCATCCATCTGGGGTCTGCCCGTCAGCACCACGCACACAAAAACGACCGCCATCATGGGCGTCGGTGCTGCCAAACGCTTGTCTTCCGTAAACTGGATCACCGTCAAAGAGATGGTTTGGGCTTGGGTGCTGACATTTCCGGGCTGCGGTCTGGTCGGTTACCTGATGGCATTAGTTTTCATGAATATATTCTGAGGAGATTGCGACCATGTTGAAGAGAAAAAACACAAAAGAATACAGCTACTATCAGGCATTTATTGAAGTTTCCGCATTGGCCGTTTCCGCAGCCAAAATGGTGACCGGCATTCTGACTGCTTATGACCTGGAGACCCTGGAAGACCGACTCAAGGAATTGCATGAGATCGAACATGCAGCGGACCAAAAGAAACACAAAATGATGAGTTACCTTTACAGTGATTTCCTGCCTCCGTTGGAACGCGAGGACATCATCGATCTGGCCGGCGAATTGGATACGACCATTGACACGATCGAGGATGCGCTCATCCACATCGATATCTATCAAATCAAGGAAATCACGCCGGAAATGATCAAGTTCATGCAACTGGTCGAAAAGAGCGCATTGAGCCTCGATGAAGCCATCAACGATCTGAAAAATTTCAAGAAATCAAAAGTCATCAAGGAAGCCATCATCGCCATCAACCGGCTTGAGAAACAGGGGGATGCCCTGTACACCGATTCGGTCAAAAAATTGTTTGTCGAACAGCGGGATGCCTTGACGACAATGGCCACTACAAACATCTACGACCGCCTCGAGCGGGCCACCGATTCCTTCGAAGCGGCAGCCGATGTCATCGAAAGGATCGTCCTGAAAAATTCATAACCGCGCAAAACAGCGCGAAGGGTTATTTTTGAACACATTAATTCAATTCCCAAATAGAAAGGCTGTATCAGAACCGGAAAGTACTCTTTCGGTTCTGGTACAGCCTTTTCTTTGTGTTAAAGCGATTTCTGATCGTTAGGGTTCCAAGGGATCTTCCTTGTTGCCGGCTTCAGGGGTTGTTTCCTTTGCGTCATCGCTTTTCGTTGCCGTTGCTTGCGGTGCGGTCGGTGCAGCCTCTTTGGCCGGCAGAGGCGGCGTCACGGTCGGCTTGGAGGCTACGGCCGTCCCCCCCGTTTTTCTTGGATGGGTCCGTTCAAACCGTTCTTTCCGGCGTTCTTCGATCCGCTTCTTTTCCTGGAGTTGCTTCTCGGCCCTTTGCTTCCCCCAAGTCGTTTTCGCGAACAATTTTTTGAGCGCCCATAGCAGCAAAAGCAACAACAGAACAGCCACAAAGAACGGTAGCGCATAGATAAACCAGATGGCCGCATCCTGCAGCCAGTAATAGAAGGCATAGAGCGAATCGACAGCCGCCTCCTTGACGCGATCCCAGAATGGCGTCGATCCGCCCCGATTGTTCGAAATCCGCGAACGCTCGGAAACGGTCAGATACAAGGCCGTATAATCGATCAGGTCGTCGATGTTGTCCAATTCAGCTTGCAGCACTTCCCGCTCAGATATGGTTGCGCTGAGGCTGTCCTCGATGGCGAGGATCTCTTCGACTGTTTCCGCCTGTTCGAGCAACGTCAACAGGCGCTCTTCTTTGCTTTGCAGCACACTGATGCGGGTGGCGGTGTCCTCGTAATACTGGGTGACGTCTTCATTGCCTTGTTGCTCGCTGATTTTCGTGCCCAATCCGCCCTCCAGATCACCCAGGAAAGCCGTCACGGAATCTTTCGGGATCCGGATTGTGTAGCTGCCTTGGCGATAGTTTTGGCTCAAAGAAGAAGGGGTATAGATCATGTCACCGCCATTTGATTCGTATGAATATTCAACGTAGGCTCCGTGTTTAGCGATGATTTCCTTCAGATACGCAATGGAATCATCATATGTCAGCGTTTCATAGGAAAGTTGGACGGTTGTCACTACCTTTTCCCCGATCAGCAAGCCGGATCCGACTCCTCCATCCGTCTTGGATATTTCTGTTGTTACGTTATCTACACCGGCAGCGTCCTGCTGCGAAACACCTGTGTCTTCCGGCGTCAAGAATGAACAACCCACCAGCGAAAATGAGAGCAGCGAAAGGATCAATAATTTCAGTTTTTTCAATTGAGGCGCCTCCAATCTTTCCTGAATTTCCTACTTAGATTATACCGCATGCGGGGCGCTGCGCCTAATAAAGCCCTTGCAGATTCAAGTTACGGTTGTGGTTGATTTGGCTTGGCCAGGGGAACCGGCCCATTTTCGGGGTTCTTCGCCGGAGGTGCCGGCCCATCACGGACGACACAAAAAGAAAGGGCCGGAAAGGCAAACACCTAAGTGTTCATCTTTCCGACCCTCTCTTCTGATACGGCATGGGAAAACCCATGGATGGGACTGTTCACAGCAGTCACCACCAAACATCCACATCCTGTGGTTGTGCAAGCACGTATGTCCCGTTTGATTTGCAATCACTTCGCCGCTTGCGCGGAATGGGCGAACCCACCTGATTGCTCGTCGCCTCATCGCATGTAGAGAATCTTACCACGCTGAAGTTGAAAAAGCAAGTTTTTTCGCTGCGGTGCCCCTTATTCCATTACACCTTCACGAAATTGCTTCAGCCAAGCATCGGCAATCAGGCGGTGCCCTTTCTTGGTCGGATGGACGCCGTCATTGGATAAGGTGTCATATCCCTCGGCAGCACCGATTGCATTCAGATAAGCATCCAAACCGATCCATTCGGCATCGAATTCTTCCGCCAGGCGTTTGACGATTTCCTGTTTCGGATCCAAATCAACCCGCCAAGTCTTGCGGTCTTCCGGGTGCGGAAAAACGAACGGTTCCATCAGAATGATCCGGGCATCCGATTTTTTCCGCAGGGAAGCCAACAGATGGCGGTAATGCATTTCGAACTGATCAGCCGCTTGTTGGGTCGCGAACACCGTTTCATCGCCGACATTATGCCACGTATCGTTGATGCCGATCAGCATCGTGACCACGTCAGGTTCGAGCGAAACGCAGTCTGCGTGCCACCGTTCCGCTATATCATGGATTCGGTTACCGCTGATGCCGCGGTTGATCACTTCGTAGTTTTCAGCGAAGCCGGTTTGCGCTAAGTTTTTTGCGATCATCGCCACATAGCCTTTTCCCAATGACTCCGGCTTGTTGCGGTCACGGCCGGCATCAGTGATGCTGTCGCCGATGAAGAGCAATCTTTTCTTCTGCATCTTTTCCATAAACAGGGCCTATCTGTTCTGGATGACTTCAATCTTGTAGCCATCCGGATCGGTGATGAAGTAGTATCTGACGGAAGAATCCGGCAGGCCTTTGTAGTCGGTCACGTTGAAGCCGGCAGCCACTTGTTTGTCGTGGAGCGCTTCGAAATCGTCCACTCCGATGGCGATGTGGCCGTAGCCGTCGCCGATGTTGTAAGGTTCATGATCGTAATTGTACGTCAACTCCAACTCGTAGTCATCGCCTTCCAGACCCAAATAGACGATCGAAAACTTGTGCTCAGGATAATCCAGCTTTTTCTTTTCTTCGAAACCGAAAGCCTCTTCGTAGAATGCGATCGATTTATCCAAATGCTGTACGCGGATGCAAGTGTGTAACATTTTCATTATGCTATCATTCCTCTCTTTTATGCTGTCTTTATCATACCGAATTATCCGGTCCATTACAAAAAGTTTATCGTAAAAATAACCTTGCTATATCCCACAAACTGACTTATTCTAGAAGTTAGTTACCATCGAGAAGGAGAAATATTCCCATGAAGATATGCATTTATTGCCATAACCGCATCCCGAAAGAAGCTTTGATCTGCCCGATGTGCGGGTCCGATGTTTCCGGTTCGGACGCAATCCATCAAGATGAATTTTATCAATCCACTTTATTCGAAGACAACACCGAAAAATTTGTCGACCTGACAGCTGATGAGGATGAGGAAAAGACTGCAGCGGCTTTGCGCGCTGAAAAGCAACCCTTTTCCTTCAATGAAGCAAAGCATAAACTCAGCCGCTACATCCGTTTTCTCTGGAAAAAAATGCAAGACCCTGCGGAAAGCAGAAAATCGCGAAGGGAAAGCCATAACCTGTACGGCTACATCACATTCATCATTTCGGCATTGCTTTCAGCCGGATTGGTGACGCGGATCGCCGTCGCCCTGGCCAACCAATATGATCTGCTGTCGCAGATTTCCTTGCTTCCGGCCGTCACTTTCGAAGTCGAACCGGTCATCTGGTTCATGAAGAGTTTCCTGCTGTTCGTTGCCTTCTACTATCTGTATCCCGTGTTGGCATACCTCATCAAAACCTTCTTTTTGCACAGACGCAATGCCTTCCATAACTGGATGACGCAATATGCGGGAATGAACGCTTTCGGGCTGTTGCTGTTGGGCACTGCCTTTGTGGCCAGCCTGATCGCCCCGATTCTGCTGGCGGTTCCGGTGCTTTTGTTGTTCCTGGTCCATCTGTCCAGCTACCTGGTGACATTCATCGCCAGCCTTTACCAGACCATCAACGAAACGAAACGGGATACTCTTTATCTTTGCCTCGGCGGCATCAGCGCCCATCTGCTTTTGATGACGACAATCACCTATCTTTTGTTCCTGAAAATGTAGCGCCGAAGGGAGCACAACTGCTCCAAAAACTGAAGAACACTGCAGCCACCCGTCAGAGGTGAGCCGCAGTGTTCTTTTTACATATCCAGGTCGGTGAATGCATACGGCACCAACTCTTTGATCGTCAGTTCCTTGATGTTCCCGTGCTTGTCGGAAAGATAGACCGGCGTCTCATACCCGCACAATTCCACCATCACTTGGCGGCAGATGCTGCAAGGCGGGAGGAACGTCTCTGTGTCGCCGGCTATGGCGATGGCTGCGACATCCTCTTTGCGGTAGCCTCTCGTCACACCTGTGAACAAGGCGGTCCGCTCCGCGCAGTTGGTCGCACCGAAGGAAACATTTTCCACGTTCACGCCTTCGATCACTTCGCCGTCCTTATAGAGGACGGCCGCCCCTACCGGAAAATGGGAATATGGGCTGTAAGCATGCTGCATGGCGGTTCTTGCTCTGGATACTAAATCTTTGCTGTTCATCGCTGATCCCTCGCTTATCCTGAATGGGCTTTTCATCCGGCCGGTCAATGTTCGTGTTTACAGTATACCGATTATTCCGGATTTTGCCAAACCGGAAAGATTGGAACCTGAGTCCAATCCCGAATCGTTCCCGAGCCGCCGATTGTTTCTTGCTTCAGAGTTCAGGCAAGCTGGCCATATACTCTTCGAGCGCTTGGATTGCTCCGTCCATCAAGTCGGCAGTGACGAGGTAAGGCAGACCGTGCGCCGGTGCTTCCGGTTTGGTTGACAGGCGGGCGATTTCCATGATGCCATCCGCGTCCAGCCTGTCCAAATGCAGATCGTGGAGGCTCTTCGGAAGGCCTAAGTGTTCATAGAACGGAATCAGATTATCGATTTCCGCCCATTTCTTTTCGTAAGCCAGTTGGACCATGATTCCATAAGCCACTTTGTGCCCGTGCAAGAAATGGTGCGACTCGGGGAAATTGGTGATGGCATCGTGGATTTCATGGGCGATAGTAGTGCGCGCAAAAGCGTCCCCCATCCCGCCGACCATGCCGCTGATCGAAGTGATGACTTCCGTCAGTTTCACAAAAGCCTCGGTCACTTCCCCCGCCTCCAGGCTGGCGATCGCCAGCTCGGCATGGTCAAGGATGCTTTGTCTGCAGATGAAAGCCGCTTGGCGTGCCATCATCAGCATCGGCTGTTGGGCATTCTCGGGTAAGGAAAGGATTTCATCCGATTCGTACCACTTGGCCAACGTATCCGCCAGGCCGGCAACAAAGAAATCCTTCGGAGAGTCGATGATTAAGCGCGGTTCCAACAACAAAAGCGAAGCTTGTTGCGGCAGGAAGTCATAGCGGATGAAGACGCCATCCTCGCTGTACATGACGCTCAGCGGCGTCCAAGGCGCGCAATTACTGGCCAACGTCGGAATCATCACATTCAGGATGCATCCGGCTTTTGCCGCCGCGTATTTCACCGCATCCATGATTTTTCCGCCGCCGACACCGATGATCGCATCGCTTTCGTGCTGAGCGGCCAACCCGACGATGCGCTCGACTTCCTCATAGCTGCACTCGCCCGAAAAAGCTGCCTCCGTGATCGCAAAATCAGCTCCGTAGAGATCTTCCAGGTACGGACGGGCTTTTTGCCAGGACACAGTCCCGTGAACGATCAAAATATTTTTGACGAAGCGTTCTTCCAGGCGTTTCGGCAAAGTCGACAGGACGCCTTCCCTGCATTCGTATTCCTGCGGGCCGGTCCTTACGATCAGTTCTGCTGTCATGTTGCGTTCCCCCTTCCGTTTGCCTAAACTGTACGCGTGAAGGGGTCACGGCTGATGCCGGCTGCCAACACTTGCTTCGCGTATTCTTTTGCGCCGAACAAGGAATGATCGCGGTAATTGCCGCATTCCTTCGCAGTCGTTGCCGGAACTACCGTCGTTTCCAACACGATCTGCAGCACTTTTTCCAACGCAGAAGCGATTTCTTCAGGCGTGTGTTCGCCCCAACAGATCATGTAGAACCCGGTGCGGCAACCCATCGGCGACAAATCGATGACGCCGTCCACATAGTCGCGGATGTTGATCGCCAATAAGTGTTCCAGCGTGTGCATAGCCCCTGTCGGCAACGCATCCTGGTTGGGCTGCACAAACCGCAGATCGAATTTTGTGACGACCGCTCCTGTTTCGTGCACCTCATAGCCTGCTTGGCGGACATATGGCGCCTTCACCAAATCATGATCCAATTCAAAACTTTCTACTTTAGCCATTTATATTTCTCCATTCTTCAGCGCAGCACGCTGTTGTTTGTTTATCATCAAAATGCATTCCAGTACATTATACTAGACATTTATGAGAATTTCCTTAAAATTATAACACGTGGTGTGTTATCATGTAGGAACAGCTATCGCTAAAAATATGTTCTGCTCATGAAAGGAGTGCCGCACCACTTTGATAGGCATCGTTTTCCAACAGTTGCTGACGATGTTCAGCATCATGTTCTTTGGTTTCATTCTGATCCGGACGAACGTCATCACCAGCGAAGGGACGCGCCAGATATCGACCATCCTCTCCTTGTTTGTGATGCCCGCGACCATGATCACCTCGTTCAATGCCGATTTTGATGGGCAGCGTTTGAAATTGCTGCTGTGGGCGACTTTAGCGGCTTTTCTGACAATTTCCATCCGCGTGTTCCTCGTCCGTGTGTTATTGAAAAAAGAGGATCAGATCGATAAGTATGCCACGATTTTCCCGAATGCCGGTTTCGTCGGCATCCCGTTGGTGCTCGCGACAGTGGGCTATGAGGGCGTCTTTTTCATGTCCGGCTACATTATGGCCAACAATATCACGCAATGGACGTACGGCCAATACCTGATATCCGGGGACAAGAAAGCGATGACGCTGCGGCAGACCATCCTCAACCCGGGCATGATCGGGGCTGCCATCGGTTTGTTCTTCTATATCAGCCGCTTCCCGGTCCCGGCTTTTCTTTGGAAATCGGTCGACAGCTTGGCGGCTTTGAATACGCCGTTGGCCATGATCATCCTCGGCAGCTACATCGCCAACAGCAACTTTTCGGAATTATTCGCTTTCCCGAAAGCCTATTGGACCACATTTCTGCGCCTGATTGCCACCGCCCTCGTATCGATCGGGATCATCTATTTGTTGCCGATCGATGATTACAAGGTGGAAATCGTCCTCACAATCGCTTCCTGCGCTCCGTCAGCAACAAACACAGCCATCCTTGGACGGCTGTTCGGCGGGGACTACGAATACGGCGCGCGGCTCGTGGTCCTGACCACCTTATTGTCCCTATTTACCATTCCGATCATCGTGCAATTGGCACAACTGTTGTTCGGCTAATCAATTCAGAAAGAAGGTATGCGCATGGAAAAGTTATTAGAAGGAATCGTCAATTTCAGGAGAGGGGATTTTGAATCGCATCGCGAACTGTTCAAGGGTCTGAAAGCTTCCCAGAAACCCCATACCCTCTTTATTTCCTGTTCCGATTCGCGTATCGATCCAAATATGATCACCGGAACGCTGCCGGGGGAATTGTTCATCATCCGGAACATCGCCAATATCGTGCCCCCTTACCGGATGACCACCGAATACGTGGCGACGACATCCGCCATCGAATACGCCGTCTTGGCATTGGGTGTCGAAAACATCATCATCTGCGGCCATTCCAACTGCGGCGGCTGTGCCGCTTGCCTGCACCCCGAGGGCAAACTGGAAGAATTGCCGCACACCCGCAAATGGCTGGAACTGATCCATCCGGTCCGCGACCGCGTCCTCAAGGAAATCCCGGAATCCGAACCAGAAGCGCGGGCTTGGATGATGGAGCAAGGCAATATCGTCGAGCAGCTGAAGCACTTGATAACATTCCCGTACATAGCCGAAAAAATGAAGTCAGGCAAGCTGAAGATCAGCGGATGGCACTACATCATCGAGACCGGCGAAGTTTTTATTTACGACCGCAAAAAAGGCGAATTTCTGCTGGGCAACGGTTAAGAGCAATAAAGCACAGATGCAACGCACAGAAAAAGGACGCACCCGACAACTTCGGGATGCGTCCTTTTCATTTTCTATTCAATCCGGGCTACAACGAGCGGACCGGAAAGGCCTTTTTGCCGACTGCTTTCCAGACGATTTGAGCCAGCCAATAATCGACCATGCTGTGGATGACGGTTCCGACGCCGACAAGCAGCATGACGGAGGTGAGCAGCCCTTTATCGTAGTAAGCTTCGGTAAGGTTCCCCGCAAAATAGAACAGGCTGACGACGATGACTTCGCAACCGGCATGCAGAATGCCAAGCACCAAGCTGAACAGCAATGATTTTTTGATGTCATGCGCCATTTCCGGGTGTTTTTGGATGTATTTCGCACCCACATAGGAGAAGATCATGTGCGTCGCTGCGCGCAGGACTACCACCAACGGAAAGCCGCCCAGCATAAAGCCGACCGCTGTCCCGAATGCCACCGCAACCGCGATGCCGGGTGACAGGAACATGGCGATCATCGTCGCCACGTGGCTGGCCAATGTGAAGGATGCCGGTTCCAGAATTATTTTTAAAGGGGAGATCATCGGAATCAGGATCCCTATCGCAATCAGTAGAGCAGCTATCGTAATGTGCTTCGTTTGTGTACGTGTATTCATTTCGCCAATCCCTCCAAGGTTGTTTACAACTGTCTTGACAGTTGTAATATATTATATAACCTTTTCAGGAGTTGTCAAGCCTATTTTCATCCGGAATAAAGGATGCCCGCTTCCTGCAATTCCTTTTTGATGCGCAGAAAGGTATCCTCATCCTTGCAGGCGAGCGTGTGCAGATGCACGCCGCCCGTCAGCGAAGACAGCATCGCTGCTTCGTTTGAGGCGATTTTTTTCATGAAGTCGATGACGTCATGGCGCGATCGGATGTGCAGTTCCCCGGTCAGCGTGCCATAGACCGGATGCTCGACCTGGACATCCACGACTTCTCCGCCGTTGTCCACGATGATGTTCAGTTCCGTCACTGCCTCCGCCTGCGCGTGCTGGCAGGCAATTTTGCCCGTATACGTGCTGCCTTCGCCTTTGAAGGCATTCGCTGAAAGATAGCCTCTGGGCGTTGCAAGGATCTCAATCCCTTTGGCGCGGATCAATGCGATATCGCCCACGATGACCTGACGGCTGACCGACAACAGTTCGGCCAATTGGGTGGCATTCACCGGCTGATCCGTGGCCTCCAATATTTTGATGATTTCATTTCGTCTCTCTGCTGCTTTCACAAACCTCACCCTTCCGTAACGCGTTCTCTTCTTTATAGTACCTATTTTTGCGATGGACTGCAAGAATCGGAAAACAAAAAGCCGGCAACGCACGCAGATAGCGGTGATTGCTGGCTTTTCCCTATTTGTTTTCGGTTGCGGCGAGGTAGCAGCCCAGCAAGCGGAAATAGACGCTGCTCCGGTGGATGAAGCGCAGGGCTTCATGGACATTCTCGTCGGCGATGTTGCCTTCGAAATCAAGGTACAACAGGTATTCCCATTTCTCCCCTTCGACCGGGCGGGACTCGATTTTGATCAGGTTGATGTGGTAGCGCGCGAAATGGCGCAGCAGCTTGAACAGGGTCCCGGCTTGGTTGTCCAAAGAAAATACTACGCTGACTTTGTTGCAACGCGGATTCGATTCGAGATCCTTGCCGACGATGATGAAGCGGGTCGTATTTTCGCTCTGGTTCTGGATGCTTTCCGCCAGAATCGCAAGGCCGTGGATCTGCGCGGCCCTTCTGCTGGCGATGGCGCCTTTGTGCACATCACCGGAGTCCTTCACCATTTTTGCGCTGTCGGAAGTGCTGTGGAACGGAATCTGGCGCCACTGCTCATGTTCCTTGAAATAATCGGTGGATTGCTGGAAGCCTTGCGGATGCGAATAGACTTCCTCGATCTGCCCAAGGTCGGTCCCTTCCAAGCCGATCAGGTGCTGCTCGATTTTGACGTATTGCTCGCCCACGATGGACAGGCCGTATTTGTACAACAGATCGAGCACTTGCGAAATCGCGCCGGTAGAAGAATTTTCCACTGGCAGAACGCCATAATCGATCTCCCCGTCCTGGATGGCCAGGAACAATGATTCGAAGGTATGGTAGTTTTTCGGATCGCGGGGCGCTGTCTTGAAATAGGCCAACATCGCTTCTTCGCAGAACGAACCCGTCTCACCGAAATAACCGATCTGGGCCTGCGCTTTCGGCTCGTGGATCGCAAAAAGCTGCTCGTAGTCGTTCGAGGCTGCCCGGACATCCTTTTGGACTTCCTTCGAAAGATCCATGATCGTATCCAGGAAATGATGCGTCTGCACCGCAAACTCATCACCCTGCAGATGGGTGAGATTTTGTTCCACGACCTGCTGCTCGCGGCCTTCATCAAAGATCGGCAAATCATGCGCCAATTTGTAATTGCCGATGGCTTGGGAAATCTGCATCCGCTTTTCGAACAGGGCCACAAGCTCCCGATCGATGGCATCCAACTTTTTGCGATAGTCTTCTAAATCCGTCATACTCGCCTTCCACTCCGTTCTCAGTCGTATTTGTAGAATTTGGAATCCAGCAGCAGATCCAGGATCGCGATCGCTGTCACGGCTTCCAATACAGGAATGGCACGCGGAACGATGATCGGATCATGTCTGCCTTCAACGGAAAGCTCCGCATCCGTTTTGTCTTCGATATTGATCGTTTGCTGCAGTTTTGTGATTGAGGCTGGCGGCTTGACCGCCACTTTGAAGATGATCGGCATGCCGTCCGTAATGCCGCCCAAAACACCGCCGTTATGGTTCGTGCGCGTCTTGATCTGATCGCCGTCATAATAGTAGGAATCGTTCGCTTCCGATCCGAGCATCTCGGCGATGCCGAAGCCGCTGCCGAATTCCAGACCTTTGATGGCCGGCACAGAGAACAGGATATGCGCCAGAACGGACTCCACGGAATCAAAGAAGGGGTTGCCGACCCCTGCCGGGATTCCCAATACACAGATTTCAGCGGTACCGCCGACAGAATCGCCGCTGGCTTTTGCTTCCCGGATCAGGTTGCGCATTTCGTCCTCAAGCGACTCGTTCAACAACGGCAGTTCTTTGCCGGCAAAGCTTTTCAGCATTTCCGGCGTGACTTCCGTATTCAGGAAACTGTCGTCCTGGATTTTGGCGACGCTCTTGACGTGCCCGCCGATGGTGATGCCCTGCTTGGCAAGCAACTGCTTGGCGATGGCGCCAGCGAAAACCAACGGAGCTGTGATCCGGCCGGAAAAATGGCCGCTGCCGCGGTAGTCGTTGAAGCCGTCGTAACGGACATAGCCGGGATAATCGGCTTGGCCGGGACGCATCAATTTTTTCATCTGGCTGTAGTCTTTTGAACGCGTATCGCTGTTGCGGATGATCGCGGCAAGCGGGCTGCCGGTCGTCCTGCCGTTGAAGTAGCCGCTCAGGATTTCAGGCTGATCTTTTTCTTTTCTTGGAGTCGTCAGAGCCCCTTGGCCCGGCGCTCTTCGTTTCATTTCCTGGAGAACGTTGTCCATATCTATCTCATGCCCTGGCGGCAAACCGTCGATGGTGACGCCGATTGCGGAGCCATGGGATTCCCCGAAGATGGATACCTTTAATTTATTCCCGAATACACCACTCATTGTATCTTGCCCCCTATTGCTTTATAGTCTTCCCAAAAATTGGGATATGATTTTGAAACGCACTCGGCATCCTTCACCGTGATCGGCTGCTCGCAGACGGTCGCAGCGATCGCCAGCATCATCGCGATGCGGTGATCCTTATGGCTCCAGACCGTCTCTCCGCCCTTCAGCGATTTGACGCCGTGGATCAATAGGCCTTCCGGCAGCTCTTCGATGTCGGCGCCCAGCTTCTTCAGTTCGCTGGCAGTGGCTTCCAGACGATCGCATTCCTTGATGCGCAGTCTGCCGGCGTTGATGATCTCCGTTCTGCCTTCGCTCAGGCATGCCGTCATCGCGACGACCGGGATGATGTCCGGGCATTGCGCCGCATCGATCAGCGTGCCGTGCAGTCCGGCAGCTGCCGTGCCGATCAAACCGTTGCCTTGCCGTTCGAAAGATACTCCCATCGCCTCCAGGATCGAAACGACAGCGCGGTCCCCTTGCAGCGAATCCATCGACAGATCGTCCACGAGCAGGTCATTGCCCAATGCGTCTGCGCAAAGGAAGAAAGCTGCTTGGGAATAGTCGCCTTCGACGCGGTAATCGGTCGCTTTGTAGGACTGGCCGCCGGAAATCCGGAAAACTTGATGGCCTTCGTGTTCGATGGCCACACCGAAAGCGTTCATGACATCCAACGTCAAATCGATATAGCCGATCGATTCAAGCGGCGTCGTGATTGTGATGACCGAATCCCCGTCCAGTAAAGGCAAGGTGAACAGCAAACCGGTGATGAATTGTGAGCTGACATTTCCCGGGAACGAGAAATGCCCCGGTTTCAGGTTTCCGTCGACGACCAGATCCAATTCGCCTTCGGTCGCTTGGTAAGAGACGCCTTGTTCCTCGAAAATATCGTAGAAGATGGTCAACGGGCGTTTGCCCAGGTTCCCTCTGCCAACGAAGCGGGTCGTGCCTTGGAAAAGCGTCGAAATCGGCACGACAAAACGCAGCGTCGATCCGGACTCATTGCAGTCGATCAGTTGCTCAGCGGCAGTAGCGCCCTCATCAGCTTTTGCTGCTGTGACGTATTGGCCCGCGCCCTTAATGGTCAAAGTGCTGCCGTCCTGCTCGATGACTGCTCCGAAAGCCTTCATGGCCTCCGTAGTTGCGATGATGTCATCCGAAAGCGCGATATTTTCGATCTTGCAGATGCCATCGGAAAGCGCTGCACAGATGACTGCACGGTGCGCCAGGCTTTTTGAAGGCGGGACAGTCACTGTTCCCGATAGCTTGTGTGGCTGTATCGTCAAATCCATTGTAATCCTCCTGTTTGTTCCCTCGATTTTGTTTTTTTCTGTTTCTTCTATAGTATAGTTCTACATGTTCTCCAGTTCATCAAAGAAGGCAATGGTTTCATCCTGAACGTAGCTGACGCCGATTTCCTTCAACAGGATGACTTTCAGATGATCGTCCAGATTCTTCTTGTCCAAGGTCATGATCGCCAATAAGCTGTCCAGATCGATTGTCTCGATGTGCAGCTCCGTAGGCAGCCCGACTTGTTTCGCCAACGCTTCGATTGCTGCAGCCGTCCCCGGTACGGTGAAGCCTTTCTTCTCGGAAAGGCGTGTGATCGCGACCATGCCGATCGCCACCGCTTCCCCGTGCGAATATTTCGCATAATTGGTGTACGTCTCCAGCGCGTGCGCGATTGTGTGGCCAAAGTTCAGCAGCATCCGTTCGCCGGTATCCTTTTCGTCCGCTTCCACAACTCTGCGTTTGATGTCGCAGCACGTATAGAGGATCCGTTCGATATGCGCCATCATCTCTTCGCGGGTATGCAGCGTCTGCAGGAAGCTGAAAAATTCGGCATCCTTGATGCAGCCGTATTTGATGACTTCCCCGAGACCGTCACGGAAATAATGGTCCGGCAACGTGCTCAGCACCTCCGGATCGATGAACACTTTCTTCGGTTGGTTGAAAGCCCCGACCAGATTCTTGCCTCTTGCCAGATCGACGCCGACCTTGCCGCCGATGCTGCTGTCCACTTGAGCCAACAAGGAGGTCGGGATCTGGATGAAAGGCACTCCACGCAGGAAGCTGGCGGCCGCAAAGCCTGCCAAATCCCCGATAACCCCGCCGCCCAAGGCGATGATCAATTCGCTGCGGTTCAGTTGGAAGTCCAGCAATTGGTCATAGATCTGCGGAAGCATCTGGAAATCTTTCGTCTGCTCACCGGGCGGCAAGGCGACCACAAGCGTCTCGAATCCGGCAGCCTGCAGTCCTTCCTCCAGTTGGGTCCCATAGTGCGCATTGACGTTATGGTCCGTGATGATGGCGATTTTCTTGCCGCTGTAGATGTTTTTGATTTCTTCAGGAAGACGGTGGCGCAAGCCATTTTCGATCAGGATCGTATAGCTGTTCTTGCCGAGTCCTACATGTAATTCAGCCATTGTTTCACTCCTCATTCAGATTTGGTTGTGTTTCAAGGAACATGCTTCCTTTATTTTACCGCATCCAAATGCTTGCCTTCAATGGCAATCAATTGTTTTACGACAGCCATCAACTCATCGAATTCATTCGGGTTCAGGCACTGTTGGCCATCGCTCCATGCGTTCTCAGGATCGTGGTGGATTTCCACCATCAGGCCGTTCGCGCCGGACATGACCGCTGCTTTGGACATCGACGGAACCAGGTATGAGGAGCCGCCTGCATGGCTCGGATCGATGATGATCGGCAAATGGGATAATTTTTGGATGACCGGGACGGCTTGGATATCCAAGGTATTGCGCGTTTCCGTCTCGTAAGTGCGGATGCCGCGTTCGCAAAGGATGACGTTCTCGTTCCCTTCGGACATGATGTATTCAGCCGACATCAACCATTCTTCGTAAGTTGCGGAAAGGCCGCGCTTCAGCAGCACTGGCGTCTTTGTCTTGCCGACTTCCTTCAACAGATCGAAGTTCTGCATGTTGCGTGCGCCGATTTGGATCAGATCGACATCCGCCTCGAACTCATCGACGAATTTTGTTGACATCAATTCAGTTACGATCGGCAATCCGGTCGCTTCCTTCGCCAGTTTCAGCAACCGCAAGCCTTCCAATTCCAAACCTTGGAAGCTGTACGGGGATGTGCGCGGTTTGAAGGCTCCGCCGCGGAGGAAGTTGGCGCCTGCCGCTTTTGCGCGTTGCGCGATGTTGATGATCTGTTCTTCGCCTTCAACGGAACAAGGCCCTGCAATCACGCCGAAGTAGCCGTTACCGATGCGTTGGCCGTCGATTTCGACAACCGTATCGTCCGGATGGAATTTGCGGTTCGCCTTTTTGTAAGGCTCCTGAACTTTCAGTACACGTTCGACGATATGGTGTTGCTGGATGGAGTCCATCGATACTTTCGAAGTATCTCCCACCAGGCCCAAAATGGTCATGGTTTCGCCGATGACCGGGCTCACGATGACTCCTTTGTCGGTCAAGCGTTTTGTCAGTTCGTTGATTTCCTCTTGTTTGGCTGTTTTCTTCAAAATGATGATCATGTCTTGTTCCTCCTAGTTTGTTTTTGCTTTAAAAAAATAAAAAACGGTGCCCATATCATATGAGCACCGCGTTAAGCTTCGTTATCCAAAAATGCTGTTGCCCGACAATCCGTCCTGCAAACTATTTTTCGCATCCTCTGATGTTTCTCATATTCGCTCTATGCAATTTTTTGCAAACAAAATATCCAGCGCTAAAAT
Source organism: Trichococcus ilyis (assembly GCF_900109135.1). Lineage (GTDB taxonomy): Bacteria > Bacillota > Bacilli > Lactobacillales > Aerococcaceae > Trichococcus > Trichococcus ilyis. Next base: position 6,977 of record NZ_FNYT01000012.1, on the reverse strand, counting down.
AAAAGCCCCAGAATGTAAAGTATGTAAAGTAAAAGTTTGTTTGTAAAAGATTGATAGCGTGCGTGGAACCCATCGGGAGACCTCTTCTCTTGTGTATCATTTAACCAGCTGGACTCATAATGAAAACGACTGATTTCCATCATTATAACAAACACTCTCATCATTGCAAGCCTTTTTTAATTTTTTTTTAATTTAATCTAGGTATTGAAATTTAGGGGGCGATAATCTACACTTTCCTAAAAGGAGTGAAATTGATGCAATTTTTCGGATTATTCGGCGAACATCTGAGCCACAGTTATTCAGAAAGAATCCATTCGGCTTTTTTTGACCGGATCGGACTGGATGCCGGCTATAAACATATTGAACTATCCCCTGACGAATTGGGGTCGGCGATCGAAGGGATCCGCGTGCTGGAATTTGTCGGCGTGAACGTGACGATCCCCTACAAACAGGCCGTGATGCCCTACCTGGATGAGATCACACCGGAAGCCACGCGCATCGGTGCGGTCAATACGATCAAAGTCAAAAACGGCAAACTGTATGGCGCCAATACCGATTATTACGGATTCGGCACCATGTTGGCTTCCCACGGCATCGCGGTCGAAAACAAGACGGCCATGGTTTTGGGTTTCGGCGGTTCAGCAAAGGCAGTCGTGCTCTATTTGCTGGATAATGGCATCAACAAGATTATCATCGTTTCACGCAAAAAAGGCTCGTTGACTGACCTTCCGGACGACTCCCGCATCGCCCTGATGAATTATGACGAAATCGCGGATATCACGGGCGATCTCATCATCAACACGACGCCGCTCGGCATGTTCCCTGACAACATCGGCATCAGCGCGGTCCCGTTGGAAGTGATCAGCCACTTCACTGCAGCGGTGGATCTGATCTACAACCCGCAGGAGACCGAGTTCCTCCGTCTGGCAAAAACAGCCGCATTGAAGACCTGCAACGGTCTGGAGATGCTGGTGCATCAAGGCATCAAATCCGAGGAAATCTGGCTGGAACGGTCTTTCGATCTTGCATTGAACCAAGAAATCTATGACAAAATAACATCATAACAGGAATAGGTGAAGGAATTGGGAAAAAATATCATCCTGATCGGACTGCCTGGTGCAGGCAAGACGACTTTAGGCAAATTATTGAGCAACATAACCGGTTACCGTTTCATCGATTCGGATGCTTTCATTGAAGAAAAGACCGGCAAAAGCATCACTGAACTCTTTCAAGAAGGCGAAGACCATTTCCGCAGCATCGAATCGGAAGCCTATAAAAAAATTGCGGATTTCGAGGATACGATCGTCAGCACGGGCGGCGGTGTCGTCAAGCGCAACGAAAACATCGTAGCCTTGAAGCGGAACGGAACAGTCTACTACATCGACCGCTCTGTCGAAGACATCTCGCATGACATCGAGGTATCCCACCGTCCGCTGCTGAAAGATGGGCTGGAGCGGATCCATGCCCTGAAAGCCGAACGCGAGGCCCTTTATCAGGATGCAGCGGATTGCATCATCAAGAACGATAAGCCTCTGGAAGAGGTTGCTGACGAAATCATCGCCCACCATTATGGTTCGGGAAAAGGAGGCAGCGCTCATGACAATCCCCAATAAAGAGCTGAACATCACGATCGTCGGCCTGGGCGTTATCGGCGGGTCTTTCGCGATGGCTCTCCACGATGCCGGCTACCGCAATCTGTACGGCATCGACATCGATCAGGCGACGCTGGACAAAGCCAAAGCGCAACAGCTCATCAAGGAAGGCTACCGGGACGGGAAAGACATCCTGCCGCAATCCGATTTGGTGATTTTTTCGCTCTACCCTCGTCTGGTGCACGACTTCATCGTCACCCATCAGCATCATTTCAAGCCGGGTTCGATCCTGACCGATGCGACAGGCGTCAAAAAATTCTTCATCGAAGATATCCTGTCCGTTCTGCCCGCTTCGATCGACTTCATCTTCGGTCACCCGATGGCCGGACGCGAAAAGAAAGGGATCGATTTCGCCAGCAACTCCGTCTACAAGGGAGCGAATTATATCCTGACGCCGGTCCCGTCCAACAAGGAAGAAAACCTGGCTTTCCTGGAAGCTTTGATCATGGAAATGGGCTTCGGCCGGATCACGCGCATTTCGGCGGATTACCACGATGAGATGATCGCCTTCACCAGCCAATTGCCGCATGCGATCGCGGTGGCTTTGGTGAACAGCGATGTCGAGGGCCGCGAAACCGAGAAGTTCACCGGCGACAGTTACCGCGAGTTGACCCGGATCGCCAAAATCAATGAAGAGCTGTGGAGCGAACTTTTTCTGGAAAACAAAGACAATCTGCTGAGCAGCATCCAGACGTTCGAGGATCAGCTGGACCTGATCAAAGATGCAATCAAGTACGACGACAGCGTTGCTTTGAAACAACTTTTCATCAAATCAACCAAGCGCCGGGAAAAATTTGACCGTTAAGCGCAAGCTGCCGGTACATCCGCTGCAAAAAAGATGCCTTGAGGGCATCTTTTTTTTGTGGTTCAAAAGCGGCTCGGCAAGTTGCGAATCCCTCTGAAGTCGACTAAAATGAGAGTAGCTGATAGATGCATCGAGTAACCGAAAGAGGGCTGAAAAACCATGCGTGAAACGCTGAAAAAATTCAGTTATGCTGTTGTCCTTTTAATCTTTGCAAGCTTCATCCTGCTCACCGGATATGAATTCGTGCGGTTGATCCAAACGATGGGCACTGCGGAGCAAGCCGATCATTTCCTGCGGCTTGTTCAGGTCGGTTTCGGGCTGATCGCCCTGCTCTTCCCTTCGCTCCTTGAGAAACACACGCGCATCCTCTTGCCGCAAAGGATTAGTTTCATCTATGCAGTGTTCCTCTTTATGGCTCTCCTGCTGGGCAGCCTGGGCGGATTCTACGACACGGTCGCCGAATGGGACACCGTCCAGCATGCCTTGAGTTCCGCTCTGTTCGCGGTGCTCGGCTTTTCCGTTGTCGCCAACCTGCAGGAGGGGGGCATCGAGAGGCTGAACCTGACGCCGGTGCTGTCTTCGCTTTTTTCTTTTTGTCTGGCGACCACGATCGGTGTGCTCTGGGAATTCTATGAATTTTTTGCCGACAGTGTTTTGGGCCAGAACACGCAGCGGACCGCTACCGTCGAGGGTGTCCCGTTGATCGGTCAGGCAGCCCTGATGGACACGATGGGTGACCTGATCGTGAACTGCAGCGCAGCAGCGATCGTCGCCATCCTCGGCTACTTTGCCTTGAAGAGCAGCGGCAACTGGATGGAAGCCTATCTCATCACCTTCGAAACTGAACCCAAAAATAACGAAATGGACAAACTGAAACGGAAAAGGGGTAAAAAATGATCAGTATACAAAACCTTTCTAAAGAAAATATCGAAGCTGCACTTGCGTTATCCGTCGATGATTGGCAGCGCAAATACGTCAGGACGAATGCGGAAATGATTGCATCGGCCTATGTCCAACCGCAGGAATTGTTTCCGATCGCCCTTTACGCCGAGGAGGAAATGGTCGGCTTGGCTTTCGTCAAAAAAGAAAAAAAGGCCGCAATCATGACGCTTGAGCAGGTCATGATCGGCCAGCCTTTCCAATCCAAAGGTTTCGGTTCGGAAAGCATCCGGGAAGTCGTGAAGTGGATCGAAACCCAATTCGACTGCTCGCTGCTGCAGGCATTCACCCAGATCGGCAACCAGTGGGGGCGCGCGGCGCTTGAAAACGCCGGCTTCATGAAGCGCGGCACCGATCTCGAGAAACGCGAAATCGAAATGATCAACATCATGAAATGAAACAAATTGGAGGACAAGGAATGAAACCCGGACAATACGAAGCTTACATCAAATGGCGCGCCAGCATGGTCGATTTTTCGGAGGATCTCGGCGAAGATGAGGCGGCACATACACTCATCTGGGATGCCGCCGATCCGGAAGCCCGTGAAGATTTCAACCTGCTGTTGGCTTCCATGACGCTCGACCAAGTGAGCTACCACGAAATGAAACAGATGGAGACGCAATACGACAGCGAATTCATCTGAAAAAGCCCAAGCGGCACCGCCGAAAAAGGCCGGGAGAAAATCCCGGCCTTTTTCTGCGTCCGAACATAATTTGCTTAAACGCGGAAAAGAACGCAGCCCCTGGCTCCACTTCACGAACAATGCTCGGATGGCTTACAGCCAGCCTGCGCTTGTCCGCTCCAGTGGTCCGGGGCTGAACGCGTTCTGTCCCGCTCTTTTTGTGAACATTTTTATCTTTTGATCGCTCCGGAATCGGAATTCATGAAGTCTTCCACTTCGTCAGCGGAAAACTGGTTGCAGTCGCCGTGGATCGTGTGCTTCATGCTGGATGCGGCGATCGCAAAATCGACGGTGTGCTCCGCCGTATAGCCGGAGAGGATTCCGTGCAGGATCCCTGCTGCATAGGCATCCCCGCCGCCTACCCGGTCTACGATCGGCGTGATGGTATGGACATTCGAGAAAGTCGTCTCTCCGTCGCGCCACATGGTCCCTTGCAGCACATTGTGGCTGGCAGAATGCACCTGGCGGATCGTGGAATACAGAACTTCGATGTTCGGATACTTTTCCGCCATCTTCTCGTAATAGTAGGTCACATCTTCCTGCTCGCTCGTATTTTCAGGGATCCCCATCAAGTACAGGGCATCCAATTTGCCTGCGGAAAGATAATCGGTCAATGGCAGGACTTGCTGCAGAAACGCCCCGCATTCCGCTTGCGTCCATAGCTTGGCGCGGTAGTTGATGTCGAAGCTGACTTTGATGCTGCGCCGTTTGGCTTCCTGAACCAATTCGACCGTCCATTTCGCCCATTTTTTGGTCAGTGCAGCCGTAACGCCGGAAATATGGAACAGGTTGACGTCCTCAAACAATTCGTCGAAATCCCATTCCAATGTTTCCATGCTTGAGAAACTTGAATGCGCCCGGTCGTAGACGACGGAAGCCGCACGTTCCCCGACGCCGCTCTCCAAATAGTAGGTACCCAGACGTTCGCCGCCTTTTCTCAGTAATGCCGTACAAACGCCGTAACTTTTCAGATGTTTCCGGACGGCAACACCGAGCGGATTGGAAGGGACTTTACTCGCGAAAGCCACTTCATGGCCAAAATTAGCCAGACTGATGCCGACGTTCGCCTCCCCGCCGCCGTAATGCCCGGTGAAATTTGTGGAATAAGTCATCAATGTCCCTGGATCTGTAGATAGGCGCAACATGATTTCGCCCAATGTCAAAATTTTACTCATCTTTCCGCACGCTCCCGATTTTTTCGATTTTTCAACTGAACGCGGTTACATTCTTCTTCCCAGAATGATGCACCTGCCCTGAAATGCATAATATGAAACGCAATGAATTTCCAAATAGGAAATAATGTTTTCTTTTAGGAAATACTTTGGTTTCATTATACGGTTTCCTTTTGCTTATTTCAACACCTATATGACCGAATTTCTGTTTTATTGCTGTTTGGACAGCAGCATGCCGCCTAACATTCGGAGTTCCCTGGAGCCCCTGTGGCTTCGACGCCATGGGAATTGAATATACGAATCGAGTAGGAGGAGCCTTTAGGCTCCGACCTCTCACACCACCGTGCGTATGGTTCCGTACACGGCGGTTCAGTATCTTGAGTAAGCAGACTCTGCCAGGTGACTTAATGTCTTTCTCGATAAAGCGAGTGACGCTCTCAAGAACCCGCTCGCCTGCTCTCTTTGTTTTTACAAAGATTACGAAGTCATCGGCGAAGCGAACGAAACGGTGCCCTCGTTGTTCCAACTCCTTATCCAGTTCATGCAGTTCCTACTGCAAAGCCTGTAGTGGACTTTCACCACCAAGTTATCACCCATGCCGGGCGCACATCAGAAATACCCCGCCAAAAGCATTTTTGGCGAGGTAAAACAGCTCAAATCATCAGCCAAAAGTGTTCCTTCTGCTCAATTCGGCCAACAGATTCTTTTTCGTTTCCAAAACCTTCTCGATAGTCTTCTCGCGCTCGAAACGGTATTTCGGCGTACTGACGCTGAAAGCGCCATAGATTTTGTGGTCGGCCACGAGCGCCGCCCCGATGCAGATGACATCCAGATCGTTCTCTTCGTCATCGGTGGCAAATCCCGCCGTTTGGACGTTCCTGATTTCCGCTTCCAGGACAGCCCGATCCGTTATCGTGTTCGGGGTGGCCGCGACCAGTTCGACCCGGTCCAGATATGCCGCAAATTCATCCTCGCTGAATGCGGCCAGCAGCGCCTTTCCCATCGCGGAACTGTAGAGATGGTTGGTGTTGCCGATCCGCGAATTGATGTTGGCGATCGCTTTTTGGGTCTCGAGCTTGTTGACATAGAGTACTTCATCCTTATCGAGGATGCCCAGATGGACGGTTTCGTCCAGACTGGCCTGCAGATTCCGCAAGTACGGATTGGTGATTTTGATGATGTCCAGATTCGCCAAGCGGTTGTTGGCATGGCGGATCAGCGCGCTGCCCAACGTGAAACGCTTTGTCTGTTCATCCTTTTCGACATAGCCGATCAGCAGCAGCGTATCCAGAATTTTCAGTGCCGTCGGGCTGGTCAGGCCCGTGCTCGCTGCGATGGCGGCCAGGCTCTGGGCCTCCTTGCTGTTCGACAAATTATCAATGATTTTGGCTGCTTTCAGCAGAACCGTCCCGTATGGTTTTTTCTCTTCTTCCATTTTTGACACCCCTCCACGGTTTCCTATTCAGAAACAGTTTACTCCAAAACGAATATTCCGTACAGAATTATTTCCAAATAAGCAACACAAAAGAGAGCGGGACAGAACGCGTTTAGCTCCGGACCACTGGAGCGAACAAGCGCAGAATGGCTGCAGGCCATTCGAGCATTGTTCGTGAAGTGGAGCCAGGGGCTGCGTTCTGTCCCGCGTTTACGCACACTATGTTCGGATGCACAAACATACTAAGATTAGTAGTACAAACCACGGCCATGGTTTGTGCTACTATTTTTTT
>NZ_FNYT01000016.1 GCF_900109135.1 Trichococcus ilyis | reverse complement strand
GCCAAACGGCCATCAACCTGGCCGACAAATTGGTCAAACACGGCGTGAAGATCCTCGGCACGAGCCTAGAAGATCTGGACCGCGCCGAAGACCGCAAACTGTTCGAACAGCTGCTGCGCGACCTGGACATCCCGCAGGCGCCGGGCAAGACCGCCGTGACCGTCGAAGAAGCGGTGGCCGTGGCGGATGAGATCGGCTATCCGGTCTTGGTGCGTCCGTCCTACGTATTGGGCGGACGGGCGATGCAGATCGTCTACAACCAAGCCGACCTGGAGAAATACATGCGCGAAGCGGTTGTGGCCAGTCCCGAACGTCCGGTTCTGGTCGACCATTACCTGATCGGACAGGAATTGGAAGTCGATGCGATCTGTGACGGCGAAACTGTCCTGATCCCGGGCATCATGGAACACATCGAACGCGCCGGCGTCCACTCGGGCGACTCGATCGCGGTCTACCCGCCGCAGAACCTGTCGGCGGAACTGATCCAGACGATCGAAGACTACACGATCCGCGTGGCGCAAGGCCTGAACACAATCGGCTTGGTGAACATCCAGTTCGTCATCAGCAACGGCGTCGTTTACATCATCGAGGTGAATCCGCGCGCGAGCCGGACGATACCGTTCCTGAGCAAGGTGACCGGCATTCCGATGGCGAACTTGGCGATGCAGGGCATTCTTGGCATCTCTTTGAAGGAGCAAGGCCACCAAACAGGCTTGGTGGCGCCGAAAGCCGGCGTGTACGTCAAGATGCCGGTCTTCAGTTTCAACAAACTGAAGAAAGTCGACACTGTCCTGGGGCCGGAAATGAAGTCCACCGGGGAAATCATTGGGAAGGATAAGGTCCTTTCCAAAGCCCTGTACAAAGCGTTCCGTGCCGCGAATGTCCAGGTTCCGGAATACGGCACCGCTTTGCTGGCGATCGCGGACAAGGACAAGCAAGAAGCCTTGCCGCTGGCCAAAAGACTGATTGCGATCGGCTATCGCCTGATCGCATCGAACGGTACCGGACAAGCACTGCAGGAAGCGCAGCTGCCGGTCACGATCCTGCCTGAAGGAGAAGCGAAACGGGATGCGATCCTGCAGGGCATGCACGACGGCAAGATTCAAGTCATCATCAACACGATGACGGAAGGTAAGACCGAGGAAACGGACGGCTATTTCATCCGCCGCGAAGCCGCTGATAACAACTTGCCGTGCCTGACCTCATTGGATACGGCCGATGCGCTGCTGCAGGCGATGGAAATGATGCATTTCCAGTTGCAGGCCGTCGGGACCGAAGCGATGGTTTAAATACGTCTATTTCAGGAAAATAAAGGGCTACCTCTTATTAGAGGACGGCCCTTTATCGTCGTTATTCGGCAACTTTTTGTGCGCATACTGTGATGCCGAAGTCTGCATTCTTCTCCGGCGAACGGAGGCTTCGCCGGGGTTCAGGTTGTATTCCGGTCGCGTTCTCCGATGAAGGTGGCTTCGCTGGAATTGAGTCCGATTGTTAGCGGTGTGCTCCGGTGAGCAGACCGTTCACCGGAGCTGGGGGGTGGATTACAGGGCACTCTTCTCCGGTCAGCGGGCGCAAAGAAGAGGCCATCTCATTAAGAGACAGCCTCTCGGATGCTGTTATCTAAAGGTATTCACCAGTGTTCCGATGCCTGCGATGGTGGATTCGATGACGTCGCCGGGCTTGAGCCAGACTTGTTCGTCTTCCGGATAGCCGAGGATGACCCCGTCCGGTGTGCCGGTGAAGATGATGTCGCCGGGCTCCAGTGCGAAGTGTTGCGAAATGTAGGAAATGATTGTCGGAATGTCGAAAATCAAGTGTTTGGTGTTGCTGTTCTGGCGGACCTCGCCGTTCAGTTTCAGGGAAATATCCAGGTTGGTCGGATCGATCTCGTCGGCAGTCACGTAGACGGGTCCGAGCGGCGCAAATTTGTCGGGCGATTTCCCCAGCAACCATTGCGGCGAGCCTTTTTGCCAATCGCGCGCGGTCACGTCGTTGCCGATCGTGTAGCCGGCCACATGCTTGAGCGCTTCTTCCGGAGAGACGCAAGAGGCTCTTTTTCCGATAACTACAACCAGTTCGACTTCGTAATCGACTTTGTCCGTGCCGGCGGGAATCGGGATGCCTTCCTTATGGGCAGCCAGAGCGCTCGTGAATTTGCTGAAGACAAGCGGTTTTTTCGGCCGCTCGCTTTTCGTTTCCGCAACGTGGGCGGCATAGTTTTTGCCGATGCAGAGGATTTTGCCGGGACGGGAAAGGACAGGCAGGAAAACGAGTTCGTCGTCCAAGGATACATAGTAAGCCTCGTCCGTCAGCGTGTCCGCGTGGGTCAGGATGGCATCCAGCTGCGCCGCTTGTTCCGGATCCTTCAAAACGTCTTCTATATAGGAAGGAACAGGCAGCGACAGGGCAGCGGCTGCTTTGGCTGCGTTCAGGAAACCGCGTTCCGTCTTGATGCCGATACGGCTTTGGCCGTCTTCTGAAAAATGAATCAATTGCATAGGGAAAACCTCCTTGATGTTGGTTTGAAACGTGCTTATGACCAGTGTAGCAATTATTCCAAAAAAACGATAGATTTAATCCGGCTTCTGCAATAATTTTCGTGTTTCGGGAAAGAACACAAAAAGATTCCGATGGATAGCGGTTACCGTTTTCCGTTTCCCAAAAAAACAGTAGTCTTTCCCTTTTTATGTGATAGAATAGGAATCATAAATTTCTAATAGGATTTTCATAGTGCTGGAAAATGGTATAATGGACTCGACAAAAAAATAATGAAGCAGGGGCGAAAAAAAGATGAGAGCAATCATGACCGTAACAGGTAAAGACCACACTGGAATCGTAGCGAGCGTATCGGTGGAATTGGCGCGTCTGGGCGTAAATATTCTGGATATTTCACAGACCATCATGGACGAATACTTCACGATGATTTTGATGGTCGAACTGAATGAAGCGAAAAATTCAGTAAAAGAAGTGAAGGACGCAATGAAAAAAGTCGAAGAAGAACAAGGTTTGGTCATCCGTTTACAGGCAGAAGACACATTCCATGCGATGCATCGGATCTAGGGGGATATTTGAATGTTAAGAACAGACAACATCTTGGACACCATCCGCATGTTCGAAGAGGACAATCTGGATATCCGCACCATCACGATGGGGATTTCATTATTGGACTGCATCGACAGCGATGGCGAAAAAGCTCGTGAAAGAATATACAAAAAAATCACCACCAAAGCGAAAAATTTGGTCAGCGTAGCGCAGGAAATCGAAGATACGTACGGCATTCCGATCACGAACAAACGGATTTCGGTTACGCCGATCGCCTTGATCGCCGGCGCAAGCGATGACACCGATTATGTGGCCTACGCCAAAACGCTGGATGCGGCGGCGAAGGAAGTCGGCGTCGATTTCATCGGCGGCTTCTCGGCTTTGGTCGAAAAAGGCTACAACAAAGGCGACAGAATCCTGATCGAATCGATCCCGGAAGCTTTGGCCGTGACGGACAAGGTCTGCAGCAGCGTGAACATCGGCTCCACCAAAGCCGGCATCAATATGGATGCAGTCAAACTGATGGGCGAAATCGTCAAAGCCACAGCGGAAAAAACGGCCGACAGAAACGGCTTCGGCTGCGCAAAATTGGTTGTTTTCGCAAACTCCGTAAGCGACAACCCATTCATGGCGGGCGCGTACCACGGGGTCGAGGAAGCCGATTGCGAAATCCATGTCGGCATCTCAGGGCCTGGTGTCGTGAAACGCGCATTGGAAAAAGTCAAAGGCGAACCGATGGACATCGTTGCCGACACAATCAAAAAAGCCGCTTTCCAGATCACCCGGATGGGACAATTGGTCGGAAACATCGCTTCGAAGAAATTGGACGTGCCCTTCGGCATCGTCGACTTGGCATTGGCTCCGACTCCGGCAGTCGGCGACTCTGTTGGGGAAATCCTCGAAGAGTTCGGCTTGGGCGTAGTCGGTACGCACGGAACCGTCGCTGCCTTGGCTGTCTTGAATGACGCAGTCAAAAAAGGCGGCGTGATGGCGTGCAGTCACGTCGGCGGCTTGTCCGGCTCGTTCATCCCTGTATCCGAAGACCACCGCATGATCGAAGCGGCTGCAGCCAACCAGATTTCTCTGGATATGCTGTTGGCGATGACGGCCATCTGTTCGGTCGGTTTAGATATGATCGCTGTCCCAGGCGATACGCCTGCGACAACCTTGGCGGCGATGATCGCCGATGAAGCGGCCATCGGGGTCCAAAACAACAAAACGACAGCTGTCCGGGTGATTCCGGCAATCGGCTGCGGGGTGGGCGATTTCGTCGAGTTCGGCGGTTTGCTTGGTCGCGCTCCGGTTCAGCCAGTCCATGAAGAAAGTTCGGCTGATTTCATCAACCGCGGCGGACGCAGCCCGGCACCGATCCACTCATTCAAAAACTAATCATCTGCATGTAAAAAATCCACCAGTCAGGTTGCAACTGGTGGATTTTTTGTCAGGCTGTTTTTTTCTCGTAGTATTTGTAGCCGATGAAGCAAACCAAAAAGCAGAACAGGATGAAGATCGGCACATAAGTCGGATTGGAGATGATGCCGCCGATCAGGATGATGGCGGACCCCATAATCGCGAATACCGGCGTGATCGAACCGAAGAATGTGCTGGTGATGACGCCTTCTTTTTTCATGCTGATGACTTTCAGGTAAAGGATGACGTAAGTCAGATAGCTGAAGACGATCGCGATTTCGCTGACGTCCCCGCCGCTGAGGATGCCGGATTTTTGGGTCAGATAATGCAAGGTCATCCAGACTAGCGAGACGCCAAAGGCGATCCGGGCAGCAGCCGGAGAAAGCTGGCTTTTCGGGTCGATCTGTTTAACGTTAGCGCTGTTCGGCAGCATGTTCTTTTCGGCGAGCGCCTGCGGCAAGCGCAGGATGCCCATGATGACGCCGTTCGTTACGCCCAGAATGGCGATCAGTACGAAGGAAAGGATGATGCTGCCGCCGCGTTCGCCCAGCAAGGAGGTACCGACTGTCGTGGTGGCTTCATCGCCCACCGCCAAAATGTATTCAGGGCCGGCTATGGAAACCAAACCGCTGAAATAGGTCAAGTAGATGCCCAGCACCACCAACGGTCCGATCGTCAACGCCAACGGCATCGTCCGTTTCGGATTCTTGACTTCGTGCGTGATGTTCGTTGCGATGGTCCAGCCGTCATAAGAGAAGGCCATCGGCGCCAATGCCGCCAACCAACCCCAGCCGACGTTCGTGATCGGGACAGCCAATTCAGGCGGCACGATCGGAGCCGGTTGTTTCCAGAAAATGCCGACGACAGCGATGGCGATCAGCGGAATCAGTTTCATGACGGTGGCGAGATTCTGGAAATAGCCGCCCAATTTGAGCGAAAAATAATTCAACAAAAAGAAAAAGGTCATGTAGAGCGTGCCGAGCAGTGTCTGGGTTTCCAATGTGTTCGGCAGACCCAGCAGCATGCAGGTGTAGATGCCGGATACCCAGCTCACGACGACGATGATCGTCGGCAGGTAAACGAACAATTGGAACCAACCGAATGCGCTGGCTGCTTTAGCGGAGATGAACTCCTCGAAATAAGCGACGATGCCGCCGGTTCTTTCGGTACGGTTAGCCAATTGTGTCAAGGTGATGCTGCCGAAAATGATGCTGAATGCGCCGATGCAGAAAACCAAAATGCCCAACAGGACATTTCCTCCGGTCGCGCCCAAAATGTCATCGGCTTTGAAAAAGATGCCTGATCCGACGCAGATGCCGACGATCATGGATACAGCGGTCGATAAGCCGTAATGTTTCTCTTCTTTCATAAATCCTCCCAATACTATATTTTTTCCAAAAAAAAAAGACGGACAGATCTTGATGACAGCTGCGTCCGCCAAAAAAGTCTGTATAAATCCGTCTGTTATTATACCACCAAAATACCGTCCGGCCTATCGATCTGCTGACATTAATGTGTCAAAGGTTCTACATGGACGTCTATCTCGAAAACATTGAATGCCGTGCGCAAGCGCTCCTCGACCTGTTCCGTGATTTCATGGCTGCGCAGCACTGTCAGCTCGGGATCAAGCAGAATAGTCACATCGACATAGACATTTGCTCCGTAGCTGCGCGCAGCCAAAGTCGTCACATCCTGGACATCGGGGATTTCCAGGATGGCCTGCCGGTATTCCGCCAGATGATTCGTTTCGAAACCGTCGGACAGGGAGAAGGCACTTTCGCGGAAAATATCGATCGCGGTCTTGATGATGACGATGCCCACGATGACGGCCATGACGCCATCCAACCAATACAATCCGAAGATGGAGCCGAAAATGGCGATCGCAGCCGCAAAACTGGTCAGGGCATCGCTCAGGTTATCTTTCGCGGAAGCGGCCAAACCGATGCTGTTGATGCGTTCAGCGAGTCGGTTGTTGTATACGTAAACGCCGGTCATGATAAATCCGGCGATCAAGGCGGTGACGCCGGAGAGGACGTCAGGGGTGGTGAACTCTCCGCCTGTCAGTTTCGAAAAGCTGGAGAACAGCACCTGCAGGCCCACCAAAAGCATCAGGAAGGAGGTGGCGAGGCTGGCGATCGTCTCCGCTTTCCAATGGCCGTAGGGATGATCCTCATCAGCCGGGCGGCGGGCGATCCGCAAGCCGATCATGACGGCGACCGTGGAGATGACGTCGGTGAAATTATTCAATCCATCAGCACTCAGCGCGGCCGATCCGAAGGCGTTCCCGATGAAGAGTTTTGCGAATGAGAGGGTCACATAGGCAACCATGCTGAGCCGTGCGCCCTGTTCCGCGAGTCTTAAATCCTTATATCTTTCGTTCATCGTTTCCTACTCCATTTCCTCTGCATGCATCCGGCAGTTTTTGCGTATTTCCTGAATTTGGGACAATAGAAGGATTCTACTACATTCTACCGCAACTGTCATCAAAAATGGATGAGAAAGTTCCGCAAGATCCGCCGATACTGTGACGGCAAAGTGACAATCCGGCTCCGTTGCCTTTTTGGCGGATCCAACCTACAATGGAAGAAAATGTGGAAATGAGAAGGAGGCTTTTTATGGATCGCCAGAAAGATGCCCTGTATTACACTGGGCTTTTGAGAACGAAACAAGCATCCCCGGAAGAATTGGTTGCGGATGCCTTCAAAAAGATAGAAAAAGAGAATCCCGGCTGCAATGCCGTCGTGCACACGCGCAGGGAAAGAGCGCTGCATGAAGCCCGGACACGGGATTTCGGCGGCACTCTGTTCGGCGGTGTGCCGATCCTGATCAAGGATTTGGGCCAGGACCTGGCTGGCGAGCCGGCGACATCCGGATCGCGCTTGCTGAAAGACTACATCGCTCCCCGCACCAGCCACTTTGTCGAAGCCATCGAGCGGGCTGGCTTCATCGTCATCGGCCAGACGAGCACACCCGAATTCGGGTTCAAGAACATCACCGATGCCGTCATCCATGGCCCGGCCAGAAATCCTTTCAATCCGGACCATTCTCCGGGAGGATCCAGCGGTGGGGCGGCTGCGGCGGTCGCTTCCGGTATGGTGTCCATCGCAACTGCCAGCGACGGCGGCGGCTCGATCCGGATCCCGGCTTCCTTCACAGGCTTGGTCGGGTTGAAGCCGACAAGAGGCCGCACACCGGTGGGGCCGGGATCCTACCGCGGCTGGCAAGGAGCATCGATCAGCTTCGCTTTGACGAAGACGGTAAGGGACACAGCGATGATGCTGGATGCTTTGCAGACTGTCCAAGCGGCGGCACCGTTCCAGACGCCTTTGTTCCCCGGCAGCCATTTTCAGGAGCATCAATCCGGCAAGCGGCGCTCGTTCCGGATCGCCTATTCCTTGGAATCGCCGGTGAAATCCACCGTCAGCGCGGATGCCGAACGGGCCGTGCTGCAGACGGTGGCCGCGCTGGAAGCGTTGGGTTACGAGGTGGAAGAAAAAACGCCTGAAATTGACGGCATCCGCTTGATGGAGGCCTACTATGCGATGAACGGAGCCGAAACGGATGCTATGTTGAGGAACTTTTCTGCGCAACTCGGCCGTCCGCTGACGGCCGATGACATGGAATTGGTTTCCTGGTCCCTTTATCAGTACGGCCGGACGATTTCCGGCGGCGATTATTCCTTGGCGCTGGGGCTGTGGGATCAGGCTGCGGCCACAATGGATGGATTCCATGAGAAGTACGATCTGCTGCTGCAGCCGACCACGGCCGATAGCGCTCCTCGGATCGATCACTCTTTCCAAAGCGAAGAATTGAAGAGGCGTATGCGGCATGCGGATGCTCTGCCGGCGCCAGACAGGAAAGAACTCGTTTGGGAGATGTTTGAGGAAAGCCTGGCGGTGACGCCTTTCACGCAGCAAGCCAATCTGACCGGGCAACCGGCCATCAGCCTGCCGGTGCATTGTACGGCTTCCGGATTGCCGTTGGGGGTGCAATTCACGGCCCCGAAAGGGAAAGAAGAATGGCTGTTGGACATCGCTGCGGTACTGGAGACGGCCGGGCTGTTCACGTAATCTGATGGCTCTTGACTGCCCCCAAAAAAGGATTATAATTAGGTAGTTTTCAAAATAGAAAAGATGTCTAGGATATTGGAGGAGAAATCGTTTGGAAATGCAGAAAGAAAAACATCCGCAGATTCCCCTGAGCATGGCTGCGGTTGTTGTGGCGCTGGGTGTCGTTTACGGGGATATCGGAACCTCGCCGCTCTATGTCATGAAAGCTATTGTCGAGGGGAACGGCGGGCTGGGGTCCTTGACGGATTCATTCATCATCGGGGCGTTGTCTTTGGTGATCTGGACGGTCACCTTGCTGACCTCGATCAAGTATGTGATCATCGCGATGCAGGCAGATAACCATGGCGAAGGCGGGATCTTCTCGCTCTACACGCTTGTCCACAAACGCGCAAAATGGCTGATCATACCGGCCATGGTGGGTGGAGCGGCTTTGCTGGCTGACGGCATTTTGACCCCGGCGGTAACGGTCACGACGGCTGTCGAAGGCTTGCGCAGCATCCCGTTCTTTGAGGGACTGTTGGGCGAAGGGCAAGGCAAGATATTGGCGATCACGATGACGATCATCTCGGCCTTGTTCATGATCCAACGCCTCGGGACCAAAACGATAGGGAAAGCTTTTGGACCAATCATGACCTTCTGGTTTACGTTTATCGGCGGGCTGGGATTATGGCAAGTGCTCAGCAATCCGAGCGTGCTGCTTGCCTTCAACCCTATGCGCGGCATCGAACTGCTCCTGAGCGAGCAGAACCATGCCGGCTTTATGATTCTGGGCAGCATCTTCTTGGCTACGACCGGGGCGGAAGCCTTGTACTCGGATATGGGCCATGTCGGCAAGAAGAATATCTACGGCAGTTGGCCATTTGTAAAGGCGGCTCTGCTGCTGAATTACTTCGGACAAGGGGCCTGGTTGATGCAGGCAAAATCGAACACAGCGCTTTACCATATCGAGGACTTCAACCCGTTTTTTGAAATGATCCCGGGCGGGTTGCGGCTTTTTGCGGTCCTGTTGAGTACGCTAGCCGCTATCATTGCTTCGCAGGCGCTCATAACCGGATCCTACACGCTTGTTTCGGAAGCGATCAGCCTGAATCTGTTGCCGCATCTGAAGATCCAATACCCTTCCCAGACAAAGGGACAGATGTATATTCCTTTGGTGAACAACATCCTCTGGCTGTCCTGCATGGGGGTTGTCTTTTACTTCAAGACATCGATCCGGATGGAAGCGGCCTATGGTTTGGCGATCACGATCACGATGCTGATGACGACCATTCTGATGTTTGAGTTTCTGCGCATGAAGAACTTCAATATTCTGGTTTCCCTGCTTATGTTCGTGTTCTTTGGCACCTTGGAGGCGACCTTCTTTATTTCCAGCGCGACCAAATTCTTCCACGGCGGCTACGTTGCGATCCTGATGGGTTCCATCCTGTTCGCCATCATGTTCGTCTGGCATAAAGGAAATAAGATCGAATCGTTGCAGCGGTTGGAATACCCGATGACGGATTTTATCGGTCAGTTCAAAAAACTGAAGGCAGACGATTCCTTGCCCGTTTATGCGAATAATCTGGTCTTTCTGACGAGCAATCAAAATCCAAGCACGGTGGACCGCGATATCCTCTATTCCATTTTGGATAAGCGGCCGAAACGGGCGGATGTGTATTGGTTCATCAACGTAGCCGTCACCGATCAACCGTACACACAGGAATACAAGGTTGAGGATTATGGCACTGACTTCTGCTTTAAAGTCCAGCTTCGTTTGGGCTTCAAGATTGAGCAACGGATCAATGTATACTTGCGCCAAATCATCCAAGAAATGATGGAAGAGGGAAGAATCCAGCCCCAAAAGCAGACATACACGATCTATCATGAAAAAGAAATCGGCGACTTCTGTTTTGTGCTGGTCCGCAAGGCTATTTCGCCGGAAAGCGATCTCTCCATCTTCAGTCGCTTCATTTTGAGTTTAAAGTATAATATCAAGTCGTGGACAGGCTCTCCTGCGAGGTGGTTCGGGTTGGAAAATACCAACCTGGTCATTGAACAGGTTCCGCTGTTCCTGAAGGCAAGGGATGCCAGCCGGCTTACCCGGGTGGATTAGGCATCAGAGCGCGCGCCGTTTTTGATAAACAGAACAGATATGGAAGAGGCTGGGGCTAAACTCCCAGCCTCTTTCCTGCATTCGAATATAGTGTGCGTAAACGCGGGACAGAACGCAGCCCCTGGCTCCACTTCACGAACAATGCTCGATTGGCCTGCAGCCATTCTGCGCTTGTTCGCTCCAGTGGTCCGGAGCCAAACGCGTTCTGTCCCACTCTCTTTGCGGTGCAAGCGCTTTGTCGCTCACATTTTTTTTTAATATTTTTTTCATTAATGGCCGCTTTTTTTCTGTCCATGCGAGGAAATCGGCCTATCAAGGGAAGATGAAATGCCTTTCAAATGTTATTCTGACAAGGGTTTACTGCCATGTTAGAATTTATTACATCCTATGTTAAGCTAGCGTTGACTTGGATGAGAAATAAGAGTATTCTTGTTGTATTAAATCACTCAATTAATTGTTAGCACATACGATTAATTGTTGAAAAGCATCACCTTTTTCTGAACAGGTGCGAACTCCTGAAGAAAAAGTACACATCTGTGGTTCACTCAACTCAGAAGCTTCGATGGAGGGGTTGGTATGAAAGAAAAGGAGCTACGACGTTCGATGGCTGTCTTTACCATCGGAACAGTCATGCAACTGACGGATTTGACAGCAAGACAGATTCGCTATTATGAAGAGCAAGAACTCGTTCATCCTAAGCGGACAGACACCAATCGCCGGATGTTTTCATTGAACGACGTTGATCGTCTACTGGAAGTCAAAGACTATTTGGCGGAAGGGTTGAACATCACTGCCATCAAGCGGATGTACAGCACGGAACGACTGAAGCGGCAGCAGGAAGAGGAGCTTGAAAACAAGCAAAAAAACCTGACCGATGAAGATGTCCGCCGCATCCTCTACAAAGAAATACTCAACGCAAGTGGATTTAACCCTGGGGATTCAAACAAACCTTGGGGAAGATAATAAAAAAACAAAAAACAAACAAAGCATAGTCAAGGAGAGGGAATACAAATGCCAAAATTTACTAGAGAAGAAATCATCGCATCAGCAAAAAATGATAACGTCCGCTACCTACGCTTAATGTTCACTGACATTTTAGGAACCATCAAAAACGTGGAAGTTCCTATCAGCCAGTTAGAAAAAGTATTAGACAACAAAATGATGTTCGACGGTTCTTCCATCGAAGGTTTCGTGCGTATCGAAGAGAGCGATATGTACTTGTACCCAGATTTGGATACTTGGTTAGTATTCCCATGGGGCACTGAACAAGGTAAAGTTGCACGCTTGATCTGTGACATCTACCAACCAAACGGCCAACCGTTTGCCGGCGACCCGCGCAGCAACTTGAAACGTGTCCTGAAAGAAATGACAGACTTGGGCTTTACTGATTTCAACTTGGGACCTGAACCTGAATTCTTCCTGTTCAAATTGGACGAAAAAGGCCAACCTACAATGAAATTGAACGACCAAGGCGGATACTTCGACTTGGCTCCTACTGACTTGGGCGAAAACTGCCGTCGTGACATTGTTTTGGAATTGGAAGCATTAGGTTTCGAAATCGAAGCAAGCCACCACGAAGTTGCACCAGGACAACACGAAATCGACTGGAAATACGCAAATGCTGTTGAAGCTTGCGACAACATCCAAACGTTCAAACTGATCGTTAAGACTGTAGCCCGCAAACATGGCTTGCATGCAACATTCATGCCTAAACCAGTATTCGGAATCAACGGTTCCGGTATGCACTTCAACATGTCATTGTTCAACGAAAACGGCAATGCCTTCTTCGACAAAAACGATGAACGTCAATTGAGCGAAACAGCTTACCAATTCATCGCTGGTCTGATCAAGCACGCGCGCGGCTTTACAGCTGTCTGCAACCCGATCGTAAACTCTTACAAACGTTTGGTTCCTGGCTATGAAGCACCTGTATACATCGCATGGAGCGGAAGAAACCGTTCACCGCTGATCCGTATCCCAGAATCACGCGGCATGTCCACTCGTGTTGAATTGCGTAGCGTTGACCCAGCTGCTAACCCATACTTGGCTTTGGCTACATTATTGGCTGCAGGTCTTGACGGCGTGAAGAACAAATTGGAAGCTCCAGCTCCAATCGACCGCAACATCTACCAAATGTCAGCTGAAGACCGTTACGAAAACGGCATCTTGGACTTGCCAACAACATTGCAAGAAGCTCTTCAAGAGTTCTCCAAAGATCAATTGTTGGTTGACGCATTAGGCGACCACATCAGCAATAACTTCGTAGAATCAAAAGAAATCGAAGTAATGTCCTACATCCAACAAGTAACAGAGTGGGAAAGAGAACAATACCTAAACATGTACTAAGAGAGTGTGATGATTTGCGGAATCCCCTACAAATCAGAACACGTTTAAAGAGAGTGCGATGAATCCCGTTTAGGAATCGAGCACTAAGAGGATAGCCACAACGCGACCCGCTTTTGGTCACGGTGTGGCTATCAGCTTAGGCGGAGATTTCTGGGATTCAGAACACGTTTAAAAAGAGTGCGATGAATCCCGTTTAGGAATCGAGCACTTCCCAAAAAGCCGAGACTAATTTGTCTCGGTTTTTTGTGCTGTTCAAGGAAGAAAATAATGTGCTGTTGCTGTAATCTTCAGCCGAGAAAACGTATAATGGATATATGTAAAGTTCTTCAGAGGAGGGGTTACTGTGGAAGCAATCGAAATGGAAGGCCTGACCAAACGATACCGCAAGAGTGTGGCTTTGGACAATGTCCACCTCACAGTGGAGCAGGGCGAACGGTTCGGATTCATCGGGCCGAACGGAGCCGGCAAGTCGACAACCATCAAGCTGCTGCTTGATTTCATCAAGCCGAGCAAGGGAAGTGCCCGGATTTTCGGGTTGGACGTCCAGAAAGACTCCGAGAGCCTGAAGCGCATCGTCGGATATGTCCCGAGCGATGTGCATTACTACAGCAATCTGACGGTCGAGGAAATCCTCTTGATGACGGGGAAATTCCACCAAATCCACAACATAAAAGAGATGATGGCGTACTATGTGGAGCGTTTCGCCCTGGAGCCGAAAAAGAAAATGAAGGATCTTTCCCTGGGGAACCGGAAAAAAGTAGCGATCGTGAATAGCCTGATTTTCAATCCGGACCTCTTGATACTGGATGAGCCTACGAATGGGTTGGATCCTCTGATGCAGCACCGCTTGTTTGAAGAATTGCGGTATCACAATAATGAAGGTGCGACCATCTTCATTTCCACGCATAACCTTCCGGAAGTGGAAGCATTCTGTACGCGTACCGCCTTCATCCGCGAAGGGAAAATCATTTCTGTGGAAGATATGTCATCCGGCTATCAACCCGGGAAAGTGGTGACGCT
Source organism: Trichococcus ilyis (assembly GCF_900109135.1). GTDB lineage: Bacteria > Bacillota > Bacilli > Lactobacillales > Aerococcaceae > Trichococcus > Trichococcus ilyis. Next base: position 54,117 of record NZ_FNYT01000016.1, on the reverse strand, counting down.
GACCGGACCGGCCATCGGGATGGAGGATTTCGAGTCCAAAGGGTACCGTATCCTTTCTAAGACAGACCGGGTTGTTTCGCTCTTGTACAAGGACAACGTGAAACAGATTTTGGCCGATGTGTCTCCTCTGGATCTGGAGGATATCGAAATCCGCAATCAGAATCTGGAGGAAAAGTTCATGACCTTATACGGTGGAGGTGGATCTTATGAATAGCATCCGCTTGGAATGGAAACAGGAGCGCGGTGGGTTGTTCGTATGGCTTTTCTTTATGGTCTTGATTATGGGGTTGATGATGGCGATGTTTCCGGTCATGTCAAACCAGGGGATGGAAGATATCCTGACGACCAAGCTTGATGCGATGCCTCCTGAGATGCTGGAGGCCTTCTCATTGACGAACGGAGCGAGCTTGTTGGAGGCAACCGGATATTTCGCCTATATATTCCAATATCTCTTTTTGGCGGCCTGCATTTTTGCCACGATGAAAGGCGCGCAGGCGCTGATCAAGGAAGAGACGAATGGAACGATCGAGTATCTGTACGCCCAGCCGATCAGCCGAAAAGCCATCGTCACGAGCAAATACATCGCGAACCTCGTACTCCTGCTGATTTTTTGGCTCGTGCTGTACGGATCGGCTTTGGTGTTCATCTACTTGTTCAAAGAGGATGGAGCCGCTTTTGTGGAGATCCTCAAGGATATCAGCTTGATATTCGCTGCGGAGTCGTTGGTGCTGCTGTTCTTTTATTCGGTCGGTTTCCTTTTTTCGACATTCATCGCGAGCAGCCGATCCACCAGTGGTGTCGCCTTGCTGTTGGTCTTCGGCACGTACATGATCGGCCTCGTTTCCAAGATGGTCGAGGACTATGAATTCCTGCGTGTTTTGTCACCTGTTGAATACGCGCATCCTGCAGTCATGCTGGAAGAGGGGATTTCTTGGGAATACATGCTCATCTGTATCATCGGAAGTCTCTTGACATTGGGATTGAGCTATCTGATCTACAGCCGAAAAGACCTGCGGATCCAAGTGTAGCGCAAACTGGTGATAGTGACCGTGATTTGCCCAAAATAAAAAAAGCCTTAGCGGGCTTTTTTATTTTGGCGAGTTGAATCCTCGCGAATCATCACACTCTAGCCGAACGTCATGAACAGTACTGCTGCGACGATCAGGGCATACGACAATTTTTCGAGGTTTTTCTTTGTGATCGGGTTCAGGCCTTTGTCGTAGCGGGTCTGATACATGATCCAGACGTTGATTGTGATGCTTATGATGCCCAGTATGCTGGCTGTAAGGTATTTATTCACGGTTTTCCTCCTGTCGTTTTGTGCTGTCTACTTGGTTATTTTGCGGATTGATGATCATATCGATGTGCGGGATATCGTCCTCCAGGTAGATTTCCGATACGGGCCGGAATCCGAAAGAGGCGTAAAACTGCTGCAGATAGGCTTGTGCTTGTGCATGGATCGGGAGCTCCGGAAAATGCAGCTTGGCATACTCCAGCACGATCTGCATCAGTTCCTGGCCGTAGCCATGCGTGCGTTCGCTTTGCGGGACCAGTACGCGGCCGATGCGCACGCTGTCCGGTTCCGGTATCAGTCGGGCGTAGGCCAACAATCGGTCGTCCAACTGCTTGAAGAAGTGGATGCTGACGAGATCGGTGTCATCCACCTCTTGGTAGGGGCAATTTTGCTCCACAACGAAAACGGCTGTCCGTTCTTTGTAGATCAGATGCAATTCCTTCGCCGTCAGTTCCTCAAAAGACTTGATGATCCACATATTTTTTCCTCCTCATTGTCTGGTGGAGAACCACCCTTACAACCCATTATAACAAAGCGCAGGCAAACACAAAATCGGGAGATCACTGTTATGGAAAGCGGAACATCGCAATCGAGGGGCGTTCATGATTTTTAATGGTGAGAATTTATCAAATTTGATTTGATCCTCAGATTCTCGGACAAACTAGGAATCAGCAGTGATGTTAGCCTCGTTGGGTAGCTGATATCTCATATGATGTATTAGAGTCGGAAAAATGTATTTGTCTGAAATGCCAATTATTGTCCCATTGCTGATGCAAGAGAAAATAGTGACTACTTGGACACCGTATATGTGATGATTGAAATAGGCGGAAGCGGCTATAACGACTATCGGAATAAGAAACACAAGTCCTTGAGCGAAAACGATGCTATTGTTAGTTATTCTTTGTCTAACGGAATTTGTCAGACCATCAGTAGGGTAAAGCAAAATATTTGCCCGTTGATAGATGGATGTTCCGATACAGGTTAGAATAACGCCAAAAATTGACACAAGCACTCTAAAACTAAAAGATAGACCAGGAATTTCTGTCAATTGAAGGAGTTCCACAAAGAATTGGATAAAATTACTAAAAAAGAATACAAAAATTAACTCCCCTAGCAAATGATATAAGCGTACTCCTTTGCTAAGTAATTGATTGAGCAGAATAATCAAGGTACCAACAAAAAGTAAAGTCCAGTTTATCGGTAGTTGCGTGGCCTGACTTAAATTGATGGAAGCTGCCGTCCAGACACCGCTCCCAGTGTCGGAAATGATTGATAGCGCATTTCCGATTGTAATCAACAAAAGTCCGAAACCAAAGAAAGTCAGCCTATTTTTGAGCCCATATTGAATATTCATGTAAATCCTCCTTTTTTATATTCCTAACAGTTGCATTTGCAACTGTTTGTGGTAAGATAGACTCAGCTTCACAAAGCTGAGTCTATCTTCGTCAATAAGGCAATCAGCGTGGTCTTTTCGTCAGTGCTCAAGTTTACCAAAGCTTTGGAAATGTATTTTTTTTCCAGACTATAAAGTGTCCTGTAGGTATTTTTGGCTTTATCAGTAGGATAGAGTTGATTGAATTTGCGGTTGACAGGATTGGTTACTTTCCGGATGAAACCGTTAGTTTCGAGCTTCTTCAAGGCTCTGCTCAACGTAGTTTTGTCCACTCTCACTGTATTGACCAAATCCACTTGTGAGATGCCTTCGTTTTCCACAATGCGCATAAGATACAGAAATAAATTATTGTCCAGTCCATACTGTGCCACTTTTTGATTGATATCTGTTGTCGCTTGCCTGGAGATGGTTCCCATCAATCGGAACAGCTTTGTGTTATCCATAAGACACCGCCTTTAATAGTTGCATATTCAACTATATCATACACCATAATCCAAAAAAGGGGAAATTTATATGTGGCATATCAAAACCATAGGAGAAATGAACAGTTTGGAGTTTTACAAAATACTGCGGCTCCGAATCGACACTTTTGTCTGTGAGCAGCAGCGGATTTATCATGAATTGGATGACAATGATCTCAATGCTTTTCATGTTTACTACACCAATGATCGGACTGGGGAAACAGAAGGGTACGCCCGCGTGTTCAAGGCAGCAGGACACGTTACTTTTGGGCGCGTAGTCACTTCAGTTGATGCCAGAGGAACAGGATTGGGAAGCCGGCTGATTGAGGCCGTCCTTGTCCTCTGCAAGGAACAGTGGCCGAACGAGGAAATCATTATTGAATCCCAGGAACAAGTAGTAGGCCTCTATCAAAAATTTGGATTCCATACATTTGGAGACACTTTTACTTTTGAAGGGACACCTCATGTCGAGATGAGATATACGCATGGAGAAGACAAAAAGAATGATTGAGGTATTAATCCTAGTTCTGGATGGGTTGGACTTTCAACATTGTATGAAGATTTACTGTAACTGCATCAGGATTGAGCGCTAAGACACTGCAAAGCAACAAAAAAAAGCCAAGGAGCGCATCTCATGATGAGACGGTTCCTTGGTTGCATGCGGTGTTCGTTATTCGGTTCAGTAATATTTCAAGGCTGCGGCACCGGAATCGCTGTTGCTGATGCGGAAGGCATCGGCAACCGGAGAAACGAAGACTTTTCCGTCACCGACATGCCCTGTGTACAACGCGCGTCGGGCAGCACGGATGACTTCTTCGACGGGCACCTCGCTGATGATCGTCTCGATGCGGACTTTCGGCAAAAGGTTGCCATCTGCCTTCGCACCACGATAGAAGGTTTGTTGGCCTTTTTGGAGGCCGTAGCCGTGAACCGATGTGACCGTCATGCCGGTTACGCCGATTGCGTTCAATTCCGCTTTTAAGCGTTCCAGTTTGTCTGGATTGGCGATGATGTCGACTTTGTTCATCGTATAGCCTGAATCGGACAGCTTGAAGGAGCCGATTTTGGACAGATCCACTTCTTGGACAGCTGGGACTGCAGCAGGCTTGTTGTTGTCTGTTACGTAATCCTCGAAGGCGGTTGTTGCGACAAAGTCATGGTAGCTTGAAGTCAAGCCGTGCTCAGCGACGTCCATACCGACGATTTCTTCTTCAGCCGTAACGCGGAGACCCATCGTTTGTTGGATGACTTTGAAGACCACATACATGGAACCGGCTGTGTAGGCTGCTACAGAAGCCACACCCAAAGTTTGAACGCCCAGCAGGTTCAATCCGCCGCCGTACAACAATCCGCCGTCCGTTGCGAAAATACCGACCAAAATTGTTCCTAAAGCACCATTGACGCCGTGGACGCTGAACGCGCCGACCGGATCATCGATTTTGACTTTTTGATCGATGAATTCGACAGCAAGCACGATGGCAAAGCCGGCGATGAATCCGATGGCGATAGCGCCGAAAGGAGATACTACAGCACAGCCGGCCGTGATGGCGACAAGCCCAGCCAACGAGCCGTTCAGCGTCATGGAAACGTCCGGTTTACCGTATTTAGCCCAAGTGAACAAGAGTGTGACCAAAGTTGCAGTGACCGCTGACAGATTTGTATTCAAGAAGATTGTGCCGATCAAGGCAAGTGTTTCGTCGCCGGTGGCAGCCACTGTGGAAGCACCGTTGAATCCGAACCAAGCGAACCAAAGGATGAAGACGCCCAGCGCGCCGAGTGTCAGGTTGTGGCCAGGGATGACTTGCGCTTTGCCGTCCTTGTATTTGCCGATCCGCGGTCCGACGAGAGCAGCACCGACAAGAGCGGCAACCCCGCCGACCATATGCACAGCTGTGGAACCGGCAAAATCGATGAAGCCCATTTGCGCCAACCAGCCGCCGCCCCAGATCCAGTGGCCTGAGATAGGGTAGATCAGCAAGGAGATGAGGAAGGAGTACACGAGATAAGAGCTGAATTTGGTCCGTTCCGCAACAGCCCCGGATACGATAGTGGCTGCAGTGGCTGCGAATACGTTCTGGAACATGAAGTGCACCGATCCGGGGATGGTGGAATCAAGTCCTTCCATAAATAGTTCGGGCGTTCCGATGATGCCGGCGATATCATCACCGAACATGATGCTGTAGCCGATAAGGAAGAATCCCAGCGAGCCAAGCACAAAGTCCATAAGATTTTTCATGATGATGTTCGCCGCGTTCTTGGCGCGGGTGAAGCCCGTCTCGACCATCGCGAATCCGGCTTGCATAAAGAATACCAAGACCGTCCCGACTAAGGTCCATAATGTATCTACTGATGAAAACATAATTATTCCTCCTTTTGTTTTAGCATAGTCCTAGTGTATAGAAATAATTTTATTGAGGCTATATCCTGCTTACCAGAGATGTTACATAATCTGACAATCCATTTAAATCAACGTTTGTAAGTGCTTGAATGTCAAAATGATGAGAGTTTTAATCTTGAATCTCATCGGATTGCAGGAATGTTGGATGCGTTTGTATTTTTTTGGTCAATATGATTTAAAAAAATCTGACATGGCGGAGTAGGGAAAATGACCGATGTCAGAATCAGTGACAAGGAATGGGCCGCACCCGACAGGAAAAACCGGCAAAAAACGAAAAACGCAGCCAAAAAAAACCGCAGCGAGCATATACAACATGCTCGTCTGCGGCTTTTTGCATTTTATTCGGTGATGCCTAAAAGTTGATGATCCAGTCCATTTCGGATAATTCGATCAACGGCAGCTCGATGGCTTCCTCTTTTAGCGCCTTCTCGAACCCTGCTTTGGAAAGAGGGCCTTTTACAGATTCAATTCTTCTATCGATAATAAAATATTCGAATGCTTCATTATGTTCTTTTTCAAGAATGATAAATTCATCGGTCCAATTCAATCTTGTAATGTAGCCCTGGATGCTTCCAGTCGGGTAGCGATAAGATGAAGGCAGATGGAAAAGGTTTTGCCAAGAAGCGCACTGTCTCAAAAATAGGTCTTCACCGACCGGTATTCTAAATTTCGCAATTTTGGATATTTCCGGCAACATTCTGTTCTTCCACACTATCTTTTCACCCCTTTTTTTATCTCCTCATTCTTATGACATCCCTGCGGAATGAAACCGGATAACAGATCCGAAAATAAGAATGAATCGCTTACATTTCTGACAAGTCATAGTATAACTGCTTTTTTTTCCAAAGTACAGAAGATTCTATTGATTTTCTGTACTTTATATGTTTTTTAACAAAATTTTTAATATTCGGGGCATTGTTCGGAAATTGGAAGGGACTTCCGGGGTTTGTCCCTTGATTGTTTCGGTTCTGCCTACGCAGGCGCGAAGCTGCTAAGAAAATAGCATGCAATCCATTTTCAGGGCAATTTCTTATTGACCAAGAGAGCAAAATGTGTCTCCTGGCTCTATGGGTATTTTGGTTTGAAACACTATATATTGTGGTGGAAATTTAGGTGTGGATGATATATAGTATATACAGTGAATCGAAACAGAGACTACTTTAAGTGGGGGTAATCAACGTGGGAAGGGCGTCCGATAAGGAAAGCTTGCTCATTTTGTAACGACCTCTTACTTTTTATTAGCTTTTTTTGCATGTTCGGTTAATTTTTAACTAAGGAGTGGGAAAAATATGGCTTCATTACCAACGGATTTCCTGAATGAAATGACAAACCTTCAAGTCGATGACGCAGAGGTGGCTATCCAAGTGTTGAAGGCGGATGGACGGGTAGTTCCTTTTCATGCCAAGAAAATATACAAAGCGATCAAGAAAGCGGAGCGTTTCTTGTCTGAACAGAACGAAGCGGCTGCAGCTTACGACGTGGATGCTGTCGTGGCCGAGGTCGTGGACAAACTGATCGCATCAGAAACGGACAGTGTTTCGACGGATGACATCCACGATCAAGTGGAAGCGACGCTTGCAGAAATGGGAAATCTGCCGTTGGCGGAAGCCTACAATACCTACAAACTGACGAAGAAAGTCAAAAAATTGCAGCAACAGGACATCGAATTGCGCATCCAAAGCCTGATGAACGCCGATCAGAGCGTCGTCAACGAGAATGCCAACAAGGACAGCCGCGTCTTCAATACGATCCGCGACTTGACGGCAGGGGTGGCCGCGAAAGCGATCGGCCTGCGGATGCTGCCGAAACACGTTTCCAACGCGCATATGAAGGGCGATATCCATTATCATGACTTGGATTACCAGCCATATTCGCCGATGACGAACTGCGTGCTGATCGATTTCCAGAACATGCTCCGTGAAGGCTTCAAAATCGGCAATGCCGAAGTCGACAGCCCGCGTTCGGTCAACACAGCGACTGCCCAAATGGCGCAGATTTTTGCGAATGTCGCTTCCAGCCAATACGGCGGCTGCAGCGCCGACCGTGTCGACGAAGTGCTGGCACCGTACGCACGCCTGAACTACGAAAAACATCTGGAAACGGCCAAAGACTGGGTGGAAGGCGAAGAAAGACAGGTAGCCTACGCGGAAGAGAAGACCCGCAAAGACATCTATGATGCGATGCAGAGCCTGGAGTACGAAATCAACACACTCTACACTTCAAACGGCCAGACACCGTTCACCACGCTCGGCTTCGGTCTGGGTACGGATTGGTTTGCGCGCGAAATCCAAAAAGCTGTCCTGCAAGTCCGCATCAAAGGCTTGGGCAAGGAAAGACGCACAGCGATCTTCCCGAAACTGATCTTCGCTTTGAAGAAAGGCACAAACCTGGAAACGCAGGATCCCAACTATGACATCAAACAGTTGGCCATCGCCTGCGCCACGAAACGGATGTACCCGGATGTGCTGATGTACGACAAAATCGTCGAACTTACAGGCAGCTTCAAGACGCCGATGGGCTGCCGTTCCTTCCTGCAGGGCTGGAAAGACGAAAACGGCAATGAAGTCAATTCCGGCCGGATGAACCTTGGGGTCGTTACCTTGAACATCCCGAGAATCGCTCTGGAATCGGAAGGCAATCCGGAAGCATTCTGGAACATCTTCGAAGAGCGTTTGGCCATCTGTAAGGATGCGCTCGTTTACCGCGTGGAGCGCACCAAAGAAGCGACGCCTACGAACGCACCGATCCTGTATCAGCACGGGGCTTTCGGGAAACGTCTGGGCGAAACGGATCAGGTCGATGAATTGTTCAAAAACAAACGCGCGACCGTTTCCTTGGGCTACATCGGGCTTTACGAAGCGGCAACCGTCTTCTATGGAGCGGATTGGGAAACGAATCCGGAAGCAAAAGCCTTCACTTTGGACATCGTCAAGAAGATGAAGGAAAAAACGGATGCTTGGGGCAACCAATACGGTTACCATTTCAGCGTCTACTCGACTCCGAGCGAGAGCTTGACCGACCGTTTCTGCAGCATGGACACGGAAAAATTCGGCATCATTGCCGACATCACGGATAAAGAGTACTACACGAACAGCTTCCACTATGATGTCCGCAAAAATCCGAATCCGTTCGAGAAGATCGCCTTCGAAATGGAATATCCGCAATATTGCTCAGGCGGCTTCATCCATTATTGCGAATACCCGAACCTGCAGCAAAATCCGAAAGCGCTGGAAACAGTCTGGGATTTCGCCTACGACAAAGTCGGCTACCTGGGGACGAACACGCCGATCGACCACTGCCTGGAGTGCGGTTTCGAAGGGGATTTCAACCCGACCGAGCGCGGTTTCCAATGCCCGGAATGCGGCAACACCGATCCGCAGACTTGCGACGTCGTGAAACGCACTTGCGGCTACCTCGGCAATCCGCAGATCCGTCCGATGGTGAAAGGCCGCCATAAGGAAATTTCCGCCCGCGTCAAACATCTGCACGTGGACTGCAAGACAGAACAGTAAACAAGACAGTTAGGTGATGTGAAGTGAAAAATCCGCAACCGCAAGAATGGTTGGCAGAGAAATACAGCAAGGACAAAATCGCGGACTACAAACCGTTCAACTTTGTCGACGGGGAAGGCGTCCGCTGCAGCATCTATCTGAGCGGCTGCCTGTTCGCCTGCGAAGGCTGCTACAACAAGATCGTCCAGAATTTCGACTACGGCATCGCCTACACCGACGAACTGGAGGAACAGATCATGGCCGATCTGCGCCAGCCTTATGTGCAGGGCCTGACGCTCTTAGGCGGCGAACCGTTCCTGAACACGAAAGTCGCGCTTCATTTGGCTCGGCGCATCCGGGCGGAGTTCGGCCGGAGCAAGGACATCTGGGGCTGGACCGGCTACTATTGGGATGAATTGGCTTTGGAATCCGAAGACAAACGGGAGCTGCTCGGCTTGCTGGATGTGCTCGTCGACGGACGTTTCGAACTGTCCAAACGTGATCTGACGTTGAAGTTCCGCGGCAGCTCCAACCAAACCATCATCGATGTGCAAAAATCGCTGGCAGCCGGGGAAAAAGTCCTCTGGGCCAATGCGTACGCTTGAATGTAAAAACATACACGAGGCTGTCTCACTGAGGCAGCCTTTTTGCTGTGCTTGGGGGCAGCGTTTTTGCCGGTGCGCTTCAGTACCCATAAACCCGGCAAAAATGCTATACTGATTTTATTGAAACGTTTTCAAGAAAATCCAACACGAAAGCTGGTATGACAAGTGAAAAAAATTAATCTCGGCAATTCAGGCCTGTTCGCATCGGAAATCTCGCTCGGCATCATGCGTATGAACGCTCTGACGCATGAAGAGGCGACAGCGGTCATCCGCACGGCAGTGGACAACGGCATCGATTACTTCGACCACGCGGATATTTACGGCAGGGGCACTTCGGAGGAGATCTTCGGCAAAGCCTTCAAGGAGCTCGGCATCGCGCGGGACAGCGTGATGCTGCAGACGAAATGCGGCATCGTGCCGGGCGTCATGTTCGATTTCTCCAAAGAGCACATCATCGCATCGGTGGAAGGCAGCCTGAAGCGCCTGCAGACCGATTATGTGGATGCGTTGCTGCTGCACCGTCCGGATACGTTGATGGAGCCAGAGGAAGTCGCGGAAGCCTTCGATGAACTGCATAAGGCAGGGAAAGTGCGCCACTTCGGAGTCAGCAACCAAAATCCGATGCAGATCGAGCTGCTCAAGAAAGCCGTCACGCAACCTTTGTTGATCAATCAACTGCAGCTCAGCCTGACGCATGCGCCGATGATCGACGCCGGCTTCAACGTGAATATGGTGAACAATCCGTCGTTCATGCATGACGGATCCGTCCTGGAATACAGCCGCATCTCGGATATGACGATCCAGCCGTGGTCGCCGTTCCAGTCCGGCAACGGCAAGAAAGGGTTGTTCTTCGACCATCCCGATTACGTGGAGCTGAACGAAAAAATCGACGCGATGGCGGATGACAAGGACGTATCCCGCGAAGCGATCGCGATCGCCTGGTTGCTGCGCCATCCGGCCAAAATGCAGCCGATCGTCGGCAGCATGAATCCTGAACGCATCGCCGCCATCTGCAAAGCGTCCGATGTGACCTTGAGCCGCACCGAGTGGTATGAACTCTACATGGCAGCAGGCAAAAAGTTGCCTTAAACAAAAACGGACATCGTCACCTGCAAATGCAAAAAAGAACAAGCTCCCACTCCAGGGAAACTTGTTCTTTTTTGCGTTCTAGGAAATTTGCTAAACCAATTGCATTACGGTTCAAACACGATCCGGTCGAAATAGACGGCATCGGTATTCTCGATGGTACCAAACGCCCCGGAAATTTGACCGTTGTACAGCATGGCGCCGGTCTGAAGATCGAACACCGCGACGGGAGCGGGCTTTTGGTTTTCCAGATAGGTTTTCGTCACCAAAATCCGATTTCCCGATACAATCAGCTTCCAACCCATATCAGGGGCCGATTGCCAAGTGGCGGTGTTTTGCAGGACAAGCTCATCCATTGTTTTGTCCTGTGCAGCATCAAGTATCCGGATGACCCAATCGCCTTCAGCAGGGCGCAACTGATAGAAGCGGCTGTCCTGAATCGCATAAGGCAGATGATCTTCCGAAAAATCCGCTCCGGCGACAAGGTCGACCAGTTGTTTCGTTTCCAGATCATACCGATGAAAAACGGTTGAAGTGTTGGGAGTCGCTGATTCACTTGAACCCCACTCGGTTTCATGCATTTTGACGATTACTAAGAGCGCGTTGTGGCCTTCCTGGGTCAATGGCTCCACCGAGACATCCTGATAGCCGGGAAAGTCTTCAGGAAAATCAAATATGAGATGATCTTCGAGGGTGGCAGTCCTAGGATCATAGATGGCAAGCGCACTGCCGGCGTACTCCGAGAGGCCATTGTAAAGAGCATATTGGATGATCAAGCGATTGCCTGAACTGAAAGTCCGTGTGATTGTGTAATCGGCATTGCTCGCCGTAGCCGGATACGGAAGTGCCGCTTTTGCGGTCGTTCCGGTCCCTTTGTCCAGCGCAGCCAGCGAGAAGCCATCTTCTTCAACTGACACATAATACAAAGTAGTGTCTGTTTCGGCATAATTGCTCTGGTAAGGAAGTTTCCCACGCATAAAGGAGCGGTAATCTTTTTGCCAAGCGGCCACGGCACTTTCGGAATAATCGTGGAACACGTCAGCCTGATGGTACACCTCGGAACTCAGCAGCCCCGACCGGTCCAAGGTCAGCGTTGTCTGTTCGCTCCAATTGTTCATTGTGCCGTAGTAGGTAAGCCCCTTCACCAGTGCGTCATCCCCGGAGATTGTTTCGATTGCGATATCCGGAGTTTTTTCCTGTGCCAATAACGGTTGGGTATAGAAAGTTCCCAAAATGGTGACCAGCAGGAGACTCAGCCATAAAGTCGTTTGTTTTCTCATGTGATCCTCCTTCTTTTACACACTGATGCGATTTTTCAGCAAGTGATCGTTTATTCGGGTACCGGCGATAAATAGTATCGTGTGGATACTGATTGCCGCCCAGTATTTTTCCTCCGCGTAAAGAAAGGAACTGACGCCCGTACGCAGGAACAGCAACGCTGATACGAGCAGGACGCTTGCAACGACACCCGCCAAGATGACACCGCGCCAGCGTACGCTCAGGTGCATCAAGATGAATGTGTACCCTAAAGTGAGTGCGGCATAACCTGCACTGTAGTAAAACAGATAACTGGAAAAGCTGCCTGGCAAAGCCAATGACAACGGTGAGCTGGTGGGAATAACCGACTGCAGAGGCAGGTCCATATAAACGCCGGCAGGCATCAGGCCTGAGAAAATCAGCTCTTCCACGAACAGCAACCCAATCTGCAGAGCCTGCAATCCGGTAATCATCAGCCAGATGGTTGCGAATTTGGCTGCATATACAGAGAAACGGCTTCCGGGCAGACTGAGCAAGCGGAAAGAGAAGCGGTCCTTGCCGGTCCAGTCCTGATACCAGATGGCGACGGCATAAAAAAGCAGACAGAAAATAGCGGTCACGATGGAGAAGCCAAAGAACGAATTGTTCGTCACTGCATCGAACGAAATGTACCCATTGTTGTTCAGATAGCCCTCAAGCGTATTTTCGGATCCGGCGCGCAGCATGCGTTCATAGCCACCTTTCCAGAAGCGGTACTCATGGAAAACTGCATAAGCCTGCAGACCTGCGACGAGGATTATCAGAAAGCCGTAGAAGCGTTTTGCGCGGTTCCATTCAAATGCCCATAGTTCCATAAATTTTTTCATGGCTGATACACCTCCCTCATCACATCGATGATGGCTTTTCCTTCGGTTTGGCGGATGTCTTCCGCATAGAAATCTTTCACGATCCGGCCATTGCGCAGCATCACGATCCGATCCAGCAACATTTCCACTTCATCCATATGGTGGGTCGCGATTAGGACACCTTTGTCCTGCACAAACTTGCTCGTGAACACTTCCAGAATATCTTCCCGCGCAAAAACATCGATGCCGGAAAAAGGTTCATCCATCAAATAGTAATCCGCGTCTAAAGAAAGTCCCAACAAAAAATTCACCTTTGCGCAGTTCCCTTTGGACAGATTTTTCAGCTGCGCATCAGGTTCGAGCCGGAAGAACGCAAGCAACTCATCTGCTTTGGTGGCATTCCAGTTCGGATAATGAGTAGCCATGAACTGCATCGTCTCCGCAACTGTCATCCAGCGCGGCATCGTCAGCGAATCCGGAATATAGGAGATCCGCTCGTACAGTTGATGCTGGATGTCCGCCCCATCGATCGTGATCGATCCGCTATTGCGCGGAATGAGGCCCATGATGCAATTCATAAGGGTCGTTTTCCCGGTGCCATTCAGGCCGGTCAAGCAGATGACCTCATTTTGATTGATGGTAAAACTGATATTCTCCAGAATGGCTTTTTTTCCATAACTTTTCTGCAGATTCTTTATTTCGATCATTTAGGGTGACCCTCCTTCAAGCGCGTTTCGATCAGGTGCAGGACTGCTTCATCTTCCAGTCCGACGATGCGTACCGTATCAATGAACGATAATATGGCATCTTCCAGGATGCCTTGCCGCAATGACTGAATCTTTTCCTGATTTTCAGTTATTCTGCTGAGCGCATTTCCATCCGTAAAAATCAAATCAAGTCCCTCCATTTCCTTATAGGCGCGTTGCACGGTATTCGGGTTTACCTTCAATTGCGTCGCCAACTCCCGGCGCGAGGGAATCTCCTGTCCCGGTTGAAAGTCCCCGCTGACGATCTTCTGCTTGTACATTTCGATGATCTGTTCATAGACCGGGCTTCTTTTGTCAAAAATCACTGCTACCACCTGCCTTCTTCGATCAAGTGTATTAATCTGTTCATACACTAGGGGCAAAAAAATACTATGGGTGTATTATATGCTTAATACACTCGGGAGTCAAATAATACCCTGAACCCAAGACCGTAATAGGCTTGGGTTCAGGGTATCTCTGTTGTCAAAACGAAGAATCCGCCGTCGCGGCAGTCGTTTCGGCGGCATCGAAATCAGGCACGCTCTTCAGTTGCTGCGCCTGGTTGTACAGGTCGAACTCGCCGGTCAGTTCCGTCGTGGAGACGGATTTCTGGTCGGCTTGCGTGACGGTCGAGCTGTAGGAGACCGCGTTCAGATAGAAGGTTTCGGCGTCCAGACGGATTTCGATGTCGTAATCGGTCTGCTCGGACGGGAAGGTCTGGAACAGATAGTTGATTTCTTTGTTCAGGGCGTCATCGCTGCCGGAAAAGCGCAGCAAATACTCGTTCCCTTTGAGCTCGAGGGTGCCGTACGCTTCGATGATTTGGGTCAGTTCGATGAATGTCTCCAGCGGATAAACCTGCAGGCTGGCCAGCGGGACATCGGGTGTGGCATAAGCCGTCCAATCGGCGGAGTCGATCTGGACATAGCCGACTTCCGGAGTCACGTAATACTCGGATTTGGTTGCGGGGTAATTGCTGTCCTTGTCGATCCGCTTGCCGTAACCGGTCTTCTCCTCCGGGAACAGCGTCGCATCGGAAGTCGCATACTGCTCGCTCACCACTGTGGCGCCGGTCAGATCCTCTTTTGTCGTCGTCGTGGTCAAAGACACGAATTGATGGTAGCTTTCGAGGTCGGCGGAACGGTTGACCAAGTTCTGCATGACTTCTTCTCCGGGCAGCGCGGTCCGGCAGGCGGAAAGCAGCACGAGCGGAAGGATGAGCAGCGCAGCAAGTAGGTTTTTTTTCAAAGGTGTTGCCTCCAAGTCTATAGGGAAAATAATGGGAAGTGTTCAGGTTGTCGGGGAGTTGCCGCATGCGGGCAATCTTTTCCCATTGTACAAGAGAATCTCCCAAAAGAGAAGGTTTGCTATAGAGCAAAGACCAACCTATAATGGAAACAGCAGCCACAATAGGAGTCAAAGAGGGAGGTATCGGCGATGGATGAGGATTTTTTCAAAAACGAGATCTACTATAAGGACCTTTACTACACAACCAAAGGCAAGGAGCAGTGCGCGCCCAACCACAGCTTCGGGCCGACTGTCCGGGAATATTTTCTGATCCACATCATCATGAAGGGTAAAGGCTACTTCGAAATCGGCAACAGCCGCTTCAATCTGAAGGAAGGCCAATTTTTCATCATCTATCCGAACGTGATGACCTATTACCAGGCTGATGAAGAGGATCCTTGGGAATATTATTGGATCGGCATGCGGGGCGAGCATTTGGAGGCTTTGCTGACGGCCATCGGTTTCCAGGTTTCGCATCCGGTGGGGAACGTGAAGAACTTCGGGCAAGTGAAGGCGATGTTGCAGGAGATTATGGCGGCAAATCCGTTCGATACGTTATCCCGGCTGCGTCTGCAAGGACAGTTGTACCTCTTTTTGAGCATGCTCGCACATGATTTGGATGGCACCGAAATCAAACAGATCGAAAAAATCAACAAAGGTGTTGAATATACGAAAAGGGCGATCGAAATCATCAAAGAACGTTATCAGGACAGCGATTTCTTCATCGGTGACATCAGTAAGGAGTTGGCACTGAATGATTCCTACCTGACTGCCGTTTTTCACAAAACGACGAACCGGACGCCGCATGAATACCTGATCGATTTCCGGATCCAGAAAAGCCGGGAGTATCTGGAGACGACGGACCTCAGCATTGCCGATATTGCAGAAAAAATCGGCTACAAAAACCCGTTGAGTTTCACGCGTATCTTCAAAAGCAAGATGCAGCTGTCTCCAAGGCAATATGCAAAGAAAGTCAAAACCAAATAAGCGTGATAAAGACAGAAAAGCATCGGAAGTTCGCGATGCTTTTTTTATGGAAGTGGACAGCACCCATAATCCCAGAATCTAACATTTTGACTTATATGCAAAACATAATCCTATTTGGAATACGCTTACATGCGCCTATACTTTAAAACAAGACAGCACACGAAAAAGACAGGAGTGATCTAGCTGGAGGGAAGCCTTATTCAGCATCCAAAAAGGTAGCGGAACATCTTTGGGCATGCTTTGAAGTTGCGAGTTTTAAAATCAACAAAAATGTAAGTTTTTGTATGGATGAATATCTATCAGCTAAGGGTCATATTTGGTATTATTAGCTCATCAAAACAAGTAACCGTTTGCAAAGTGGTTGTTTTTGAATGGTTTAGGTGCAATTTCTCTATGACCCAATAGTTCCTTAGTTTTCGAGCATACAATTTTATAGATAAAAGAAAAGGTGGAGAAAAAATGGTAAAGAATTGGAAGAAAGCATCATTGGCTGCAGTATTATTGTCAGGATTAGTTTTGGGAGCATGCGGAAACGGTTCTGACAGCGGAAACGAATCCGGTGATGTGACCATCACGTACGGCATTTGGGACAAAATCCAACAACCGGGCATGGAAGCGATCGCGGAAGCTTTCGAAGCGGAAAACCCTGACATCGACGTAAAAGTCGAAGTGACACCTTGGGATCAATACTGGACCAAATTGGAAGCGGGAGCAAAAGGCGAAAGCATGCCGGATGTTTTCTGGATGCACTCCAACGAAATCGCTAAATATGCTGAGGGCGGCGTCCTGATGGATCTGTCGGAAACCTATGCAAACAGCGAAGTGACTTCACTGGACAACTTCCCGAAAGAATTGGTCGAACTGTACTCGGCGGATGACGCGCTTTACGGCATTCCGAAAGACTATGACACGATTGCACTTTGGTACAACAAAACGCTGTTCGATGCAGCGGGCGTTGCCTACCCGGATGAAACATGGACTTGGGACACGATGCTGGCGGCCGCTCAAAAGCTGAACGATCCCGATAACGGCGTCTACGGTATCCTGGCTCCTTTGAACAGACAGGAAGGCTACCACAACTTCATCTTCCAGAACGGCGGCTATGTATTGTCCGATGACAAGACCGAATCCGGCTTCCGCCTGGATGAAACGATCGAAGCCGTGCAATGGTACGCGGATCTGAGCGTGAAATATGGCGTATCGCCGACCCAAAGCCAATTTGCTGAAAACACGAACTTGTCCTTCTTCCAATCAGGACGCGGTGCGATGGGCTTCTTCGGCTCATGGATGACTGGGGAAATGGCCAATAATGAGTACACGGCTGCCAATGCCGATGTCGCGCCATTGCCAAAAGGCAAACAAGCGGCAACAATATTCAATGGTTTGGCGAACTCCGTTGCGGCTTCAACCGAAAATAAAGAAGCGGCTCTGAAATTCGTCGAGTTCCTGGGAACAGAAGAAGCGATGCGCCTGCAAGGCGAGAACGGCGCGGCAATCCCGGCCTATAAAGGAACCGAAGAAACATTCGTAAATGCCTACAGCCAATTCAATATGCAAGTCTATGTCGACCAAATGGAAAATGCCTACATCAAGCCTTACTCCAAAGAAACAGCGCGTTGGGAAGATGTCGAAAACACTGCCTTGATGCCGGTATTCGACGGTACAGCGACGGTTAAAGAAGTCGCACCAGATATCGTCGCAGGCGTCGAAGAAGTCTTGGCGAACGAGAAGTAAAAAAATAGAAGGCCGCTTATGGGATGCTCCCATAAGTGGCTTTCAAATATATAGAGGTGAAAAAATGATGAAATCGGATGTAGCAATCCCTAAAGAAAAAAACGTGCGCACGGTGACGCCTGCGCAGCGCAAAAGGAAAACGGCGGTATGGGGCTGGTTTTTCATCGCGCCGACACTGATCGGGCTTTTGATCCTGAACGTCATCCCCTTGTTCCAGTCGCTGTACATGAGTTTCCAGAGCGTGAGCACGTTCGGCACCTCGACCTTCGTCGGGCTGGACAACTACCTGCAGATGTTGCAGGATCCTGAGTTCTGGCAATCATTGAAAAACACCTTCTTCTACGCCGCCATCCAAGTGCCGATCACAATAGTCCTTTCGCTGTTCTTCGCGGTGTTGATGAACACGAAAATCAAGGCGGTCGGGCTTTACCGGACCATCTTCTTCCTGCCGATGATCGCCGCTCCGGCTGCCGTGGCGATGGTTTGGCGCTGGTTGTTCAATTCGGAATACGGCTTGCTGAATGCGGTGCTGGATAAACTTGGTTATTCCGGAAATATTCTGTGGATCACCGACCCGGAAGTGGCGATCTGGTCGATCATCATCGTCGGCATCTGGACGAATGTCGGCTACAACATGATCCTGCTGCTGGCGGGCCTGAAGGAAATACCCAAAGAATACTATGAAGCGGCAGTAGTCGATGGCGCCGGACCGCTGAAACAATTCTTCTCGATCACGCTGCCGCTGCTTTCGCCGCAACTGTTCTTCGTTTCCGTGACGAGCGTCATCGGTGCGCTGCAGGTGTTCGACATCATCTTCATGATGTTCGACCGCACGAACTTGGCGCTGAAGAGTACGCAGTCTTTGGTGTACATGTTCTTCAATGAATCATTCGTGCTCAACGACAAAGGCTACGGTTCGGCCGTCGCCATCTCATTGGTGCTGATCATCATGGCGATCACCGGCATCCAGCTGTTGGCGCAGAAAAAATGGGTCACCTACGATTAGGAGTGAATAAATATGCAGACAAAAATGAATAAAACGACAGCGCTGATCCACATCGTGCTGATCATCGGCTCCTTGCTGATGATCGTGCCGTTCCTGTGGATGGTCCTGACCTCGGGGAAAACGATCAGCGAATCGACGCAGATTCCGCCGCAAATTTTCCCGGAAGTGTTCCAGCTCGAGAACTACAAAGCGGTATGGAATTCCTTGCCTTTCGTCAGCTTTTACATCAACACCGGTTTGATGATCGCCTTCAGGGTATTGACCTCGACGCTCTTCAGCGCGATGGCTGCCTTCGCGGTCGCGAAACTGGATTTCCCCGGAAAGAACTTGTTTTTCGGCATCGTCCTGACGCAGATGATGATCCCTTCGCAGATTTACTTGACGCCGCAATATTTGCTGGTCCAGAATCTGGGACTTTTGAACTCAGTCTCGGCCTTGGTCATCCCGGGCATTGTCTCCGCTTTCGGAACGTTCCTGCTGCGCCAATTTTTCATAAAATTGCCTGACGAACTGATGGAAGCCGCGATAATCGACGGCGCGACGACTTGGCAAGTATTCTACCGCATCTATATGCCGCTGGCGCGTTCCGGCTTGGTCGCTTTGGGCATCTTCACGTCGCTGTTCGCGTTCAAAGATCTGATGTGGCCGCTCGTCGTCAATATGTCCCAGGATAAAATGACGCTGTCGGCCGGATTGGCCAGCCTGCAAGGGCAATTCACGACCAACTACCCGCAGCTGATGGCTGGATCGGTCATCGCGATCATCCCGATGATCATCCTCTACATCCTGTTCCAAAAACAATTTATCGAAGGCATCGCCACAACTGGCGGAAAATAAACAGAAAAGCTTCACGGGTTCGCTTAGCCCTGAAAGAAATTTAGGAAATCGTGCCGATTGAGCATCGAAGAGCGCAATAGGCACGATTTATCTAATTTCCGAAGGGCTAACCCGTGAAGCTGGACAAAGAAAAGCTGAACGTATTCGTTCAGCTAATGACATCAAAAATGAGGTAACCGATAATGAAAATCAAAAACGAAGCAATGCTGATCACCTATCCGGACAGTCTGGGCAACAACCTGAAGGACCTGGAACACGTGCTGGACACCCATCTGAAAGGGGTAGTCGGCGGCGTGCACATCCTGCCGTTCTTCCCGTCATCCGGCGACCGCGGCTTTTCGCCGATGGACTACACCAAAGTGGATGAACGCTTCGGCGGCTGGGACGACATCAAGCGGATCAGCGAAAAGTACTACATGATGTACGAATTCATGCTGAACCATATTTCGGCGCAATCGCCGTACTATCTGGATTTCCTGGAGAAAAAAGAGCAGTCCCCCTACAAGGACTACTTCATCCGCTACAACGACTATTGGCCGGAGAACCGGCCGACGGAAGCGGACATCGACCTGATCTACAAGCGCAAACCGAAAGCGCCGTTTGTGGATGCCCACTTCAAGGACGGCACGTCGGAAAAAGTTTGGTGCACGTTCTCGGAAGAGCAGATCGATCTGAACGTGAAGACCGAAGCGACGCGCCAATTCATCAAGGACACCTTGAGCTTCCTGGCCGACAAAGGGGCTTCGATCATCCGCTTGGACGCATTCGCCTACGCCATCAAACAATTGGATACGAACTGCTTCTTCGTGGAACCGGAAATCTGGGAGATGCTGGAATATGCAGTGGAAATACTGAAACCGTATGATGTGACGGTGCTGCCGGAGATCCATGAACACTACACGATCCAGCAAAAGATCGCCGACAAAGGCTATCCGGTCTATGATTTCGCCTTGCCGATGCTCGTGCTGCACGCCCTTTACAGCGGCAAAGCCGAAAAACTGCTGCACTGGCTGGAGATTTGCCCGCGCAACCAGTTCACGACCTTGGACACGCATGACGGCATCGGTGTCGTCGACGTGAAGGACCTGCTGACCCAGGAGGAAGTGGACTTCGCGGTGGAAGCCCTCTACGAAAAAGGGGCCAACCTGAAACGGATCTACAGCTCGGAAGCCTACAACAACCTGGATATCTACCAGATCAATTGCACGTACTACTCGGCTTTGGGCAACAACGATGCCGCCTACTTGTTGGCGCGGGCGATCCAGTGCTTCACACCGGGCATTCCGCAGATCTACTATGTCGGCTTGCTGGCAGGCGAAAACGATCTGGAGTTGCTGGAGAACAGCAAGGAAGGCCGGAACATCAACCGTCACTACTACAGCTTGGCTGAAATCGAGCAGGAAATCGAACGTCCGGTCGTCAAAGACCTTTTCCGTCTGCTGGCTTTCCGCAACACGGCCAAAGCTTTCGACGGCGACCTGAAGATAACGCAGCACGACGACGGCGCCTTCACCTTGACCTGGGCCACTGCCGAAGAGGCGGCCAGCCTGAAGGTCGATCTGACCAAAAAGGCCTTCTCGATCCTGCACCGCACCGCTGCGGGGGAGCAACAAATATTTTAGCAAAACAAACAGAGCCAAGGAGCGATGACTGTGACGATAACCTTTGATGAAAGAAAAAAATATTTTCATTTGCAGAACGAATTCGTGAGCTATGTGCTTGCGTTGGAAGAAGAGAAATATGTGTCCCACCAGTATTGGGGTAAGCGGATCAACCGCTTTTCCCAAGTGGCCGATTACCCGCGCCAGGACAACGCCTTTGCGCCCAATCCGTCCGAAGTGCCCGGCCGCATCTTTTCGCTGGCGACTTTGCCGCAGGAATTCCCGGGCAACGGCAGCGGCGATTTCCGCGAATCGGCCTTCGAATGCCTGTATCCGGACCAGACGACCGTCAGCCTGCTGACTTACAAAAGCCATGAAATTGTGACCGGCAAACAGCCGCTGCAAGGCTTGCCGCAGACGTACGAAACTAAGGAAGAGCCGGCGGAAACGCTGCTGCTGACTTTGGAGGACACCGTCACAAAAGTGGAAGTCGTTTTGAGCTACACCTTGTTCAGGGACTACCCGCTGCTGACGCGTTCGGCCAGCTTCAAAAACAACGGCGCAGCGGACATCCAGCTGAACAAAGCCTTGAGCATGTCGATCGATTTTCCGGACGCCGAATTTGATATGATCCAACTGCCGGGTGCCTGGGGAAGGGAACGCCAAATCGTGCGCACGCCGCTTGTCCGCGGCATCCACACGCTCGACAGCAAACGCGGAACGACGAGCCATGCCTACCAGCCGTTCGTGGCTTTGGCCGAAAAAACGGCGACAGAAGACCAAGGCGCCGTCTACGGCTTCCACTTCGTCTACAGCGGTGAATTCCGAGCCAATGTCGAAGTCGACACTTATGCGCAGACGCGCGTGCAGATGGGCATCAATCCGGCCCATTTTCAATGGCGTTTGCCAGTCGGGGAGTCGTTCCAGACGCCGGAAGTCGTGCTTGTCTACAGCGAAAACGGGCTGAACGGCCTGTCGCAGACGCTGCATCCGTTCTACCAGAAGCACCTGATCCGCGGCCAGCACCAATTTGCCGAGCGCCCGGTCCTGATCAACAACTGGGAAGGCACCTACTTCGATTTCACAGCCGAAAAGATCGAGGCGATGGCCGATGAAGCGGCCGCTTTGGGGATCGAGCTGTTCGTGCTGGATGATGGCTGGTTCGGCAAGCGCGACGACGATTATTCTTCGCTTGGTGATTGGCACGTCCACACCGCCAAATTGCCGGCCGGCCTGAAGCAGCTCGCGGAGAACATCAAGGCGAAGAATATGCTCTTCGGCATCTGGTTCGAACCGGAAATGATTTCCGAGGACAGCGAGCTTTACCGCGCCCATCCGGATTGGTGCATCCATACGCCGGGCCGGGAAAAATCGCTCAGCCGCAGCCAGTACGTGATCGATTTCAGCCGCAAGGAAGTCCGCGACAATATTCTGGCGCAGATGATGCGGATCCTGGATGAAGTGCCGATCGACTACATCAAATGGGACTACAACCGCAACATGACCGAAATCGGCAGCGCGGGTCCGGGCGCCGTGCCGGGGGAAGTGCTGCACAAATACATGCTCGGCCTTTATGAGGTCATGGACGCGCTGGTGACGAAATACCCGCACATCCTCTTCGAAAGCTGTTCAGGCGGCGGCGGGCGCTTCGACCCGGGCATTCTCTACTACATGCCGCAGACATGGACGAGCGACAACACCGATGCGGTGGCGCGTCTGGAAATCCAGTACGGCACCAGCCTGATCATGCCGATCTCGAGCATGGCCTCGCACGTGTCCGCCATTCCGAATCACCAGACGCACCGGCTGACTTCGATGAAGATGCGCGGAGATGTGGCGATGGCCGGCAACCTCGGCTATGAACTTGACGTCACAATGCTGTCCGAAGCGGAGAAACAGGAAATGCAGGAGCAGATCAGCTTCTATAAGGAACACCGCCAACTCGTTCAGTACGGCGTTTTCCACCGCATCCTCAGTCCGTTCGAAACGCAGAACGAAGCCGCTTGGATCTTCGTCAGTCCGGAGCAGGACGAAGCGCTCTACTTCTATTACCGCGTCCTCAGCCGGGCGAACACGAAGAGGGAAAAAGTCCTGTTCAAAGGCTTGGATGCCGCTAAATTCTACACCGTCAGCGGCTACGAAGGCGCGATCGGCGGCGACGAACTGATGAACCGCGGCTTGTATCTGAAAGATGCCCTGCAAGGGGATTACCAAAGTGTCTGTCTGGTGCTGAAGGAAGCACAGCTGTGAAAATCTGAAGCAAAATAAGAGAGGGGCCGTCTCGTAATGAGATGGCCCCTCTCTTATTTTGCGTGCGCGGATCGGAGCAGTGCGTGTAATCCAGTAATCCGTCCCCAGCTCCGGTGAACGCTCCGCTCACCGGAGCACGCCGGGAACAATCGGGATCAGCTCCGACGAGGCCGTGCTCATCGGAGAACGCAAACGGAATGCATCCTGAACTCCGGCGAAGCCTCCGTTCGCCGGAGAAGGACGGTGATTCTGCTTGATTCATTTGATTATGGTTCTGTCAGTCCAAATATTCTTTTTCGAAAGTTTTCGTGCTGCGCACGGTGTCGAATTGGCGGATCAGGCCTTCGATTTCCTCGCGGTTGTTGCGGAATTTAGGCGGCAAAGCCAGGCGTTCGCCCAAGGTTTCGTAAGGCTCTTCATCGTCGATGAAGCCGGGGCCGTCCGTCGCAAACTCCAAAAGGATGCCTTGGGCGATGTTGGCGTAGAGCGACTCGAAGTAGAAGCGGTCGACATAGCCGGAGATCGGGAAGCGGTAGGAGCCCATATGCTCGATCCATTCTTCCAGTTCCTGGCGGTCCTTGACGCGGAAGGCCATGTGGTGGACGCTGCCGAAGCCTTGCTGCGCTTGCGGCAGCGAAGCATTGTGCTCCACGATCATGCGGCCGCCGTTGCCGCCTTCGCCGACTTCGAAGAGATGCACGTCGCCCTCGGTTGCGACGTGACGGAAGCCAAGGACCGTCTCCAGCACTTGCCGGTAGAAACCGAAATCGGCGATGCGGACGAAGATCGGACCCAAGCCGCGGATGCCGTATTCGTTCGGGACCGGACCTTTCTGCCACGGAATGCCGGGAGCCACGCCGGTATCCGACTCATCCGAAACCAACTGATAAAGCTGCTCATCGAAGTCCTGGAAGTCGATCACCCGGCGGCCGAACTGCTCCTGGATGCCGGAATGCGTGACGTTGTATTTGTCGAAACGTTTCACCCAGTAGTCCAGCGCCTCGTCGGAAGGGACGCGCAGGCCGGTCTTGAAAATTTCGTTGGTCCCCCTGACGGCTTTCGGGATGCCCGGAAAGTCGAAGAAGGTGATGTCCGTGCCGGCACTGCCGCGGTCATCGGCGAAGAACAGGTGATAAGTCTGGATGTCGTCCTGGTTGACGGTTTTCTTGACCAGACGCATGCCCAGGATGTTCGTGAAGAAGGCGTAGTTATTTTCGGCGCTGCTGGTGATGGCGGTGACGTGGTGGATTCCTCTTAATGTGTTCATGGATCGTTTCCTCATTTCCTCGTGTTTTCTGTTTCGTATATTCCTAATTCGAGATATATAGCCAAAAAAAGAAATCAGCGGTCAGCTAACTTAATGTCAGTATACCGGCGTCCGGCCCAGGATGCAAGCAATTCGCTCCGCGACCAGAAAAGCGGCGATCCGGAGGCGTCCGGAAAGGCAATCGCAAGGCAAGTATGTATAATAAGGGTATCAAAAAGCATTTTATGGACCACAACAAAAACGAAATAGGATGAAAGGCAGTGATCGAATGGCAGGAAATGGATTGATGATGCAATATTTTGAATGGTATCTGGATGATGATGGTCAATTGTGGAATCGCCTCAAGGAGGATGCTAAGCATCTGAAGGAATTGGGCATCACGGCTGTCTGGACTCCGCCGGCCTACAAAGGCACCGGAACGAATGATGTCGGCTACGGCGTCTACGATCTCTATGATCTGGGCGAATTCGACCAAAAAGGAGCCGTCCGCACCAAATACGGCACCAAAGCAGAGTATTTGGCCGCGATCGAAGCGCTGCACGCGGAAGGCATTTCCGTTTATGCCGATGTCGTGCTGAACCACAAAGCCGGCGCGGACGAGACCGAACGCTTCCTTGCCTACGAAGTCGATCCGGACAATCGTCAGGAAAAGCAGACGAAATCATACGAAATCGAAGGCTGGACGAAATTCACCTTCCCGGGTCGCGGCGACAAATATTCCGATTTCAAATGGTCTTGGGAACATTTCACCGGAACGGACTTCAATAACGAATCCGGCAAAGAAGCCATCTACATGATCAAAGGCCTCGACAAAGGCTGGGCGGAAAACGAGAGCGTCGACAGCGAATACGGCAATTACGATTACCTGATGTATGCCGACATCGACTACAGCCACCCGGCAGTCATCGAAGAAGTCAAAAAGTGGGCGGATTGGTACATCAAGGAGACCGGCGTCGACGGTTTCCGCCTGGATGCCGTCAAACACATCAACGACCAGTTCGTGCGGGATTTCGTCGAAACGATCCGCGCCCAGCACGGCGATGATTTCTATGTGGTCGGCGAATATTGGAAATACAAATACGGCGCGATCAAGGAATATCTGGAGGCGACCGATTTCACTTTTGATCTGTTCGACGTGGCGCTGCATCAGAATTTCCACCTTGCTTCCCAGCAAGGCAAGGATTACGATCTGCGCAATCTTTTCAATCAGACGCTGGTAGCCAAAAATCCGACCCATGCGGTCACTTTCGTCGACAACCATGATTCGCAACCGGCCCAAGCGCTGCAGTCCTACGTGGAGCCGTGGTTCACCCCGTTGGCATACGGCGTCATCCTGCTGCGCGAACAAGGCTTCCCGTGCCTGTTCTACGGGGATTATTACGGAATCAAGGGTCCGCATCCGGTAGAAGGCCAGCAGACTTTCCTGGACAAACTGCTTTATCTGCGCGCCAACCATGCCTACGGCGAACAGCGCGATTACTTCGACCACGGCAACTGCGTCGGCTGGACCCGCCTCGGCAACGAAGAGCATCCTTACGGTTTGGCTACTGTCATTTCCAACAGCGAAGAAGGCTTCAAGGATATGTATGTCGGCGAACAGTACGCCGGCCAGATTTTTGCGGACTATACCGGCAACCGCGAAGACAAAGTCGAAATCGGCGAAGACGGAAACGGCCGCTTCCCGGTCAATGCCGGTTCGATCTCTGTTTGGGTCAGGGACGCGATTTCCCCTGAGGAAGCCTTTGCTGCGGATGCGGTGGAGGAGTAGTTTTTCGGGGCAAGCGCCAGCGAATATACTGAATAAACAACGATAGCTGCATAAAGAAGGAGGTGTCTCATCGAGGCACCTCCTTCTTTATCGGCCGGGAGCGCCCTGCTCCGGCGAGCGGTGCTTCGCCGGAGTTCGGCCCACATTTTTTTGTGTTCGCCGGCGAGCACGGCTTCACCGGAGGTCCGCCCAATTGCTGCCGGCGTGCTCCTGTCAGCGGGTCCTTCACCGGAGTTGTGCCCGCATGCCGTCGCGCTCCTCCGGCCAGCAGGCGCACCCAAACGTACGCAAACAAACCCAAACGCATGCAAACGAAAAAGGCGAGCCGTCAGCGGCTCGCCTTTTTCTGGGGGAGGGTAGGTTAGAACTGGTAAGCGTGTTTCAGGTGATGCAGCCGTCCTCTGGTTAAGGGATGGCGATCACATCTTGAGATTGCTTGTCGAAGAAGTGGGACTTGCTCATGTTGAAAGCCAAATCAATGACTTCGCCCGGCGAATGGAAATCGCGCGCGTCCACACGGGAAATGAATTCTGTGCCGCCGACTTTGCTGTAAAGCATGGTTTCGGCACCCAACAATTCGGATACGACCACTTCCGCTTTGACTGCCCAAGTCGGGTTGGTGTCAAGAACGATCTGCTCACTTTGGATATCTTCCGGACGGATGCCGAAGATCAATTCTTTGCCGTTGTAGCCTTTGTCTTCCAGGACTCTGCGTTTTCCGGCCGGCAAGGTCAATTTCAGACCCGATCCATCCGTGATGACGCCATCCTGCAAAGTGACGTTGAAGAAGTTCATGGCAGGCGAGCCGATGAAGCCGGCCACGAAGACGTTCACTGGCGTATCGTAGACTTCTTTCGGGCTGCCGATCTGTTGCACAAAACCGTCCTTCATGATGACGATGCGGTCCGCCATGGTCATCGCTTCGGTCTGGTCATGGGTTACGTAGATCGTTGTCGTGTTCAGGCGACGGTGCAGTTTTGCGATTTCGGCACGCATGGCCACACGCAATTTTGCGTCCAAGTTGGACAACGGCTCATCCATCAGGAAGACCTTGGCATCACGCACGATCGCGCGGCCCAAAGCGACACGCTGTCTTTGGCCACCGGATAGAGCTGCCGGTTTGCGGTCCAAGTATTCCGTCAAGCCCAGGATTTCGGCTGCGTTGTCGACGCGCTGTTTGATTTCATCTTTGGCGTATTTTCTCAGTTTCAGACCGAAAGCCATATTGTCGAACACGGTCATGTGCGGATAGAGCGCATAGTTCTGGAAAACCATCGCGATATCGCGGTCTTTCGGCGCGACATCGTTCATCACTGTATCGCCGATGATCAGTTCGCCTTCGGAAATGTCTTCCAGACCGGCGATCATGCGCAGCGTCGTCGACTTTCCGCAACCGGATGGACCGACGAAAACGATGAATTCGCGATCCTGGATGTGCAAGTTGAAGTCCGTCACGGAATAATTTTGGGAATTGTCGTATTTTTTATGGATGCTGTTCAACTGGATCTCTACCATTTATTTGTACCTGCCTTTTTGGTTTTTTTGGGCTTTTCTTTATGTCCTTATCTTAATTGAAAGCGGATTCCGCGACCACGGGAAACTGCCCAAAAAATCCGCCGTCGTTTTGTGCACTTTGCCGAAGGCGCTTTCTGAGTCCGGAAGCTTTTGGAAAAGCACAGGAATTCTTCAAAGAAAAGTCGCAATCCTTTGCTATAGTGTCCTCAACGGGCCAAACGCACAACTAAACCGTGAAAAAGCGCCGTTGTTTTGGTAAAATGGTTCTTTGGTGCAGGAGAGAGCGCTGCAGCGATATCAGAGAGAAAAAGGGGTTTTCAACCATGAACAAAAGAGGGTTTGAAGTCATCAGCAGTTATGCTGACAAAAACATCCAATTGCCCAAGCGCGCAACGAAACACGCAGCGGGATACGATTTTGAAGCAGCCGAAGAAATCGTGCTGCCGGCGATCTGGAAAACGGTCGTGAAAAGCGCAGGGTTGCAGCTTGGGGAACTGTTCGGCAGCGACAACGAAGAGGCGCTCGAAAAGAAAGAGCAGCTGTTGCGTCCGCTTTTGGTGCCTACCGGGATCAAAGCCTACATGCAGGAAGACGAATACCTGCAGCTGACGAACCGTTCCAGCAATCCGCTGAAGAATTTCATCGTGCTGCCGAACGGCGTGGGCATCGTTGATGCGGATTATTACAATAACGAGGGCAACGAAGGCCACATCTACTTCCAGTTCCTGAATTTCGGCTTGCGCGACAAAGTCATCCGCAAGGGCGACCGCATCGGCCAGGGCATCTTCCTGCAGTTCCTGAAAGCCGACCAGGATGAGGCGGAAGGATCGGAACGCACAGGCGGTTTCGGCTCGTCAGGCCAGGCCTAAAAAGAAAAGCCGAATCCGCGGGTATTTGCGTATTGTTGTACGTAGAGAAGGCTTTTTGTGATAAAATAAGATAAGTTGGTTCACACTTGAAGGAGAGATTCATTTGGCAAAGAAAAATGCAGTGAAATACGTTTGTCAGGCTTGCGGATACGAGTCGCCGAAATGGCTGGGACGCTGCCCGAACTGCGGCACTTGGAACCAAATGGAGGAAGAACGGGAAGCGACGAAAGCCGTGAAGCAGCAGCAACGTTCCAATTTCAGCGGGAATGTTCCCGAAGCGATCGCCATCCAGGACATCAAGACCGAAAACCTGCCGCGCGTCAAGACGCAGATGGAAGAAGTCAATCATGTGTTGGGCGGCGGCATCGTGCCCGGTTCGCTGATCCTGATCGGGGGCGACCCGGGTATCGGCAAGTCCACGTTGCTTTTGCAGGTGTCGGCGCAGATCAACCAGGGCGGGCACCGCGTCCTTTACATCTCCGGAGAGGAAAGCGCGAGTCAGATCAAATTGCGGGCGGAACGGCTCGGGGTCAAGGGCACCGATTTCTACATCTACCCGGAAACTGATATCGAGGCGATCCGCAACACGATCGAGCGGATCAAGCCGGAATTCGTCATCGTCGACTCGATCCAGACGATGATTCATCCGGACAACACAAGCACGGCCGGCAGCGTGTCGCAAGTGCGCGAATGCACCGCCGAGTTCATGCGCATCGCGAAGAGCAACGACATCGCCATCTTCATCGTCGGCCACGTGACGAAGGAAGGCGCCATCGCCGGGCCGCGGATGCTGGAGCATATGGTGGATACGGTGCTGTATTTTGAAGGCGACCGGCATCATGCCTTCCGGATCCTGCGCGCCGTCAAGAACCGTTTCGGCTCGACCGACGAAATCGGCGTTTTCGAGATGATCGAAGGCGGCCTGCGCGAGGTCCGCAACCCTTCCGAACTGTTCCTGGAGGAGCGGCTGGCCGGGGCTTCCGGTTCCGCAGTCGTGGCCTCGCTCGAGGGGACGCGGCCGATTTTGGCTGAAATCCAGTGCCTGATCACGCCGACGGTCTTCGGGAATGCCCGCCGGACCGCGAGCGGACTGGACTACAACCGGGTTTCGCTGATCATGGCCGTCTTGGAAAAACGGGCGGGCTTGCTGCTGCAGAACCAGGATGCCTACTTCAAATCGACAGGCGGCGTGAAGCTGGACGAGCCGGCCATCGACTTGGCTGTGGCGGTCAGCATCGCTTCGAGCTACTGGGACAGCGAGACGTCCGCGACGGAATGCTTCATCGGCGAAATCGGCCTGACCGGGGAAATCCGCAGGGTGAGCCGCATCGAGCAGCGCGTCAATGAAGCCAAGAAACTGGGCTTCACAAAAGTCTATCTGCCGAAGAACAACCTGTCCGGCTGGAAGCACCCGGAAGATATCCAGATCATCCCTGTCGCAACGCTTCAAGAAACACTGCGCAAAGTATTTCCGAATAAAAATTAAGGAAAATGGAAAGAGAGGGAAGCCTTTGAAACGGAAAATCATTACGGCCGTTTTCCTGTTGGTGGGCGGCAGCGTGGGTATTACAGCACTGCCTTACCTTTGGGAATTAGCGGGCATACAAAATAACCTTTTCAATAATGTTTTTGTTAATTTTGGGGTTGGAGCACTTATATTTTATTTATTATCATTCCTGTTGATGAAATTGATTTTGGACGTCATCCAAAAGATAGAGAATTATTTCAGCACTTTATCGGTCAGCTATATGCTGTTCGGTTCGATCGGAACGATCATCGGGCTGGTCTTGGCCTGGCTGATCGGCATTCCGCTGACGTCCCTGAGGATTCCCGTCCTTAATGATGTGCTGCCGGCGATCCTGTCCTTGATTCTGGCCTATTTCGGCTTCCGCGTCGGGACGACCCGGATCGAAGAATTCCGCAAGCTGTTCGCACCGAAGCCGAAGAAGCAGGAAGAGCCGCAGATGCTGGACCGCAAAGCGGACGACACTTTCCGCAAATACAAGATTCTGGATACGAGCGTCATCATCGACGGCCGGATCTATGATATCGCCAAAACCGGCTTCATCGAAGGCGTCATCGTCATCCCGAACTTCGTTTTGCGCGAACTGCAATACATCGCGGATTCGTCGGACAGCCTGAAGCGCGTCCGAGGCAGACGCGGATTGGATATCCTGAACAAACTCCAAAAAGAAGAGGACATCATCGTCGAGAGCTACGACGGCGAATTCGAAGAAATTCCTGAAGTCGACAGCAAGCTGATCCGTCTGGCGAAGCTGATCGACGGCATCGTCGTCACGAACGACTACAACCTGAACAAAGTCTGCGAATTCCAGAATGTGCCGGTATTGAACATCAACGCCTTGGCCAATGCCGTGAAGCCGGTCGTCATCCCCGGCGAATACATGGTCGTCACCGTCATCAAAGTCGGAACGGAACGCAACCAAGGGGTGGCCTATCTGGACGACGGCACGATGATCGTCGTGGAAGACGGCCAGCATTACATGAACGAGACGATCGAAGTCGTCGTCACGAGCGCTTTGCAGACAGCGGCCGGCCGCATGATTTTTGCGAAGCCTACCCATTCACAAAAAGGCATCAAATAAAGAAGCCAGCACGATACAAACAGCTTTACAGAAAAGGGGATACTTCATATGACAAAGAAAATCCGCGTACGTTATGCACCAAGCCCAACCGGTAACCTGCATATCGGGAACGCCCGTACCGCATTGTTCAACTATCTGTTTGCCCGCCATAACGACGGCGAGTTCATCATCCGCATCGAGGATACGGACCAAAAACGCAATCTCGAGCACGGCGAAGCGAGCCAACTGGAAAACTTGAAATGGCTGGGGATGGACTGGGATGAAGGTCCGGACAAACCCGGCAAAGTCGGCCCGTACCGCCAGTCCGAAAGACAGCACATCTACGATCCGTTGATCGATCAGCTGCTGCTTGCGAACCAAGCCTATAAATGCTACTGCACCGAGGAAGAATTGGAAACGGAACGCGAATATCAGCGTGCCCGTGGCGAAATGCCTCATTATGCCGGCACTTGCTCGCACCTGACGCCTTCCCAGCAAGCGGAAAAAGAGGCACAAGGCATCACGCCGGTCATCCGTTTCCGTGTGCCGATCGAAAACACGTATACGTTCGATGACATTGTTAAAGGGCCGATCACGTTCGAAGCCAGCAGCGTCGGCGGGGACTACATCATCCGCAAACGCGACGGTTTCCCGACCTACAACTTCGCGGTGGCCGTCGACGACCATATGATGGGCATCACCCATGTCCTGCGCGGGGATGACCACATCGCCAACACGCCGAAACAGATGATGATTTATGAAGCGTTCGAATGGAAAGTGCCTGTTTTCGGCCACATGACCTTGATCATCAACAGCGAGACCGGCAAAAAACTGAGCAAACGCGATGAGTCGATCCTGCAGTTCATCGAACAATACAAAGACTTGGGCTACCTGCCGGAAGCGATGTTCAACTTCATCACGCTGCTGGGCTGGTCACCGGTCGGGGAAGACGAAATCTTCTCGCAAGAGGATCTGATCAAGATGTTCGATCCGGAGCGCTTGAGCAAATCGCCTGCCGCCTTCGACCAGAAGAAACTGGAATGGATCAACAACCAGTACATGAAGAGTGCCGACTTGGACACAATTGTTGCTTTGGCTACGCCGCATTTGGTGGCTGCCGGCAAACTGCCGGAAAACCCGACCGAGGCAGACAAAGCCTACGCGAAGAAGCTGATCAGCCTGTATCACGAGCAGATGAGCTATGCCGCTGAGATCGTCGCCCTTTCCGAGCTGTTCTTCACGGATGAGATCAACCTGGACGCGGAAGCGCAGGAAATCCTAGCTGCCGAAACGGCGCCGATCGTGCTTGCTGCATTCAAAGAACAATTGCTTGCCATCGAGCCGTTCGAGGAAGCCGAAATCCTGGGCGCCATCAAGGCCGTCCAAAAAGAAACCAAAATCAAAGGCAAGAACCTTTACATGGCCATCCGTGTCGCCGTCAGCGGCCAAATGCACGGGCCGGAAATCGGCAAGACCATCGAAGTGCTGGGCAGAGAGAAGAGCTTGGCTCACCTGAACAGCGTCCTTGAAAAAATGTAAGGCCACCAAAAAAGGCTAGCAAAAATGAGCTGATTCTATATAATGGATGGATAATCCAAAAAGGAGCATGAGAGGACTTGAATAGATTACGCGAAACGATTCAGACCATAAAAGATCATGATCCGGCTGCCAGGAGTACGTTGGAAGTTGTCCTGACGTACCCCGGGCTGCATGCCATCCTTATATATGACATCGCTCATTTCTTTTATAAGCGAAAATGGTATACATTCAGCCGGGTGCTTTCGCATCTCGGGCGTTTCCTGACCGGCATCGAGATCCATCCGGGCGCGACGATCGGCCGCCGTCTGTTCATCGACCACGGCATGGGCATCGTCATCGGCGAAACAGCCGAGGTCGGCGACGATGTCATGATCTATCATGGCGTGACCTTGGGCGGAACCGGAAAGGACACCGGCAAGCGCCATCCCACCATCGGCAACAACGTGCTGTTGTCCGCCCATGTGCAGGTGCTGGGCCCGATCAAAATCGGCGACAACGCCAAAATCGGCGCCTCCGCTGTCGTCGTCAGCGAAATTCCGCCTGACGTCACGGCTGTCGGCATCCCGGCAAAAATCGTCCGTTACCACAAAAAGTAAAGAAGACAAGACCGAATGATCAGCAAACGAAAAAAGGGCCGCGAGCCCTTTTTTCGAAGCCGGAAAGGAGTTGCAAAATGTTAAAAATCTACAATACGTTGACGCGCGAAAAAGAAGCGTTCCAACCGATCCAAAAAAATAAGGTGGCGATGTATGTCTGCGGACCGACCGTCTACAACTACATCCACATCGGCAACGCGCGCAGCACGGTGGCCTTCGACACCGTCCGCCGCTATCTGGAATACCGCGGCTACGACGTGAACTTCGTCTCCAACTTCACCGACGTCGACGACAAAATCATCCGCGCCGCCAAAGAAATGGGCATTTCCGCCAAAGAAGTCGCCGAAAAGTTCATCGCTGCCTTCTATGAAGACACCGCGGCCCTGCATGTCGAAAAAGCGACGCTGAATCCGCGCGTGATGGAGAACATCCCGGACATCATCGCCTTCATCGAGGAGCTGATCGCAAAAGGTTATGCCTATGCGGCTGACGGCGATGTCTACTACCGCACCGGCAAGTTCAAGGACTACGGCAAACTGAGCGACCAGTCGATCAAGGACCTGATCGTCGGCGCCAGCGAACGCCTGGACGCGGAAGAGAACGTCAAGAAGGAGGACCAGCTCGATTTCGCGCTCTGGAAAGAAGCGAAGCCGGACGAAGTCTCCTGGGAATCGCCTTGGGGTCCGGGACGCCCGGGCTGGCACATCGAATGCTCGGTGATGGCGACCAAATACTTGGGCGACACGATCGATATCCACGGCGGCGGCCACGACCTGACCTTCCCGCACCACGAGAACGAAATCGCGCAGAGCGAAGCCAAAACCGGCAAAACTTTCGCGAACTACTGGATGCACAACGGCTTCGTCACGATCGGCGAGACAGCCGAAAAGATGAGCAAATCGCTCGGCAACTTCGTGACGGTGCATGATATCCTGAAGGAAGTCGATGCGCAGGTGCTGCGATTCTTCCTCGGAACGGCGCATTATCGCCGTCCGCTGAAATACAGCGCGAAAGCCCTCGAAGAAGCCAAAATCAACCTGGAGAAGGTCAAAATCGCCTACCAGAACGCCCAGTACCGTCTGGAGGCCGCCGCTGCGGCATTGCCGGACGATGCCGAGAAGTTGGCTTTGTTCCAAAAGCTGCAGGAACAGTTCATCACCGAAATGGACGACGATTTCCAGGCGGACAACGCCATGTCGGTCGTCTACCAATTCGCGAAGGAGCTGAACATCTACGCGGAAGGCGAAGCCGTTTCCGCAGCGGTCCTCAGCGAAGCTTTGGCTTTGTACAAAGCGATGGCCGGCGTCTTCGGCGTCGTGCTGGGTGAAGAGGCCTTGCTGGATGATGCCATCCAGGCGCTTATCGATGAACGGACGCAAGCCCGAACAGACAAAAATTTTGCCCGCAGCGATGAAATCCGTGATTACCTGAAGGATCAGGGCATCATCCTGGATGACACCGCCCAAGGCACCAGATGGAGAAGAGCCTAGTGACAGAACAGAACTGGAGCTTATTGAACGGCCTCGCCTTGGCCTATGTCGGCGATGCCGCTTATGAGACCTATATCCGCACGCATTTATTAGAAAAAGGGCACACCAAACCGAACCAGCTCCACCGCCGGGCGACTTTCTTCGTTTCCGCAAAGGCGCAAGCCAAGCTGATGCAGGCGCTGCTCGCCAAAGAGGGCTTCCTGAGTGAGGAAGAAACGGATATGTACCGCCGCGGCCGCAACAGCAAAAGCCATACGATCGCCAAAAATGCGGACGTGACGACTTACCGCATCGCGACCGGCTTCGAGTCGCTGATGGGCTACCTGCACCTCTCCGGCCAGAAGGAACGTCTGGAAGAGCTGATCCGTTGGTGTATCCAAGAAGTCGAGGAAAACAACTATGAAAAATAAACCGAACCGCGCGTTCAAGGACACCCGCAATGCCCCAAAAAAGGGCAGACCGGAACCAAGACGCCGCGCTGAAGCAGAAAAAGAAACACCCGAAAACGAAGACTTCGTGATCGGCCGCCATCCGGTATTGGAGCTTTTGCGCTCCGATCGCGACGTCAACAAACTGTTCATCCAGGACGGACTGGGCGGCGAAAAATTAGGCGACATCATCAAGCTGGCGAAGGACCGCAAGATCCAGATCCAAGCGGTGCCGAAAACCAAGCTCGACACGTTGTCCGACAACGCCGTCCACCAGGGTGTCATCGCCGCTACGGCTGCATTCCAGTATGCTGTGCTCGATGACCTGTTCGAAGCGGCCGCCGCCAAGAACGAAGATCCCTTCTTCATCATCCTGGATGGCGTCGAGGATCCGCATAACTTGGGATCTGTGCTGCGTACCGCGGATGCCTGCGGCGCGCATGGGGTCATCATCCCGAAACGCCGCGCAGTCGGCTTGACGGCGACTGTCGCCAAAGCGTCGACAGGCGCCATCGAGCATGTCCCGGTCGTGCGCGTCACGAACTTGCACCGTACCATTGAAGAATTGAAGGAACGCGGTGTCTGGATTTATGCCACCGACATGAAAGGGCAGGATTACCGCCAGTGGGATACGACCTTGCCGCTTGCCATGATCATCGGCAACGAAGGCAAAGGCGTCTCCCGTCTGCTGAAGGAATCCGCGGACGGCCTCTTGACCATCCCGATGGTCGGCCACGTCCAAAGCCTGAACGCCGGCGTCGCCGCCGGACTGATGATGTACGAAGTTTTCCGCAAACGCCACGTTTAAACGGCTGCGTCTGCGTACCAGAAAAAGCGAGGTGAGATCATGCTGAAGAAAGAAATCGTGATCGTGGACGGCTACAATATGATCGGCGCCTGGCCGGAACTGGTCAAGCTGAAGAACCAGGACCTCATCGAAGAGGCCAGGGATCAACTGCTGCAGGCGCTGTCCGATTACCAGAACTACGAAGGCAGCGAAATCTGGTGCGTCTTCGACGCCCAGTTCGTGCCCGGCATCACGAAAGAATACTCCAAATACAAGGTGAAGGTCATCTTCACCGCTCAGGGAGAGACCGCCGACACCTACATCGAAGGCGTCGTCAAAAAGCTGCGCAACGTGCTGACCGAAGTCTACGTCGCCACCAGCGACCTGGCCGAACAGCAGCTCGTCTTCTCGAAAGGCGCCCAGCGCATCTCCGCCCTGGAGCTCTACAAGGACATCAAGCGCTCCAAAAAAGCCTTGGAGGGCGAAAGCAGCCGCTTCCGCGACCAGCGCCAGCGCGGCACCTGGACGGACGAACAGCTGGCGATATTGAAGGATATTTATAAGGATATGCTGGAGTGAAGGCAGCCTGAAAATGTATGCAAAGAAGCGGTCGTCCCATTGCGGGGCGGCCGCTTCTTTTTGGAGAGCGGATTAATGTCCAGAAATAGCCCGCCAAAACTTCGTTGGCGGGGAAAATCAGCCCAAATTACAGTCAGAAAACCCGCTAAAACTGCCTTGGCGGGCAAAAACGTCCGCAGACAACACGAGATTCCCCGTGAAATCCATTTTGGCGGGGAATCTCGACCCGAACGCAAACCCCGGAACATACAATCCCACCATCAAACCGCAAAGAAGCGACAGCTTCCTTGCGGTTTTTTCAGATTTATTTGGCGGAACATCCGATATTTCGGGAAGATTACCGGAACAACGCAGTACTTTTACCACATTTCGCGGCCTTTTTCTCCGCCGAATGCATACACAAGAGCAATTGCTATAGAAGGTAGCTACAAAAACGTAAAATTGGAGCCTGCAAATTTGTAAAGTTAAATGCTGCAAAAACGTAAAGCAGCAATCGTGGAATCCGTCCGCAACTCCGGCGAAAGGCCGCACACCGGAGTTCGTCGGTAATAGTTAGCCTCAACTCCTGCGAAGCCGGCGCCATCGGAGAACGCAAGCAAGAGTGTTGGCTGAACTTCGGCGAAGCCTCCGTTCGCCGTAGAAGAAACCCCCGCCCACAATCTGCAGCGTTTTTTTATCCAATCCTCTTATGGCTGGATGGCTTCAATTCCGGTAGTTTTCCACCCGGTATTCCTTGGGCGTTTGATTGGTCCATTTCTGGAAAACGGCCGAAAAATGACTGCGCGAGCTGAAATGCAGGCGATCGCCGATTTCCTGCACGGAGTATTTGGTGGTGCGCAGAAGCAATTTGGCGTGGTCGATCTTTTTTTGCTGGATGTAGTCATTGAGCGTGCTGCCGGTCTCTTTTTTGTATTTTTTGCTCAAGTAATATTCGGTATAGCCCAACTGCTGGGCAATGTCTCCCAACGAAAATCGGTCCTCGATATGCATTTGAACATAATCATGGATGTTTTGGACTGTGGCGGAATGCAGGGCGGCTTGTTTGAGGTTGTGCACCCGCAAGACAAAATCCTCATACATCTCATGGCTGATGATGCCCAGCTCGGAAACGGACTTCGCGTTCTCGATGCTTTGCACGTAATAGTCGCCGATGGTGTAGGCCATTCCGGATAACAGGCCGCCCTTGATTGCGGCACGGCTGCAGAGGGCGGTAAAGGTGATGACGGATGCTTTGGCTTGGGCCAGTGGGGTCGTTGTCCGGATCTTGACGCCCCGGCTAAGGGTGGCGACGGAACTCAGTGCCTCATGATAGTTCAGATTGCCTTCCTCGATCATGGAGAGCATCCGCTGCTCGGCAGCCCAAACACCGGTGTGGCTCTTGTCGGGATCGAAGGCATCCGCTTCATCAAAGTCAGGATTGATGCTCTCTTTCTCATCAGGACTGACGTACTGCAGATCTGCGGCTGATATTTTCGCTTCTGTCAGGCAATAATGCAGCATAATAGCGTACTGGAAATACAGACCGCGGATGATGATCGGCACTTGGGTGATTTTGTTCAGGATCATCTTGCGCAGGCTCAGGGAAATATTGTGGTAATCCAGCTTGGATTGGAGGCTGTTGATGGCATATTCACTGATGTAGGCTGGCCCGAGCAGGTGGATCCTTTTGACCGCACCGTCCTTCTTCTCGAAGCAAGCGATCCAGATCAGGTCGAATGAATCACTCAGCACGACCGGATAGTGCTGGCCGGAAGCGGCGCTGTATTCCAAAATGGACTGCTTGGCATCGCTGTATTCCAACATTTTATCAAATACATGGCTGTTTTCGCCGTTCGATTGGATGAAGTTCATATCCTGATCATAAGTAGTGAGTTCGATGGCATAGTTGCAGGAAATCAGTTCTGCGAAAAAATTGATTTTTTGCTCAAGTGTATCCATAAACGCTCCTCCTTTGGTGATGTTTGTCTAAATTATATACATAAAGCCGAATGTTTGTACATTGAAAGCGTTCTGATTTTTATGCGATTTTTGTTAAGTCAGCCAATAAATGTTCTTTAAAGCGAATATATGGCTACGCTGATCTCTGGAAGCGTTTTATAATTCAGTCAAAGAGTAGGAGGAAGATAGATGCGACAGATAAAATTATTCAATCAAAATTGGTTCTTCACGAAGGAGAATGAGACAACTGCGGTCGAATTGCCGCATACATGGAATCACCTAGATGGGCAGGATGGTGGGAACGATTATTACCGCGGAGTCTGCCGGTACAGGAAAACATTCGATCGGGGTGTTTTGGATCCCCAAGCTGAAGACATCTACCTGGAATTCCGGGGAGTCAATTCCTCGGCGAGGGTCATCGTCAATGGGAAGTCGGCTGCAGTCCACCACGGCGGCTATTCCACTTTCCGCGTGAACATCACGGAGCTTTTGGAGGACGAGAACGAGTTGATCGTGGAAGTCGACAATCGGAAAAACGATTACGTCTACCCACAGAAAGCGGACTTCACCTTTTATGGAGGCATCTACAGGGACGTGTACCTGATTGCGGTGCCGAAAAGCCATTTCGATCTGGACAGCCATGGCGGGCCGGGCATCATGGTCACGCCGAACCTGAACGAGGCTTTGGACCAAGCGACGGTGCGGGTAGAGGCTGATGTGACCGGCAATGCCGACAGCGTCAGATTCGCGATTGCGGGAGTGGCCGAGGAAGTCGTCGAAGTGAAGCATGGCAAAGCGGAAGCGGCGCTGTTCATCGAGGCTGTGCGCCTTTGGGACGGCGTCAAAGATCCGCATCTGTACCACCTGACCGCTACGTTGCTGAAGGACGGGGAGGAAATCGATCAGGTGGCGACGGCATTCGGATGCAGAAGTTTTCATTTCGATCCGGAGAAAGGCTTTTACTTGAACGGCAACAGTTATCCGCTCCGCGGTGTCGCCCGGCATCAGGATTGGCAGGGGGTCGGCAACGCCATCACGAAAGAGATGCAGGAGACTGATATGGCGCTCATCGCCGAAATGGGCGCGAACACAATCCGCCTGGCCCATTACCAGCACGATCAGTATTTCTATGACCTCTGTGACCAGCACGGGATGATCGTGTGGGCGGAAATCCCCTACATCTCCGAGCACTTACCGAAGGGGCGGGCGAATACGCTCAGCCAGCTGAGCGAACTGATCGTCCAGAACTACAACCATCCTTCCATCATCACTTGGGGGTTGTCGAATGAAATCACCGTTTCCGGCAAGTCGGAGGAT
This sequence comes from Trichococcus ilyis, assembly GCF_900109135.1. Lineage (GTDB taxonomy): Bacteria > Bacillota > Bacilli > Lactobacillales > Aerococcaceae > Trichococcus > Trichococcus ilyis. The sequence continues at coordinate 14,161 of NZ_FNYT01000016.1, read as the reverse complement.
CTGGTCGACAATCATCAGGCATTGAATGACTTGGCGCATACGCTGGATGCCACACGTCCGACCACGATGGCGCACGTCATCATGCTGGAGATCGAGGATCCAATTCTGGAGATTCCGGATATCCAGTCCTACAATCTTTACTTCGGCTGGTACTTCGGCAGCCTCGAAGACAACGAAAAATGGTTCGATGATTTCCATAAGCAGCATCCGGAAAAAGCAATCGGACTCGCCGAATACGGAGCGGACGCTTCGATCAAATGGCAGACGCCGACACCGGAACGCGGCGATTACACAGAGCAATTCCAATGCGTGTACCATGAGTATCTGCTGAAGACGATCGAGGAGCGGCCATACATCTGGGCGACGCATGCCTGGAACATGTTCGATTTTGCGGCGGACGGCCGCGAGGAAGGCGGGGAAAAGGGGCTGAACCAGAAAGGCTTGGTCACGTTTGACCGCCAGACGAAAAAGGACGCCTTCTATCTCTACAAAGCCTACCTGTCGGCTGAACCGTTCGTGCACATCACCGGCCGGCGCTACATCGACCGCACAGAAGCGCTGTCCGAAGTCAAAGTCTATTCCAACCAAACAAAAGTCGCTCTGTACAGCAATGGGGAGCTGATCGCGGAAAAGACGGGCCAGCATGTGTTCACTTTCGAAGTGCCGCTTGCCGGAGAACACCGGTTGGAAGCCAGATCGGGAGATTTGGTGGATGCGATCGCAATCCGCAAATCAGCGCAAGCCAATCCGGATTATACGCTGCCGAGCACGGGTATCCATAACTGGTTCGATGAGCCGGGCATGGCCTTTCCCGAAGGCAAATTGTCCATCAAGGAAACTTTGGGGACCATCCGCAAAACGCAGAGCGGAGCGGCACTGGTCAACAGCATCATCGCGCATGCTTCTTCAAAGCGTGGCGATGTGGCGCAAGGCCTGGACCGCAACGAAGCGATGGAGCGTATGATGAACGGGATGACGCTCGAAGAATTGCTTAAGCAAGCCGGGGAGGCCGTTCCGAAAGAAATGATCGTTCAAGTCAACCAGGAACTGAACAAAATCGAAAAAATATCCTAGCCGAAAAGCCAGGATGAAGGAGAGATACAATAAAGTCAACGGGGTCTACAGCACCAACAACCACGATCTGCTTGTGAAAGTGCTGCGGAACGAATGGGGTTATGAAGGACTGGTCATGAGCGATTGGGAGTCCATCCACGAAGAAAAAGGGGATATCCTCAAAGCCCACTTTGCCCAATGCGACCTGGTGACGCCCGGGACGCCGCAGCAAGTGCAGGACCTGATCGCGGGGGTAGCCGCTCGACAAGTGGACCTTGAAGACCTGAAACGCAGCGCAGCAAGAATATTGGGATTAATCGCAAAAAACACTGCCCTGACATTCGAACCGCTGGCAGTAAAATAACAGGAGGGACTTATGTATACAGCAATCAGACCCGGCCAAGAATGGCTGGACACAAACGGAAAACGCATCGAAGCGCATGGAGGCAAGCTTTTCTTCGAAGGCGGCACCTTCTATTGGTACGGAGAAAACAAGGAGAAGACGGACGGCAAGAACAGCATCTGGACTTACGGCATCCGCGCCTATTCTTCGCAGGACCTGTATAACTGGCAGGATGAAGGACTGATCATCCCACCGAACCTCGAGGATGAACAATCCAACTTGCATCCGAATCAGCGTGTGGACCGCCCGCATATCCTTTATAATGAAGAGACCGGAAAATACGTCTGCTGGATCAAAATCAGCGGAGACGCGGCCTGTTTCGTGATCCTGACGGCGGATCGCCTCTTGGGTCCGTACGAAGTCATCAAAGAAAACTACCGTCCGTTCGGCAAAAAAGTCGGGGACTTCGACTTGGCTGTGGATGAAGAGACGAAGCAGGCCCATCTCCATTTCGAGTCGGACCACAAGAATATGACTTCCACGGAACTGACCGCGGACTACTTGGATGTCAAGGCGGATTATGTGACAAACTTCGACGGGATGATCCCGCCATTCATCAGGGAGGCACCGGCTTATGTGAAACGCAACGGCCGCCATTACCTGTTGACGAGCGGGTTGACGAACTATGTGCCGAACCCGTCCGAGGCGGCGATTGCCGCGCATCATTTGGGACCATACAAGGTGATGGGGAACCTGCATCCGGAAGATGAAAGCCGTTCCTCCTACAACAGCCAGATTTCCGGCATCTTCAAGCACCCAGAGAAAGATCTGTACATTGCCTTGGCCGACCGTTGGGTACCCGATTACGTGATGACGGCGGAAAGGTACGATATCCTGTCAAGAGTAATCGCAGCACGATTCGACGAGCGCTACACGACGACCGATGAAGAGAAGAAACAACTGATGGGTTCGCCGATCTTGGGGAATGTGGACACATCGAAAGCCAACTACGTTTGGTTGCCTATCGAATGGGAAGGCGATCGCCCGATCATCCGTTGGCACGAGGAATGGCGCATAGAGGACTATTAATAACAGATCCGTGCATACTGGTGTTGCGAACAAGAGCAATGCCGGTGTGTATGTAACAAAAATTGAAAACGCAAACATAAAAGGAGATGCAAAAAATGGCTGAAAAAGTTGAATTGGTAGAGGAAATGGCGGAGGCAACAAAGCCGAAAAAAGAGCGTTTGCCGGTAGGAAAATTTCTGGCCTGGAAAAGCCGGGATATTTCGTTGGCCGCGAGTTTCACAGTCGTAGGATATTTGACGTTCTTCGCGACAAACACATTGGGCATGAATGCAGGTTTGGTAGGGAGCTTGCTGTTTGCGAGCAAACTGGTGGATGTCGTAGTGGATTTGTTCCTGGGCTATCTGGTCGATAAAAGTCCGATCACCCGTTTCGGGAAAGCGAGACCGTATGAATTAGCTATTATTGGGGTTTGGCTAGGCACTCTGTTCATGTTTTCGGCACCGGCAAGCCTGGGGATGGTTGCAAAATCCATCTGGATCTTCACCTCGTACACATTGGTGCACACGGTCTTTACTTCTCTGTTGAACTCAAATCAAACGCCTTACATCATCCGCGCGTTCGGCACACGGCAGATGGTGGGGAAAGTCTCTTCCTACGGCGGCATCATCTCGACGCTCGGGGCCATGGTCGTTACAATCACGTTCCCGAAATTGATGGCCAGCATGGCCACGAGTCCCGCAGGCTGGCGAAATCTGGTGGCACTGTATGCCATCCCGTTGGTCATCATCGGCCTGATGCGCTTCTTCTTTGTGAAGGAAAACCTGGAAGGTCTGGAGTCCGGAAATGAAAAGCCGCTCGAAATCAAAACAATCGTCGAGATGCTGAAGAAGAACAAATTTGCTTGGGTATACGGTTTTATTCTTGCTCCGATCCAAATGATCACAACGTTGAACGTGGGTGCTTTCTACTTTACCGAAATCGTAGGGGATATCGGAAAGCTCGGCACTTTGCAGGCAATAAATATCCTTATGCTTCTGGTTATGTTCTCGTTCCCGAAACTGATGAACAAGATCTCCGTTTCCGGTGTGGTGGCTTTGGGAACCATTGTCGGAATGGTGGGGTATTTCCTGAACTTCTTTGCTGGAGACAATATGATCATGCTGGCCATCGCTTTCCTTTTCACAGGTTTTTCCTTACTGCCGGTCAGTTACTTGCAAGCTGTTATGGTAATGAATTTGGCTTCCTATAACGAGTCCGTAAAGTTGCCGCGGATGGAAGCGACAGCGAATTCATTGGGTATGTTGTTCGGAAATATCGGTATGGGTCTGGGATCTGCTCTGCTCGGGATACTTTTGAGCACATCAGGTTATGATGGGGCAGCTGCCGTACAGCCGGATAGCGCGCTGCTTATGATCCGCTTATTGTACAGTTTCATTCCGATGGTGTTGCTGGCGATCACGTTCTTTGCCTCACGATACTTCAGCAAACTGGACAAAATCGTCATTGGCTTGGAAGAAAAATAATGAATTGAACAGAATACTGCTGCCGAGGGGATCTTATCCTGTCCCTCGGCAGCAGTTTTTTTGCAGCCGGAATATCAGGTGCCGGCAAAGTTTATTTTTCCTCAGGCTTCGGGAAAATCAGGCAAATAAACCGTAAACGTGCTCCCGCTATCCTGCTCGCTTTCGACGGTTATCTGGCCCTTCGCCAGGGAGACGATGCGGCTGACGATCGCCAGACCGAGCCCCAAGCCCCGGCCGTTGTCGTTCGGGTTGCTCTGGTAGTATTTGTTGAAGATGTTGGCGATCTCTTCGGAGCGCATCCCGATGCCGGAATCCTGGAACGTCACCGCAATTCGGCCGTTTTCCTTTTTGCCGGAAATGGTGATCGTGCCGCCGTTGGGTGTGTAGGTGATGGCATTGTTCAGCAGGTTGATCCAGACGTGCTGCATCAGTTCCGCATTTCCGAAATAAGTCAGGTCCGGCAGCTCCAGCTCCACCTGCAGATTCTTCGCTGTCCACTGCGGGGACAGCAGGATGGCGACCTGCTTCAGCTGCTCATCCAGAGAGTAACGCTTCCTGTCTGGCAGAATCTGTTGCGATTCCAGCGAGGACAGCAGCAGGGAATCGGTGGATAAGGCGGCGAGCCGCTTCGATTCCGCCAGGATGATTTCGAGATACTGGCGCTCCTCTTCCGGGCTGCTGTCGCCCCTCAGGATCAGGTCGGCGAAACCGTTGATTGAGGCGATCGGTGTTTTGAACTCATGCGAAAATTTGTTGACGAATTCGTTCCGCAGCATTTCGACGCCGGCAAGTTCCTCCGTCATCTTGTTGAAATCCTTGAAAATCGATTGGAAAGGTCCCTTGGTTGCTTCCAATCGGTAGCGGTAATTTCCCGACGAAACTTCTTTGATGGCATTCATCAACTTGCTGGTGTTCTCGTTCATCCTTTTGGAAAAGAAGTAAAAAAGGACACCCGTCACAACCGCCATCGGGAAAAACATGCCGATCCCGATGATCGAATCAATCGGTTCCGCCGGGGAAGTGATCAGGTTGTAGAAAACCACAACCAGTAAGGAAACCATCACCGAAGCCACCACGATGATGAGCGCCTGCATGATCAGCCAGTGCGCCAGCGGATCCTTGTGCTTATTATGCCTGCGTGCCATGATTGCCCGCCTCCTCCGTGATGACCGCCTTGTACCCCAAACCCTTCACTGTGAGCAGCTGGAACACCTCGAACGGTTTGCATTTGTTGCGCAGGCGATTCATGTGCGTTTTGATCGTATCCTCGCTGCTCTCCGAATCATAGCCCCAAATTTCATCCAGCAACTGATTGCGGGTGAAAATCTGTCCGGGATAGGAGAGCAATTTGAACAGCAGCTCGAACTCCTTCTTCGGCAGCGAAACAACGGTCTCACTGTCCGAAAGCGTATAGGTTGCGGAATCGACCGTCACATCGCCGATCCGGATCTTCTGTTCCGCCGATATGTGCGCCCGCCGCAGAAGGGCCTCAATGCGCAAAAGCAGTTCCTCGTAGATGACCGGCTTCGTCAAATAATCATCCGCCCCGGTCTTGAAGCCTTCCCTTTTGTCCGTGATCGTCTGTTTCGCCGTCAGCAACAACACCGGAAACCCAAAGCCGTCCCGGCGCAGTTCCCGCAGCAGTTCGATGCCGTCCATCTTCGGCATCATGATGTCGGCGATCAGCAGATCGATGTGCTGCGACTCGATGATCGCCAGCGCCTCTTCGCCATTGTCCGCCGTCAGCACCGTATAGTAAGGTTTCAGTTGCGCCCGTATCAACAATTGGAGATTTTTTTCATCCTCCGCCACCAAAATCGTTGCCATATCCGTTCCTCCTTGTTCGCTCTTGTTTCGTTCATTATATGCGCGCCAGGTAAATCCAGTGTAACAAATCCCGAAAAAAATAGAAGAGTTTACGTTGCTGTTACATGGAAATTATAAACTGAAGCCATCAAAAGGAGATGCTCACATGGAAAAAGTATATGTCATCACGGGCGGCGGCAGCGGAATGGGCTTGGCGACCGCGAAAATACTCGGGGACTACGGAAATGTGGTTCTTGTCGGAAGAAATGAGAAAAAATTGCTGCAAGCGAAAAAAGAGCTGGAATTCTATGACAGCAATGTCGCCACCTTCGCCTGCGACATTTCGGATCGGCAGTCGGTCGAGGCGCTGGCGGATTTCGCCACCGGTCTCGGTAAGGTGCAGGGTGTCCTGCATGCGGCCGGCATGTCGCCGCATATGGGCGAGGCCGAAACGATCATGGCCGCCAATGCGCTGGGGACGCTGCATATCCACAATGCCTTCAGGGATGTCCTTGAAGAGGGCGGATGTCTCATCGACGTCTCCTCGATGTCGGCCTATCTGACGCCGCGGATCGTTATGCCGACGCGTTTCTACAGGCTGGCGCTGGAAAACGAAGCCTTGTTCACGAAAAAAATGATGCGCTGGCTGCAGCTATTCCCGAAAAAGGTCAGGAGCGGCGTGGCGTACGGCATATCCAAGCATTTCGTCATCTGGCTGGCCAAACAGGATGCCTCCCGCTTCGGGGAAAGGGGCATTCGGGTCCTTTCGGTGACGCCAGGGAACTTCGAAACGCCGATGGGCCAACTGGAGGCGGAGGAAGCACAGACGTACATCCAATACAATGCCATCAAACGGCCCGGCAAAGTGGAAGAGATCGCGCAACTGTTCGCGGCCTGCCTGGACGAGCGGATGGGCTACCTGACCGGCACCGACATCGTCTGCGACGGCGGCTGCATCGCCTCCGGAGTCGGACCCTTCACAAGAAAATAAGCAAACAAGAAAATAGGAAAAGGTGGAAAAGAAAATGAAGAAGAAACTGTTTTTATTGACCGGTGCTGCAGGCCTTTTGGGGAGCAACATCTCCAGACAACTGATCGAACAAGGGGAGGACGTCCGTGCATTGGTCTTGGAGGGGGATCCCGCCTTGGGGCATGTGCCTTCGGAAGTGACTGTCGTCCTCGGCGACATCACGGTCGAAGCCGATCTGGACCGCTTCTTTGATGTGGGCGATCGGGATATCTACGTCATCCACAGCGCCAGCATCGTCACCGTCAGCGGCGACTACAATCCGAACGTGCACGAAGTCAATGTCAATGGGACGAGGAATATGCTGAAGCAGGCGTTCGCGAAGAAAGTCAAAAAGTTTGTCTACATCAGTTCGACCAGCGCCATCCCTGAATTGCCGAACGGCCAGCAGATCAAGGAAGTAAACAGCTTTTCGCCGCAGGGCATCATCGGTTTCTACGGCCAAACCAAAGCCGAAGCCAGCCAGCTGGTCATGGATGCGGTGGAACAGGGCCTGGACGCTTCGATCGTCTTCCCGTCCGGCATCTGCGGGCCGAACGACTTTGCCTACGGTCCCGTCAGCACTTTCGTGATTGACTACGCGGCGGGCGAAATGAAGGCCGGCATCGAAGGCTCCTTCAACGCCGTGGATGTCCGCGATCTGGCAGCCGGCTGCATCGCCTGCGCACGCAAAGGGGGCAAAGGCGAAACCTACATCATGAGCAACGAACTCGTCTCGATGCGGGAGATGTTCGACCTGCTTTCCGAATTGAGCGGCGCCAAGAACGTCAAGACAATCTTGCCGGCGCCTCTGGCCAGAATACTGGGCAAAACTTCCGATATCGTCGGCCGTCTGACCAAGAGCCAGCCGCGCCTGACTTCCTTCGCCGTGTACAACATGCTGCGCAACAACAATTTTTCCTCCGAAAAAGCGAAGCGTGAACTCGGCTACAAAGTCCGGCCTTTCCGCGACACGATGCGCGACGAAATCCTCTGGCTGCAGGCCGAAGGGAAGATCGCGACCAGTGATTTGGCCGCGGCAAAACCTTAAACAGCGGATTATCATCCAAACTCCAGGCGGAGCATATGCATGTTCCGCCTTTTAAACAAGGAGTAAGCAAAAATCACACATCGGTTCCGGCCTGCTTCCGATATTGTTGTCGAAAATGTATCCGTAAAAGCGAAAATATGGCTCCCTAAAAAAAGAAAACGCTTTAAAATGGAGGGTGAGCATTGCATATTTGACAGCAGGAAAGCAGGGAATAACCATGATGAAATCAGAAAAATATCTTCCAAAAAATGACCGCAATTACAGCAATCCCTACATAGACAAGGAGGAGTGGCGTGAGGCACCGATCCGCCACAAATACATCCACGGCGGCTTCCATGGGACGACCGTAAAGTTTGCCCTCTATTTTCCGGATAAGGAAACGTACAAACATCGCTTTTTTCAGCGGTTGGCACCAGTTCAAGGGAATGAAAATGCTGCCCAATACTCCGAAAAAGGTGATGAAATCATCTTTGCGATTTCGGCGGGGGCCTATTTTGTCGAGTCCAATATGGGCGGGTTCTCTCCTGACCCGAGTCTGATCTGGCAGTCCAGTGCCCAAGTTGCCGAGTATTCGCGCATCGTGGCGGAACGTTTGTACGGCAAACAGCGCACTTACGGCTATGTTTACGGGGGCAGTGGCGGGTCCTACAAGACACTTGGCTGCATTACGAACACAGAGGGTGTCTGGGACGGTGCCGTTCCGATTGTTTCCGGATCGAATGCCGCGATGCCGAACAATTTCACGGTGCGGGTGCATGCGAAGCGGGTATTGGAAAGCAAATTGCCGTCCATCATTGATGCCATCGAGCCAGGCAGCACGCATGCTATGGAAGAGGGCCTGACCGAAGAGGAGAAAGCCGCATTGAACGAACTGATCCAGATGGGCTTTCCGCCCAAAACGATTTTCGCGATGGATCTGATCGGAGCCGGTGCCCTGCCTGTGTTGTCGCCGGCCATCGGGATGATGGATCCTTCCTATTATGCCGATTTCTGGAACAAGCCCGGCTATTTGGGTTACGACAAGGAGGGGTCGGCGTATAAGGCGAGAGCCCAATTCCCGACAAAAATAAAGGCCGTTCATTTTCCGTCTGTCGGTCAATCGGCAAAAACGGATTCCTTCTCGGGAATCGATGATGCCTGGAAATCCTTGCTGCAAGATTTGGGGCATAATGATCATCTTCAGTTGGAAGCTTATCCGGAAGCACCCGCTTATATCGGCGCGGGAGCCATCCTCAAAGTCCATTCCGGAGCCGCTGAAGGGGCAATCATTCCGATCGGCTCCTTCAAGAACGGCATCCTTTCGGTAGGGGCCAGCATGGACCAGCCGGCCCTGTTGGAAACCTTGGCTAAACTGTCGATCGGGGATGATATTGTTCTGGAAAACGCCGATTACTTGGCCAGTCAGACGTATCACCGGCATAATTTGCCGCCTTTTGAGGACGGCCATACGCCCTGGAATGAACTATTCCGGGATCAGGAGGGCCAGCCGATCTATCCGCAGCGCAACCTGCCTTTCTCCGTAACGGATGGATTGATGAGAGGCAGCGGCGGTGTCGCTGACCCGGGGCATTTTTCCTGTAAAACGATCATGGTGGGATGCCTGATGGATGAGAGTGCGTTCCCGTGGCAGCAGGACTGGAACAGGAAAAAAATCGAAAGCAAGCAGGCTGAGGACAGCAACCGCCTGTGGTACGTGGAAAACGCGATGCATGGCGATGCCGAAAACGAGTACGATAACCTGCACGTCGTTCCTTATATGGAAGTGGTCAACCAAGCGTTGCTGGATTTGAGCGATTGGGTGGAAAGAGGCACTGCACCTGCCGAAAGTTTCCGCTACACGATCGAGAAAGGGCAAGTCGTGTTTCCGGAGCGGGGCAACGACCGCAAAGGCCTTCAGCCGAGCGTCCATTTGGCAGCGGACGGCGGACAGCGCGCCGAGGTCAAAGTCGATCAACCGGTCCGCTTGGTTGGGGAAATCGAATTGCCTGAGGGAACAGGAGAGCTTCTTTCCGCCGCCTTCGATCTGGATCGGTCCGGTGCATTCAGCACCTTGGCGGAATTGACGTTCCTGAACGATGCCAAAACCCGGGCAAGGGTGGAAATCGCGCATGCTTATCCGGAAAGCGGAACCTACTTCCCGGTGCTGTTGGTGGAATCCGGAAGAGAGGGTGAGCGGACCAACACGTTGGCACGGATCAAGAACTTGGCCCGCGTGCGCGTGGTTGTTTCGGAATAAAAATAGGAGAAAAACGCAGGAAGCGGCCGTCCCGTTTGGGGGACAGCCGTTTTTTTTCGCATGCATCCGAGTGCCCCGGCATCCTGGTGGGCCCTGAACTCCGGGGAAGCCAGTCTCCCCGGAGTTCAGGCGTCCGAGCATTTCCGCTTCTCCGGTGAGCCGGTATTCACAGGCGTTGGTCTTCCCGGCAGCAGCACCTGCTCCGGCCAACCGGTCTTTTGCCGGAGGTCCGGCCCCCCTATTCTTTTTTCCAACAAAAACGACAGTACCCCTTTTTGTTTACGTTGCCGTTACGTGGACATTATATAGTTAGTCCATCGAAGGGAGGGAAACGATGACGAAACTACTAGTGGTGGAAGACGACCTGAAGCTGAACCAGATCGTCTGCAGCTACCTTACCGATTACGGCTTCACGGTGAAGGGGTGTCTGAACCCGAACGAAGCCTACGTCCTGCTTTACGGGGAACACTACGATCTGGTGATTTCCGATATCATGATGCCCTTTGTGGATGGCTTCGAGTTCGCCAAAACGGTCCGGTCCTTGAACAAAACAATCCCGATCCTGTTCGTGTCGGCCCGCGATGACATCATCTCGAAGCAAAAAGGTTTCCGGATCGGCATCGATGACTATATGGTGAAGCCGGTCGACCTGAACGAACTGATCCTGCGCGTGGAGGCCTTGCTGCGGCGGGCGAATATCCTCGGTGAACGGAAAGTCGTGGTCGGAGGACTTGTGCTGGATGCCGATACCCAGACAGCGACGGTGGACGAAGAAAAAATCCCGCTGACCGGCCGCGAGTTCGCCATCCTCTTCAAATTGCTGTCCTATCCCCAAAAGACCTTTTCCCGCGCCCAGCTGATGGACGAGTTTTGGGGACTGGAAAGCAAGACAAGCCTGCAGGCAGTGGACGTCTACATCATGAAGTTGCGGGAAAAATTTTCGCAGCAGGACGATTTCGAGATCGCCACCGTCCACGGCATCGGCTACAAGGCCGTTCTCAAATGAGCGCAAATCAGGTTTCAAAAGGTCACCCGCCAGAAAAGAATCGGCAATTCGTGTACGCGCATTTGAGCCTTGCAAAAGATGTCCTGCTTGTCGTCGCGAAGGCGGTCTGGAGCCTGATTTATGTATCGGTCTTCATGCTGGCGAATGTTCTGTACAGCGCTGGGATGGGGCTTGCCCGCTTGATCGCCATCAGGATGCACAATCAGGAACCGGCAGCCCAAAGCAAAAGCTATCGGCTGATCGGAACGATCATCGCAGTTGCCAGCGGCTGCTATATCCTCTATTCCGTGCGCCTTTTCTTTGGCGGAACGACGGGGACGTACCCGTTGCACATTGCCGTGCTGATTGCGCTGTATACGTTCATCCTGTTCGGGATCCATGTGCGCGGCGCCGTCCGCTTGCGCAACAGCCCTTCACTGGAGGCGAAGGCCTTGCGTGCCATCAGCTTGTCATCGACGCTGCTCTGCTTTTCGCTCACGCAAACGGCCCTCATGTCTGCCGCAAACGAAAGCAACATCGCATTCGCCAGCGCCCTTTCAGGGGTCTTCTATGGAGCATTGGCGTGCCTCCTTGGTTTGCGAATCATCAAAGACAGCTTTACGTATAATTGAAGAAAGTAAAAAATGCTGAAGACAACGAAAGGATGTGATCGCATGGATCCGAAAGTATTGCTTGTATTAGTGGCAGCCGCAGCAGTCGGCGTAGGCGCATTCGTCAAGAAACGCAAAAACTAAAAGCAGTAGCAACTTCAGAACCCTTTGCCCCGGACTTCCCATCAGTCCAGCGGAGGGTTTCTTTTTATTCACACGAACGGAAGGGGAAACAGAATGAGAAAGCAAAAGGAAGACAGCCGCATCGATCCGCGGGTGAAACGGAAACTCAGCTATTGGTACGGATTTCTGATCATTTTTTGGGTGCTGATGGCTTTAGCGGTCGCACAGGCCTTCATCTACAATTCCTACGTCGGCATCGACCACATGCCGCTTTTCTATGTGCTGTCGATGGTGGGCTTTTGGGCCATCGTCACGCTGGTCATCATCAGCATCATCTTTTACCAAAAAAAATATTACTTCGACAAGCCGATGAAGGCCATGAGCCAGGCCGCCAAGACCGTCGCGGAAGGGGATTTCAGCGTCTGCATCGAGCCTTACCACAAGCCGGAAAAGTACGACTACATCGATGTCATGTTCGAGGATTTCAACAAAATGGTGGAGGAACTCGGCAGCATCCAGACGCTGAAGAACGACATCGTCGGCAACGTGTCGCATGAGATGAAAACCCCGCTTTCGGTGATCCAAAGCTATGCAACTGCCCTCCAGAAAGCCGACCTGTCGCCCGTGTATGCCCAGGACTACATCGATACGATCGTCGAAGCCTCCAAAAAGCTGGATTCCCTCATCACAAACGTCCTCCAGCTGAACAAACTCGAGAACCAGGAAATCATCCTGGACATCGAAAAACTGGATTTCTCGAGACAACTGGCAGAAGCCATCCTGAAGCACGAGCTCCTGATCGAAGAGAAGAACCTCAAACTGGACATCGATCTCGAAGAAAATGTCTTCATCGCCTCCAACAGCGGCATGCTCGATATCGTCTGGAACAACATCCTGTCGAACGCGATCAAATTCACCGACCCGAACGGAAAAATCACGATCACCCAAACGTCCGACGCCAAGAAAGTCTATGTGCAGATCAGCGACACCGGCTGCGGCATGTCCCAAAGAACACTGTCCAACCTCTTCGACAAATTCTATCAAGGCGATCCATCCCGCGCCTCCGAAGGCAACGGCCTCGGTATGGCCTTGGTCCTGCGCGTCGTCAACCTGCTGAAAGGCTCCATCACCGTCGAAAGCACCCTCGGCCGCGGCACCAAGATGAAAGTCGAGCTGCCGCGCGGGTAGAAGCGCAGCGAACGATCGGATCCGGTGGGGCAAATTGTCGAATATTTCCCAACATTCGACAATTTCGCCTCCTGCAGCCGTCAAACAATCGAATGTCCTCTCAGCATTCGACAATTTCGGCCGACCGACATCCAGGCAAAAGGGCGACAGCACCAATAAAATCAGAAACAACCGCAAAGAAGCGGCCGTCCCGGCAATGGGCGGCCGCTTCTTTGCGTGGAGCGCGATAAAAACGTAAAAATCGCGGTCCCGGAATCCGTCCGCAACTCCGGCGAAAGGCCGCACACCGGAGTTCGTCGGTAATAGGTAGCCTCAACTCCTGCGAAGCCGGCGCCATCGGAGAACGCGAGCAAGAATGTTGGCTGAACTCCGGCGAAGCCTCCGTTCGCCGGAGGAGAACAGTGCAGATTTCGATTGCTTTGACAAGTATCGAAATCAGAATGTTGCATGCAGCATTACAGGAGCTGCCGACGATACTCTTTGACGGAAGCGGTATATGTTGGATATGCTCGCTTTGGATAAGGTATACTGTACAGAGAATGTAATAATTTTTTGAAGATGCAGAAAGTGGGTAATGCTATTGAAAAAACAAACGAAAAAAATGATAGCACCAATAGTGATTACATTTTTGGTCATTTCCTATTTTATCTTCTACCTCTGGCTGGGACTCGCTGACTCTGGTGAGCTCCCTATACTTGTGAGAATACTGTTGATTGTTATCCCAATCGGATTAATCGTGCTGATGGTGTACCTGTTAATCGAAAGAATGAAGGAAATCAAGGAGGATGATGACGATGATCTTAGTCAATACTGATTACATAACCGGAAAAGAATTGGAAATGTTAGGGCTAGTCAAGGGGAGTACGATTCAGTCCAAAAACTTAGGGCGCGATATTTCACAAGGGCTTAAAACGCTGATCGGTGGGGAGCTCAAAGCCTATAACGAAATGATGAATGAAGCCAGGGCTATAGCAACAAAGCGGATGGTGGACGAAGCGACTGCTTTAGGGGCGGATGCGGTTGTAAACATTCGGTATGCTTCCTCTGCAATCATGCAAGGCGCAGCTGAAGTGATCGCATATGGAACCGCCGTTAAATTTAATTGAACTACTCCCACCTATGCTTATGCTTAGAGGTGGGAGATTCCTAAAAACTCCGACCTATCGGTCAGATTCTCGTTAGGCTAACCCCGTGGCCCCCACGGTTC
>NZ_FNYT01000050.1 GCF_900109135.1 Trichococcus ilyis | reverse complement strand
GGCCTGAACACAATCGGCTTGGTGAACATCCAGTTCGTCATCAGCAACGGCGTCGTTTACATCATCGAGGTGAATCCGCGCGCGAGCCGGACGATCCCGTTCCTGAGCAAGGTGACCGGGATTCCGATGGCGAAGTTGGCCACAAAAGGGATCATCGGACTGAACCTGAAGGATATGGGCTATAAAACAGGATTGGTTCCGTCAAAATCAGGGGTATACGTCAAGATGCCGGTCTTCAGTTTCAACAAACTGAAGAAAGTCGACACTGTCCTGGGGCCGGAAATGAAGTCCACAGGGGAAATCATCGGGAAAGACGTCAACCTGCCGAAAGCTTTATACAAAGGCTTCATCGCGTCAGGCGTCCATGTACCGGACTATGGAACTGCCCTGATGACGGTATCGGACAAAGATAAAGAAGAGATCATTCCACTGGCGAAACGCTTGATTTCGTTGGGCTACCATATCGTTGCGACGACAGGTACCGGTAAAGCCTTGGAAGCGGAAGGGATCAAAGTCGATGTCATCGAGAAAATCAACGAGCACAGCAATGACATCCTGGATGCCATCCGTGACGGCCGCATCAATCTGGTCGTCAACACGATGACGGAAGGGAAGACGAGCGAAACCGATGGATTCCTGATCCGCCGTGAAGCAGTCGAAAACAACATCCCGTGCTTGACTTCATTGGATACAGCAGAAGCTTTGCTGCAAGCGATGGAAACCATCCATTTCCAACTGGAAGACATGAGCAAATAAGCAAGCAATTACCGCAAAAAGAGGACTTTCTTTCGAGAAGGTCCTCTTTTTTTATAGATGTGCAGTTCAGTTGCCGGATTATCCGGCAAACCATTACCTCCGGCGAACAACGGCTTCATCGGAGGTAATGGTTTGCTGGCTGGTGTTAAGTCCGGCGAATCAGTCTTCAGCGGAGGAGAGCTTCCAAGTCTGTCCGGATTCTCCGGCGAAGCGGATCTTCGCCGGAACTGCGGCTCCCGTAAGCAGTTGCTTGATGATTTTAAAAAAGCTTGCGCATCCCTGACAGCAAAAAAACCACCTCAGAAAGTCAATATGAATCACTTCATATCAACATTTCTGAGGTGGTTGCCTCATACTAGTATGGAGACGAGGGGAGTCGAACCCCTGTCCAAGCATATCGGCACTTCCAAATCTACGCTCATAGTTAAACTATTGGAATTCGCCTCGAACTAGCCGCTTAACAGGCATCATTTTCGGCTAATCTGATTGATCTCTTCTGATTCCTCCAGATGGAAGGTCACAGCGTATCCCACATCATTGAGACCCTGATCTGAGTACATGGGCGATACCAGGAGGATCTTAGCTAGCTACAATTAAGCAGCGAAAGCTAAAGTGTTGTTTTGTGTTTTGTCAGTTATATTTAACTGTAACGTTTTAGCGTAGACGTAACCTACGGAGCGCATCGAAAGCTCGACCTATACCTGTCGAATCCGTAACGTCCCCGAAATGGGAATGCACAGAGTTATCTTGCATTTCATATTATACGGCATCCATTCCAAAAAGCAAGGATTATGCACAAAATATTTTGGCAGCCCAGCCTATCGGTAGTATAATCCAGATAACGGAACAGGCACTATAATTCAGAGCGGAGTGGACAACATGAAATTGGGCATGCGCAAACCAAGCCTGAAACGTTCGTTGAGGGCTCGGACAACCGGAAAGGTGAAGCGGGCAATCAAACGCAAAACTAATCCTCTCTACGGCAAAAAAGGAATGGGGCTGGTCCGGGACGCCAAAAGAGCAGCGTACAATAGGATATACAAAAAAGCCACGGTTTCGATTTGGGATCTTTTCAAGAAAAGAAAATAAGTAAATAGAAACGATGACCGCCTCATCAACAGGGAAGCGGTCATTTATTTTGCGCGAAATGCAAGGTCAATCCGAATGCAGCCTGTATTCGTGCGGCGTCATACCGTAGGCTTGCTTGAATTTTTGGTAGAAGAACGTGACGTTCCGGTAGCCGATCTGCTCGCTGATGGCTTCGATCGGGAGGTCTGTGTTCTTCAGCAGGATGCAGGCATTGTTCAAACGCAGTTCCTGAATCAGCGAAACGTAGGATTTTCCGGTCTGGTTCTTGATGAATCGGCTCAGGTAACTTGGATTGAATTTGAAAGCCTCGGCAACTTCCTGCAGGCTGCAGTCATGGTAATTCTTTTCGATGAAGAGCAGAATGTCTCCGATATAGGAATGATCAGCCTTGCGGTGTTCGCGGGCCTGTTTCTGCTGGAATGCCTTCAGCAGCTCGGAAAAGAGGATGATCATGTAGGCATCGGTCACATCTTTCGAATAGGAGGACGGTTCATAATAGTTGACGAGCATCCCTTCGATGGCGTCGATCAGGAATTCGCTGTTGGTGGTGTTGAAAAGAAGGTAGCGGTTATGCTTCTGCGTTTTGGAGAGGGCGTTGACCGCGAATTGGCTGATGATGCTGTTTGAGGCCAGCCGGCTCAGCATTTGGGTGGAGAAGTACTCCTTCCGCATCAGGAAGTTGATCAGAATATCGTTTTCGCCCGTATCGAGGATCCGATGGCAGACGCCGGTGTCCAGGATGCAAAAATCCCCCTCTTTTAATGAAATTTCTGTCCCGTCGATTATAATGTCTATATTGCCTGAATAGACGTAGTTCATTTCGATGAAATCATGGACGTGCAGCGGAGTATAGGAGAAGCGCGCGTGCTTGAGGATCAGCAGTTGGCTGCCTTCGATAAGAGCGGCGCGTTCATTTTGTTTCTCGCGGGCGCTTTCCAGATGCTTTTCGAAGGTGTAGCGATAGACCCGTTCGCCTTCCTCGTTCAGGTAGGAGTCAAATTTTTCGACAAAATCGGACTGGGGTTCGCTTTTTTTCAGCAGCAAACGCGCCTCCGTTTTTGTGTGGGTGAATAGTTTTTCGCGGATCTGTGCTTTGTCCATAAAATCTCCTTTATGTAAAAAATGGTCAATCATTTCGTAAAAATATGATATTAATAAAATCTGCTATATCCGTTAAGATGTACTTGTTAGCGATACCATAATGATAATCCGGATGAAAAAATTAGTCAATATGATTCAGCTGACATCGTCATCAATAATTGCACCACATCAAACAGGAGGAAAAAATATGAATACTGAAAAAATGTCCCTCAGCGACAAGATCCAAAACACAGTTGGGCCTTTCGCAACTAAGGTGAACAATAACATCTATCTGACTTCCGTCAGGGACGCCATGTTGGCATACATGCCGTTCACTTTTATCGCCTCGATCTTCTTGATCATCGCCTTTTTCCCGATCACCCAGGTCACCGACTTTATTACGATGGTATTAGGCACAGAGGATGCATTTGTGTGGCAATCGAAATTATTATACGTAAACAGTGCAACGTTGGCAGTGGGCGGCTTGATTGTCGTCATTTCCATGGCCAAATCCCTCGCGGATAAGCTGGAAACGAACGTGCTGCAGTGCATCATCACCGCAGTCGTCTCCTTCCTGTTGCTGACCCCGCTTGACAATATCGAAGGCGTCGATTTTCTGAACATCACCAAAATCAGCGCGCAATCGATGTTTCTGTCGATCCTGGTCGGAATGTTCAGCACCATCATCTACAAAAAAATCGAAGAGAAGGGCATCAAAATCAAGCTGCCGGAATCCGTTCCACCTGCAGTAGCCGGACCATTCGAATCGGTCATCCCTTCCGTCATCGTCGTGACCACCTTCTTCATCATCCGCTTGATCATTGAGTTGTTGCTGAAGAGTGACGCTTTGACATTGATCAACGGTACCTTAGGAAAACCATTGACTTATTTGGGCGGTTCGATCTTTGGCCTGGTTGTCGTCAAAATTTTCGAACAATTCCTTTGGTTCTTCGGTCTGCATGGCGGATCGATCATCCAGGCGGTAATGGATCCGATCCACCAAGTATTGGAAGACCAAAACAAAGTTGCTTCTTTGGCAGGCGAAATCCCGCCGAACATCATCAGCATGAGTTTCCGCAACCATTTCGCCTCGATCGGCGTCGTCGGTGCCGTCATCGCGATCCTGATCGTTGCGAAGAGCAGACAATACAAAGAAGTCGGGAAAATCTCAGGCGTTCCTTACATGTTCAATATCGGCGAACCGGCTTTGTTCGGTATCCCGTTGATGCTGAATTTCCTGTACTTCATTCCGTTCATTTTCTCGAATGCCATTTCGACAATCGTCGCATATGTTGTCTTTGCGCTTGGGCTGGTTCCGCTTCCGACAGGTTTGGCGCAGATTCCATGGACGACGCCGCCGATCATCAGCGGTTACTTCGTGACCGGCAGCATCAGAGGTTCGTTGCTGCAGATTGCCCTGATCGCAATCACGACAGTCGTTTGGATCCCGTTCGTCCGGATGGCCGACAAGCAACTCTACAAAGAGGAGAAAGAAATGGACAGCACGGGCTCGGATGCGACTGTTCAGGAAGCGGAAGGGATCCGTTAAATGACAGCTACGGATCAACTGATGGTTGCTGGCATGGACCAACCTTTGAGCGCCAGCCTGGGTCAGGCCAGCTGGATCACGCGGCTGGACAATCCGCTGGAAAAAGAAGCGGAATTTCTGAACGAACGGCCCAACATCATCCTTGAAAAGACATTTGATGTCTCGGATGAAGTGGAAGAGGCGCTGCTCGCCATCTGCGGCTTGGGATACTACACCTTGTACGTCAATGGGCAGCGTATGGGCGATGCCTATTTGAACAGCGATGTGACGAATTACGACAAAACGGTCTATTACGATACATTCGATATCCGCGCCCAGCTGAAACAGGGCAGCAACAAGCTGTCGGTGGAGCTGGCTAACGGTTGGTACAACGCGGCTCCGATCACCATTTTGGGCAAATACAATGTGCGCAAGCAGCTCGCCGTCGGAAAACCTTGCCTGATCGGCCAATTGACGATCACGGATGCTTCGGGCGAAAAACTTGTGATCGCAACGGATTCGAGCTGGGAAAGCAGGCAAGGCCCTTACTTGTTCAACAATCTGTACATCGGAGAAACGGTGACGGACGACATCCAGGAAGCGGCAAGCACACAGAAGACAGTCAAAATCGCCGGGCCGAATGGCTGCCTGACTCCCAGCTTCATCCCCAAAATCAAGCGTCAAAAACACTACCTTCCGGCGAAGCTGACTAAGGATCCGACTGGCGAAGGCATGTTGATTGATTTCGGAACGATCCTTTCCGGGCACTTCCTGTGCGATGTCGCCGCCGATTTTCTGGGCCGAATCACTTTCCTTTACGCCGAGGAGCTGAACGCGGACGGTACGCTCAGTTTTGATTCCAGCATCAGCGGTACCTATGGCGTGACGGATGAAGCGCATCGCATAAACGCAAGCGATCCGATCATCCAAAAGGATGTCATCAAAAAAAATAAACAAACGCTTTTCCGTTTTGAAAATCAGTACTGTTATCACTCTTTCCGCTATGTTTTGGTGAAGGCAGAGCCGACTGCAGCTGGAGTGGAGGGGCTGCTTTCGGACATCCAAGCTTACAGCGTCCACACCGATCTCGCAGCGGTGAGCCGGTTCGGATCCTCTTCGGAAGAGTTGGACCGGTTATGGGAAGCGGCACGCAATACCCGCTTGAACAATATCCATTCCTACTTCGAGGACTGCACCAGGGAACGCTTCAGTTATGGCGGCGATATCGTCGCCCTGATCGATTCCCATCTCTACAGCCACGATATGCATGAACTCTTGAAGAAAGTCTTTATGGATTTCGCGAATGATCAGACACCGGAAGGCGGGATTCCCCAGACGGCTCCTTACGTCGGCATCATGACGAACGGGACATCAAACGGGGCGGGCTCTTTGGGCTGGCAGCTGGTTTTTCCGGTGCTTGCTTCAAAAATCGGACAGCATTACCAGGATACCGCCTTTGTGCAAGAACAGCTGCCTGCATTGAGGAAGCATTTGGGTTACCTGTTGGCATTTGATTTCGACTATATCCGCTACTGTTGCCTCGGCGACTGGGGTTCGGTTGATGCCGGCATCCTAAATAACCGCATCGTATCGCCGGATCAGGAGTTCTGTTCGGCTTGCATGTATCTGATCCTGTTGGAGGAGTACAAGGAATTATTTTCAGTGTACGCTGTTCCGGAAACGATGATGAGAACCTTGGCGTTGCGCATACTGGAAGCAAGAAGCACAATCATTGAGCTGTTCCGCAACGAGGACGGCAGTTTTGCCTCAGGGACGCAATCAAGTTTCATTTTCGCCTTGAAGGCGGAGTTGTATGAGAATGTAGCCAAAAAGCACCAGCTTGAGAAGAATCTGATTGCGCACATCCGCAAAGAAGATGGCGTTTTCCGCTTCGGCATTTTCGGGATGTCGTGGGCATATGCCATCCTGTCCGAGCTCGGCGAAGACGAGTTGATCTACAATTGGCTGTCCCGCCGCGAAGAACCGAATTATCTGGGCATGCTGGCGAATGGGAATCAGACCTTGGGCGAGTATTTTCCGCTCCAGAACGGCTCGAACAAGGTGCAAGGCTCATTGAACCATGCGATGTTTTCCTCATATACGGTCTGGATGATGGAAAAGCTGATCGGCATTTCCTTCAAAAAAGATCACCGCATCCAATTGGCCCCTTATTTCCCAATGGATTTGACAGAAGTTCGGGGTTCGCTCCGCACTTCGCCAGGGATAATTGAAGCACAGTGGGTACGGACCGAGGCCGACAAACTAAACTACAGCGTGACGCTGCCGGAATCATTGGATTACGAGCTCTGTTTGGGTGACGCGTATCGGATCATCAACAAAGAAATCACTCCAGCAGGAGAAGAGCGCCAAACAATCAGGCTGCTGCTCGAAACGGCGGCCCCGATTGAAGTGAGCTGACAAAGGAAGCTCTAGTGCGGTGTTTGAAAGACCATTTCGATATTATGGAGGCAAAAAGATGAAAATGAAAACAATCGGGCAAGCAGTCCTTTTACTGGCAGCGTTGAATCTCGGCGCCTGCGCGACTCCTTCCGAAACTGCTGAATCAGCAGAATCAGCAGTTAGTTCAAAAGAAACAGGCGTTGTTTTGGAAGAAACGGTAACGGATGAAGCGTCACAATTGCATTACTTCACCTACGATGCCATGAAGGAAGGTTTCGCAAGCGCGCGCTCGGATGTGCTGACGCCGACTTTCTATATCTTCGCAGGTCAAAAGACGGAAGAAGAAGCTGAAGCGCTGTTGGCAGAAATCGGACTGCTGCCGGATGTCCAGGAATGGGCGGGGCAGGCCTATGTGATCAATCCGCTGCATGAGGGAGGCTATCAAGAGGACGATGCGGAAGCCTTCATCAAACTTTTGGCGAAAGCGCCTGTGAAGAACGCCAAAGTGATCGCTTTGGATGAAGGTGCGACTTTCGTAAACAATTTCATGCGGGAGGAAAGTTATCCGATCGCAGGGATGATGCTGTACGGCGGGGATATCGAAAGCGCTAGCGCCTCGAGCACGCCGGTACCCGTCTATATCAGCAATGCCGCAGAAGCCGTCGCTGATTCCTACATCGCAGCCAATGCTGCAGAAGAGCTACCGGAGGAGGATGATCTGGCTGTTTACCGCAATCCGGAAAAAGCGCTGCAGCAAGTCGTCGTGAACGAAGAGGAAGAGACTGTGCAGGAAGCCTACGCCAATGCCTGGGAGCATGTCTTCTCGAAGAATTACCGTATGCACAACGAACAGACGGAATTTTATATGGCTGACGTCAGCAAATACACGGACCCTTATCCCTTGATTGGTATTCCGAACTTCGAGGAGTTGGGCATCACCTACAACCAAATGATTGCCGAGCCAGTGAAGGGAGAAGGGGAGTTCAACTGGTATGAATACATCCCGGAAACGGCTATGGAACAGCCTTCCGGCAGCGTGCCGTTGATCGTCACACTCCACGGCTTTGCGAACGATCCGAGACTGCAGGGCGACACAAGCGGCTGGACCGAGTTGGCGGCTGAAGAAAATCTGATCGTCGTTTCCCCTGAATGGCAAGCCAAGGAAGAGAATTTCGGAGATGTCGAAGGTTTCGGCGAAGAAGGCGTACTGAACCTGATCGAGGACCTCAAAGCGAAATATCCTCAGATCGACCCTTCGCGCATCTACCTGACCGGATTGTCGGCAGGCGGATCGAAAGCTACCCTGATGGGCGTCAAGTATCCGGGCGTTTTCGCAGCAGTTGCCGCCGTTTCTTCACCTGGCGTGGACAAGCAGGAACTGACTGCAATCGCGGAGAACTATTTTGGTCCCGAGGTCCCTTACCTCTACATTGCCGGCGATCATGATAATTTCCAGATGATTCCTGTGGACGGGTCCGGTCAATTCGGAACACCGGGCATATTCCAGAACGACCCGAACGTCGACATGTTCCCATTCATCCAAGCCTACCAAAAAATCAACCGACTTGAGGTATCTGAGCGATACGATATGTCGTTGAATGAATTCTACGGTGTGGCATTGGATAACCAGGGATGGACGGCACTCGGCGACAAACAGATGCTGGTCGGGACAGACTCCAATGCAAACGGCGCAATCATGAAGTTGGCTGCGGTAAAGGATCTGGCGCATTGGAACTACAAACCGGAAGCCGCATTCATTTGGGATTTCTTCCAGGATTACCAAAGGAACACCGAGAACGGACAATTGATCATGAATACACCAGCCGAATAATTCATCCTGACCAAACTTCCCGATTGTCCGATGATTATAAGGAATTTGTCGCATTTGACTTCTGCAGGTGAGAAAACTCTGTATATATTTTGCAAACAGGGGTATAATGAAAGCGTTACCTGAATAGTGAGGGAGAAACAATCCCTTAACTGATCGTTCAGGCTAACCACGACATAGGAGGCGGTTGCGATGACAATGAAGAAATTCCAAGTGGAGCTACCCGAAGATATGCTGGAAAAAATGAGAAAAGGCTATGCCGCAAAAAGAAGACAAGGCGGCTACGAAGTGAAAAACATCAGCGACGAAGAACTGGCTGAATATTTCATGAGCATGGGCTTGAATTATGTCGACAGGAAAATATCCGAAATTCTTGATAAAGAAAAACAATAGAGAGACAGGAGAGCGGGACAGAACGCGTTTAGCTCCGGACCACTGGAGCGAACAATGCTCGAATGGCTGCAGGCCATTCGAGCATTGTTCGTGAAGTGGAGCCAGGGGCTGCGTTCTGTCCCGCGTTTACGCACACTATGTTCGAATGCACATTAGTCCCAGCCTCCTTATTTTGCGGTAAAGGAAGTTTTAAGAGGGTAGGGCTTGCACATTGAAATGATCCATGCTACAATGAATTTAACATTTTGTGAAGCGCAGAGAAGAATTGTTTCAAAACATTCCGATTCGTCACGTTAGCAACAATGTATCATATAGTGCAAAACGCACGAGGAGGATTTTCAATTATGGAACAAGGTACAGTTAAATGGTTTAACGCAGAAAAAGGTTTTGGCTTCATCGAACGCGAAAGCGGAGACGATGTATTCGTACATTTCTCAGCTATCCAATCTGAAGGTTTCAAATCTTTAGAAGAAGGCCAAGCAGTAACTTTCAGCGTAGAAGAAGGTAACCGCGGACCTCAAGCAACTAACGTTGTTAAAGCTTAATTCAAATTAAACTTATAAGAACCTGGTCTTCGGATCAGGTTCTTTTTTTGACATTTTCGATAATGAGGTTAGTTGCAATAGTAAATTCCAGTTTGCAAAACTAAATTCCGCACTCGAGCCGATGAAAAGAGAAATAGACAAAAAATGAATGTCAAAAAGGTCAATTTGTATATTTTAGAGTGATCAATGTATCGAATTCGGTCTGTTTTTGGGCATGACAAACCGAAGGTGAAGATTCTGCGTTTTTTCGCAAGAGTAAATTCCACCCCTAAAAGATATTTTATTGTGGACAATGTTCTGCTGCTTTTTTCGGTTAGAACGGGATTCCTTCATCTTCAAAGCTGTTGGTTTTGCTCAATGCACCT
>NZ_FNYT01000018.1 GCF_900109135.1 Trichococcus ilyis | reverse complement strand
TCGGCTGCCAAAGCGGTTAGACAAAACAAAGGGGCAGCAGGAGTAGACGGAATGACAGTGCATGAAGTGGAAGCCCACATTATCGAGTTTTATCCCCAACTAAGGAGAAAACTATTAGACGGGACATACAAGCCACAACCTGTGCGAAGGGTGGAAATCCCGAAACCAAATGGCGGAATACGGAAATTGGGGCTTAATTTCATTAAGTCACCTGGCAGAGTCTGCTTACTCAAGATACTGAACCGCCGTGTACGGAACCGTACGCACGGTGGTGTGAGAGGTCGGAGCCTAAAGGCTCCTCCTACTCGATTGTTTTCAATTCGGGATCAATAAGTCCTTACGGGCGTGATCAATTGGATGAAGGAGTTATCGTTATCGTCTTCACGATCCGCCGGTACGACCGTGAATGGGCGCACAGCTGAAGTGAAGTTGACCTGGACATCCTGTTGGCCGAAGGTGCGCAGCGCATCCTTCATGTAATCGGGATTGAAGGAAATGACCAACGGATCGCCGCTGGCGGATGCGTAGGTCAAGGATTCTTCCACATTGCCGACTTCAGGGGAGTTTCCTGACAACTCGACTTTGTTTGAATCGATGGATAATTTGACGACATTGTTTTTTCCTTCGTGCGAGAGCAGGGAAGCACGGTCGGTGGCCTGCAACAAGTCATAAGCATTCAGGACAATCTGCGTGGTGGAGCTCGTCGGGATCAACCGGTTTGTATCCGGGTAGTAGCCTTCCAATAAGCGCGAATAGAAATAAACATTTTCCGCTTTGAAAAGGACCTGATTCTCGGTGATCATCATTTCGATGGTCGGTTGATTCTCGACGATGCGCGAAAGTTCAACCAGGCTTTTTCCGGGAATGATGACGTTGTAGGTTTTTTCCAATTGCGATTCCGGTGCTGCGATCGAAATGATGCGTTGGCTCAAACGATGGCTGTCGGTGGCGACGGCTGTCAATTTTCCATCCTTGATGGTCATGTTCACCCCGGTCAAGATCGGACGGCTTTCTTGCGTTGAAGTCGCGATGACCGTATGCTGGATCACTTGTTTGAATAAAGCGGTCGGCAAAGTGATGACTTCATTCGAATCGATGACAGGGAAATTTGGGTAGTTGTTGACATCGATTCCGTTGATGGTGAAAGAGGCATTTGCAGAAGTGATGTTGGTCTGGAAATGATCTTTGACTTCAATCGTGATTTTTTCGTCAGCCAATTTTTTTACGATTTCACTGAAGAAACGGGCAGGCAGCACAATTCCGCCTTTTGCATGGATTTCGATCTGATTGTTTTCTTCCGAAACAGGGATCAGTGTTTCGATGGAGATATCCGAGTCGCTTCCGCTCAATACGATTCCATTTTCATCAGCGCTGATTTTCACACCTGTCAAAATAGGAATGGTCGTTCTGCTGGAAATAGCTCTTTGTACGTCAGACAGATGCTTGATCAGAATCTGACGATTGATTGAAAATTTCATAATAAGGGACCTCCGATGGTTATTAATATAAATTAAAAAATAATAGTAATAGTAGTAGGGCCTGTTCATATTGTGGATAAGTGAAAGAAGCTTATCAAACCAATCGTTTTCCACTTGTGGATAACATGTTCGTAAATGACGGCTTATTTATTTGGTTATCCACAATACGCTCGGGGCTCATTTTTTCAGGCTGTTTTGGATCGTCTCGATCTCACGCTGCAGCACAGGGTCTTTCTTTAAGGAAAGAGCGATCTTGTCGTGGGCGTGGATGACGGTCGTGTGATCTTTGCCGCCGAATTCGGAACCAATCTTCGGCAAGGAATTGTCTGTCATCACCCTCGAAAGATACATGGCGATTTGCCTTGGGACAACGATCCCTTTGGTGCGCTTTTTGCCTTTCAATTCCTCGACGGTCACATGGTAATACTTTCCGACCGCTTGCTGGATGGCATAGATGGATAAGGCTTTCGGTTTTTCGGAAGGCATGATGCTTTTCAGGGCGTCCGCTGCCAGACTGGTGGTGATGTCGGTCCCTTGAATCGCCGAATAGGCTTGGACCCGGACCAGGGCGCCCTCCAGTTCCCGGATGTTGGAGTCGATTTGCCCCGCGATATAGCTGAGGGTGTCATCCGGGATCTCAAGGCGCTCGCTGTTGGCTTTTTTGCGCAAAATGGCGATGCGCGTCTCCAGATCGGGCGGGGTGATGTCAACCGATAGGCCCCAGGCAAAACGTGAGATGAGCCGTTCCTGGAGTTTAGGGATTTCGTTAGGCAAGCGATCGCTCGTCAGCACGATTTGTTTGCGTTCATCGTAAAGCGCGTTGAACGTATGGAAGAATTCTTCCTGAGTCCCTTCTTTGTCAGCAAAAAACTGGATATCATCGACCATCAGCAAGTCGACGCTGCGGTATTCATTGCGGAATTGCTCCTGCGTCCGATTCTGGATGGAATTGATGAAATCATTGGCGAATGTTTCGCTGCTGACATATTTGACTTTGGCGGTTGGCCGCAGTTGCAGCATCTGATGGCCGATGGCGTGCATCAGATGGGTTTTTCCCAACCCGACGCCTCCATAGAAGAAGAGCGGATTGTAGATGGTGCCGGGTTCCTCAGCCACGACGAGGGCGGCCGCGTGCGCCATCTGGTTGCCTTTTCCGATAACAAAAGTATCAAAGGTATATTTGCTGTTCAGTTGGGCATCCTTAAAGAGCCGGTTGTTGTTGCTGTTGTTGCGTTTTACGGTCGGTTTGGCGATGTCGGGCATTTCCTCATTCTTGATCATGAAAATGGGGGTCAGTTCTTTGCCGCTGAATTCGTAGATGCCTTCGACAATTCTGCTCATCAAGTTATTTTGCCAATAATCTTTATGTAAAGAAGAGGGAACTTCGATGATGATGTTCGTATCGGTCAATCGGACCGGGACGGCGCTGTCTATCCAAGTATCGTAGCTGACTTTGGACAGGGATTCTTGAAATTTTTCCTGCAGATAACGCCATAGTGAATAGATGTCATCCAAATGAGACACCTCCTTTTAGTGAGTCTGTTCTATTTTAGCATTATATCAAAAAGTTTTCCACAACTCTTTTTGGCTGTGAATAAAACAATTAACCGGTGGATAAAAAGTTTTCCACAGGTCGAAAAATGGTGTGGAAAAAGATTGGGAAGCGGCCTTTTATAAACGGTGGTCTGTGGATTTTTAACATTTCCGGAATGGCATTGTTACAGCTTTTGTTACACTTTTCCACAGAGTTCTCAGGTTGGTTTGGATGAGAAATGCACACGTTGTCGAATTGTGGACAAACCGGGTCTAAGGTGTGCGCAAAGGCAGAGGCTGTGGAAGTTTTCCCGAGGCTATGTGCATTGCGAAAAAAGGTTGTGGATAATTTTTTTTGCTGAAAAACAGAATTTTTTCAAGAAAGGTGTTTTAACTTTCGAGGTTTTGTGCTATTATATCTCAGTGAGTTCAATAAAAATGAACCAATTTTACTTGACAGGTCGCATTCTGTCTCTTTATAATGTATTGGACTGTCTAACAGTGAAATAGAACCTATTTGAAAGATAGTTTATCAGGAGGTGTAACGATCAATGAAAAGAACATACCAACCAAAAAAACGTCACCGTCAATCCGTTCACGGTTTCCGTAAACGTATGAGCACAAAAAACGGCCGTAGAGTATTAGCAAGCAGACGCCGTAAAGGCAGAAAAGTTTTATCTGCATAGATCACTGACCGTTTCAGTGGTCTTTTTTTTTAAGGATTTCAAAAAATGCAAAAATGTCTTTCTTAAATGGAGAGTATGACAAGATGTGCCCAAATGAACCGGAAGCAGCAATGCCTTGGTGTACGGGTCCATATTTGTGATGATAACGGAGAGAGGAATTTTTCTGTTTTTCTCCATTTGGGAGAGATTTTTTTGTATGTTATGATTGCAGATTTGAGGGAAGAGCATGAGAAAATCTTTTCGTGTCAAAAAGGAAAAAGAATTTCAGAAAGTATTTCACAGCGGGGTGTCCAAGGCGAACCGCCAGTTCGTAATCTATGTGATCCATAAGCAGGAGCAACCGCATTTCCGGGTCGGCTTGTCCGTCGGAAAAAAAATCGGCAATGCCGTGGTGCGGAATGCCGTCAAAAGGAAAATCCGACAGGCGCTCACAGAGTTGAAGGCGGATTTGGCCCAGGATGTCGACTTCATCGTGATCGCGCGCAAACCGGTTGCCGAAATGTCGGCTGCGGAGGTCAAAAAAAGTCTGGTCCATGTCCTGAAGCTTTCCAATCTTTTGAACAATAAGTAAACTATAATATTCCTATTAAGGAGGAGTCCTCTTGTCAAAGCGTAAGCGATTACTTTTTACACTCAGCTTATTTGCTGTTATGATGGTTCTGTCAGCATGTGGAACGGAGCCGATCACCTCAGAAAGCACCGGTTTTTGGGACCGTTACATTGTTTTTAATTTCTCCAACATGATCGTGTGGTTGTCCGAGCTGTTTTTCGGCAATTACGGTCTGGGGATCATTGCCTTTACGATCATCATCCGGGTGATCCTGTTGCCGCTCAACCATTTCCAAACGAAGAGCACGAAAAAAATGGCGGCTGTTCAACCGCAGATCAAAGCGCTGCAGGAAAAATATGCCTCCAAAGATCGGGAAACGCAGGAAAGACTGCAGAAAGAAGTTTCCAAATTGTATGCGGATAACGATGTGAATCCTTACATGGGCTGTCTGCCTGTCTTGGTTCAGATGCCTGTCCTGATGGCTTTATATCAAGCGATCAGCCGGACTGAGATTCTGAAGAGCGGCAGTTTCCTTTGGATGAACCTGGGAGAACGCGATCCATTCTTCATTTTGCCGATCGTCGCCGCTATCCTGACGTACGCCACAAGCAAGCTGACGATGATGTCGCAGACGGAAGCGAACTCCGCGACAAAATCGATGACGTACACGATGCCGATCATGATCCTGATGATGGGGATCAACTTTCCGAGCGCGCTGTCGTTGTACTGGGTAGCCAGCAATGCTTTCTCGGTCGGCCAGACGATGCTGTTGAACAACCCATTCAAGGCCATCCGCGAGCGCGAAGAAGCCGAAGCTCAGGCAAAGGCGCGCGAAAAAGCATTGAAGAAAGCCCAAAATCCTAAAAAGAAAAAGAAAAACTAGTTAGACTTTGAAGTAGGAAAGGATGACATTCTATTATGGATAAAGTAGTTGCGAAAGATACGACCGTTGATAAAGCGATTCGCAAAGGTCTGGATTTGTTGGGTGTCGATAGCCATGAAGCCGATATCGTCGTAATCTCTGAAGGTAAAAAAGGGATTTTTGGATTCGGCCAAAAAGAGGCGGTCGTGGAAATCACGCGCAAAGAAATCATGGACTTTGATGAACCAGGCGATATCCAATTAGCTGAAATCGATGAGACAGTCGAAGATATCGTAGAAGATCTTGAAGAGGATTATCCGGAAGCTGCGGAAAAGATATTGGCTGATCAGCCTGAAGTCGATCGAATCATTTCTTCCGATGAGGAGGAAGATGCTGAAGCAGGGCATTTCCCGGAAGATTATGATGAAGAAGCCGGCAGAGCGGAAGCAATCGCCGCGGTGAGCGCATATCTTGCCTCAGTGGCAGAGGCATACGGTGCTCCAGCAGTCGTTACGGTCGAAGAAAAGAACAATATGCTGATTTTCCAAATGGAAAGCGAAAAAGCCGGGTTGCTGATCGGCAAATACGGGAAAATCGTCAATGCTCTGCAGATATTGGCGCAAGCATTGGTGCAGCGCTACGTGCGCCGTCGTTTGTCCGTAATCGTGAATGTCGGTGACTACCGCGAGCGCCGGGCTGCCGTGCTGGAAAGCATCGCCGACCGGACTGCGGAACGCGTCATCAAAACGAAACAACCGGTATTTCTTGAGCCGCTGCCTGCTTTTGAAAGAAAACTGATCCACGCTCGTCTGAGCCAAAACAAACGCATCAAAACACACTCCGAAGGCAAAGAGCCGCATCGCTATCTGGTCGTTGAGATAGCGGAGTGATCGTACATCCAAAAATCGTCACCTGGGATAGGCTTTATTCCCGGTGATGATTTTTTTTGTTGTAGGGAGTAGGGGTCGCAAATTCCGCGAAGATGGACTAAACTGAAGGTAATACGAGCGGAAACGAGGGATATTATGGAGGAATTCAAGGCTTTATGGGCGGAAAACGCAGGTGCGGAAGTGAAGACAACGGTCAGAACCTTCAAAAAGGCGGACCTGCCGGATGGGGAAGTGCTGATCGAGGTCCACTATTCGAGCGTCAACTACAAGGACGGGCTGGCCGGAACCAATCCGAAAAGCGGGGTCATCCGCAATTATCCATTGATTCTGGGGATCGATCTGAGCGGTGTCGTAGTTGAATCGCTTGATCCGGCTTTCCGGGCAGGCGATAAGGTGATCGTGACAGGCTATGGTTTAGGGGTGACTCATTTCGGTGGTTTCAGCCAATTTGCCCGAGTCCCTGCCGCTTGGGTCGTTCCGCTGCCTGAAGGGTTGAGCCTGAGGGAAGCGATGATCATCGGAACGGCCGGATTCACAGCGGCGGAATCGGTTGATGCTTTGGAAAAACAGGGCGTCCAGCCGCAAACGGGCGCTGTTTTGGTGACGGGGGCCTCCGGCGGCGTCGGCGGGATGGCCGTCACTATGCTGAAGCGTCGCGGATATACCATCGAAGCTATGTCACGGAAAAAAGCGGACTGCACGGATTACCTGAAGCAACTCGGTGCTTCAGCGGTTCTGCATCCGGCTGAAGCGTCGCTGGAGAAGACACGGCCATTGGCGCAGCAACGTTGGTCGGCAAGCGTTGATCCGGTCGGCGGTCCGATGCTGCCGGATTTGCTGGCGCAGCTGCATTACGGCGGAAGTCTGGCCTTGAGCGGAAATGCCGGCGGAATCTCTTTTGAAGCGACCGTGCTGCCCTTCATCCTGCGGGGCATCAAACTTGTCGGGATCGATTCAGTGAACCATCCTTACGCGGAACGCGTCAAGCTATGGGAGCGCATCGCCAACGATCTGAAGCCGGAAAAGCTGGAGCTGTTGGTCGAACAGGAGATCACGCTGGAGGACCTGCCTGTGGCTTTCGAGAAAATCATGAACGGGAAAATGCATGGGCGGACTTTAGTGAAACTGAAATAAGGGGTCTGATCGGATTATCCGGATCAAAAAACGACGGGGCTGGGAAATAACTAACTAAATTAGAAAACACCGTCATATCTTGGAAAATTAATCCTTGATATGACGGTGTTTTTAACTAATCAGATTTAACAATTATTATAAGAAGTGGCTTTTTTCCCAGTCCCGTCGTTTTTTTGATTGCGTTGTCCAGCGTGGCAACACTTCATAAAACAAAGGAATCGGGTAACTTGTCTATACAAGTTTACGAATCGCGGTCGGAAAACGTTTGCAATATTTATTTGTGAGCGGTAGAATATAGATGTGACTAACATGTATATACAAGTTCAAGGAGGAGAAAAAGATGGTAGATTTCAACAAAGATGCAAAAGATCTGCTGGAACATATCGGAGGTCCCGATAATATTTCGGCAGTCAGCCACTGTGCCACGCGGATGCGTTTCGTCCTGAATGACCCCGCTGCCGCCAACGTCAAAAAGATCGAAGACATACCCGCAGTAAAAGGCACGTTCACGCAGGCCGGGCAATTCCAGGTCATCATCGGCAATGAGGTGCCGCAGTTCTACAACGAGTTCGCAAAGGTATCCGGCAAAGAAGGCGTCTCGAAAGACGAGGCAAAAGCGGCAGCCAAGCAGAACCAGAATGTGGTGCAGCGTGCCATGGCTGTGCTGGCGGAAATCTTTACGCCGCTGATTCCCGCCATCGTGGTCGGGGGTCTGATCCTCGGCTTCCGCAATGTGCTTGAAGGGATCAATTTCGCCAACGGCACGATCGTTTCCAACTCGCAGTTCTGGACAGGCGTCAATGATTTCCTTTGGCTGATCGGCGAAGCGATTTTCCACTTCCTGCCGGTAGGCATCACTTGGAGCATCACGAAGAAGATGGGCACTACGCAAATACTGGGTATCGTTTTAGGGATCACATTGGTTTCTCCGCAATTATTGAATGCCTATGCTGTCGCGGGTGCAGAAGAGATTCCATTCTGGGATTTCGGTGCCTTCACGATCAACAAGATCGGTTATCAAGCGCAAGTCATCCCTGCCATGTTGGCGGGCTTCGTGTTGGCCTACCTGGAAATCTGGCTGCGTAAATGGATTCCGCAGTACATTTCGATGATTTTTGTTCCGTTGTTGGCTTTGGTTCCCACCGTCATCATCGCGCATACGGTGCTCGGCCCCATCGGCTGGACGATCGGGCAATGGGTTTCCGAAGTCGTCTATGCCGGGTTGACAGGCAACTTCAGATGGCTGTTCGGTCTGTTCTTCGGTACACTCTATTCGCCGCTCGTCATCACGGGGCTGCACCATATGTCCAATGCCATCGACCTGCAGCTGATCGCCGATTTCGGCGGCACGAACCTGTGGCCGATGATCGCACTTTCGAATATTGCCCAGGGGTCGGCTGTATTGGCGATCATCTTCCTGCACAGAGGCAATGAGAAAGAGGAACAGGTTTCCATCCCGGCAGCGATTTCCTGCTTCTTGGGCGTAACCGAGCCGGCCATGTTCGGGATCAACATCAAATACATCTATCCTTTCGTTGCCGCAATGATCGGATCGGGAATCGCCGGGCTGGTGGCGACGACTTTCAACGTCATGGCGAACAGCATCGGGGTCGGCGGAATCCCGGGTTTCCTGAGCATCCAGACCGATTCGATGGCGATGTTCTTCGTCTGCATGGCGATTGCGATCGTTGTGCCGATCCTGCTGACGGTTTTGTTCGAGAAAAAACAACTTTTCGTTCCCAAAGAGGATGTCGCGGAGGCGCCGGTCATCCAAACGCAAAAATAAAAAGTGAATTGCTGGAGGCAAAAAGCTGTTCATCAGGCTTTTTGCCTTCAGTCATAGTACAGGAGGCCTTACAATGAAGCAATTTCAAAAAAAAGTGATCTATCAGCTGTATCCAAAATCATTCAAGGATTCCGACGGCGACGGCATCGGCGATATCCAAGGGATCATCAGCAAAGTGCCTTATTTGGCGGAACTGGGCATCGATATGATCTGGATGAATCCGGTTTTCGTATCCCCGCAGATGGACAACGGCTATGACATCACGGATTATTACGCCATCGATCCGGTTTTCGGCACGATGGCGGATCTGGAGGAACTGATCGGGAAGCTGAAGCAGCATGGCATCGAAATTATGTTCGACATGGTGTTCAACCATACGTCGACTACGCATGAGTGGTTCCGGAAAGCCTTGGCCGGGGATAGAGAATACCAGAATTATTACATTATCCGCGATCCGAAAGCGGACGGCAGCCTGCCGACCAATTGGCAATCGAAATTCGGCGGAGAGGCCTGGGCGCCGTTCGGGGACACCGGCAAGTACTACCTGCATCTGTTCGACATCACGCAGGCCGATCTCAATTGGCGCAATCCGAAAGTACGCCAGGAACTGCAGAAAGTCGTCAACTTCTGGTTGGGAAAGGGCATCAAAGGCTTCCGTTTCGATGTGTTCAATCTTATCGGCAAGGACGTCGCGTTGGTCGACAGTGAAGGGGACAACGAAAAGAGCCTTTACACCGACCGCCCGATCGTCCATGAGTACATCCGGGAAATGAATCAAGCAACGTTCGGCACATTGGAGGATATCGTGACGGTCGGCGAAATGTCTTCGATGACGCTGGAAAATGGGATCCTTTATTCGAACCCGGATCGGAACGAATTATCGATGGTCTTCAATTTCCATCACCTCAAGGTCGATTACAAAGATGGGGAAAAATGGACGGATCATCCGTTCGATTTCCTCGAACTGAAACGGATCCTGAACGAATGGCAGGCGGGGATGTCGGATGGCAACGGCTGGAATGCGTTGTTCTGGAACAACCATGACCAGCCGCGGGCCAACAGCCGCTTCGGCGATCCGGAACGCTATCCTTTCGAAACAGCCTCCATGCTGGCACAGACGGTCCATCTGCTGCGGGGAACTCCTTATATCTATCAGGGCGAGGAAATCGGCATGACGAATCCGAATTATGACGACATCAGCATCTACCGGGATATCGAATCGCACAATGCCTACCGGAATCTGAAGCTAGCCGGATTGACGCATCCGGAAGCCATGCGCATCATCAAGCAGAAATCCCGCGATAACAGCCGGACGCCGATGCAGTGGGACGGCAGCAAGCACGCCGGCTTCACGACCGGCGAGCCTTGGCTGCAGGTGGCAGCCAACTATCCGCAAGTGAACGTCGAAAAGGAGCTCGCTGAAGGCAGAATTTTCCGTTATTACCAGGAACTGATCCGCATCCGCAAGGAGCATCCGGTCATTGCGGATGGTTCCTACACGGGCATCCTTTTGGACGATCCCGAAGTCTTCGCCTACATCCGCGAGAACGAGGAGGAAAAGGTGCTGGTCCTGAACCATTTCTATGCCGGTGATTATACGATCGACATACCGGAAGAATTTGTAACCGGGGATGCCCGTGTCCTCGTCGGAAATTACGGCGAAAGGCCGCTTGCGCCGTCCTTCACGCTGAAGCCGTACGAAACCATCGCTTTCAGGCTGAGCAAATAAACGCTAAGAAGGGGCAGCTCAAAATAAAATGAGCTGCCCCTTCTTTGTGCCTTATGCCGGTGAGGCGGCTAGCGGCTGAACCTTCTCTCAGTCCCGGTGAAGTGCACGCTCACCGGAGTACAACGGTAACTGTCGGCGTGAACTCCGACGAAGCGGCACTCATCGGAGTTGGCAAGCAAGCCGGTGGCTGAACTCCGGCGGGGCCTGCGCTCGCCGGAGGAGGGAGATACCGAAAGCTGCCTGAGGACGAAAAAAGCTGCCTCCAGACGAAGAGGCAGCTTTTGTTCTTCTTTGTGCTTGAAATCGGAAACCATTTCCGGGAAAGTCTTTTAGGACAGGGTGCGCTTTTCGCCATCGAGATCGATGAATGGTTGGATGTCCTGCACATATTCCAAGGTTCCCATATAGCTGCCGTCGTCGTCCCTGACGGCGCGGTAGGTGACCAGGATGAATTTGCCCATGGCGCGGAACCACATCGATTCGCTCTCCTTCGCGCCCGATTTCAGGTCCGCCAGCAGCTTGGTGACGATCGGAAGGCTTTTCGGCGGATGGCAGTTCAGCACGTCACGGCCGATCGCACTGCTGGTGCGCTTGAAGAATTTTTCTTCGCCGTTGTCGTTGTAGTAGCGCACGATGTTGTCGGCATCGACGAAAGTCAATTCCAAGGGGATGTTGTTCAGCATCTTCTCCAGTTGGTGCGGCGTCAGGTGTCCGGTTTGGAAATTGATGTAAGAGTCGTTTTCGAATTCCTTTGTTTCACGTGAAACATTTTCTGGGAGGGAACGTTCCGGCACCCATTTCGCTTCCGGTTTGACGATGCAATAGCCGATTTCTTCGGACTCCTTGGCGATCTGGAGCCAATGGTCCTCGTTGAAGATATCGGTGATCATCGGCAGGAGGATGTCCTCTTCCTTCGTGATCATTTCTTTCATTTCGTATTTCAGGTCAGAGAAGGCTTTCGGGATTGTTTCAAACTCTTCGTTTTGCAGCAGGGCTTTGAAGGCCTTGAACATGCTGCGGATTTCGTCATCGACGCCCCACATGACTTCCGGCGGGGCCGTGATGCCTTTGCTCTCCATGATCGGGAAGATGGCGTATTCTTTGCGGGCATAATGCTTGTCGAATTCCCCGAGCAGCGCCAATTGGTTCTGGATGCCTTTTTTGAGTTCGGGCTCTTTTGTCTCGAGATAGACATCCAACAACTTGCTGACTTTTTCCAGCGTATTTTCGATGGCCAGATTCTCGAGTTTCAAAACCTGGATCGGATGCCCGGCATGCTGCTGTTCTGCTGAAGTGGTGTAGACCGCTTCGATGGATCCGCCGAAGAGCGAGGCATGCACGTTGCAGAGGCGCTGGATATCCTCCGCCTCGATCCCTTTCCCCATCAAGCCTTGCTCCATGACGGAAATCTCATAGGCGCTGACGCCGGTGAAATGTTTCTTGAAGTCGGCCTGCACTTTATCCCAATCCTCCCCGTCATGCAGACGCAGGATGAGGCTCTGCAGGATGTCCTGGCGCTCCTGGAATTCCTTTGAACCCATACGGGCACTTCCGCCAACGGCTGGCGCCGCTGCTTCTGTTTCGGCCGGAACAGCAGGGGATGCTGGCAGTTCTTTGACGCTGAATCCGTTCTTTGCCAGCGTTTCGGCGAAGGTCGCTTCCGGCACATCGTTGCGTTTGAGCGCTTTTCCGATGGTCATGATCCGGCCGGCGGTGTTGAGCATTTTGTCGCTGCGCAAAGGTTCAAAGCCCAGACTGATGATGACTTCTCTGATTTCAGGGTACTGCTTCACCAGATTGTAGACGGTATCGTTCAAACTGATTTCTTTCATAAATTTTCCACCTCTATTTGAACATTTGTGAAATGTTTCTTTTGATTGTTGTGCTGGCTTCATTATACTCGAAAGGAACGCCATAGCGCCACAGCATTCGTGCCTCGCGGCGATAGTTAGGGCAATGCCTTAGAAAGCGACTGTGATATAATGAAGGCAACTAAGGCAGAAGGTGGGAAAAAATATGAGAAAGAAAGTTTCGAACCTGATGGTAGCGGTGTTGGTGCCCTTATTAGCTTCTTGCAGCCTCTTCGGAGGATCGGACACCGATTCATCGGCTGATTCTTCAGCTGTCAGCAGTGTGTCCTCTTCCGTATCCAGTTCGACAGACAACGGCTCAGCTTCCTCATCCTCGTCGGAGCCTGCATACGCAGCTGCGATCGAGGCTTATTATCCGTTCAGTACATCCGTATTCACAAAATATCTGGGCAAAGGGAATGAATACGCTTCCTTCACCGTCTATCCGCAATACATCGAAGGCAACCGGATGCAGATCACTTCCAATAATGGAGGCACACAGATCGTGACGGTGTTGGAACTGGCTGACGGCGAATTGAAGGAAGTGTTCTCGCGTCCGGAAACCTATTTCCGGGAAAACATGCTGGAAAAAACAGCCAGCGGTGATGCGGCAAACCAGCTGGATATTCTCCTGAAGGAGCCTTTGGAAGTCGGCAACAGCTGGGTGAATCCGAATGGGATCCCTTCCGAAATCACCAATCTGACGGCTACGATCGAAACGCCGATGGGGACGTTCGAAGCGCTTGAGGTGACGACAACCTATGAAACTTCCACAACCAAGGACTACTACGTCAAGGGCATGGGCTTGGTGAAGCGGGTGACGGATCTTGGGGACGGGATGACTGTTTCTTCCAGCCTTGAAGCCCGCAACGAGAATGTTCCGGAGACGCAACAGTTGCGCGTCTTTTACCCGGACAGCGAGCTGATGGGGCTGGACACAACCAGTGTGGACCTTTCCTATGCGACCAATGACATCACCCGCAATATTCTGGCCGAAGCGCTGAAGAATGTTGCTGATGCGCCGGGAGGCAGAGTGATCGGGCCGAATGTCAGCATCAACAGTCTGTCCTTGAGTGAGGACGGGCGCGTCTACGTCGATTTCTCGCAGGAATTCATTTCCGAGATGAATGCCGGCACATCGGCGGAATCGCTGATTCTGCAGGGGGTCGTCAATACGATCGGGCAATATTACGGTGTCCAGGAAGTCTACCTGACCGTAGCCGGCAAACCATACGAATCGGGACATATTCTGATGGCCGAGGGTGCTTATTTCACCGTAGACTATACGAACGTCAATGAATGACCGATCCTTACGCAAGCAAAAAAAGATGAAGCCGGCTTGGCTTCATCTTTTTTCCTTACAAACTATGTTTTCGGCGGGCAAATTCGACGAAGCGGAAGCGGTCCAAACGATGGCGTGACTCGGTGTACTGGAACAGCCGCGTATCCTCCAGGTAGACTTCGCTCTTGACGACAACCACGTGGGTATCGTTCTTCAGATTCATCAGCTTATGGTCTTCCCGCGTAGCCGGCTCCACGACGAATTCCTTTTTGGCATAAGCGATATTCAGGCCCAAATCATTTTCCAGATACGCATAGATGGAACTTTCGGCAGCTTCGGAAGGGATTTGTTCGATGATGTCATGGAAGAGGTAGTCCTTGTCCATGATGACGACTTCCCCGGCGATCTTCCGCAAACGGATCAGGGAAATCACTTCACGGCCGGGATCCACTTTCAGCGCTTCGGCAAGGAAATCGGGAATGGGTTCGAGCTTGTTCTTGATGACAATCGTTTCATTTGGGATCTGTTGGGAATCCTGAAGCTCTTTGAAGCTGGTCAGCCCGGAAACAGGAAAATTGAACTTTCTGATGTCCAACACGATCGAACCTTTGCCTTGTTTCTTCTGGATATAGCCACCCTCGAGCAACAGAGCCAAAGCCTTCCTGATGGTTTCCCGAGAAACCTTATAGTGGTCCGAAAGGTTCTTTTCGCTAGGCAACAGAGATCCGGCCTCGAATTCTGCATGTTCAATTTTTTTTCTCAAATCCATGTAGATATCAAAGAATTTATTCATGATCATCGTTCCTCCTGTGGATGGATGGGGTTGTTGGAAATAAAATAAATAAGTTGAAAAAAGCATATTTAATAATATTATTCCAGTCTATTCTATAGGATAAAGCCGGAAATACAAAGAGAATCAGTTGTTTTTGATTTTGGCAGGGTTTACATACCGTTATTTTATCATATTATTGTCATTTACGGTGAAAAACAGTTGATTTTTGAATAAAAAAAGTGCGATTTTTTTAGGCAGAAATTCGGGCGTTTGCCTTTCTATTTAAAGGTAAAATTGAGTATTTCCGAACGAAAGGAAGTGAAAGAACTAAAAATGTTTGGAATATTCTGGGGTGATGTGCTATATTAAAAATGAAAAATTGATAATGGGGGAAATATGGATGAATACGGTTGTTTCTGTCGTCATGGGTAGTACTTCTGATTGGGAAACTATGAAAGAAGCTTGCTTGATACTGGATGAATTCGGCATAGCTTATGAAAAGAAGGTCGTATCGGCTCATCGGACACCGGATCTGATGTTCGCTTTTGCGGAACAGGCGCGGGCAGCGGGCACGAAAGTCATCATTGCCGGCGCAGGCGGGGCAGCGCATCTTCCCGGCATGATCGCCGCCAAAACGACGCTTCCGGTCATCGGAGTCCCGGTGCAATCGCGCGCATTAAACGGGATGGATTCTTTGCTGTCCATCGTCCAGATGCCCGGTGGAGTCCCGGTCGCGACTGTAGCCATCGGCAAAGCTGGGGCCATCAATGCCGGCTTGCTGGCAGTGCAGATCCTTTCGATCGAAGACAAGGATTTGGCCAATCGATTGGAAGAGAGACGGGAAGATTTAAAACAAAAAGTATTGGAAAGCAGTGAAGACCTTGTATAAAATACTGAAACCAAATGACGTCATCGGCATCATCGGCGGGGGGCAACTCGGGCGCATGATGGCGCAGTCCGCCAAGCGGATGGGATTCACCGTCGGAATTTTGGATCCGGGCGAAAACTGCCCGGCTGCACAGGTAGCGGATTGGCACATCCAGGCAGCTTACGCTGATGCTGTGGCATTGCGTGAACTGGCGGAAAAATCCGATGTCGTGACTTTCGAATTTGAGAACATCGATGCGGCAGCCTTGCAGGAAGTGGAAACACTGTCGAGCATTCCGCAAGGCAGCGAGATTTTGACGATCACCCAGGACCGCATCAAAGAGAAAGAATTCCTGCAGTCCGCCGGGGTACCGATCGCGCAATTCGCGGTCGTCGAAAATGCGGAACGATTGGACGCAGCCCTCAGTAAAATCGGCTATCCGAGTGTTTTAAAAACGACCCGTTTCGGGTATGATGGTAAGGGACAAGCTGTCCTGAAATCGGAAGCGGACAAGGAAGAAGCCATGAAACTGGCTGCCGACAGCATCTGCGTTCTGGAAGCTTGGGTTCCATTCACGAAAGAGCTCTCGGTCATGATCGTGCGCAACCAAAGAGGCGAAGCGACGGTTTTTCCGGTCTCCGAGAATATCCATGTCAATAACATTCTGCATGAGTCGATCGTGCCGGCCCGCGTCACGCCTGCGGTAGCCGAAAAAGCAAACAGAGCGGCCCATCAGATCGCCGATGCGCTGCAGTTGGTGGGCACGCTGGGCATCGAAATGTTCCTGGCTGCGGATGACACGATCTTCATCAACGAGTTGGCGCCGCGCCCGCACAATTCGGGCCATTACACGATCGAAGCAATGAACGTTTCCCAATTCGATGCCCATATCCAAGCGGTCGCCGGCTTGCCGATGCCGACAGCGCGGCAATTGTCGCCTGCCATTATGGTCAACATCCTCGGCCAGCATATGGACGGCACCATCGCGCTGCGGGAAGAAAAGGCCGATTGGTCTTTCCACTACTACGGCAAAGCGGAATCGCGCACAGACAGAAAAATGGGACACATCACCATTTTGACGGATGATCAAGAAGCAACCTTAAAAGAAATAGACAACACCCGAATCTGGAACGGAGGAACAATTTAAAATGATTACACGTTATACACGCCCTGAGATGGCTGAAGTTTGGTCCGAATACAATCGTTACAAATGCTGGCTGGAGGTCGAAATCCTGGCCGATGAAGCTTGGGCTGCCTTAGGCGAAATCCCTGCAGAAGACGTGGCTAAAATCCGCGCGAATGCAACATTCGACATCGACCGCATCCTGGAAATCGAAAAAGAGACGAGACATGACGTAGTGGCGTTCACACGCGCCGTTTCCGAATCTTTGGGAGAAGAAAGAAAATGGGTCCACTATGGCCTTACGAGTACCGATGTGGTCGATACGGCCTACGGTTACCAACTGAAACAAGCCAATGACATCCTGCGTAAAGACTTGCAGAACATGCTGGAAATCATCGGCAACAAAGCCAAAGAACACAAAAAGACTGTCTGCATGGGCCGCACACATGGTGTTCATGCGGAACCCACTACATTCGGCTTGAAGCTGGCTACGATGTATTCGGAAATGAAACGCAACATCGAACGTTTTGAGCATGCCGCAAAAGGCGTTGAAGCCGGAAAAATCAGCGGGGCGGTAGGGACTTTCGCAAACATCCCGCCATTCGTGGAGGAGTATGTCTGCGGAAAATTGGGCACAAGACCGCAAGAAATCTCGACGCAAGTGCTGCCGCGCGATCTGCATGCCGAATACATGGCAACAATCGCCCTGATTGCGACAAGCATCGAACGCTTCGCTACCGAAATCCGCGGACTGCAGAAATCGGAAACCCGCGAAGTGGAAGAATTCTTCGCGAAAGGCCAAAAAGGCTCTTCCGCTATGCCGCACAAACGCAATCCGATCGGTTCCGAAAATATGGTCGGCCTTGCGCGCGTCATCCGCGGCTACATGGTCACCGCTTACGAAAATGTGGGCTTGTGGCATGAACGCGACATTTCCCACTCTTCAGCGGAACGGATCATCCTTCCGGACGCAACGACTCTGTTGAACTACCAATTGAACC
Organism: Trichococcus ilyis; assembly: GCF_900109135.1. Lineage (GTDB taxonomy): Bacteria > Bacillota > Bacilli > Lactobacillales > Aerococcaceae > Trichococcus > Trichococcus ilyis. The sequence continues at coordinate 43,527 of NZ_FNYT01000018.1, read as the reverse complement.
GTTTTGCGAACATCATCAAGAACTTGACTGTGTTCCCTGAGAATATGCTGCGCAACATGAATGCGACATTCGGCTTGATCTACAGCCAACGCGTTCTTCTTAAACTGATCGACAAAGGCATGAGCCGTGAAGAAGCTTATGACTTGGTACAGCCGAAGACTGCCCTTTCGTGGGACAACCAGACTGATTTCCGTCCATTGGTGGAAGCGGACGAAGCCATCATGGCAAAATTAACGAAAGAAGACATCGATGATGCCTTCAACTATAACTATCACTTGAGCCACGTCGACGAAGTATTCGAAAGACTTGGGTTAGGCGAATAATGGAAAGGCTGGGACTACGGTTCCGGCCTTTTTGCGTAGCGTGGATACCCTGAAACCATTGAAGAAAAAAGCGGAATTTATTTCAATTTTCATGAAAATTCCATTGACAAGCGGGTGGCAGATGATACAATATAAACGAATGAATTAGGCGTTTATATAAATTAATGTTCGGATTTAGAAAGGGACGGGAACGATGGAAAGAAAAGAATTGCTTTATACCGGGAAAGCTAAAAAGATGTATGCCACAGATCAGGAGAATGTCCTTTGGGCAGAATACCTAAATCAAGCTACCGCATTGAACGGCGTCAAGAAGGATACGATTGAGGGCAAAGGCAGACTCAATAACCAGATCACCGGCCGCATCTTCGAGTATCTGGCTGAAAAGGGAATCGCCAGCCATTATATCCAAGAATTATCAGAAACCGAACAATTAGTGAAAAGAGTCAATATGTTCCCTTTGGAAGTGGTTGTCCGCAATGTATCCGCAGGAAGCTTCGCGAAACGTTTCGGCATGGAGGAAGGCATCGACTTGCCGTTCCCTGTTTTGGAGTTCTACTATAAAGACGATGCGCTCAACGATCCTTTCATCAACGATGCCCATGTGCAGGTGCTGGGAGCGGCAACCGAAGCGGAAGTCGCCGAAATCAAAAAACACGCGCTGGAAATCAACGCAGCCTTGGTGGAGCTGTTCAAGTCCATCGGCATCCGTCTGATCGACTTCAAGATCGAATTCGGCAAGACCGCCGAAGGGGAAATCATCCTTGCTGATGAGATTTCGCCGGATACGTGCCGTCTCTGGGACATCGAAACGAATGAACACTTGGACAAAGACATCTACCGCCGCGACTTGGGCGATCTGATCCCGGTTTACGTGGAAGTATTGGACCGTCTGAACAAAATGTAAGCCATCCGGAATGCAATCAATGAAAGTATAAAAAATAAAAAAACAGAAGCGAGGAATTTTCAGATGTATAAAGTAACCGTATATGTAACGTATAAAGACTCAGTATTGGATCCGCAAGGGGAAGCCGTGAAGGGCGCTGTCCACCGTATGGGCTACACAACGATCGAAGATATCCGCATCGGAAAATATTTCGAGATCCAAGTCTCCAAAGATGAAGAGAATGTTGAACAAGTCATCGAAGAAGTCTGCGACAAGTTGTTGGCGAACGTGGTCATGGAAACTTACCGTTACGAAATCCAGGAGGTTGAAGCTTAATGAAATTCGCTGTCATCGTTTTTCCTGGATCTAACTGTGATTTAGATATGTATGCAGCCATCAAAGATATTCTTGGAGAAGATGCAGAGTATGTGCAACATTATGAAACAAGCCTTGAAGGTTTCGATGCTGTCCTGTTGCCCGGCGGATTCACTTACGGGGATTACTTGCGTACCGGTGCGATTGCCCGCTTTGCGAACATCATGAGTGAAGTGGTCCGTTTCGCTGAAGAAGGCAAGCCTGTCTTCGGCACTTGCAACGGATTCCAGATTTTGGCTGAAGCCGGCTTGTTGCCGGGTGCTTTGCGCCGCAACGATTCCTTGAAATTCATCTGCAAACCGCAGGATCTGAAAGTTGTGAATGCCGATACGCAATTCACTTCCCTTTATGAGGAAGGCGAAATCATCAGCATTCCGATCGCGCATGGCGAAGGCAACTATTTCTGCGACGCAGAAACTTTGGCGGATCTGAAAGCCAACAATCAAATCGTATTCACTTATGCCAACGGCAATCCGAACGGCAGTATCGAAGACATCGCCGGCATCATCAACAAAAAAGGCAATGTCCTTGGCATGATGCCTCACCCGGAGCGTGCGGTCGAAGCTTTGTTGGGGTCGGCTGACGGCCTGCGCCTGTTCCAATCCATGGTTGAAAATTATAAGAAGGAGCTGAACAAATAATGGCATTTTTAGAACCAACGCCAGAACAAGTAAAAGAGTCCAAAATTTATCGTGAATGGGGTCTGACAGACGAAGAGTATGGCACAATCTGCGATAAAATTTTGCATCGTTTGCCGAATTATACTGAAGCTGGCCTGTTTGCCGTTATGTGGAGCGAACACTGTTCTTATAAAAACTCAAAACCGGTCCTGAGAAAATTCCCTACCACCGGCCCGCAAGTGTTGCAGGGACCTGGTGAAGGCGCCGGTATCGTGGACATCGGCGACGGCCAGGCTGTCGTTTTCAAAGCGGAAAGCCATAACCACCCATCCGCTGTCGAGCCTTATGAAGGCGCGGCTACTGGTGTCGGCGGGATCATCCGCGACATCTTCAGCATGGGCGCACGTCCGATCGCGATCCTGGACTCTTTGCGTTTCGGCGAATTGGACAATGAGCGCACGAAATACATTTTTGAAGAAGTCGTTGCCGGCATCAGCGGTTACGGCAACTGTATCGGCATCCCGACTGTCGGCGGCGAAACGGTCTTTGATCCTTGCTACCGAGGCAATCCGTTGGTCAACGCAATGTGCGTCGGTTTGATCGATCAAAAAGATATGCAAAAAGGTCAAGCTGCCGGAGTCGGCAACTCGATCATGTACGTGGGTGCAAAAACAGGCCGCGATGGTATCCATGGCGCGACTTTCGCTTCCGAGGAATTCAAGGAAGAAGAAGAATCCCAACGTTCAGCAGTTCAAGTAGGCGATCCGTTCATGGAGAAACTATTGATGGAAGCTTGTTTGGAATGCATTTATGACTATTCCGACGCTTTGATCGGTATCCAGGATATGGGTGCTGCCGGATTGGTTTCCTCCAGCTCGGAAATGGCTTCAAAAGCAGGCAGCGGCTTGCTGTTGAACCTGGATGATGTTCCGCAGCGCGAAACCGAAATGACACCTTACGAAATGATGCTTTCCGAATCACAAGAGCGCATGCTGTTGTGCATCAAGAAAGGCGAAGAGCAACGCATCATCGACCTGTTCAAAAAATATGAATTGGATGCAGTCGTGATCGGCGAAGTTACTGATGACGGCATGTACCGTCTGTCCCACCACGGCAAAGTCGTGGCTGAATTGCCGGTTGATGCTTTGGCTGAAGATGCACCGGTCTACTACAAACCGACTGCAGAACCTGCCCGCATCGCTGCCTTCGCAGCCATGGAAGACTACAAACCGGTCTTCACATCGGCGCAGGACACATTGGTGGCTTTACTGCAACAACCGACATTGGCTTCGAAGAAGAGCGTCTATGACACATACGATTCCATGGTCCGCACCAGCACGGTCGTAGGACCGGGCAGCGATGCCGCAGTCGTGCGCGTCCGCGGCACCAAAAAAGCGATCGCGATGACGACGGACTGCAACGGCCGTTACCTGTACCTGAATCCGGAAATCGGCGGACAGATCGCTGTTTCTGAAGCTGCCCGCAACATCGTGGCCAGCGGCGGCAAACCATTGGCGATCACAGACTGCCTGAACTACGGAAATCCTGACAAACCGGAAATTTTCTGGGAATTGAGCACTTCCGCGGACGGCATCTCTGAAGCTTGCCGCCAATTGGATACGCCTGTCATCTCAGGGAACGTGTCCCTGTACAACGAAACCGACGGCGAAGCGGTTTATCCGACTCCGATGATCGGTATGGTCGGTCTGATCGAAGACATTGCGCACATCACAACGCAAGCTTTCAAAGCTGCAGGCGACCGCATCTTCCTGATCGGCGAAACCAAAGCGGACTTCAATGGTTCCGAACTGCAAAAAATGGAATTGGGCAAAATCGAAGGCAAACTGATGGACTTTGACTTGGCTGTCGAAAAAGCCAACCAAGAAAACGTCCTGAAAGCAATCAAAGCCGGCCTGATCGCAAGCGCGCATGACCTTTCGGAAGGCGGCTTGGCTGTCGGCTTGATGGAGAGCGTCTTTGACACAGGCTTGGGCTTCGACGTGGCGGTTGACATGGACAAAACCTTGCTGTTCAGCGAAACGCAATCACGCTTCATCCTGACTGTGAAACCTGAAAATGTTGCCGCTGTGGAAGCAATCTTCGGTTCAAGCGCAACGCAAATCGGAACGGTGACTGCTGACGCTGTCGCAAAAATCGCTGCCGAGAATGAAACCATCACTTTGGATGTCAAAGCAGTACAAACGAAATGGGAGGAGGCTATTCCATGCTTGCTGAAACAAAAAGCTTAAACGAAGAATGTGGCGTATTCGGCATTTGGGGAGACGACAATGCCAGCCAGTTGACGTACTTCGGTTTGCACAGCTTGCAGCACCGCGGACAAGAAGGTGCAGGGATAGTTTCATGTGATGAAGGAAAACTATTGGTTCACCGCAATCTGGGATTGATCAGCGAAGTCTTCAAGGACAGCGCTGATCTGAAAAGATTGACCGGTAACCGTGCCATCGGACATGTGCGTTATTCCACGTCCGGACAGAACAGCATCGAAAATGTGCAGCCTTTCCTGTACCATTTTTATGATATGGACATCGCCATCTGCCACAACGGCAACCTGGTGAATGCCAAAACGTTGCGCCGCAACCTTGAGGAAGATGGAGCCATTTTCCACTCGACTTCGGATACGGAAGTGCTGATGCACTTGATCAGACGCAGCCAGAAAGACAGCTTGATCGAGAAGATCAAAGAGGGTTTGAATCAGGTGAAAGGCGGCTTCACTTACATCCTTTTGACCGAAGAGAAAATGTTCGGTGCCGTCGATCCGAATTCATTCCGTCCGCTTGTCATCGGCCAATTGCCGAATGGCGCCTATGTGATGGCCAGCGAAACCTGCGCCATCGACACGATCGGGGCTGATTTTGTCCGCAATGTCAACGCCGGCGAACTGGCGATCATCGACGACAACGGCTTGACGATCGAAAAATATACGGATGATACAACCATCTCCATCGCTGCGATGGAATACATCTACTTCGCGCGTCCGGATTCCAATATCGCCGGTGTGAATGTGCATACAGCGCGCAAACGGATGGGTGCGCGTCTGGCCATCGAGGCACCGGCAGTGACAGCCGACATCGTCATCGGCGTCCCCAATTCTTCCCTGTCCGCAGCGAGCGGCTTCGCGGAAGAGAGCGGAACCCCTTACGAAATGGGTCTGATCAAGAACCAATACGTCGGACGCACATTCATCCAACCGACGCAGGAACTGCGCGAATTGGGCGTCAAAATGAAGCTGTCGGCCGTAAAAGGGGTTGTCCAAGGCAAGAGCGTCGTCATGGTGGATGATTCCATCGTGCGCGGGACGACCAGCAAGCGCATCGTGACTTTATTGAAAGAAGCGGGAGCGAAAGAAGTGCATGTCCGCATCTCTTCCCCGCCTTTGATTTACCCGAGTTTCTACGGCATCGACATCAGCAAGTCGGCTGAACTGATCGCCGCCAAAATGACCGTCGACGAAATCTGCGCCTATATCGGCGCCGACAGCTTGGCTTTCCTGAGCCAAGAAGGCTTGATCGATTCGATCGGCTTGAAATTCGATATGCCGTATTCCGGCTTGTGCATGGACAGCTTCAACGGGGACTACCCGACTGGGCTGTATGACTATGAAGCGGATTATGTGAACAATATGACAGCTATCCAAAAAGAGAATCTCAAGGGAGGACAAGTTTGATGGAAAACGCATATGCTAAAGCGGGTGTGGATGTCACAGCCGGCTATGAAACAGTAAGCCGCATCAAGAAACATATCGACCGCACGAAACGTCCAGGCGTTTTTGGCGAAGTCGGCGGATTCGGCGGAAACTTTGACCTTTCTGAATTGAACTATAAAAAACCTGTGCTTGTATCGGGTACGGACGGTGTCGGCACGAAGCTGATGCTGGCCATCGAAGCCGAAAAATTCGATACGATCGGAATCGATTGCGTTGCGATGTGCGTCAACGATGTCGTTGCACAAGGCGCAGAGCCGCTTTACTTCCTTGATTACGTAGCTGTCGGAAAAAACCGTCCGGAAAAATTGGAGCAGATCGTTGCCGGCGTAGCTGAAGGCTGCGTCCAGGCCGGTGCTGCCCTGATCGGCGGAGAAACAGCCGAGATGCCGGATATGTATGACCCGGAAGACTTCGATTTGGCCGGCTTTACGGTAGGAATCGCAGAGAAGGATGCTTTGTTGTCGCCTGCTTTGATCAAAGAAGGCGACGTGTTGGTGGGCTTGCCTTCGACCGGTATCCATTCGAACGGCTACTCCTTGGTGCGCAAAATCTTCTTCAAAGATAATGACTACAAATTGACCGACAAAGTAGAAGGCATCGAAGACCAGGAATTGGGCGATGTGCTGTTGACGCCTACAAAAATCTACGTGAATGCCCTCTTGCCGTTGGTCAAAAAACAACTGCTGCACGGCGTTGCCCACATCACCGGCGGCGGCTTCGTCGAAAACGTGCCGCGCATGCTTCCCGATAACGTCCAGGCGGAAATCAATTTGGGCAGCTGGCCTGTCCTGCCGATCTTCCAAGTGATGGAAAAAATCGGCAACATTCCGGCTCTTGAAATGTACGAAATCTTCAACATGGGCATCGGCATGGTGTTGGCTGTAGCTCCCGAAAACTTGACGGAAGCCTTGGGTGTTTTGACCGAGAACGGCGAAAAAGGCTATGTGATCGGATCCGTGGCTGCCAAAACATCGGAAAAAGAGGTCATCCTGAAAGAGGCTCAAGCATGAGGATAGCTGTCTTTGCTTCCGGAAACGGCTCGAATTTTCAAGCCATCGCCGAGGCCGTCGCAGCAGGCAAAGTGGATGCGACGATCGCTTTCCTGTTCTGCGACAAGCCGAAAGCCTATGCAATCGAGCGCGCCAAGCAATTCGACATTCCGGTGATCAGCTTCACGCCGAAAGGCTTCGAGAATCGGATCGCCTATGAAAATGAAATCCTGAAGCATCTGGCCGAGGAAAAGGTCGACCTGGTCGTCTTGGCAGGCTATATGCGGATCGTCGGACCGACCTTGCTGACGGCCTATGCCGACCGCATCGTCAACATCCATCCATCCCTGTTGCCGGCTTTCCCGGGACGCCACGGCATCCAGGACGCCTTCGAAGCAGGCGTTCCGGAAACCGGCGTCACGGTCCATTTCGTTGATGAAGGCGTGGATACCGGCCCGATCATCGCTCAGGAAAAAGTGGCCATCCTTCCGGAAGATACACTGGAGACTTTGGAAACCCGTATCCATCAAGTGGAGCACCGGATTTTCCCGCAGGTGATCCAGCAATTGGCTCAAAAGAATAAAGGCTAAGAAAAGCTGAACGGGTTCGTTCAGCCCTGAAAGAAATTTAGGAAATCGTGCCGACTGAGCATCGTAGAGCGCAATAGGTACGATTTATCTAATTTCCGAAGGGCTAACCCGTGAAGCTAGCCATCATTATTAGGTGCATGAAACATTTTGCAAATGTGTGGAACACCTACGGTGATGCGCTTTTGTGTTAAAAAACTTTATAAATTCCTATATGTTAACAAAATGGATGAGGACTCCGCATTTGCGGAAGTCCTTCCTTTTGTTAAAACCGCAGTATACGGTATACAGAAGCGACAGAGCAAAATCCATCATAAATTTAAGGAGTGACACACAGTGACAAGAGCATTGATCAGTGTTTCAGATAAAACAGGCGTTGTAGCATTTGCGCAGGCATTAGCAGCAAAAGGAATCGAAATCATCTCCACTGGCGGAACGAAGAAGGCTTTGGAAGATGCAGGCGTACCGACTATTTCCGTTGAGGATGTAACCGGCTTTCCGGAAATGATGGACGGCCGCGTGAAAACCTTGCACCCACTGATCCACGGCGGACTTTTGGGCAGACGCGATCTTGCGGACCATATGCAAGCCATGAAAGAGCACAATATCGCACCGATCGATTTCGTTGTCGTCAACCTGTACCCATTCAAAGAAACGATCAGCAAAAACGATGTGACTTTGGCTGATGCCATCGAAAACATCGACATCGGCGGACCGAGCATGCTCCGCAGCGCTGCCAAGAACTATGCAAGCGTGACGGTCCTGACCGACCCGATCGACTACGCAAAAGTCCTTGCCGAATTGGAAGCAGCCGGCGAAACGACTTTCGAAACGCGCCAAGCCTTGGCTGCCAAAGTGTTCCGCCATACAGCCAGCTATGATGCTTTGATCGCGCAATATTTGACCAATGTGGTCGGCGAAACTGAACCTGAAAAATTGACATTGACCTATGATCTGAAACAAAGCCTGCGCTACGGAGAAAACGGCCACCAAACGGCGACTTTCTACCAAGAACCGTTGGCAGTGCCGTTCTCGATCGCAAGCGCGGTCCAATTGCACGGAAAGGAATTGTCCTACAACAACATCAAGGATGCTGATGCAGCCATCCGCATCGCCCGCGAATTCGACGAGCCCGCTGTGGTTGCCGTCAAGCACATGAATCCGTGCGGCGTGGGTATCGCAGAGGATATCGATGCAGCCTTCGATCGTTGCTATGCGGCTGACCCTGTCTCCATCTTCGGCGGCATCGTAGTTGCAAACCGTCCTTTGGATGTGGCGACTGCCGAAAAACTGAACAGCATGTTCCTTGAAATCGTGTTGGCGCCAAGCTATACGGAAGAGGCTTTGGCGATCCTGACCAAGAAAAAGAACATCCGCATCATGACCCTGGACTTCGCTGCAGCAAAAGCCGGCGGAAAAGAGTTTGTTTCCGTATTGGGCGGCATGCTGGAACAGACACAAGACATCAACACCGATGACGTACCGGCCAACTGGGAAGTCATGACCGAACGCCAACCGACAGAAGACGAAATGAAAGCAATGGATTTCGCCTGGAAAGTCGTCAAACACGTGAAGAGCAATGCCATCGTATTGGCGAACAGCAAACAAACAGTCGGCATCGGCGCAGGCCAAATGAACCGCGTCGGATCCGTCAAAATCGCCATCGAGCAAGCAGAAGCAGCCAATGCCATCGAAGGCGCTGTATTGGCGAGTGACGCTTTCTTCCCGATGAACGACAGCGTCGAATACGCAGCCAAACACGGCATCAAAGCCATCGTTCAGCCAGGCGGCAGCATCAAGGATCAAGATTCGATCGAAATGGCAAACAAATACGGCATCACCATGCTGAAAACAAGCGTAAGACACTTCAGACATTAAGATGCGATGAATCCCACGGTAGAAATCGAGCACTAAGAAGTCAAACGCAAAGCGGACGCTTTTTGTCCGCGTGCGGTTGACAGCTTAGGCGGAGATTTCTGGGATTCAGAGCTCGATTTAAACAGCACCAGTTCACCATTATCAAGCTTCATATAAAAGGTTGGAGGATCTAACAGATGAAACTTCTAGTAATCGGCAGTGGCGGACGCGAGCATGCCATCGCTAAAAAATTAACGCAAAGCCCGTTGGTGGAGACTGTCTACTGCGCCAAAGGCAACCCAGGGATGGCCCAGGACGGCATCACGCTGGTCGACATCGCGGAAAATGACCACCAAGGTTTGATCCAATTCGTCAAAGACAACGGCATCGCCTGGACCTTCGTCGGACCGGAAATCCCCTTGTTTGAAGGGGTAACGGATGCATTTGAAGCGGCTGGCCTGAAAATCTTCGGACCTAGCAAAAAAGCGGCCGACCTGGAATGCTCCAAACAATTCGCAAAAGACTTGATGAAAAAATACGGCATCCCGACTGCAGCCTATGAGACTTTCGAAGACTATGAGGCAGCTGTTGCTTATGTGGAAGCCAATGGTGTTCCGATCGTCATTAAGGCGGACGGCCTGGCAGCCGGCAAAGGCGTCGTTGTTGCGATGACGATGACTGAGGCTCTGGATGCGCTGAACGATATGCTGCTGCAAGGGAAATATGCAGCAGGCAAGCCAAAAGTCGTCATCGAAGAGTACCTTGAAGGGGAAGAATTCTCGTTGTTCGCGCTGGCGAACGGTGCGAAGTACTACTATTCAGGCGTCGCGCAAGACCACAAACGCGCCTATGATGGCGATAAAGGCCCGAATACGGGCGGCATGGGCGCTTATTCGCCTGTACCGCAAGTTTCCCAGGCTTTGATCCAAGAAACGCTGGATACAGTCATTAAACCGACTGTGGAAGCGATGGTCGCTGAAGGCGTCCCGTTCAAGGGAGTTGTCTATGCCGGCTTGATGATCACCGCCAAAGGGTTGCGCGTCATTGAATTCAATGCCCGTTTCGGCGATCCGGAAACACAGGTCATCATGAACCAGATGGCTTCCGACTTGGCGCAAGTCATCGATGACATCCTGAACGGAAAAGATCCGGTCATCGAAATGTATACCGATCGTTACACCTTGGGGGTTGTCGTTGCCGCTGAAGGTTATCCGGAAGCACCGCTGAAAGACATCCCGCTGCCTGATCTGGATACCGACAATGCCGAATGCATCGTTTATGCTGCAGGCGTGAAGTCCGGCGAACAAGGCTTGTTGTCCAACGGCGGACGCATCCTGCTGATTGCTGCCCAGGACGAAACGCTGCAGGCCGCGCAGGACAAAGCTTACCGTTACCTGAATGCAAATCCGATCGCACATACATTCTACCGTTCCGATATCGGAGCGAAAGCGATCCGTTTCACAGAAAAATAGCAAGTTGGGGGAGGCTGCGGTCTCCCTCTTTGTATTTCTGCCGGGAAAAGTTATACTGGATACAACAGATTGATTCCATTTGAGGAGTGAGCGATATGGTGAAAACATTGATTCACAGCGGAAAAGTCGGGTTGGAAGGTTTGAAATGGGAAGACCGTGCGGAGCAGCCGACAGGTCCTTCCGAAATAAAAATCAAAGTCAAAGCGGCCGGGCTGAACCATCGCGATCTTTTTGCCTTGAGCCAGGCGCATGAGAAGCATCCGGTGGTCATCGGCTCGGATGCTGCCGGCATCGTGACGGCTGTCGGATCAGAAGTGACGCGTTTCCGGATCGGCGATGAGGTGATGATTTATCCCGGAAGCGGCTGGCGCGAAAACAGCGACACGGCTCCGGAGACCTTCACGATCCTCGGGAGTTCGGATCGGGGCGCTATGGCGGAGGAAATCGTCGTTTCTGAAGAGAATGCCGTCCCTAAACCGACCCACTTGTCCTGGGAAGAGGCTGGCGTGCTGTCCTTATCCGCTTTGACCGCTTACCGGGCTTTGTTCACCAAAGGCGGCGTGTCGGCAGGCATGAAAGTGCTGATACCCGGCATCGGCGGTGGAGTGGCCACCTATCTGCTGCAATTCGCCAAAGCCGCCGGAGCGACGGTGTACGTATCTTCCCGCTCGCAGGCCAAATTGGATAAGGCGCTGCAGCACGGAGCCGATCAGGGCTTGCTGCACGATGAGGATTGGCCGGAAGGCATCGGCGGTAAAGTCGATGTGGTGATCGAGTCGGTCGGTGCGGCCACTTTCGACAAATCGCTGGATGCGGTCCGCAGAGGCGGAACGATCGTCACGTTCGGCTCCTCGACCGGCGATCTGGTCACCTTTGACTTGCGCAGATTTTTCTATGGCCAGTATACGCTGAAGGGCTCGACGATGGGCAGCTTCGCAGAATACGAAGCCATGCTTCGGTTTGTCGAGGAACAGGGTCTCCATCCGGTGGTGGATGCCGTTTATCCCGCCGAAGATTTCAAGGAAGCCTTCCTGCGGCTGGAGAACGCCGAACAGACAGGTAAAATCGCCCTGCAGCTCGGCTGATCTGCAATGTCATCATCCTGTTGGTGGCCGGTGGGTTGTTGCGTGCGGCCTATCTGATGACGAAATAAAAAACGTCCGCCAAAGGCTTGCATTGCGCCCGTATTGCTTGTATAATCGGCTAGAAATCTATTTATAGTAAGCTGAAAAGAATATCCAAAGTGAAATGCAGTCAAAGTGCTTTTCCTCCTGCTTGAAAAAGGGGAGGAGTGGGCACTTTTTTTGTACGCTGAAACAACCAGGAAAGGACGACAAAGAATGATTACAAATGAATTTGACACCATTGCCGCCATTTCGACGCCGCCGGGAGAAGGGGCCATCGGGATTGTGCGTTTGAGCGGGGATCAGGCCATCCAGATAGCCGACAGATTATACCGGGCCGGGACGAAGCATCTGGCTGATGTCGCCACCCATACCATCAATTATGGGCACCTCTATGATCCGCGCACAGGCGACATGATCGACGAAGTCATGGTCTCCGTCATGCACGGACCGAAGACGTTCACCCGCGAAGATGTCGTGGAGATCAACTGCCACGGCGGTGTCGTGAGCGTCAACCGGATTCTGCAGACGATCCTCCAGAACGGCGCCCGCATGGCCGAGCCCGGGGAATTCACGAAGCGCGCCTTCTTGAACGGCCGGATCGATCTGTCGCAGGCCGAAGCGGTCATGGACTTGATCCGCGCCAAAACCGACTGGGCGATGAATGTGGCGCTGCATCAGCTGGACGGCAAATTGTCCGGCATGATCCGCGATATCCGCCAGATCATCCTGAACACGTTGGCGGAGGTGGAAGTGAACATCGACTACCCGGAGTACGATGACGTCGAGGAAGTGACGACGCAGCTGCTGAAGGACCGCACGATTGAAGTGCGCGGCCACATCCAGCATCTGCTGGACACCGCCAAGCAAGGCAAGATCCTGCGCGAAGGGCTTCAGACAGCCATTATCGGCCGTCCGAACGTCGGGAAATCGAGTCTGCTCAACCGTCTGCTGCGTGAAGAGAAAGCCATCGTGACGGACATCGCCGGCACGACCCGTGATACGATCGAGGAATACGTGAACGTCAGAGGCGTTCCCTTGAAGCTGATCGACACTGCCGGCATCCGCGAAACCGATGACGTCGTCGAAAAGATCGGGGTTGAACGCAGCCGAAAAGCTTTGGCTGAAGCCGATCTGATCCTGCTGTTGATCAACCAGAACGAAGGCCTGACGGAAGAGGACAAGCAGCTGCTGGAGGACACGAAGGACATGAACCGCATCATCCTGATGAACAAAATGGATTTGGATGCGAACATGACGGCAGCCGATCTGGAACCTTGGAGCGATTCGGAAAGAATCATCGAAACATCGATGCTGAGCGAAAGCGGTTTGGATCAACTGGAGAAACAGATCACGAAGATGTTCTTCTCCGGGGAAACCGGCGAGAAGGATGCAACCTATGTATCCAATGTCCGCCACATCGCGCTCCTGAACGACGCGATGGATTCGCTGGATGAAGTGCTGAACGGGATCGAATCCGGAATGCCGATCGACCTTGTCCAGATCGACTTCACCCGCTGCTGGGACCTCCTCGGAGAAATCACCGGCGACAGCGTCCAGGACGAACTCCTGACCCAACTATTTACACAATTCTGCCTAGGAAAATAACAGGATACGATGAATTGCGGGTAGAGGGTGAGCACTAAGGGGACAAACACAAAGCGGACGTTTTTTGTCCGTGTGTGGTTGTCAACTTAGGCGGAACCCTCTGCAATTCAGAGTTCAACTAAAATGATTAACACAAAAAGATAGCACACTGAAAGGAATGGAAAGATGAACAGATTTGAAGCTGGAAGTTTTGATGTGATTGTTGTGGGGGCCGGACATGCCGGGTCCGAAGCGGCGCTTGCCGCTGCACGGATGGGATGCAGCACGATGCTGGTCACGATCGATTTGAACATGGTCGCCTTCATGCCCTGCAACCCGTCGATCGGCGGACCCGCAAAAGGCGTCGTCGTAAGGGAAATCGATGCATTGGGCGGTGAAATGGGACGCAACATCGACAAAACGTATATCCAAATGCGCATGCTGAACACAGGGAAAGGCCCTGCCGTCCAAGCATTGCGCGCGCAAGCGGATAAGGATGACTATGCCCATCATATGAAGCACACCATCGAAAAACAGGAGAACCTCTTGCTGAAGCAAGCCATCGTCGAGGAACTAATCGTCGAAGACGGCGAAGTCAAGGGCGTCGTGACGCACACAGGCGCCGTTTACCGCGCAGGAGCCGTCGTCATCACAGCCGGAACCTCTTCGCGAGGGAAAATCATCATCGGGGATCTGGTCTATTCCTCCGGCCCGAACAACTCGCAGCCGTCCATCAAATTATCCGAAAATCTGCTTGATCTCGGGTTTGAATTGGCGCGCTTCAAGACCGGCACGCCGCCGCGGGTGATGGCTTCGACCATCGATTATTCAAAAACCGAAGAACAGCCCGGTGACGTCGAGCCGAACCATTTCAGCTTCCTTTCCAAAGATGAGGACTATCTGAAAGAGCAACTGTCCTGCTGGCTGACCTATACGAGTCCGGAAAGCCATGAGATAATCCGCGACAATCTCCACCGTGCGCCGATGTTCACGGGCATCGTGGAAGGCGTAGGGGCGCGCTATTGCCCATCGATCGAAGACAAAATCGTCCGTTTCAGCGACAAGCCGCGCCATCAGCTTTTCCTTGAGCCTGAAGGCCGAGAAAACGAAGAAGTCTATGTGCAGGGCTTGTCCACCTCGTTGCCGGAGGATGTTCAGCTTGATCTGATCCGTTCCGTACCGGGGATGGAAAATGCCCAAATGATGCGGACAGGCTATGCCATCGAATACGATGTCGTGAAACCGCACCAGCTGCGCCTTTCCTTGGAGACGAAATTGGTGAAGAATCTGTTCACTGCCGGCCAGACGAACGGCACATCCGGTTATGAAGAAGCCGCCGGACAAGGCATCATCGCCGGCATCAATGCGGCGTTGGCGGTGCAAGGCAAAGAACCTTTCATCCTGAAACGCAGCGACGGCTATATCGGCGTCATGATCGACGATCTGGTCACCAAAGGAACGATGGAGCCTTACCGCTTGCTGACTTCCCGCGCCGAGTACCGTCTGTTGCTTCGACACGACAATGCCGACTTCCGCTTGACCGAAATGAGCCGCGAAATCGGTTTGGTGACGGAAGAACGCTATGCCTCATTCCTGGAGAAAAAACAGGCCGTCGAAAACGAAATCGTGCGCCTCGAAAACACCCGCCTGAAACCGACCGAAGAACTGCAGGCTTTCCTTGCGGAACAAAATTCTGCTCCGCTGAAGGACGGCATTCTGTTCGCCGATCTGCTGAAGCGTCCGGAATTGAAGTATGAAGGTCTGATCGCTTTTGCGCCACTTGAAGCAGCCTTGCCGAAAGAGGTCATCAAGCAAGTGGAAGTGCAGATCAAATACGCCGGCTACATCAAGAAAGCCGTCGAAAAAGTGGACAAATTGAAGAAGATGGAAGAAAAACGCATCCCTGCGAACATCGATTACGATGCCATCAACGGAATCGCGAACGAAGCCAAGCAGAACCTGAAGAAGATCCAACCGGAAACGATCGCCCAAGCGAGCCGTATCAGCGGCGTCAACCCAGCCGACATTTCCGTCCTGATGGTCTATGTGACCCAAGGGAAAATCGCAAAAATCTCGGAATAAAATAGAGCGTGATGGATCCCGGGCAGAAAGCGAGCACTAAGAGGACTACCACAAAGCGGACGCTTTTTGTCCGCGTGTGGTAATCAGCTTAGGCACAGATTTCTGGGATTCAGAACGCGTTTGATAGAGCGTGATGATTCGCGGTAGATAAGAATAGAAATCCGGGGCTGTCTCCTTCGAGGCAGTCCTGTTTTTGTCGTTATCCTTTTTCTCCTCCGGCCAGCGGAGGCTTCGCCGGAGTTCGGCCCGCATGTTCACCTGTAAACCCCGATGAGCACGGGTTCATCGGGGTTAAGTCTGATTTCGGGGGCTGTTCTCCTGTGAGTGGATCCTTCACCGGAGCTGCGCATACATTCGTCGTTCTTGAAGAACGAACTATAGTATAATGGAACGTAAATGCAACAAGAAAGAACAGGAGGTGCGGCAGTTGCGCTACCGTCATGAAATCATCGAACCGGATCCGGAACTCCCGGTTTTCTATATTTTCCACAACGAAAGGGAGGATTCCGGCGTCCTGGCCCATTGGCACAAATCGTTGGAGATCAGCTACACGATGACCGGAAAGATCAGTAAGTTCACGATCGACGGCACCGAACACGAAACGAATGCCGGTGACATCCTCGTCATCAATTCGAATGCGGTCCATTCCATCTGGGACGAGCACAATAAAACGAAAGCCTTGTCGCTCATTTTCCCTTATGCCTTCATCAAAGCCGAGATATCCGACTACGACAACAAAAGCTTCCGTTTGACGAACCGTTTCGCCTTCACGGACCTGCAAAAAGAGAAGTTGGCCGAACTGCGCGGCTTGCTGGACCGGTACTTTTTTGTGATGGAAAGCGACGGCGCGGATAAGGGGAGGCTCTTGCTGAAAGGACTCCTCTATCAGATCCTCCATCTTCTGGATGCGCATTTTTCCGTCCCGAAAACAGAGCGGAACAGCGGAAATGATTCGTTGCCGCTGATTGCCGCCATAACCGAATACATCGACGACAATCTGGAAAAGGATCTCGCGCTCGACAAGCTGGCCGCGGCTTTCCATCTCTCCTATACGCATCTGTGCAGATTGTTCAAAAAGGAAACCGGCAACACCATCCATAGCCACATTGTCGAACAGCGGCTCAACAAAGCCGTGAAGCTGCTGATGTTCACGGAAAAAAACATCCGTTATATCGTGGATGCCTGCGGATTTCCCAACCAAAAATCCTTTTCGGCAGCCTTCAAAAACAAATACGGGATGACGCCGAAACGTTACCGGGACGAAAACAGGGCATAATCCGCCCATAATCAAGGCACAAATCGCCCCTTTTTTTTCGGCTAATCACCTAAAATAGCAAATAGGGAAAGCGCTACCTGTTTCAGCTATGATTGATTTCCGAAAGAATGAAACCGTTTTAGGGAAGCCGGGCTGCCGGCTGACCGGAGCGATAAAAGGGACATGGAGGGATTGGATGATGAAACGTAAGGCAATCAGCACTATTTTTACACTGGGGCTATCGGCGGGCTTGCTGGCCAGCTGCGGCGCCAATGAATCGGCGGATCAAGAGGATTCGGCAAAACAGGAAAGTGTGCAGCAGGCCGATGCATACGCTGGCGTCGTGAAGACCAGCATCTATGTGAAAGGCTATGAAGGCGGACCGGGCGTACCGAAACTCATCATTGAACTGGAGGATGAAGTCGACAGCGTCGATCCGAGCGGCTGGCAGGTCGTGACGGCCGGCGCGGAACGCACGGTGACGGACGTCTATACTTCAGATGAGAACGGCGATCCGCAGGAGAATTCGAACTTCATCGCGATCGATATGGAGACAGGCTTCAACGATGCGACTTTCAGTGTGGTCGGATCCCCGTTCACCTACAATACGACGACATCGATGAATGAATGGTCCCCAGCTTATGAGGTCGCAATCGCTGCCCCTTCCGTCACGATCGAGGACGAAACCTACTCCTTGAGCATCACTGAGGATGCCGTCAATAACCGCATCTCGCCGGATACCGATCTTTTTAACTTCAGGGGCTCCTTCACCGGCACTTATGTGAATCCGCTGACGGATCTGGAAGAGGAATTGACGTTGTCGACAGCCGCTTATGAACCGGAGGACCTTTCCAGAGGGGAGGCGAATCCATTGGTCATCTGGCTGCACGGCCAAGGGGAAGGCGGAACGGATCCGGACATTGCCATCCTCGGCAATGAAGTATCGGCTTTGGCAAAAGAGGAGATCCAATCCAATTTCAAAACGGATGATGTGACCGGCGCTTACGTGCTGGCTGTCCAAACGCCTACCTATTGGATGGATGAAGGCGACGGCACCAACGGCAACGGCAGCGGAATTTCCAGATACACGGAAATCCTGATGGCTACCATCGAGGACTACGTCGCCGCGCATCCGGACGTCGACACCGACCGCATCTATCTGGGCGGCTGTTCGAACGGCGGCTACATGACGATGAACATGGTCATCCAATACCCTGAATATTTCGCGGCGGCTTATCCGGTCTGCGAGGCCTACGCCTATTACGAATACGAACGCAACAGCGACGGCACGTATGTGAAGACGAATGATGAAGCTACCGGGACTTCCGCTTTCGTGAAGACGGAGCAGCCGTGGTTCACGGAAGAAAAAATCCAGGCGCTCAAATATCTGCCGATCTGGTTTGTCCAATCAGCGGATGATCCGGTTGTCGTCCCTGCCAATTTTGTGCTGCCTACCTACCAGGCGCTCGTTCAGGCCGGCGCGGAAAATGCTTGGCTCTCCTACTACGAAACGGTTGAAGGGACGGACAGCCCGGGCACAACTTACTTGGGCCACTTCTCCTGGATCTACTTGTTCAACAACCAAGTGACCGGCGTCCAGGATAAGGCAGCGATCGCGGCCGCAACCGATGCCGAAACTTTCGGCACCGAACCGAATAACGCTGCTGGCGGCGGAACAGCTGCAGCGACGGTCGGCGCAACCACCTACGCGAACATTTTCGAGTGGCTGAATGCACAATCCAAATAAAAAATCAGCAAAAATCGTGCTTGAGTAACGCTGGTGCATATGCTAAGATGAGCACATAACTGCATACGAAAAAAGGGAGCTTGTGTCAGCAGGCTGAGAGGAAGTCATCAACTTCGACCTATTACCTGATTTGGATAATGCCAACGTAGGGAAATAACATTGAATGATTCTATTCAGCGGGAAATGCCTATTTCGGACATTTCCCGCTTTTTTTGTCGCATTGCACAAACTATCTGGAGGTATCCCATGTTCAAAACGCTATTCGAAAACGTCCAGCAGCAGACGCCGCTGGTCCACTGCATCACCAATTATGTCACCGTCAATGATGTCGCCAACGTCCTGCTGGCTGCCGGAGGATCGCCGATCATGGCGGATGCCCCCGAGGAAGTTGCGGATATCACTGCTATCTGCACTGCGCTGAACCTGAACATCGGCACGCTGAACAGCCGGGCCGTGGAATCCATGCTGCTGGCCGGGCGTCAAGCCAATGCCCTTGCCCATCCCGTTGTTTTGGACCCGGTCGGCGCCGGGGCCTCCCCTTTCAGGACGGAAACGACATTCAAATTGCTGGAGCAAGTGGCTTTCACCGTCATCAAAGGCAACATTTCGGAAATGAAGACAATCGATGCCGGAAGCGGCACGACAAAAGGAGTGGATGCCGACGTCAGCGATGCCGTGACGGAGGAGACGCTCGACGCAGCCGTCGCTTTCGCCAAGCGTTTGGCCGACCGGAATGATGCCGTCATCGCAATCACCGGCGCAATCGATATCGTTGCCGACCGAGACAGAGCCTTCGTTATCCGCAACGGGCACCCGCAGATGGCGAAGGTGTCCGGCACCGGCTGCATGCTTTCGGCATTGATCGCAGCCTATTGCGGAGCGAACCCGGAACAGACGCTTGAGGCTGCCGCGGCGGCGGTTTGCCTGATGGGCGTCAGTGGCGAATGGGCTTATGAAAGGATGTTGCAGAACGCGGCCGGGACGTCATCCTACCGTGGTTACATCATCGATGAAATCAGCAAGATGTCAGCGGAAAGATTGGAAGGGGGCGCTAAAATTGAGAGTAGATAAAAGCGATTTGCTGCTGTATGCGGTGACCGACCGCCAATGGCTGGGGGAAGCGTCCTTGGCCGAACAGCTTGAAGAAGCCATCCAAGCAGGCGTCACCGTTGTGCAATTGCGCGAAAAAGAACTGGATTTTGATGCCTTCGTCTCCCTCGGAAAGGAAGTGCAGGCCGTGGCCAAACGCCATCGTGTTCCCCTTATCATCAATGATGCTGTCGAGGTGGCCTTGGCGCTGGATGCGGACGGCGTGCATGTGGGGCAGAGCGATATGCAGGCGGGCGACGTCCGCAGCCGGATCGGCGAAGGGAAAATCCTGGGCGTTTCCGCCCATTCCGTCGAAGAGGCGCTGGCGGCGGAACAGAACGGAGCCGATTACCTTGGAGTCGGCGCCATCTACGGAACAGCAACGAAACCGGATGCGAATGCGTTGTCGATCGAAACGGTGCAGCAGATCTGCCGCGCGGTCAGCATACCCGTTGTGGGGATCGGCGGCATCTCTGAAGGGAACATCCTCAACCTGAAGGGAAGCGGCGTCGACGGGATCGCTGTCGTATCCGCCATCTTTGCGCAGCCGGACATAACAGCAGCAGTGAAGAGACTGCGTCCGCTGGCGGAAGCGCTGGTGCAGCCATGATGCTGGAAGCGGCCATCTTCGATCTGGACGGGACATTGTTGGACTCCATGCCGATCTGGCAGGGGCTGGGGGAAAACTACTTGCTTCAGAAAAAGGTACAGCCGGCTCCAGGGCTGCAGGACACCTTGAAGACGCTGAGCCTGCAGCAAGCCGCGCAACATTTTCAAACAGTTTATGGCTTGCAAGAAGCCGAAGAGACGATTATTGCGGAGATCGAAACGTTGATTGCGGATTCTTACCGCTATGAAATCCCGCTGAAAGCCGGTGCAGCGGAACAGCTGCAGTCACTGCAGGAACGGGGAATAAAGATGTGCATCGCCACCGCGACCGAAAGAAATTTGGCCGAGAGTGCTTTGGAGCGCCTGGATATCCGGAAATATTTCAGCACGGTGCTGACGAGCAGCGAAGTAGGGGCAGGCAAAGAGGATCCGCGCATTTACCAGCGGGCGCTCGAACAGCTTGGAGCCCCTATCGCGAAAACTATCGTCTTTGAGGATGCCCTGCATGCCATCGAAACGGCAACGGCAGCCGGATTCCGCGTAGTCGGCGTCCATGACGAGACGGCGGCGCAGGACAGGGAGCGCATCGAAGCACTGACGGAGCAGTACATCTATTCATTTTCGGATTGGAAAGGATGAGCAAAAAGATGAAAACAGTATTGACGATCGCCGGCTCGGACAGCAGCGGCGGAGCGGGGATCCAAGCGGACCTGAAGACGATGATGGCGCACAAAGTCTACGGGATGAGCGTCATCACGGCGCTGACGGCCCAAAACACGACCGGCGTTGCCGGGATCATGGAGGCGACGCCCGAGTTTGTGGCACAGCAGCTGGATTGCGTCTTCACGGATATCCGCCCTGATGCGGTGAAGATCGGCATGGTCTCGAATGCCGCAATTATCAAAGTCATCGCGGAGAAATTGGTCGAATATGAAGCCGAGAACATCGTCGTGGATCCGGTCATGGTGGCCACCAGCGGCAGCAGCCTGATGCAGGATGATGCCAGCCAAGCTTTGCGGACGCTGCTCTTGCCGTTGGCGGATGTGATCACCCCGAATGTGCCGGAAGGAGAGGTGCTGAGCGGCGTCAGGATCGAAACGAAAGCGGATATGCTGGCTGCTGCGGACCGCATCGCTTCGGCAGCTGGGACCGGTGTGCTGCTGAAAGGCGGCCATCTCGAGGACAGTGCCGACGATCTGCTCTTTGTGAACGGAAAAGCCAGTTGGTTCGAGTCGGAACGGATCGAAAATCCGAATACGCACGGCACCGGCTGTACGCTCTCATCGGCGATCGCAGCGAATCTGGCTTTAGGCTACGGGATGGAGGAGAGCATCAGCCGTGCCAAAGGCTACATCACCGGCGCGCTCCGCGACGGGTTGGATCTGGGCAATGGCAGCGGCCCGCTCAACCATGCTTATCGGATCAATTAATGAAAGAAGAAGGGCGGGCTCAAGGTAACGATGAGACCTCCCTTCTTCTTATTTTGTACCCGCCAGCCTTACGCTTTCGGCCGGCGGTTGTAGCCGCGCTCCCCGAAAGGTTGCTTATCGCTCAACCATTTTTCCTCCAGCTGTTCCAAGGCCTTCTTTTCGTTGAAGGAAGGGTCTTCGCTCTTTTCCAGCACTTCCAAAACCGTAAAAGTGAAGGCGTCCGGCCCGAAGTGGTTCCAATCGGCTTGGAGCTCTTTATTGTTGTTGGCACCCATGTTCAAAATGTGTTTCATGCCATTCAAAGTCTTCAAGTTCGGTGTTTTTCCGATAAAAATCTTTTGATTTTCCGTGTTCGCTACTTCGTAAATGCCGGCTTCGATAGGCACCTCTTCGAATTGACGCCGCAGCTCTTTTTTCTCTGCCATTTCGTTTCCAACTTTCTTTCTGGATTTACTCAGAATCATACGCAAATTTTGATATTCCGTCAATTGCCCCTATCCAAAGGGCAAGACCGCAACGCACAAGAACCGAACGGAAAAATCAAGTACATTCAGTAAGTGTGTGTCGGTTAACGTTCGGTAATTGCGGTATTATAGTGGTGAAAACGAGTGAATTCTTTCCAAATTCTAAATAAAACCTCATTATTCTGTCGTTTTTGTTTGCTATAATTTTGATTATAGTGAACATTCGGAATTTTTGGACTTTGCGTCAAAAATGGAGCATGCCTCTATTCTATTGTCCGCATCCAGTTCATAGTTGCGATCGAAGGGAAGATGGAAGATGGGATTATTATTATTCGATTTTGACGGGACCTTGGCGGAAACATGCAAAATCAGCGAAATGGCTACAATGGATACGTTTGAACAATTCGGCTATCCCGCTCCAACCACTGAACAGCTTCGAGCGGACAGAGGAAAACCGCATGTCGTTAAGTTTACCGGCTATCTGGCGCAACAGGAACTCTCCTCAGCCGAAATGGACAAGCTGATGGAGGTCTTCTGGGACAACTACGAAAAATATGAAAATATGCTGTTGGAATCCTATGATCTGGCGCGGGAGTCCCTGCTGGAACTGAAAGGGAATGGACACCGGCTGGGTGTGATTTCCAACAAAGCGACCAAAGCTTTGCTGCGCAGTCTGGCTGCAGTCGATCTGCTGGATCTGATGGAAGTGATCATCGGCTTGGATAACATGAACCAGCACAAACCGGACCCTGAAGCCATCTTCACAGCCTGGGAAAAAATCCCGATGGCGAAGGAAGAGACTGTCATGATCGGCGATACCATCTATGATATGCAGATGGGCAAAATGGCCGGCACAAAGACCGTCGGTATCACTTGGGGCGGCAGTTCCGCCCAAACTTTGCGCGCGGAAAATCCTGACCGCATCGCCAACTCCTTCGTGGAACTGGAAATCGTCATCGCAAGTCTGCTCGATGCGTAAATATACAGAAACAAAGCCGCTGTCCTTTTTTATCAGGACGGCGGCTTTTTCGCAATCAGAGGACCGGCTTCTTTTCGTTTGCTTTCGCTTGCTTGGTGAACTCCTGCATTTCGGACGCCAAAGCAGTCCGCAATGCATTCAGGTTTTGGGCGACAAGCCGCTTATCTTTTACGATCGGGGCCCCGTTGATGAAGACCTCGGATACATTGCCGGCATTTGCGGAATAAACGAGTACGGCATAAGGATCGAATATCGGGAACATATTAGCGGATTCCGTCTCGACAAGCACAATGTCGGCTTTTTTGCCTGGTTCCAGCGAGCCGATTTTGTCGGCCAGCCCCAACACTTCTGCGCCCCCCATCGTTGCGAGGCGGACAATCTCCCTTGCCGGGAAAGCGCCGCGGTCCTGCAGATGGGTTTTATGGAAATTAGCGAACATGCGCATTTGAGTGAACAGATCCAATGTGTTTCCGCTGCTTGGTCCATCCGTTCCGAGCCCGACCCGGATGCCTGCCTCGAGCATGGCTTTTACGGGTGCTACGCCTTTTGCGGACTTCGTGTTCGCTCCGATGCAGTGCGCGACGGCGACTTCATTTTGCTGCAGGAGCGTGATATCCTCTGGTGTCACATGGATGCAGTGGGCGGCGATAAGCCGTTTGTTCAAGATGCTCAAGTCATTCAGGAAGGCTACCGGTGTTTTTCCGTATTTTTCCTGAAAGTGGCGGATTTCATAGTCCATCTCACTCAGATGCAAGGTGAGCGGGACGCCGTATTTTTCCGCGATGTCCGCTGCCCGACGTAAAGCTTGCGGGCTGTTCGTATTGGGGGCATGCGGCGCGATGGCAGGCGTGATCAGATTGTGGCCCAGCCATTTGGGGATGAAAATCTCTGCATAAGCCAAACCGCCGTGCGCTTCGGTTGTGTCGCAGGTTGCAAAATCGATGACGGTTTCCCCAAGGATGGCCCGTGCCTTCATTTCATCCGTTGCCTGTGCCAACTCGTCTTCAAAATAATACATGTCCATGAAGGTGGTCACACCGGCCAATTGCATTTCGGCGATGGCATATTTCCCGCTATGGTAAGCCAAGTCTTTGGTCATGCAAGCTTTCTCCAAAGGGAAGAGAAAGCGGCGCAGCCGGTCCGGCGTGTCGTCGCCGAGGGAACGGAAAGGGATCATGCCGATGTGGGTGTGGGTGTTCACCATGCCGGGCATGGCGATAGCATTCTTTCCGTCGAGCATATGGTCATAACCGGCACTTGGCTGCTCTTCGGTGGGGCCGACCGCAAGGATGCGGTCGTTTTCGAAAAGGATGAAGCCTTTTTCAAAGACCTCATACTCCGGGTTCATCGTCAGAACAGTGGCATTCGTTATCAGTGTTTTCATTTTTACCTCGCAATCAACGGGATGGCGGCATGGGTATGCACGTCCATCATCCCGTAATCCGTTATTTTGATGGCCGGCGATACCGGCAAGGACAAAGTCGAAAAGCTCATGATTTCGTTGCTGTTCCGATAGCCTAAAGCAACCATTCCGGCACGGACATCACGAAGCTGCCGGCCCAATGTCTGAACCGGAACATCGCTCAAAATGCCGCCTATCGGCAGAGGACAGGATCCGAGGATATCCCCGTCATGGATGACGATGTAGCCGCCGTGCAAGGACAGCAGCTTTTGCTGGGCGAGAAGCATATCTTCAGCATCGGTACCCAGGACCATCAAGTTGTGGTGATCATGTGCCCAGGTCGTTGCGATTGCGCCTTTTTCGGTCAGCGCGTTTTCAACCAACCCGAAGCCGATGTTGCCGTTTTTTCCGTAGCGCTCCATTACCAAAAGGAGCGCCAGGCCGCTGCCTTCCCAGTCCAGATAGCCGTCCTTCACGGCGAGTTCGCGCTGGACCGGTTCGGTGAAGGTGCCGATTTGCTGGATCTGGATGACATTGCAGCAGACCGAAGCGGCATTGGTTGACACCGGGATGCGCAAATCTTTGGCAGTCAGCGCCCGGCAATGGACAGAGTCATAGAAGTGCGCAGGAAAGGCGGGTTTTTCATTCGGGTAGGAGATGGCAGCCCCTTTTGTATGCACCAATTTTCCGTTTTTGTAGACTGCCGCTATCTCCAGTTTCTCCGGATCGTCCAGCAAAATGAAATCCGCTTTGAATCCGGCAACGATCGCGCCGCGATCCTGGAAGCCCATCCGCCTTGCCGGTGTGTAAGTTGTGCAGTAGATGGCCTTTTCGATCGGCATGCCGGCTGCGATTGCGGCCCGGACATTGGCATCCAGATGACCTTCAAGCAGGTCATCCGCCATGATATCATCAGTGATAATCGCTGCATATTCGTAGAAGTTATATTCCTCCAGGACAGCCATGTTTTCCGGCGTGATCGATTTTTTCTGGAATTCAAGGAACATCCCGTTGCTGATCTTCTCATGAATCGATTCGGGGCTTTGATGGGTATGGTCCGCTGTGATGCCGGCGTACATGAACTTTGCCAAGTCGACTCCGGAAACGCGCGGCACATGTCCTTCCAAGGGCATGAACGGCTTTTTGAGCTGCGTTTCCCTGAGGATCTGGCGGATCAGGGAATCCGGTTCGCTCGTGATGCCTTTGAAATTCATGGCTTCCCCAAGGGCGATGACGCGCGGATTATCCAGCAGGCTGCGCACTTCTTCCACTCCGATGAATCCCCCGGTGGTCTCGAGTTCGGGTGTGGTGGACGGGACCGATGACGGGATCGCATAGAAAATATCCAGGTCGGTTTCTTCCGCCAGAAAAGCATCCATGCCTTCCAAACCGAAAACATTGGTTATCTCGTGGGCATCTGCGACCACGGTGGTGACACCATAGGAAAGAGCGGCCCCCGAGAAAAGAGAAGGGGGAATCATGGAACTTTCGATGTGCATGTGGATGTCGATCAATCCAGGGATGAGGTACTGTCCGGATGCATCCACGGTTTCCTTCGGTTGGAATGATTGCAGGTCCTCGGTGCTGATGTAGTAGAATTTGCCGGCCGCGATGGCGACGTTTTTCTGTTCGAAAGTCTTCAGGAAACTGTTGAAGACTGACGCGTTTTCGATGACTAGGTCGATTTGCATAAGGGCCTCCTAAAATGGTCTTTTCACTATTGTATAATGGGGGATACAAGAAAAGCCACGGCGGTGCCGTGGCTTTTGGCTTTGCTTATTGGTTCAGCGTTTTGTTCCATTCTGCGATCCAAGCTTCGTAGTTTGCGTTCACGAAGGTGAAGTCGATCGCTTTGGCGCGCTCGGAAACGGCACCGTAGGTTTTGTTCGCTGCTGTTGCTTCATCCAAAACCACTTCTTTGTTGGTAGGTGCTTCGTTCAAGGAAACGGCAGTCACTTCCTGTAATTCTTTGCTCAACTTCCAGTTGATGTAGGCATAAGCCAGTTCTTTGTTTTTGGAGTTTTTGTTGACGTTCAGGGTATTGAAGTTGGCGTATGTGCCGGATTCCGGAACAACATATTGAACCGAAGGATTTGAACCTGAAATGATCGGGTAAGCGAAATCACCCACGACTGCGGCGACGATTTCGCCTGATTGGAACATGTTGGCCAAGTCAGAAGATTTTGTATAGGTTTTGACGATATTCGGCTTAAGCTCGGTCAACGCTTCGAATGCAGCTGCACCGTCGTCGGTTGTGATATCCGTTCCTTTGAAGTCGCTCGCGACGTATACCATGGCCGGACCGAATGTCGTGGTGATGTCCGGGATGGAGATTTTCCCTGCCAAAGCTGGATCCCAAAGATCGGACCATTCGTCGATCGTCATGCCGGCAGCCGCTTCATCGTAGATGATGCCGATGCTGTTGACGGTGTAGGCCGGACCTGAACCGTCTTCAGTCAATTCTTTGGCGCTGTCGATCAGGTTGGCGATATTCGGCACTTTTGTCTCATCCAATGGCTCGAAAAGGTCTTCAGATACGCCGGATGCCGCATTGGCTTGGGACAATTCGATCACATCGATCGTGTTGTTCGGGTTGTTCTGGAATTTTGTAAAGCGCTCGCTGCTGTTGCCGACTTCAGCAATGATGGTGATGCCGTTTTCTTCCTCAAACGGTGCGAAGACATCTGAACGGATGACATCTTCCCCGATTGCGAAAGTCGAAACTGTCAATTCACTGCTTTTTTCTGAGCTGGCTTCCGCCGAGCTGTCCGCTGTGCTGCCGCCATTTCCGCAGGCTGCCAAAAGCGCTGTACTTGCCAAAGATAAACTGATCCATTTCCAATTCTTCATCTGATAAAACCCCTTTTATGTATATTTTTTGATTACACTAACACAATTTTTGATGGCGGCAGGAACAAATGTACCTTGTCGCCGGCTTGGTGCGCCGCTTCATTGGTGCCGTTCACCAAAAGTTTTCCCAGCGGTGTTTCCACTTCATACTGGTAGCTCTTGCCCAGGAAGGTGCGGACGAGAACGGTTCCTGCTATTGTATTGCCGGATTCTTCCGCGCTGCTTTGAAGGATGATGTCGTCCGGACGGATGGTCCCGGTGACTTCTTTGCGGTCGGTCGAACGGGTTATGCTGAAAGAAGAGCCGTCCGCTGCCGTGAATGTCTGTGTTCCTGTTGCGGCAAGCGCGATGAAGTTTTCGAATCCGATGAAACGCGCAACGAATTCCGTGCTCGGATTGCTGTAGATTTCTTCAGGAGAAGCGAACTGTTCGATTACGCCTTTGTTCATGACCGCGACCTTATCCGAAATGGAGAAGCACTCCTCCTGGTCGTGCGTGACGAATACGGTGGTGATCCCCAATTGGCGTTGGATCCGCTTGATTTCTATGCGCATGGAGATGCGCAGTTTTGCATCAAGGTTGCTCAACGGTTCATCCAGCAAAAGCAACTTGGGTTCGATCACCAAAGCGCGCGCCAGTGCGACACGTTGGCGTTGCCCTCCGGACAATTGCTTCGGATAGCGATCGGCCAATTCGGCCAAGCCTGTGACTGCCAGCATTTCCGAAACTTTTTGAGCGATGTGTTCTTTCTTTTCTTTCCTGAGTTTCAGACCGAAGCCGACATTTTCCCTGATGGTCAAATGCGGGAAAAGTGCATAGGACTGGAATACCATCCCGAAATTCCGTTTATGGACCGGGACTTTCGTCAAGTCGGTCCCATCGACGGTAAAGGTGCCGTCGTTTGGTTCAATCAGTCCGGCAATGACGCGCAAGGTTGTTGTTTTACCGCAGCCAGATGGGCCCAGTAAGGAAACCAATTCGCCTTTTTCCATCGCAAGGTTCAAATCTTTGAGAATGTCATTTTTCCCGTCATAACTGACGCGGATATCATTTAAATCAACAAAAGCCATTTATGCATGTTCCTCCTTGGAGTTAAAAAATCAGGTGATCGAGGACAATCCGAGTGTTTTTTCGATCAGATACATCAACACGATGGTTGCCAGCATCAACATTACGGAAAGCGCCGAAACGGTTGGATCATAGTTGTATTCAACGTAACTCATCAATGCAGTCGGTAATGTCGAAATCCCAGGACCTGACAAGAACTGAGAAACAGGAATATTATTGAAGGAATTGATGAACGCCAACATGAATGAGGCAAATATGCCTGATGTGATGTTCGGCAGAATCACCTTGAAAAAGGCGCCCGCTTTGGTACTGCCTAATGTCCAGGCGGCTTCTTCGATTGAAAAATCCAGCTGTTCCAAACTGCCTCCGACGACGCGGATGATATAAGGCAGGCTGACCAGGAAGTGGCCCAGCAAAAGTCCTTGGAAGACCGGCAACTGCAGCGTGATGACAATGAACTGGAACAGGGAGTAGCCCACAACAACACCCGGTATGATGGTCGGTGAAAGGAAGAAATTTTTCAACCAATCCCGGCCCAAGAAGTTGTTTCGCGATAAGGCGTAAGACGCGGGAACTCCGACCAGCAGTGCCAGAATCGTGGCAGAGAAGGCAATCTGCAGGCTCAACAGGAAGCTGTCCACAAATGCGGCATTTTCAAAAACATTTGCATACCATTTGAAAGAAAAACCTTCGATCGGGAATTGGATGGTCGGATTCTCGCCGAAAGAAGTGACGACAATGATGAACAATGGGATGAACAGAAACGCATAAACCAGCAAAACAAAAAGTGTCAGTCCCTTTTCTTTACGCATGCTGCTCTTCACCTCGCTTATCGATGATGGCTGCAATCAAGTTGAAGATCTTCATGACGATCAAGGTCGTCACGATCATGATCAGCGCAATGACGCTGGCATTCGTCCAATTGCCCAAGGTCATCGCGTTTTGGTAAAGGAACGTCGACAGCATCATATTTTTGTTTCCGCCCAACAATTGCGGTGTCGTATAGGCAGTCAGGGTGCCTGTAAAAACAAGGATACTGCCTACGATGATGCCCGGGACACTCAATGGCAGGATCACCTTCAGGAAGGCGGTCAAGCGATTGGCGCCAAGCGTCTCTGCAGCTTCCATGATTTCGGTATCGATGTTTTCGATGATCCCCACCAAGGTGATCACCATCAGCGGCAAGAACAGGTAGATCGATCCGATCGTGATCGCAAACTCGCTGTAAAGCAGCGGAATTGGAGCAGTGATGATGCCCGTGTTGAGCAACAGGTTATTGATGACGCCTTTTTGGCCCAGGATATTGATCCAAGCAAAGCTGCGGACAACCGAATTGGTCAAAAGCGGAAACAGTACCAACGCCATCATCAGGCTGCGGAACTTTTTGTCTGCCCGGGCAATGTAGTAGGCGACAGGAACGCCGAGCAGGGCGCAAAAGAAGGTGACCACCAATGAAATCCGCAATGTGCGCATGAAGATGCTCACATTATAGGAGTCCTGAAAAAAGGTGATGTAGGATGCGAAAGTCAGGCTGCCATCAAAAAAAGTAGGCCAGATAATGGAAACCAACGGCAGCACGAGAAAGACAATCAGCAGGATGAATCCCGGTGCGGCAAGCAAGTACGGGATCGATTTTGATGACATGCAATAATTCCTCCCTCTAATTAGTGAATTCTCTTGCTGTATTGTCCGGGTTTAGAGGACATAAAAAGCAGGGTCTGAAAAAAGTAGTCACTAACAAAAAATAATATAGTGCCGATTATATAGAAATGTTCGGTTTATTTCAAGTATAACGCGAACAAATTAGAAAAAACTAATGTTGAAAGTTCGTGTTTTATCCGGTTGTCCCGGCGGAACGTGAGTCTCTCGGCCACTTTGGACAATGTTCGAGTTATTCTGAAAAACATTTAAGATTAATTCGGGTCGATGTTCGTGTTTAAGTCAGTTGGGCTAATAGGCTGCAAAAGCGGGTTCAGCACGAAAAACAGCAAGAATCGCTTGTACAGACCGCTCTTTCAGGATAAAGTAAAGGAGTAGAAAAACAGATGAAGCCAACAATGAAAGGAAACACCATGAATCCAGAACAATTTGCCCAAGCCCTTGCTGAAAAAGGGATCCTTTTGAATGAAACGCAACTCGCGCAATACGCGACCTATTTGCGCCTCTTGCGCGAGTGGAACGAAAAAATCAACCTGACGGCCATCACTGAGCCGGACGAGGTCTATCTGAAGCACTTCTATGACTCCATTTCACTGGGCTTCCATATGGACTTCACCGAAGCGGAAGTTTCCCTTTGCGATGTCGGCGCCGGCGCTGGCTTCCCGAGCATCCCGCTCAAGATCGCTTTCCCGAAATTGCAGGTGACGATCGTGGATTCGTTGAACAAACGCATCACCTTCCTGGAAACCTTGGTTGCCGAACTGGGATTGACAGGGGTCTCCTGCTTCCATGACCGTGCGGAGACTTTCGGACAGAACAAGCAATTCCGCGCCCGATTCGATGTCGTGACGGCACGTGCAGTCGCGCGTCTGAGCGTCCTGAGCGAGCTGTGCCTGCCATTGGCCAAAAAAGGCGGCACTTTCGTCGCAATGAAAGCAGCCAGCACGGAAGAGGAACTGCATGATGCGGAGCGCGCCATCGCAACCTTGGGCGGCAAGCTCGAAGAGGATATCTTTTTCGAATTGCCGAACGGTGCAGGCGAGCGCCATATCGTAAAAATCAAGAAGACGAAAGAAACCCCGAAAACCTACCCGAGAAAAGCGGGTACGCCGAATAAGGACCCTTTGTAGATTCCGGCTGGAAGCAGCCCGATCAGCCGCTGAACGCCAACTGATCGGGCTGCTTTACGCTTTGGCGGCAGCTTTGGGGTGAATTTCTGGTGCGGGTTTCATCGTATCCTATATTTTTCCAAATTTTTTTGTTACAATAGTCTGGTAAAGTTATAGCCTTTTTTATAAATAGACATACTGAGCGATAAATGATGATTCATTTTGAAGAAATGCGTAGGGGAAAAGGCGCAGTTATGGTTTTTTCTCTTTTTTTTAGGCAAAAAAAGAGATGCGCGGTACGCCAGCTTCGGATGAACGAGAGAAAGTGGAGGAGAATAGATGGCACGGATTATTGCAGTCGCAAATCAGAAAGGCGGCGTCGGGAAAACAACGACCACCGTCAATTTGGCAGCTTCTTTGGCCTACTTAGGCAAAAAAGTGTTATTGATAGATAGTGATGCCCAAGGAAACGCCACGAGCGGACTCGGCATCTCAAAAGCAGATGTTGAAAAAGATATATACGATGTATTAGTGAACCAGGAGCCCATCGCGAATGTCATCAGAGAATCTTCGCGGGAAAATTTATGGGTCGTGCCGGCAACGATCCAACTGGCAGGAGCCGAAATCGAATTGACGAATCAGCCCCACCGCGAAGCGCGTCTTCATGAGGCGGTGCAAGCTGTACGCGACGAATACGACTTCATCTTCATCGATTGCCCGCCTTCTTTGGGGCATTTGACGATCAATGCTTTCACTGCCAGTGATTCGGTGCTGATTCCGGTCCAGTGCGAGTATTACGCCTTGGAAGGGCTGAGCCAACTGTTGAATACCTTCCGCTTGGTCCAAAAGCATTTCAATAAGGACCTGAAATTGGAAGGGGTATTGTTGACGATGCTGGATGCCCGGACGAACCTCGGTTTCGAGGTCGTTGATGAGGTCAAAAAATATTTCAAAGAAAAAGTGTACAAGACCATCATTCCGCGGAATGTCCGTTTATCCGAAGCGCC
Organism: Trichococcus ilyis; assembly: GCF_900109135.1. Taxonomy (GTDB): domain Bacteria; phylum Bacillota; class Bacilli; order Lactobacillales; family Aerococcaceae; genus Trichococcus; species Trichococcus ilyis. Next base: position 11,236 of record NZ_FNYT01000018.1, on the reverse strand, counting down.
AAGCTACGGACAATCGATCGTTGACTATGATATCCGTTCAAAAGGAGCGGAAGTGTATCTTGAGTTGGCAAAGGAAGTGTTAGCAGATGGCGAATAAAAACAGCAAAGGGTTAGGGCGCGGCATTGATGCGCTCTTCAGCAACTTTGAGGATATCGAGAAGATCGATGAAAAAACAGAAACGGTACAGGAGATCCCATTGGATGAGATCCGTCCCAACCCTTATCAGCCGCGGAAAACCTTCGATGACTCAACTTTGCGGGAATTGGCTGACTCGATCAAACTGAACGGCGTCATCCAACCGGTCATCCTACGCCAATCCAGTGTGAAAGGCTATGAAATCATTGCAGGCGAACGCCGCGTCCGCGCGTCCCGCTTGGCAGGCAAAAAAACGATTCCGGCAATCGTCCGGGAATTTGACGAAACGGCCATGATCGAAGTCGCCATTCTGGAGAATCTGCAGCGGGAAGACCTGACTCCGCTGGAAGAGGCAGAAGGCTATCAAACCTTGATGAACAAGCTGAATCTTACGCAAGTGGACGTAGCCCAAAGATTAGGGAAGAGCCGTCCGTACATCGCCAATCATCTGCGCCTGTTGAATCTGCCGCAGGACGTCAAGGTGATGCTGCAGGAAGGGGTGATCTCCATGGGGCAAGCCCGCACGCTTTTAGGCCTGAACGATGAATCGTTGATCAGCGAATTGGCGAAACGCGCTGCCGAAGAAGGGATCACAGTCCGGCATCTGGAATTGCTCGTCCAACAACTGAACAATCCTGGAGACGTCGCCAAAAAGACAACCAAGAAGAAAAAAGAAACGAAGCCGGTGTACATCAAAGAGAGCGAGGAACGCTTGATGGACAAGTTCGGGACCTCCGTACAGATATCCAGCAAAGGCGAAAAAGGCAAAATCGAGATCGAATACCTTTCTCCAGCCGACCTGACCCGGATTCTGGATATCCTGGAAATTTCCCTGGACGATTAAGCAAAGACGAAGACATCAGAAAGAGGTGCATCTAGCCTTGGTACAACAAGATTATGGATTGCATGATGTTGTGGAAATGAAAAAACCGCATCCTTGCAAAAACAACTCATGGGAAATCATCCGAATGGGTATGGACATCCGGATCAAATGCCTGAAATGCGGACAGATGGTCATGATGCCGCGCCGTGAATTCGAGAAGAAGATGAAAAAAGTACTGAGGAAGGCAGAAGAAACTGTCGAATAAGTCTCAGCACGAACAAATAACAGCAATATAATTGGAAAGAGTGTGAAAAAATGTCATTAACAGCAGGAATCGTAGGATTACCGAACGTCGGAAAATCCACCTTGTTCAACGCCATCACGAAAGCAGGAGTGGAAGCCGCCAACTATCCATTCGCGACAATCGATCCGAACGTGGGAGTAGTCGAAGTTCCCGATGAACGTTTGAACAAACTGACAGAATTGGTGAAACCGAAGAAAACCGTCCCGACTACTTTTGAATTCACGGATATCGCCGGAATCGTAAAAGGCGCCAGCAAAGGCGAAGGCCTGGGGAACAAATTCTTGGCCAACATCCGCCAAGTGGACGCCATCTGTCATGTTGTGCGTTGTTTTGAGGATGAGAACATTACCCACGTCAGCGGCAAAGTGGATCCGATGGATGATGTCGAAACGATCAATTTGGAATTGATCTTCGCCGATTTGGAATCGATCGAAAAGCGCTACAGCCGCATCAGCAAAATCGCGCGCACCAAAGATAAAGACGCTGTCCGCGAATTGGAGATCCTGGAGAAAATCAAGACGACACTTGAAGAAGGCAAATCCGCCCGCACGATCGAATTCACGCCGGAAGAAGAACCGCTTGTGAAAAGCTTGTTCCTGTTGACGACGAAACCTGTGCTTTATGTAGCGAACGTATCCGAAGAAGATGTCATTTCCGGCGAGGACAATGAAATGGTACAGAAACTTCGCACCTTTGCCGCAACAGAAGGAGCGGAAGTCGTGACTGTCTGCGCCCGCATCGAGGAAGAGGTCGCAGAACTGGAAGAGGAAGAGAAAGCCGAATTCTTGGCCGAACTGGGCATCAAAGAATCCGGACTGGATCAACTGATCCGTAAAGCCTACACGCTGCTGGGTCTGGGAACATACTTCACAGCAGGGGAAAAAGAAGTCCGCGCTTGGACATTCAAACTAGGCATGAAAGCTCCGCAAACAGCCGGAATCATCCATTCCGACTTTGAACGCGGCTTCATCCGCGCCGAAACTGTTTCTTTTGCTGATCTATTAGCTTACGGCAGCATGCAAGCAGCCAAAGAAGCCGGAAGAGTCAGACTCGAAGGAAAAGACTACGTAGTCCAAGACGGCGACGTAATGGAATTCAGATTTAATGTCTAGGATACGATGAATCCCGGGTAGAAATCGAGCACTAAGGGGACAAGCACAAAGCGGACGTTTTTTGTCCGTGTGTGTTTGTCAACTTAGGCGGAGATTTCTGGGATTCAGAGTTCGACTAAGAGAGTGTGATGAATCCTGAACAGCGTTAGGCGGAGAACTCTAGGATTCAGAACACGTTTAGGATGTGATGATTCGCGTTTAGATACCCGGACGTTGGAGCACCAAGCGAAGTGAACCTCTTTTGTTCACTACGCTTGGTGGGAAACGGCAGTGGTATCTGCGAATCAGAACTCAGCTATAAGGATTCAAAACACGTTTGACAAGGATGCCGCATGTAATCGAGGGAGGATTTACCATTGGAAGAAACGAAGAGCGTTGAACAATTGAAGGTCGAAAACAAAGCCTTATGGCAGAGTCTGACAAAAAGAAATGAACAATACATGCTGGGTCTGGACAGAACCTTGAGAGCTGCAAACCTGGAAGAGGGGCGCAGAGAGGAAATTTACAACAAAATGATGAGGGAATTGGCGGAAGCCCAAAAAACCGGTAAGACGGCCCGCCAACTATACGGAACCGTTTCGGAATGCGCTTCGAATATCCTTGTCAACCCGGCGGATGCCGAAGTAAGTGTGCGCTCATCTGACTTACTGATTGCCATGGACGGCGGATTGCTGTTGGGGGCTATTTTTGCGCTGATTTCAGGCGTGTCTTTGTTGACGAACAGCGAAGAAGGGGTTATCGGCATGGGGTTGATCAGCTTGATCCTGAACTTCCTTGTCGGCGGCATTACGATGCTGGTCATTTCCAAATACACACCGAATCCGGATGCACCAAAAGGGGAAAAAGGTTTTGGCAAGTACATTCTCGCCACGACTGGCGCGATGCTGTCCTGGATGCTGATCATGACCGCATCGATGATGTTCATTCCGGCAAGTATCAACGTAGCGATGCCTGCATTTGCCTACATTGCAATCGGTGCTGTAGCCTTTGCGGCGAAAATCTATCTGAAGAAAAAATATCATATCATGGGCGGCATTTTTTAGGCCGTAGAAGGCGGAAAGCCGAGAAGCAAACAGATAAATTGCATCTCGGCTATTTTCGTATATAAGTGGAAAATTCCGACAAAACAGGCGGAGCGAAAAGAAATACGCTTAATTTCCGAACGTTTAACTGCGGGTTTAAGCGCAGCATTCGATAAAGTTTGGGATATATGAGAATTGGATGATAAAGGGCCGTTTGCGCTTGACGTAGGTTGTCCGTGGTGGTAATTTAGATGATAAAAAATCAGCACAAATAAAAGGAGTGTTCATCGAAAATGTCAAATTGGGAAACAAAATTCGCTAGAGAAGGTTTTACTTTTGATGATGTATTATTGGTCCCGGCCGAAAGCCATGTATTACCTAACGATGTGGATTTATCGATTGATTTAGCTAAGAATCTGCACTTGAATATTCCTATCATAAGCGCAAGTATGGACACTGTAACTGATGCGGCAATGGCAATCGCGATGGCCCGCCAAGGCGGATTGGGCGTCATCCACAAAAACATGTCCATCGAAGCGCAGGCTGAAGAAGTGCACAAAGTAAAACGTTCCGAGAGCGGCGTCATCATCGATCCGTTTTTCCTCACTCCTGATCACTTGGTTTCGGAAGCAGAGAACCTGATGAGCAAATACCGCATCAGCGGCGTTCCTGTCGTCAACGATATGGAAGACCGCAAACTGGTTGGGATCTTGACGAACCGTGATCTGCGCTTCATTGCAGATTACCAAGTGCCGATCGGCGATGTCATGACAAAAGAACATTTGGTGACAGCCCCTGTAGGGACTTCTTTGAAGGAAGCTGAATCGATTCTGCAAAAATACAAAATCGAAAAACTGCCTTTGGTGGATGAAAGCGGCCGTCTGGCTGGCCTGATCACAATCAAGGACATCGAAAAAGTAATCGAGTTTCCCAACTCCGCAAAAGATGCACACGGCCGTTTGATCGTTGCGGCTGCAGTAGGTGTGACAAGTGATACATTCGAGCGCGCGCAAGCGTTGTTGGATGCAGGTGCGGATGCCATTGTCATTGATACAGCGCATGGCCACAGCGCCGGCGTTATCCGCAAAATCAAGGAAATCCGCGACCAGTTCCCGGATGCGACCCTGATTGCCGGAAATGTGGCAACCGCTGAAGGAACCCGCGCATTGTTTGATGTAGGGGTCGACGTGGTCAAAGTCGGAATCGGACCGGGCTCCATCTGTACGACGCGTGTGGTTGCCGGTGTCGGTGTCCCTCAAATCACAGCCATCTATGATGCTGCAAGCGTAGCGAGAGAATACGGCAGAGCCATCATCGCGGACGGCGGGATCAAGTATTCGGGAGACATCGTCAAAGCGATGGCTGCCGGCGGACATGCGGTCATGCTGGGCAGCATGCTGGCCGGTACGGATGAATCTCCAGGCGAATTCGAAATCTTCCAAGGCCGCCGTTTCAAAACTTACCGTGGCATGGGCAGTCTGGCCGCAATGGAAAAAGGCTCCAGCGACCGTTATTTCCAAGGCGGCGTGAATGAAGCGAAGAAAATGGTTCCGGAAGGGATCGAGGGGCGTGTGGCCTATAAAGGTGCAGTCAGCGACATCATCTTCCAATTGCTGGGCGGCGTCCGTTCCGGTATGGGCTATGTCGGTGCCGGCAACCTGCAGGAACTTCGCGACAATGCACAATTCATCAAGATGTCCGGTGCCGGATTGATCGAATCCCATCCGCACGACATCCAAATCACAAAAGAAGCACCAAACTACTCTATCCATCAATAAACACAGCCTCAAAATGTCCGGGACCTTGTTCCCGGGCATTTTTTTCTTATGGTCGCGGTTTGGTGGGGCTTTCTGCTATAATTAAAGCGGAATTTCTTTAGGTTTCCTTAAGCAAAAATTTAACAAATTTTGGTACGATAGACAAAAATATGCATCTTATTGGAAAGGGCTGTCCTGATATGAACAAACTATTGATCGTCGATGACGACAGGGAAATCGTTGATTTATTGAGCATCTACTGCAAAAATGAAGGGTACGATCCGATAAAAGCCTACGACGGCACCGATGCCTTCCGGAAGCTCGAAGAGAATCCGGACATCCAACTGATCATTCTGGATGTGATGATGCCGAAGAAGGATGGGATATCGGTCGTGAAGGAGCTGCGGGAACAGAATAATCCAATCCCGATCCTGATGCTGAGCGCAAAGTCCACGGACATGGACAAAATCCAAGGTTTAACGACAGGCGCGGACGACTATGTCTCCAAGCCGTTCAACCCGCTGGAAGTGATGGCGCGCATCAAATCGCTTTTGCGCCGGACCACAATGCAGGCAGATGCCGCAGAAGTGGATTCGATCGAAATCGGCCCGCTGATCATCAAAAAAGATTCCCATGAAGTGAAGACGCTGAACGGAAAGAGCATCCAGTTGACTGCACTGGAATTCGGCATCCTGCATTTGTTGGCGAGCCATCCGAACCGCGTCTTCAGTGCCGATGAGATCTTTGAGCGCGTGTGGCAACAGGAGAGCATCGTATCCGCCAAAACCGTGATGGTCCACGTGAGCCATCTTCGCGATAAAATTGAAGAGGCTACAGGCGGCGAGAAAGTCATCCAGACCGTTTGGGGTGTGGGCTATAAAATCGGCGAGTAGGCAGTACTGCATGTCGGATAGCCTGATAAAATCAGTTGAATCGGGAGGTGCCTGATTGTTCAACAAATTGAAGAAAAAAGAACTGAGTGAACTTGTTTTTGAAGGAGCCTTGACGCTGGCCATCGTCTATCTGCTCTACATTGGGATGGAGCTGATGTTCAGCCGGCTGGTTTCGGCGCCGCCGTCGATTCTGAGGGAGATCCCTTCTTTGCGGCGCTTCGTTATGGTGGTCGATGCCTTTCTGACCATCTATGACGATGTTTTCCAATGGATAGCGGCAGTTTTTGCGGCCATCTTCACCGGTTGGCGGCTGATCCGGAGATACAAACAGATGCAGCTGACGCATATCCTGGACGAGCTGCATTATATCGCAGCGGGCCATTTCGATCACCGGATCGATGCGAACAATGCCGGCAGCTATGTCGATGTTGTCGACAGCATCAATACGCTGGTGGAAAGCACGGTCCAAGCCATGGAAGAGGAACGCAAAATCGAGCAGTCAAAGGATGAACTGATCACGAATGTCAGTCATGATATCCGCACGCCTTTGACTTCCATCATCGGCTATCTGGGGTTGATAGAAGATAAGCAATTCGCCAGTGAAGAGGATGCCTTGCGGTATATCCATATCGCCTATACGAAAGCGCTGCAGATGAAGGTGCTCGTTGATGACCTCTTCGAATACACCAAAGTCCGGCAACCGACGACCCCGCTCCTGCTGAAGATGATCAACATCGGCAACTTCCTGGAACAGATCGTCGCGGATTATGAATTGGAGTCGCGCAAACGCCGGATGGAGATTGAAGTGATCATGAAGACAGAGCCGCTGATGATCGAAATGGATGTCGACAAAATGGCCCGTGTCTTCAACAACCTGATCTCCAATGCCCTGAAGTATGCGCATGGCGGCACCTGGGTGCGCATCGAGGCGGAAAAAGTGGGTTCGGAAGTGATCGTTGCCGTGAAAAACAACGGCGAACGCATCCCTGAAGACGCGCTGCAGGAGTTGTTCGGACGCTTTTATCGGGTGGAAAATTCGCGTTCGAAGGAAACCGGCGGCACCGGGCTGGGCTTGGCGATCGCCCAAAGCATCATCACGCTTCATGGCGGGTATATCTATGCGGAGTCGGATGAGGCGGAAACCAAATTCGTCCTGCGTCTCCCTTTGAAACAGACTCCGGATGTGAAGGAATAAGGAGCGTGTGCTTCGTGTGCCCGCTCCTTTTTTTGGTTGTCTTTTTAGGGCATTTCCGCTAACATAGAAGGGTATATGAACCGAACGAAATGACTGATTGGAGATAATTACAAACAATGATAACGATAAAAAACAGAAAAATGATTATGGGAACACTATCGGCGACTGCGGTATTGGTGAACAGCCTGTTTGCCGCACCGGTTGCTTTGGCTGCCGAACAACCTTCTGTCGATGCGAAAGCCGCATTCGTGATCGAAGACGAAACAGATAAAGTGCTTGTGAACCAAAACGGGGAAGAAGCGTTGGGCATCGCCTCAATGACTAAGATGCTGAGCATCTACTTGATTCTGGAAGCGATTGAGGAAGGAAAATTAACTTGGGACAAGCAAATCACCGTCAGTGATTATGTCTATGCAGTCAGCCAGAACTATAATTTTTCCAATGTGCCTTTGCGTCAGGACATCACGTATTCCGTCGAAGAATTGTATCAAGCCGCATTGATTTATTCCGCAAACGGCGCGACGATTGCTTTGGCGGAAGCTTTGGCTGGATCGGAAGCAAAATTTGTCGATCTGATGAAGGCCCAGCTTGATGAGTGGGGCGTAGAGAATTATGAACTTTATAACGCCACCGGCTTGTCGAACAGCGATATGCCGGAAGACCATCTTTATCCAGGTGCTTCGGCCGACGGATACAACAAAATGACGGCGCGCGGGGTAGCGATGGTTGCGGATCATCTGATCGATGATTACCCTGAAGTTCTGGAAACGACTGCCGTTCCGGAAATGACTTTCCAAGCGGGGACATCCGATGAAATCATGATGCACAGCTATAACTTGATGTTGCCTGGCATGTTCTATTACCGTGAAGGCGTGGATGGCCTGAAGACCGGTACAACGCTTGAATCCGGTGCTTCCTTCACAGGGACTGCAGTCCAGGATGATATGCGGATCATCACCGTGGTAATCGGTGCGGATGAGAGCACCAAGCGCTTTAAGGAGACTGGACGTCTGATGGACTACGCCTTCTCCACCTTCGAGAAGACGACGGTGGCGGCGAAAGGCGATGCAGTGTCCACGCAAGAACCGATTGCTGTAGCCAAAGGGAAACAAACGGAAGTCGGGCTCGTCTACAGCGAGGACCTTGTGACCGTTACTGAAAAAGGCGCAGAAGAGTTGGCGCTCACAACTGTTTTCACGCCGGCTGAAGAGAGCCTGAACGAAGACGGCGAAATCGAAGCGCCGATCGAAAAAGGCACAGAAGTCGGAACCGTTGCAGTGACGGTCGAAGGCGACGAATTGGGGTACCTGGACGGAACGACTTCCGAGGACGCCAAAGTCGCAGTTGCCAGCAGCGTTGAGAAGGCCAATATCTTTGTCCGCGGCGGCCGTGTTGTTGCAGACTTGTTCGGAAAAGCTTGGCAAGCCGTGTCCGATTTTGTTGGAGGGTTTTTCGACTGATCCGAAATGGCGGAGCCGCTTGTTTGATTGACAGCGCGGGCTTTCTTCAGTAAAATGAAGCTATCGGATCATAAGCCAATTGAATAGATAAAGCCATGCATGTGAACAGTAGGTAATGTGAAGCGCCCCAGAGAGTCAGTGGTTCGGTGAAAACTGACCCTTCACCTGTCGAATCCCCACATGAAGCGAACAATGAAAACAAGAAATTGACTAAATTGTTCCGGATCCGTCCGTTAACGCAATGAAGCGCAGTCAGTCCGGTCGAGGCTGGCTGAAGTTGGGTGGTACCGCGAACGTTAAAGCCATTTCGTCCCAGATTGTTCTAGGGATGGAGTGGCTATTTTTGTACAGATACTGAGGAGGAAAGCACATGTTGGATGTAAAATTATTGAGGGACGAATTCGAAGCCACTGCGGAGAAGTTGGCTGCGCGTGGAGTGAAGACGGAAGAGTTGGCGACATTCAAGGAATTGGATGCCCAAAGAAGAGAGAAGATTGTTGAGACCGAAAACCTGAAGCAATACCGCAACGGCGTTTCGCAGGAAATTGCGCAATTGAAACGCAACAAAGAGAATGCGGACGACAAGATTGCTGAAATGAAGGAAGTCGGCGACAAAATCAAAGCCTTGGATGAAGAACTGAATGAAATTGAGGAAAAGACGACGTTTATCGCGACAAGATTGCCTAATTTGCCGCATGCCTCCGTTCCGATCGGTGCCGATGAAGAGGAGAATGTGGAAGTAAGAAGATGGGGAACACCGCGCGCTTTCGATTTCGAACCGAAAGCCCATTACGATATTGCGGAAGCACTGGATATCCTGGACTTCGAACGCGGCGCTAAAGTGACCGGCAGCCGTTTTGTCTTTTACAAAGGCCTAGGAGCCCGTCTGGAACGCGCTTGCTACAACTATATGCTGGACTTGCATACCGAAGAGCACGGTTATACCGAGGTCATCCCTCCCTATATGGCGAACGAAGCCTCCATGTTCGGTACGGGGCAATTCCCTAAATTCAAGGAGGATGTTTTCCAGTTGACGGATGAGCGCAACTTCACGCTGATCCCCACAGCGGAAGTTCCTTTGACGAACTACTACCGCGACGAAATCATGAATGAAGCCGATCTGCCGGTCTACTTCACGGCGATGAGCCCGTCTTTCCGTTCGGAAGCCGGAAGCGCAGGCCGCGACACGAGAGGTTTGATCAGGATGCACCAGTTCCATAAAGTGGAGATGGTGAAATTCAGCAAGCCGGAAACTTCCTATGAAGAGTTGGAAAAAATGACGGATGATGCGGAAGCCGTACTGCGGGGATTGAACCTGCCGCACCGCACCATCACACTGTGTACAGGTGATATGGGCTTCTCTGCAGCCAAAACGTACGACATAGAAGTCTGGATTCCCGCTCAGGATACTTTCCGGGAAATCAGCTCTTGTTCAAATACGGAAGCCTTCCAGGCCCGTCGCGCAAAAATCCGTTACCGCAATGAAGAAACCGGGAAACTTGACTTCGTGCACACGCTCAATGGTTCGGGTCTGGCTGTCGGCCGCACCGTGACTGCCATTCTGGAAAATTATCAAAACGAAGATGGCTCCGTTACGATTCCGGATGCACTTGTGCCATACATGGGCGGCATCACAAAAATAACCAAAGAAAACGCAAGCAACAAACGCTGATCGCAAGCAAGATATGCGAGCAGGCATCTGTGCGTATGATACAATCATTTCAGACGAAAATGCAGACGAAAGGAATGATGACAGTGACAGAATCCAAATTGGAAAAAGCCACCTTTGCCGGAGGTTGTTTCTGGTGCATGGTGAAGCCGTTCGATAGTCTTCCGGGCATCAAATCCGTCATATCCGGCTACACGGGTGGCCATACAGAAAATCCTACCTACGAAGAAGTCTGCTCCGGCACAACTGGGCATACGGAAGCCGTTCAGATCACTTTTGACCCGACGATCTTCCCGTACAAAGATTTGGTGGAGGTCTATTGGCAGCAGACCGATCCCACTGATGCGATGGGCCAGTTTGTGGATCGCGGCACTTCCTACCGCCCGGTCATTTTTTATCATACACCGGAACAAAAAGAAATTGCAGAAGCGTCAAAACAAGCGCTGCAGAACAGCGGGAAATTCACGAAACCGATTGTGACGTCCATCGAGCCGGCGCAACCGTTCTATGCTGCAGAAGAATATCATCAGGATTTCTACAAAAAAAGCAGTGCGCATTACCATGGTTATCGCTCCCATTCAGGCAGAGATTCCTATATCGAAGCGCATTGGAAAAAGTAGAATGCTTCTCGAAACAACTGTATAAAGAAGAGGCTGGGACGAAACTCCCAGCCTCTTTCTTACCTCCAGTCAAGTGTTTTGTTGAAACTTTATTCGGAGAGATGAAGCTTTTTTGAGGGGCTGGGAAATAACTAACTAAATTAGAAAACACCGTCATATCTTGGAAAATTAATCCTTGATATGACGGTGTTTTTAACTAATCAGATTTAAAAATTATTATAAGAAGTGGCTTTTTTCCCAGTCCC